>NZ_JBFUCQ010000001.1:0-598143 GCF_056405135.1 Devosia sp. P1_H9
CGTCATGATCTCGCTTCGGTGCAGCGGATGGGGGGAGAATCGCATGGGTGGGGAGCGGGGGGATAGATCGGCGCAAGATTCTCGCAACGCCTTGCCCGGCCTCACGATTGTGGCTCCGCTCACCCCCATCCATCCCCCCGTCAGAGGGGGGGGGTGCCGCATCGAGTTTGGGGGACCATCGAGCCAACCTCGGTGGCGGGTGGGTGTTCCACCCAAAAGCAAGCGGGGCCGGTCCTTTCGGAACCGGCCCCTAAGCCCCGCGAGCAGGAGGCTTGTTCGGTTATTCGATGGTGCCGACGGACCAGAACAGGGTCTCGCCCGAGGAGTCGGCGACGCCGTCGTTGTCGGTGATGACGAAGCCGGTGCCGGCTGCATCGATGGCGAAGCTCTCGACCTTGTCGACCACGTAGCCGTTGCTCAGGGCGAGGTCCGAGATCAGGTCGCGGACTTCCTCCTTGCTGACGACCGGCAACTCACCGCCGATTTCGGCGCCGACGAGGGCCGAGACGGGGACACGGTAGAGCTTCTTCAGCTTGGCCTTCTCGGCGATCTGGTTGTCGCGCTCGATGATGTAGACGTAGTCGCCGTGCGCAGTGATCTCGGAGACGCCGTTCCAGGCGCCATCGGCCGGGGCGTCGAGCGGGTAGCGGACGGCCGACCAGGCCTTGTCCTTGAGGTTATAGCCGAGCAGCTTCACCTGCCCCGCCGGATCGTCCTTCCATTCGCGCTGGATGGCGACCCAGAGGGTATCGCCGACCTTGGTGACACCTTCCGCGCCGAAGCGGATCTCGCTCGGCAGCAGCTTTTCGGGGAACGCCACTTCCTCAGCGATCTTGCCGTCGGCATCGACGTGGTAGAGCGCATGCGGTGTCAGCTTGTCGCTGCGGCCTTCCGAGGCCACCCAGAAGCCGCCCTCGCCATCGAGGGTGATGCCTTCGAGGTCGAGCTTCTGCGCGGCATCGCCGCCACGGGTGATGATGGTCTTCTTGACGATCTTCGCCGGCTTGGCGGTGGCGTCGATCTCGTAGATCGCCGGGGCAGCGGACAGCACGCTATCGCTCACGGCGTAGAGGATGCCGGGCTTTTCAGCATCGGCGACGGCGCCCGAGATGGCGGCCCAGCCGATCGGGTGACCGTCGGCATCGAGATCGGAGATCAACTGCGGATAGGCAGCTTCGCCTTCGGCTCGCTCATAGAGCATGACATGCGAACCGGCGAGGCCGTCGGCCCGCAGGTCGACCTCGTTAGCCGTAGCCAGAAGGTTACGCGACGGGATGGCGACGAGGCCTTCCGGCGAGATGCCCGACGGCAGCGACTGCAGGTATTCCGGCTCGGCGCCGGTGTCCTTGTAGATGGCAACCAGCGAGGAGCGCTCCTGCGCAACGAAGAACAGCTTGTCCTCGCCGAAGGTCGCTGCATCGAGACCCTCGGGCTCGACGCCCTTCTTGTTGCGCGCTTCCGGATAATGTCCGAGGCGAGCCGCCTCGAGTTCCATGGACGGGCCGCTCTCGTAGGCGACGGTGCCGTCCTTGTTGAAGATGGTGAAGCTGCGCGAGCCCCCCTTCCAGTCGCCTTCGTTGGCGACGACCAGGCGGTTGTCATCGAGCCATTTCACGGCGTCGGGCTCACGGGCGACGTCTTCCATCTTGCCGGTGAACTTGAGGGCGCCGTCCTTCTTGGTGTCGATGCCTTCGAGGCTGACGGTGCCAGCCGAGAAGTGCGACTTCACCGTGCCGGTCTTGCCGTCGATGATGACGATCTCGTTGTTTTCCTGCAGCGTCAGCGCGATCTCGTCGAGGCCGTTGATGGCGACGAATTCCGGCTCCGCATCATCGCCGGCCACAGCCGCGATGCCGGTGAGATCGACCTTCTCGAGGCTCTCCGGATCGAGGGCGCCACCGGTGATCGACAGGACGACGAGATAGCCGGCGGGCAGTTGCGGGATGTCGCCGTCGTTCACTTCCTCGTCGCGCTCATTCTCGATGGCGATGGCGAGCAGCGTGCCAGCGGCATTGTGAGTGATTGAATCAGGCTGGCCACCGAGATCGACGGTGGCCTCGATGGCCTTGGTGGTGAGGTCGACGACGACCAGCTTGCCGGACGGATTGGCCTTGCTCTCCGAGGTATTGACCGCGGCGTAGACCTTGGTGCCGACGATGGTCACCGAGGTGGGTTCGCCGTCGAGGGCGAGGAAGCCGGCGGCCTTCGGGGCCTTGGGGTCGGTGATGTCGACGAAGCCGATGCCACCGGCCGGGCTGTCGGAATAGACCAGCGTCATGCCGTCTTCGGACGCGGTGACGATTTCCGCCGAGGTCACCTTGGCCTCGGGGCTGTTCAGTTCGACCGGGAAGCTGGCGATGCGGTTGAACACCGGCGCGGCATAGGCGGACGTGGCGAGCAGGCCGACCGTGAGGCCAAGGAGAATGGATTTGAAATGCATTTTTGGCGTCCCCTGAAATTCAGGGCTTCGGCTTAGGCACGCCGGACTACGGCCACGTGACGGTGCCATGACAGAACTGTGACGGACCCCCGCGCATATACATCGCGTGCGTCACTCCCTATATTCGCAAACGAGAACGAAACAGGATTCGTCATTCCCATATGCCAGCCGAACCGCATCGCCTCGACCGGCCTGCTGCCGGGTCGATCACCAGCCAATTCGGCCGGGGAGCAGGCGCGCCCGATTACCTGAAGGGCCTCAACGAGGAGCAGCGCGACGCCGTGCTGACCACCGAGGGTCCGCTGCTGGTGCTTGCCGGCGCCGGCACCGGCAAGACGCGGGTGTTGACGACGCGCATCGCACATATCCTGAACTCGAAGAAGGCCTGGCCCTCCGAGATCCTGTCGGTGACCTTCACCAACAAGGCAGCGCGCGAGATGAAGGAGCGCATCGGCAAGCTGGTCGGCGAAGGCGTCGAGGGCATGCCGTGGCTCGGCACCTTCCATTCGATCGGCGCCCGGCTGCTGCGGCGGCATGCCGAGCTGGTGGGGCTGCGCTCGGATTTCACCATTCTCGATACCGACGACCAGATCCGGCTGATCAAGCAGCTGCTGGAAGCGGCCAATATCGACGAGAAGCGCTGGCCCGCCAAGCAATTCGCCGGGATGATGGACAACTGGAAGAACCGGGGCCTGCTGCCGGCCGACGTGTCGATGGCCGATCGCTCGGCCTTCGCCAATGGCCGGATACCGGACCTTTACCAGCAGTACCAGAACCGGCTGGCGACGCTGAACGCCACCGACTTCGGCGACCTGCTGCTGCTGTGCATCAAGCTGTTCCGCGAGAACCCGGATGTGCTGGCCGAATACCATCGGCGCTTCAAGTACATCCTCGTCGACGAATACCAGGATTCGAACGTCGCGCAGTACCTGTGGCTGCGGCTGCTGGCACAGGGGAAGCCCGCGCCGGAGGCCAACCTCTGCGTGGTGGGCGATGACGACCAGTCGATCTACGGCTGGCGTGGCGCCGAGGTGGACAACATCCTGCGCTTCGAGAAGGACTTTCCGGGCGCCAAGGTGATCCGGCTGGAGCGCAACTACCGCTCGACCTCGAACATTCTCGCCGCCGCCTCGCACCTCATCGCCAACAATGAGAGCCGGCTGGGCAAGACCCTGCAGACCGACGTCGGCGAGCCGGGCGAATTGGTGATGGTCACCTCGGTATGGGATTCCGATGAGGAAGCCCGGCAGGTCGGCGAGGAGATCGAGCAGTTGCAGCGCCAGGGCGAGGAGCTGAACTCGATGGCTATCCTGGTGCGCGCTTCGCACCAGATGCGCGCTTTCGAAGAGCGCTTCATAACGCTGGGGCTCAACTACCGCGTCATCGGCGGCCCGCGCTTTTACGAGCGGAAGGAAATCCGCGATGCGCTGGCTTACCTGCGGTTGGTGTGGAACCCCAACGACGACCTCGCCTTCGAGCGCATCGTCAACACGCCTAAGCGCGGGCTGGGGGATTCGACGCTCCAGATCCTCTACGACGCGGCGCGGCGCCAGGGCACTTCGCTGGTCGCGGCGGTGCGGATGCTGGTGCAGACCGAGGAGCTGAAGCCCAAGCAGCGGACTACGCTTCGGCAGCTGATGGACCAGTTCGACGATTGGGGGCAACGCGCCCGGGCGATTTCTTCGGATGACGAGATCGAGAGCGGTCCAGGGTCGCCCGTGCGCAAAGACCCGCCGCATGTCGCGCTGGCTCAGCAGGTCCTCGACGAGTCGGGCTACACCGAGATGTGGCAGAACGACAAATCTGCCGAATCCGAGGGCCGTCTCGAAAACCTGAAGGAGTTGGTGAACTCGATGGGCGAGTTCGACTCGCTCGGCGGCTTCCTCGAGCACGTCTCGCTGGTCATGGACCGCGATACCGGCGAGGCCGACGACGCGGTTTCGATCATGACGCTGCACTCGGCCAAGGGGCTGGAGTTCAACACGGTGTTCCTCCCGGGCTGGGAGGAAGGGCTGTTCCCGAGCCAGCGCACGCTCGACGAACTCGGCCGCGCCGGGCTCGAGGAAGAGCGCCGGCTCGCCTATGTCGGGCTGACCCGCGCCCGGAAGCGCTTGCGTGTCTCGGTGGCGCAGAACCGGCTAACGCACGGGCTGTGGCAGGCGGCGATCCCGTCGCGCTTCCTCGACGAACTGCCGGCGGCGGCCGTCGAGGTGAAGGACACCGGCTCGGCCTACGGAGGCTACGGCTATGGCGGGCGCTCGGGCGGCGGTCGCTTCGACACTCGCGACCCGTTTGACTCGGTCTACGAAACGCCCGGCTGGCAGCGTGCCCGGGCGCAGGCCTCGTCCCGCAAATCGGCGGGCCCGCTGACCATCGACGGCGACCTCGTCGCCCGCTCGGTCGACGACGGTCGCGGCTCGGCCTATTCGGTCGGCGAGCGGGTGTTCCACTTGAAGTTCGGCTATGGCCGGATCGAGCAGATCGAGGGCAACAAGCTGACGATCGAGTTCGAGAAGGCGGGCCGGAAGAAGGTGCTCGAGAGCTTCGTGCAGAAGCCGTAGGGCGCTATCCTTCGATCATCGCGGCATGGGCCTCGCTCACGCCGATGGCGGCAAGGCGGTCGAGCGTAGCGATGACCAGCACGGTGTCGGGGCAGATCACCAGGCTGGTCATCTTGCCCCACCTGATGTGCACTGCGTGGATGCCCGCATTCGTCGTCACGACACCATCCGTTCCCGAGTTGCGCTCGCACCACCTGACGACCGCCTGCGTGTTCCAGGGTGTTCCGCTGACCGCGATGCTGTCGATGTCGAAGTGGATGTCCGGCATGAGGCGATAGAGTCGGCCGTACCAGGCTTTCGTGCTCTCAATTGAGGTTCGCCGTCCTCCGAGTGCGCTGCCGCCGAGAAAGACGTGCTCGAACTGCTGAGCGAAGGCATCGAGCACCGGCTGCGAGTCGCCGCGATTCACCGCGTCGAACAAGGACCTGATCACCCGTCGGACGATGGCGTGGTACATTGAGACTCTCCTTGCGGCCGATCGTAGCGCAACGTCGCCGAAATTCACTGCGGCGGACTGACCTCCCCCGCCCCGTGAACGACTAGGGCCGCACCAGGCCGCCAAAGTAGTCCAGCACGTAGGCCTCCACGCCGCCGACCTCGATCACCTCGCGTCCGTGAAAGTGCGCGGCATCGCCAGTCGAGCTGTCGCGGTAGGTGCCGTGTGGTCCGGTCCATTCGAAGCCGCCGAGGAAGCGGCCCTCCGCGTACATGGCCGAAAGCGCCGACTTGATGGTGGCCCCGGCGCGGTGGGCGTCGATGAGGTCCGGGCGCAGGATGTAGCCATAGTAGTTCATCGCCCAGACCGGCTCGTCGCGTAACCAGACAGTTTCCTGTCCGAGAAAATCGGTGCCGCCGAAATAGCTGTCGCGATAGGACCAATCGCCATCGGCGAAGGTGAGGTCGTGCGAGCCGGTGCGGCTCGAGGCGACCTTCGCGCCGCCGCCGACGTAAGTCTGGCGCTTGGCGAGAACGATGAACCGGTCGAGGGTGGCAGTGTCCATTGGGCTTCGATCCTCATTGTGGCGGACTGACTTCCCCGGCCTTCCTCCGTTCGATCCCCAGCTTGTGCTCGCGGTAGATGATGAACAGGCCCGAGCCGACGACTATCAGGCCGCCGACCAGCATCTCGATCGTCGGGATGTCCTTGAAGAAGATGTAGCCGATGATCACCGAGAGGATCAGCGAGGCATATTCGAACGGGGCGACCACCGACATGTCGGCGTGGCGGTAGGACTCGGTGAGGAGGATCTGGCCGATGCCGCCGAAGATGCCGGCGCCGACCAGCAGCGCGAACTGCTCTGGGGTCGGCATCAGCCAGCCGAACGGCATCGAGCAGAGGCCGATGATCGAGGAGGCGATCGAGAAATAGAGCACGATGGTGGCGGAGCGCTCGGTCTGGACGAGCTTGCGCACCAGCATCATGGCGGTCGCTGCAAAGCAGGCGGCGATCAGCGCCGAGACGGCGCCGAGTGTGGCGCTGCTCATGTTCTCGAGCCCGCCGGAGAACACCGTGAGGCGCGGCCAGATGATGATGATGACGCCGACGAGGCCGACCAGCACCGCACTCCAGCGATAGAGCCGCACCACCTCGTGATAGAACACGGCGCTGAACACCACGATCAGCAGCGGTGTCGCGTAACTGATGGCGATCGCTTCGGGCAGCGGCAGCTGGGTCAGCGCATAAAAGCCGAAGGCCATGCCGCCGGTGCCAACGAGGCCGCGCCACAGATGGCTGACCGGGTGACGGGTCTTCAGTCCGACACCGAGCTCGCCGCGGGCGATGAGATAGACGAGGATCGGCAGGATGGCGAAGAACGAGCGAAAGAACACCAGTTCCCCGGCCGGGATATCGTCGGAGGCCTTGATGAGGCTCGACATGCCCAGGAACACGCACACCGAGCTGAGCTTGAACCCAATCCCCGCCATGGCGTTATCGGGGGGCGTGGGCATGAGCGTCGACACGAGGGCAAATCTTTCGAACGGCGGGAAAGCGGACGATAACGATCCGCCCGCTACATTCGCGAGCTTCGCCGTGGCGTGCAACAGTTGATCGCGTGGCGAAGGGGACTGGCTATCCGAACGGCGTTGGATTTTAGTCTTAGCTCGATCGTGGGGCGCCTATGACCGACATGACCGAAGCGGTCGAGACCGTTGTCGAGAGCATCCCCATCATCGCGATGGTGCTGGCGGGCCTGTATGCCATCGCGCTGATCTGCGCCGTGCGCGAGATCAGCGTGTCGCGGACCTCGCAGGGCTCGATCGCGTGGCTGGTGTCGCTGGCGTTCCTCCCGTTCCCCACCACCATCATCTATCTGGTGTTCGGCTGGAAGCACTTCGACAGTTACGCCCAGACCCGCATGCAGGTGCGCGCCTCGCGTCTGATCCGCAGCGAAGATCTGGCCGTGATCGACCGAGAGGCCGGCGCTGAATGGCCGGTGCAGCGTCGCGCTGCCGGCATGCCGTTCCTCGCGGGCAACAAGGCTGAACTGCTGGTCGACGGCGACGCGACCTTCGAGTCGATCTTCGAGGGGATCGCGGCGGCCAAGACCTACATCTTCGTGCAGTTCTACATCCTCAGGGCCGACCCGTTGGGTCAACGGCTGGCGGCGGCCCTGCTGGAAAGCGTCAGGAAGGGCGTGGCGGTCTACATGCTGTACGACGACGTCGGCAGCAGCGGACTGTCCAGGGAGTACAAGGACCGGCTGTGGGCCGGGGGCGTAAGGATCTACGGCTTCAACCACCGCCACAAGTTCCTGAGGCTGTTCGGACCCATGCGGATCAACTACCGCAACCACCGCAAATCCGTGGTGGTGGACGGCAAGGTCGCGTGGACCGGCGGGGCCAATATCGGCGTCGAGTATCTCGGCGAGGACACCCGCTACGGTGCCTGGCGCGATACCCAGCTCAAGCTGGAAGGACCGGCTGCTTCGTCCGTGGCGCTGATCTTCCAGGAAGACTGGCTCTGGGCCACCGGCGAAGTGCTGGAAGTGCCGTTGCCGAACCCGGTGGAGGAGCCCGGTGACGTTTCGGCACTGGTGATGGCAACCGGGCCCGCCGACAAGCTCGAGGCCTGCGCCATCGCCTTCGTCGACGTCATTGGCCAGGCGCAGAAGCGGCTATGGGTGGTGAGCCCGTATTTCGTGCCGGACACCGACATGCGCACCGCGCTCTATGCGGCGATCCTGCGCGGCGTCGACGTCCGCATCATGCTGCCGGCCAAGCCCGACCACATGCTGGTCTGGCTTGCGAGCAATGCCCATGCCGACGCCATGGTGGAACACGATATCGCCATCTACCGTTACGAGAAGGGGTTCCTGCACCAGAAGGTGCTGCTGATGGATGACAAGATCGCCACCGTTGGCACGGTGAACTTCGACAATCGCTCGTTCGCCATCAATTTCGAGATGACGGTGTGGATGCCCGACGGCAACGTCATCAGAGCCGTGGAGAAGATGCTGGAAGCCGATTTCGCCAACTGCCGGCAGGTGACCAAGGAGGAGGTGCTGAAGCGGCACCCGATCCCGCGCTTCATCTCGCAGGCCGCCCGCCTGTTCTCACCCATCCTGTAGGCCCCAGTCCCCGGTTCAAATGGTCAAGTTCGCCTCATACAATATCAGGAAGAGCATCGGCACCGACCGGCGCCGCCAGCCCGAGCGCATCATGAAGATCCTCGCCGAGGTCGATGCCGACATCGTGGCGCTGCAGGAAGTGGACCGCCGGTTCGGCGAGCGCGCGACGACGATCTCCCCCGACCTGATCGTCGACTTCACCAACTACATGCCGGTGCGCTTCGGCATCCGCGAGCAGAGCCTTGGCTGGCACGGCAACGTGCTGCTGGTGAAGAAGGGCATCGAGGTGCGCAACCCGCAGCGCATCGAACTGCCGGCGTTCGAGCCGCGCGGCGCAGTGATGGCCGACGTAATCATCGGCGGCATCGCCATGCGCGTCGTCGGCATGCACCTGGGTCTGCTCGGCAACTCGCGTATGAAGCAGGCCGACGCCATCGTGGCGCACCTCGAAAAGCTCGAGGAGCACATGCCCACCGTGATCATGGGCGATCTCAACCAGTGGGCCGAGGACGGTAAGTGCCTGCAGGCGTTCGGTCGGCACCACGACGTGATCCCGCTCGGGCCGAGCTTCCATTCCCGCCGCCCGATGCTGCAGCTCGACCGCATCATCACCAGCCGCGACTTCCGGCTCGAGGCAGCGGGCGTGCACCAATCGGCACTGGCTCGCACCGGCTCGGACCACCTTCCGGTCTGGGCGACGCTATCGCTGGATCGCGCGGAAGCGGCTGCTTAAGGCTGACGGTTGCCAGCCATTGACTTACGGCGCTGCTGCCCCGAAACAGCGGCGAACAGGACATTTCCCATGACGCTCTCGCAACTCTCTACTCCGCTCACCAAGGACCAGGCCTATGCGCTGGTCGACGCCGTGATGGCGCGCGAGGACATCGCGGTGACCGCCTCGGCGCACGAGGACGCGGACAGCGGGGAGTGGGTGTTCGAGGCGACGTGCACCAGCGAGCCCGACCTCGAGGCGTTCAACGCCATTGCCCGCGAAACGCTGGGCGGCGACGTGAGCTTTGCGGTGGAGGCGATCGACCCGACCGTCAACTGGGTGGCGAAGTCGCTCGAGGGGCTGCAGCCGGTGGTCGCCGGCGGCTTCTACGTGCATGGCAGCCACGAAGAGCACCCTGCCCCATCAGGCCTCACCGCCATCCGCATCGACGCGGCGCAGGCCTTCGGCACCGGACATCATGAGACGACGACGGGCTGTCTCGAAGCCATCGACAAGGCGCTGAAGCGCAAGCGCTTCCGCTCGATGCTGGACGTGGGCACCGGCACCGGCGTCTTGGCGATTGCGCTGGCGAAGCGCACGCACCTGCCGGTTCTGGCGAGCGATATCGACCCAATCGCCGTGACGACCACGGTGGAGAACGCGCGCGACAATGGCGTCGGCCGCTACATCATCGCCATCGAGGCGACGGGCCTGGAGCATCGGCAGATCGCCGCCAGCGCGCCATACGACATGATCGTCGCCAACATCCTCGCCGGACCGCTGGTCGCGCTGGCGCCGGGGATGCGGAAGATGGCGGGCATAGGCGCTACGGTGATCCTCTCGGGGATTCTGAATACCCAGGCGAACCGGGTGATCACTGCGTATTCGCGGCAGGGACTCGTACTGCGACAGCGCATCGTGAAGAAGGAATGGACGACGCTGGTGCTGGAGCGGGTTTGAGGCGCTGCTGAAGCGTTACGGGCTTCCCACCCCCACCCTTAATCCCTCCCCACAAGGGGGAGGGAGAAGCAAGAACCGCGGCAGCGCAGCGAACTCGATCGGCTTCCCTCCCCCTTGTGGGGAGGGAATGAAGGTGGGGGTGCGGAGCCACCGACGTTCGGGCAAAGCAAAGTCCCCGGACCTTGCGATCCGGGGACTCCTCAAAACGGATAGTCCAAACCCCGCGCCAACGCGCGTCGGTCTTAGTTCGGGCGCTTGGTGAGCGCGCCGAGCAGCAGGTGCTCGCGGCTGCGACCGACGCTACGGGTGGCCTCGCGGCCCCGCGCTTCGATGACGCTGCCGAGCGCCTTGCGGAAATCGTTCTTGCTCTCGGGCATCGTGTTCTCCCGGTTCCTTCTCAAGTGGCCATTCTGCCACGATCAGTAGATAGTCCGGACCGATCGGTCCGGTAAGTCCTTGTTGCGAAAGGCAGCCATGCCAAAGATGCAGGGCGCGTTAACAACGGATGAATCGCTCAGATCCGCTGGTCGTCGAAAGCCGCCTTGTGCGCTTTCAGGTACTCGGTGATGTAGCGCTGCGCGGCTTGCGTGCGGCCTTCCATCATCGATTCGAAGACGCGGCGGAACAGGGTCTTTCGTTCATTCATGTCGATGCTCCTTAAGAGCCCCGGCGATCCAATGCCTGCCTACCGCTGAACCGGGAATGAACGCGAACCGCGGCTTGGGAACTGCAATTGGCTCTGTTAGGGTCCGCGCCATTCCTTTTCCCGGCAAATTCATCATGACCGACAGCGCCTTCGCCCCGACCGTCTACCAGACCTTCGACAGCCGCACCGACCCCAAGACCGTCGCCCCGCGCCTCAAGGCGCTGCGGGCTGAGATGCGCGACGCGGGGATCGATGCGTTCCTCGTGCCGCGCACCGATGCGCATCGCGGCGAGTCGGTGCCGGCGAGCGAGGCGCGGCTGGCCTATGTGACCAGCTTCACCGGTTCGGCAGGCCTCGCCATCATCGGCAGCCGCAAGGCGGCGCTGTTCGTCGATGGACGCTATACGCTGCAGGCGCCGGCGCAGACCGACACCAAGCTGATCACCGTGCTGGAAGCGGCGCAGGGCGGACATTCGCCCAAGATCGCCGAGTTCGTGCCCAAGGGCGGCAAGCTCGGGTTCGACCCGTGGCTGCATACCCCCAGCGAGATCGCCGACCTCGAAAAGAAGCTCGCCGCCAAGGCGACGCTGGTGCCGGTGTCCAACCTGATCGACCGCACCTGGAAGGACCGCCCTGCCCCGCCGAACGCGCCGATCGAGTTCCTCGGCCACAACCGCGCCGGCAAGACCGCGCCGGACAAGCTGGCCGAGATTCGCGCCAGCATGGGCGAGGACAGTGCCGATGCACTCGTGCTGACGGTGCCGGAATCGATCAACTGGCTGTTCAACCTGCGCGGCCGCGACGTGCCCAACGTGCCGGTGGTGCTGTGCTTCGCGCTGGTGCCGAAGTCCGGCATGCCGACCCTGTTCTTCGACAAGGACAAGATCACCCCCGAACTCCGGCAGGGGTTGGAAGGGTTGGCGAAGGTCGCCGACGTGAAGACCATGGTCGCGGCGCTGCGCAAGCTCGGCGCCGGCGATAAGCGCGTGATGCTCGACCCGGCGACGGTGCCGGTAGCCGTGGTGCAGGCGATCAGCGGCGTCAGCGAGGCCACGCTGGTCGAAAAGCGCGATCCGGTGCTGCTGCCCAAGGCGAAGAAGAACGACGCCGAGCTCGCCGGCATGCGCGAGGCGCATAAGCTCGACGGCGTGGCGATGGCGAAGTTCCTCCACTGGTTCGACCATGAGGCGCCGACGGGCAAACTCGACGAGATCGGCATCGCGACGGCGCTGGAGAGCTTTCGGCGCGAGGAATCGAGCCTCGTCGACATCAGCTTCGACACCATCTCCGGGGCGGGCTCCAACGGCGCCGTGATCCACTATCGCGTCGACGAGAAGACTAACCGGCAGCTGAAGCCGGGCGAGCTGATGCTGGTGGATTCGGGCGCGCAGTATCTGTCGGGGACGACGGACATCACCCGCACCATGTTCACGGGCAAGGCGACGGCCGAGCAGAAGGACCGCTTCACCCGCGTGCTGCGCGGCATGATGGCGATTTCGATGGTGCGGTTCCCCAAGGGCACCAACGGCAGCCAGATCGACGTGCTGGCCCGGCAGTTCCTGTGGGAGGATGGCATCAACTACAACCACGGCACCGGCCATGGCGTCGGCGCCTTCCTCTCGGTGCACGAAGGTCCGATCGGCATATCGAGCCGCTACTCAGTGCCTTTCGAAGCGGGAATGATCACCTCGAACGAGCCGGGCTACTACAAGGCGGGCGCTTACGGCATCCGCATCGAGAACCTGCTGGTGGTGCAGGAGAGTGAACTCGGCGAGGGCAAGTTCCTCGAGTTCGAGACGCTGACGCTGGTGCCGATCGACCTGCGGCTGATCAACGAAAAGCAGCTGACCGGGCCCGAAAAGGCCTGGCTCAACGCCTACCACAAGCGCGTGTTCAAGGAGATCGGGCCGCTACTGAAGGGCGAGGTCAAGGGGTGGCTGAAGGAGGCCACGCGGGAGATCTAGTTCACGCCGAACGGATCGTATTGCAGCAGCCAGGACAGCAACCAGTTCTGGCTGCCGGCGAGGGACGCCACATCATCGACCTTCCACCCATCGGCTTCGCGCACCATGGCGACGCTGATGAGGCTCAGGTGGTCGAAGTTGTGGAAGCTGACAGTGGAGACGGCGCGATCGCCGGTGATCACTGGCTCGCCGATGACGACGTCCATCAGCAGCGAGTTCTGACCCTCGATGAACGGATCGAACGCCAGCATGTCGGGCGCATCGGGATCGACGGCGGCGCCCTTCTGGTCGACGCTCTGGCGCTCGAGGTTGGCGGCATAGAGGTCCTAGAGGCGCAGCGAGTAGAACTTCTCGAGCCCGTCCTCGTGCTTCTGGCCGGCGCTGTAGGGCTGGTAGATCGCCTCCACCAGCGACTTCGGACTGTCATAGGCACTCGATGCGCCCGTGAAGCCGAGGATCAGCAAAAGACTTGCAATGATGCGCCGCATGACCGCCCCGTCGTGCCCGATTTCGATGGTCTCGGGCTAGCAAGCGGTTTGGGCGCATTAAGGGCTGCGCCGTGCCGCAATCATGGCAGCGGCGCCTGCAGGATATCGAGCAGATCGTAGCTGTAGTCGGCGCTGCCGCCCCAGACGTCGTCGACCTTCCAGCCGTCCTCGTTGACCAGGAGGAAGCCGAGTTCATTGGGAGTGCCCATGTTCTCGAACGTGACCCTGACCACAGCCCTGCCACCGGCATAGTAAGCTTCTCCGACCTCTAGCTTATCGAGCTGGAAGTCTTGGCCGTTCACGAACGGATCGAAATCGATTCGGCCAATCTCGCCGTTCGCTTCCGCGGCATCCTTGTCGTAGAGCGAGTTGAGGCGCTCAGAGCGAAAGGGGCGCGGGTCATCAGGGTAGATCTGCGCCGGCCCATAGACCGCATACACCGCTTCAACTGCCGCGCGGGCGTCGGTGGAGGACTGGGCGAGCGCCGGCTGCCCCAGCAGCACCAGCGCGGCAACGGCGATCAATAGGCGCATCATGAACCCCTCAGTTGAACCAGAAGGCGTAGCCGATCAGGGCGTCGCCGAAGACCTCGTTGGCGGCGCGGAACGACTCGGCGCTGGCGATGGGGCCGTCCTTGAGGAACGGCAGCGCGTCGTAGCCGGTGATCAGCATAACGAGGTCGGTCTTCTTGGCTGTCTCGAAATAGGCCTTTAGGTCGAAACCCTTATGGAAGCGCCAGTGCGGGATGAGCAGCTTGCCGTCGAGCACCTGGTCGGCGGTGTCGAGCGTCGCCATCCAGGCTTTCACCTGGGCGTCTGTGATCTTTGCGTCGGGTGTGATGCCCGTTTGCTTGGGGCTGGGTAGCAGCTCGCGGTTGTCGTCGGTCTCGGCGAGGATGGCCTCCCAGTTCCGCCGCGACAGCGCCGTGATGTCCTTGAAGCGCGCGAGGACGCGCTTCAGCCGGTCGGGTTCGACCACCGGCCAATTGAGGTGATGGATGGCGGCCAGCGCATCGGCGATGGCGTTGTCGGAGGCCGGATCGAGCATTAGCGAGCCGGTGGAAGTGGTGTAATCCTGCATCGGCAGGCCGGCGCGCGGGAAAAGCCGGTGGAAGGTGGTGTCGAAGAGCTGGCGGAAATCGTGGGCGAGGAGGAAATCCGCCTGCGCCGCGAGGATCTGCGAGTAGCCCGCCAGCCAGATCGCATCGGCGCGATCGAAGCCGACGGTGGAATCCGGTGGGGGCGGCGTGACGGGCGCCGGAGCATTGGGCTCGGACGGGCCAGGAACGGTCACGCCACCGAACATCGCGTTCAGCACGTTGCCGATGCTCTCCGACTCGCTGCCGGCATCGTCGCCGTCGAGATCGATGCGGACCTTCAGCACCTCGACCGGCACGACATAGTCGCCGGTCTCGCCTGCGGCGAGCAGCGCGTCGCGGGCGGCATCCATGTCATCGACGAGGAGCTGCAGGATGGCGCGGAACTTGTCGTAGTCGAGCGGCTCGGGGTTCGGATTGACCGGCACCGGCATGGCCAGCGGCGCGCCCATGATTGGGCCGGCATCGGGCGAGGCGAAGCCGTGGCGGTAGAGGCCCTGGGCGAAATGCTCGACGCCCTGGATGAAGCTGAGCAGGCCGACGCCGAAGCGCCCTTCCATGTCCTGCCGCTCGTAGAAGGGCTTCAGCTCGGTGAGCCCCTGCCCGATCGTTCCGGCATAGAGATGCTTGCGCGAGATGTCGCCGGCCTCGCCCGCGAGGGCCGGGAGTGAAAGCGCCGCACAGAGTGCGACAATCGCAAGTCTCAGCATCCCGATCCTCCAGGGCGTTGGGCTATTTGGCAGCCAACTCAAGCCATTGATCTTCGTCGAGAACAAGGATGCCGAGTGCCGTGGCATCCTTGAGCTTGGAGCCGGCACCGGGGCCGGCCACCAGGATGTCTGTGTTCTTCGACACCGAACCAGCCACCTTGGCGCCCAGCCGCTCGGCCATCGCCTTGGCTTCGCCGCGGGTGAGCTTTTCGAGGCTGCCGGTAAAGACGACGGTCTTGCCCGCCACCTCGCTGGTGGCCGAGACGGTGACGACATACGGCTTCGGGTGCACCTGCAGCAGCAGCGCATCCAGTACGTCGTCGTTGCGCTCGTTGCCGAAGAAATCGATCAGCGCCTCGATGACGGTGTCGCCAATGCCGTCGACCGACGGGAACACCGAGTGCGGGTCGTCGGCGTAAGCGGCCGTTTCCTTGCCGACGCGGATCAGTTCCTCGATGGTCGAGAAGGTCTTGGCCAGCACCGCCGCCGTGGTCTCGCCGATGTGGCGGATGCCGAGGGCGAAAATGAAGCGATCGAGCTCCGGCTCGCGCCGCGCGTCAATGGCAGCGAACAGCTTCTCTAGTCCTTCGAAGCTGCGGTCCTCGACGCTGCGGACGTTCTTCCGGGTCTTGCCCGACGCTTCCTCTCTGAGCCGCGCCTGCTCGTCACGCCGAGCGGCAAAAGCCTGCTGCACTTCCGGGCGGCGATCGCGCAGCGTGAAGATGTCGGCAGCGGTTTTGACGAGGCCGGAATTGAAGAACAGGTCGATGTTCTCGGCGCCCAGCCCCTCGATATCCATGGCGCCGCGCGAGACGAAGTGGCGCAGCCGCTCGACCGCCTGGGCGGCGCAGATCAGCTCGCCAGTGCAGCGGCGGCGCGAGTCTTCCTTGCCGGTCTTCTCATTGAGCTCGCGGGTCGCGGGCGAGCCGCAGACGGGGCAGACATGCGGGAACTCGTACGGCACCGCGTCGGCCGGGCGCTTTTCGAGCACCACGCGGACGATCTGTGGGATCACGTCGCCGGCGCGTTGGATTACCACCGTGTCGCCGATGCGGACGTCGATCGGCTCATCGCCGCGGATCGGCGCGCCAGTCGAGTCGATGCCGGCGATGTAGTCTTCGTTGTGGAGGGTGACGTTCTCCACCACCACGCCGCCGACGCCGACCGGCGCGAGGCGCGCGACAGGTGCGAGAGTGCCGGTGCGGCCGACCTGGATGTCGATGGCACGGACGGTGGTGAAGGCCTGCTCGGCGGCGAACTTGTGCGCCACGGCCCAGCGCGGCTCGCCGCTCGAAAAGCCCCAGCGGCGCTGTAGCTCGAGATTGTCGACCTTGTAGACCACGCCGTCGATGTCGTAGCCGAGCGAGGAGCGGAGTTCCTCGATCTTCCTGTATTGGGCGACCAGTTCGTCGATCGAACTGGCACGCACCATCAGCGGGCTGATCGCAAAACCCCATTCGCCGAACTTCTGTACCGCCTCATATTGCGTCGGCGCCGGTTCGACGGTCGTCGCTCCCCAAGCGTAGGCGAAGAACTTGAGGTTGCGGCTAGCGGTGATCGACGGATCCTTCTGGCGAAGCGAGCCAGCCGCGGTGTTGCGGGGATTGACGTATTCCTGCCCGCCGACGGCAGCAGAGCGCGCCTTAAGCGCCTCGAACTCGGCCATGGTCATGTAGACCTCGCCGCGGATTTCG
The DNA here is from genome assembly GCF_056405135.1 of Devosia sp. P1_H9. Lineage (NCBI taxonomy): Bacteria > Pseudomonadati > Pseudomonadota > Alphaproteobacteria > Hyphomicrobiales > Devosiaceae > Devosia > Devosia sp. P1_H9. The sequence goes on from NZ_JBFUCQ010000001.1 coordinate 16,841, forward strand.
ATACTCGCGGGCCAGCCCGAGCCTTTGAGCTTGTGCGGAATGTCCTTGATGGTCCGGAGATTGGCGGTGATGTCTTCGCCCACAGCGCCGTCGCCGCGCGTGGCGCCCTGGACGAACACGCCGTTCTCATAGCGCAGCGAAGCCGAAAGCCCATCGATCTTGGGCTCGGCGGTGAAGACCAGCTTCAGGTCCTTGTCGCGCTCGAAGAAGCGGCGGCCGCGCTCGATGAAATCGACCACGTCCTCGTCGGTATAGGCCTTTGCGAGGCTGAGCATCGGCACGGCGTGCCGGACCTTGCTGAAACCCTCGACCGGCGCGCCGGCGACCTTGTCGCTGAGGCTGTCCGGCCGCTTGAGCTGTGGGAAGGCGATCTCGAACGCCTGGTAGCGGCGCTTCAGCCCGTCGTATTCGGCATCGGTGATCTCGGGGGCGTCGTTCTCGAAATAGGCCCGGTCGGCCTCGCTCAGCAGCTCGTGCAGCCGGTCGAGCTCCGCCTTGGCCTCCGCCTCGGAGAAGCTCTCGATCTCACGTTCCGCCTCGCTCACGATACCTCCGAAATCAACTTCCCGGCCGCGGCGCGCGCCTCGTCGGTGACCTTGGCGCCGGCCAGCATGCGCGCCACCTCTTCCTGCCGCGCCTTGCCGTCGAGGCGACGCACGTGGGTGCGAACGAACGCCCCCTCCTCGATCGCCTGCTTCTCGATCAACAGGTGGCTCTGTGCCCGCGCCGCAACCTGCGGAGCATGGGTGACGGTGAGCACCTGCACCTTGCCAGCGAGTCGCGCCAGCCGGCGGCCGATGGCATCGGCCACCGCACCGCCGACACCCGTGTCGATTTCGTCAAAGATCAGCACCGGCGCCGAGCCGCGATCGGCCAGCACCACTTTGAGCGCGAGCAGGAACCGGCTGAGTTCGCCGCCCGACGCCACTTTCAGGATCGGGCCGGCCTGGGTGCCGGGGTTGGTCTGCACATGGAAGGCGATCTGGTCGTGGCCGGAGGCAGCGACGCGCGCGGGATCGACCTGGCGGTCGACGATGAACTTGGCGGCGCCGAGCTTGAGGTCAGGCAGTTCGGCCTCCACGGCCTTGGTGAGGGCCGCAGACGCCTTCTCGCGCGCCTTGCTGAGGGCGGTTGCCGCGGCGGCATAGGCGCTGCGGGCAGCCTCGGCGGCGACTTCCAGCGCCTTCAGCGACGTCTCCCCGCTCTGCAGCATGTCGAGATCGTTCTGGTACTTGGCGAGTATCTCGCCCAGCCCGTCGCAGGTGGTGTGGTGCTTGCGGGCGGCAGCACGCAGCGCGAACAGCCGTTCCTCGACCTTTTCGAGATCGGCCGGATCGAACGCCATGTCGCGCTTCAGCAGCTCGAGCGCATCCGAGGTGGCATCGAGCGACACGAGGGCCGTGTCGAGTGCCTCGACGATCGGCTGGAATACCGCCGCGCCGGCATCCGCCTTGCGCACCAGACGCCGCATCAGCCCGGCGAGCACCGGCCCGGGCGCGGTCGGGCCGTTGAGGATCTCATCGGCGTCGCGGACCTCTTCGGCGGCCTTCTCCAGTGTCATCAGACGCTGGCGGCGCTCGGCGAGGACTTCCTCCTCGCCCGGCTCCAGATGCATCTCGCCGAGCTCGGTGACGACGTGGCGGGCATATTCCTCGCGCGCCATCGCCTCGGCGATCACGGCGCGCTGGCCGGCTACGGCCGCCTCGGCCTCGATTAGCGCCTCGTAGGTGCTCCAGACGGCGCTGGCGAGGGTTTCGTGGCCACCGAAGGCATCGAGCGCGGACCGGTGAGTCGCGACGTCGATCAGCGCGCGGTCGTCGTGCTGGCCGTGGATTTCGACGATTAGCTTACCGACCGCCTGTAGCAGCCCGGCGGAGACCGGCTGGTCGTTGATGAAGGCGCGGGTGCGGCCGTCGGCCAGCTGGACGCGGCGGAGGATGATGTCCTCGTCGTCGGCGATGGCGTTTTCGCGCAGCGCTTCGCGAGCCGGGTGGTTGCGGGGCAGCTGCAGCACCGCCACCACCTGCCCGCTCTCGGCCCCTGTGCGCACCAGCGAAGCATCGCCGCGGCCACCAAGCGCCAGCGTCAGCGCGTCGAGCAGGATGGACTTGCCGGCGCCGGTCTCACCGGTAAGTGCGGTGAGGCCGTCTTCGAGCGTGAGATCGAGCTGGTCGATCAGGACGATGTTTCGAACCGAAAGCGCATTGAGCATTCGGGAGTGGCCCCTCGGTGGTCGACCGGCCGAACGGGGCCGAACAAACTTGCGCCGTACAGCCTAGCTCAAAGGGGAACAAACAGGCAACGAAATTGTTGCCCGCTTAGCTCTTCTTCAACTGCGCGAGGCTGCTATTGGCGTTGATCTGCGGCGTGACGCCCTGCTTGGCGAGCAGATCGAACGCCTGCTTGTACCAGCTGCTCTGCGGATAGTTGTGACCGAGCACGGCCGCGGCAGTCTGCGCCTCGGAGACGAGGCCGAGCGCCAGGTTGGCTTCGGTCAGGCGGAACAGCGCCTCTTCGATGTGGGTCGAGGTCTGGAACTGCTCGGCGACCACGCGGAAGCGGTTGATCGCGGCCGGGTAATTGCCGTTGCCGAGATAGTAGCGGCCGACCGACATTTCCTTGCCAGCGATCTGGTCGACGCCGACAACCATCTTGTCCTGCGCGTCCTTGGCGTACTTGCTGTCCGGATAGTTTGCGATGATCAGGCTGTAGGTCTCGATGGCATCCTTCGAGATCTGCTGATCGCGCGTGATGTCCTTGATCTGCCCGAAGTACGAGTTGCCCTTCAGGTAGAGGACGTAGGGCATTTCCTTGGAGGTCGGATAGAGCGCCATGTAGCGGTCGGCGGCGAGAATCGCTTCCTCGAACTTGCCGATGCGATAGTTGCCGTAGACCTCCATCAGCTTCGCCTTCTCGTTGAACTCCGAGAACGGATGCTGGCGCTCGAGCTTTTCAAGCGTGGCGACGGCGGTGACGTAGCGCTGCTTCTCCATCTCGTCGAGCGCCTGCTGGTACAGGGTCTCGGGCGGGATGATCGCTTCTTCCTTGATCTTGGGCTGGCCAAACAGGTTGCAACCGGCGAGCAGCACCACAACGCAGCCCATCAGCACGAAGCGTGAGAACCGGCTCGAAAAACCTGCATGCTGAGAGATCGTCACGACCTGCCCCATCCCTTAACGCATCACCTGAAACTGGCAGGCGAACTACTGACAAAAAAGATCAAAACTGTGGCGCTGGCCGATCAACCGACCGAACGCAGATAGGACTGCACATTGAGTCCTTCCGGCATGTCGTCGAGCGCGTCGAAGGCTGCCGGCAGCTGGTCGGCAGTGACGATCTCGTAGTTGGCCTCGCTGGCGAAGAGCCCGTGCAGAACCAGGGCGTTCAGGGCGTGACCGCCCTTGTAGGAACGGAACCGGCCATAGATCGGCAGGCCGCAGAGCGCGAGGTCGCCGATGGCGTCGAGCAGCTTGTGGCGGACGAACTCGTCCTCGTAGCGCAGGCCGCCTGGATTGAGAATCCGATCTTCGTGCACGGTGATCGAATTTTCCATCGAGGAGCCGAGCGCGTAACCGGCCTGGCGGAGAATCTTGGCATCGCGGACGAAGCCGAAGGTCCGGGCGCGCGACACGTCCTCGTAGTACTTGCGCGGCGTCCAGTCGAAGATCATCCGCTGGCGGCCGATGACGCGGCTGTCGAAATCGATCTCGAGGTCGAGCATCCGGCCATTGTATGGCTCGAGCGCTGCAGAGGCCTCGTTGTTGCGCACCAGCACCTGGCGCATGATCTTGATGTAGCGGCGCGGCGCCGGCTGCACCATCAGGCCCACTTCCTGGATGCCCCGCACGAAGGGCGCGGCGCTGCCATCGAGGATCGGGCACTCGGCGCCGGTGAGGATCAGGTGGGCATTGTCGACGCCCATGCCCGAAAGGGCGGAAATAACATGCTCGACGGTGGCGACGGAGACGCTGTCGCCGAGATCGAGAGTGGTGCAGAGCGTGGTGCGGGTGACCCGCGAGAAGTGCACCGGCACGGGACCGACGCGGCGACCGTCATCGAGCAGGCGGGTGATCGTATAGCCACTATCGGGAAGTGCGGGCTCGATGGTGAGCGTGACGGGAGCGCCGGAGTGGACGCCGAAGCCGCTGAACTCTAGCGCTTCCGCCAAAGTCCGCTGCCGCGCCGAAAGTTTCTGCATGCTCTTAGGACTCCATGCCCCAACGTAAACCGGGAGCAGTCATAGACAATAAAAACCCGGCGCGGAAGCCGCGCCGGGGGCGTGTACTGGGCCTTTCCCCTACGGCTATCAGCCGTGTTTACGGAGGAAGGCGGGGATTTCGATGTGCTCTTTCTGGGCCGGCTGGGCCGGTGCCCGACCATGCTGGTCGAGGTTGCCGCGAGCGCCCTCGGCACCACCGGAAACCCGCGCATTCCGGGCGCCTCCGGCTTCGATGGCGCTGCGTGCAGCCGCATCGTCAGCACTCTGCTCGACCGTCGGCTCGGCCCGCGTCGGCTCGTTCGACTTAAGGCTAATGCCGACATTCGAGGCCAGACGCTTGAACAGGGCGCGCGCGTTGCGCGGTTCCGTTTCCTGCTTTTCTTGCTCGTTCAGTGACCGCCTTGCAACAGCCGGAAGCTCCTCGGTACGCGGCATCCGGCGCTGTCCGTCGGGACGTTCGGCGCTGGACGGCACGTAAGCGCTGGGAATTGGCGCCTCGATGAGTCGCGGAGCTTCTTCGAGATGAGTGTGCGTCGCCTGCGGAATGTACGGCTCGACCGTGATGCCGTCGTCTTCCTGATAGTCCTGGTAAGTCGGCTCGGCGTAGGAAATGGCCTCGGCCACCGCCTGCTCTACCTGCGACTCAAATTCCGGCTCCGGCTGGGCTTCCGCCACGACCGTGCGTTCCGGCATTGCCTGGCGCATCACCGCAGCCTGCAGCGGCACGCGCGCCGGGTTGGCTTTCATCGGCTCGAGCGCCTGCACCATCGTTGCATCGGTGCCGGTAGCAACGACTGCCACGCGGATCGTGCCGCTCATATCGGGGTCGAAGGTGGCGCCGAGGATGATGTTGGCGTCGGCGTCGACTTCCTCGCGGATGCGACTGGCCGCCTCGTCGACTTCGTAGAGGGTGAGATCCGGACCGCCGGTGATGGAGATGAGGAGGCCGCGGGCGCCCTGCATCGACACGTCATCGAGCAGCGGGTTGGCTATCGCCGCCTCGGCAGCATGCCGTGCACGATCCTCGCCGGAAGCTTCGCCCGTACCCATCATCGCCTTGCCCATGCCGCGCATTACGGCGCGGACGTCGGCGAAGTCGAGGTTGATCAGGCCTTCCTTGACCATCAGGTCGGTGATGCAGGCGACGCCGGAGTAGAGCACCTGGTCCGCCATCTTGAAGGCGTCGGCGAAGGTGGTCTTCTCGTTGGCAACGCGGAAGAGGTTCTGGTTCGGGATGACGATCAGCGTATCGACATGCCGGTGCAGCTCATCGATGCCGTCCTCGGCAAGGCGCGAGCGCCGGTTGCCTTCGAACTGGAAGGGCTTGGTTACCACGCCGACGGTCAGGATGCCCTGCTCGCGCGCCGCACGCGCCACCACTGGGGCTGCACCGGTGCCGGTGCCGCCACCCATGCCTGCGGTGATGAACACCATGTGCGCGCCGCTGAGGTGATCGTTGATCTCGTCGTAGCTTTCTTCGGCCGCTGCCCTACCCACTTCCGGGTGGGAACCGGCACCGAGACCCTCGGTAACCGAGACGCCCAGCTGGATGATCCGCTGTGCGCTCGAAAGCGCCAGGGCCTGTGCGTCGGTGTTGGCGCAGACGAAGTCCACTCCGGAAAGGCCCGACGCAATCATGTTATTGACCGCGTTGCCGCCAGCCCCGCCGACACCGAAAACGGTGATGCGCGGCTTCAATTCTTGAATGTCCGGGATGGTGAGGTTGATGGTCATGAATGGCCCCATGCGTGGCGTGTGAGACCAGTATTAGTCGCCAATTCGTTAATCAGACCCTAACAATGCCCTCAAAACCGTTAACGTGATGGCAATTTGCAAGCCGGCCTAACGGCTTGGTTACGTTACGTTAAGCATGAAGTTGAGGCCGGCGGGGCCTCAGGGTGCAACTCGGCAGAGACTCAGAAGCTGGTGCGCAGCCAACTGCCGACGCGGGCGAGGTAGCCATCCGTGCCCGTCAGGCGGACCGAGCGGTGCGGCTCCACGTATTCCTGGGCGCAGACCTGCGGATAGATGAGCATGCCCGCAACCGTAGCGAATGCAGGGCCCTTGGCCATTTCGGGCAGGCCGGAAATGCCCATCGGGCGACCGTTTCGGACGTTGCGGGCGAGCACCCGACGCGCCACTTCGGGCAGGCCGGTGAGTTCGCTGGCGCCGCCGGTGAGAACGAATCGCCGGCCGCAGATGTCCATCATGCCGGTGGCCTGCATGCGGTCCTTGATCGCGGTAAGGACTTCCTCGATGCGCGGACGGATGATGCGGGTGATGTGCGAGCGGGGAATCTGCCCCGGCGCTTCGTCGCGAGTGGCGCCGACCGGGGTGATGGCGATCATGTCGCGCTCGTCGGCCTGGCCGGGCAGCACCGAGCCGTACATGGTCTTCAGCCGCTCTGCATCGGCGATTCCGACCGACAGGTGGCGGGCGATGTCGAGGGTCAGGTGATGCCCGCCGATGGCGATGGCGTCGGCATAGACGAGCTGGCCTTCAGCGAACACCGATACGGTGGTGGTGGCGCCGCCGAAGTCGATGCAGGCGACGCCGAGAGAGCTTTCGTCGTCGACCAGCGTGGCAAGGCCCGACGCGTAGGGAGTCGCCATCAGCGCTTCGATCTGCAGATGGCAGCGATGCAGCACCAGCTCGATGTTGCGCATGGCGAGGGTTTCAGCCGAGACCACCGCGACATCGATCGACAGCTTTTCGCCGACCATGTTCTTGGGATCCTTGATGCCTTTCTGGCCGTCGAGCGTGTACCCGATGGGCAGCGCATGGACGATCGAGCGCTCCGGGCGAACGGAACGGTCGTTGACGGCGCGCAGCACACGCTGGATATCCGCCCGCTCGACTTCCTGGCCGCCGAGGTTGACGCCGGCCGAAAACGTCTCGGAGCCAAGACGGCCCGCGGTGACGTTGACGATGACCGACTGCACGGTGACGCCTGCCGCCCGCTCCGCAATGCCGACGACGGTGCGGACGGCTTGCTCGGCCTTGTCGAGGTCGGAGATGACGCCGCTCTTGATGCCTGAGGACGGGCCATAGCCGAAGCCGATGACTTCGACATTGTGGGTGCGGCCCCGTAGCGACTTGCCTTCGGCGCGCGGCACCAGGCGGGCAATGACGCAGCAGATCTTGGTCGAGCCGATATCGAGCACCGTCACCAGCGAGGTGCGGCCCGGCTGTACCGGCTTGAGGCGGGCGGTCAGTGCATCGGTCATCATGGTCTTACTGGGCCCCGGCTTCGGCTTTGCGTTCGGCCGGGGTCTCGTAATCCGACGAACCCTTGACCGTATGCTTGTTGCTTTTCTTGTTCGCAGCGATCTCTGCGGCTGCGAGTTCACCCGGCTTCAACGTCACGATGCCCGGCACGCGCAGGTCGATCAGCGTCACGTCGCGATCGAGCAGCGCGTAGTCGGCCTGGTACATTTCCAGCCGGCTGAGAGCCTGCGCCACGCCGCTTTCCGGCAGTTGCACGCGCAGGCCGTTGCGATAGATCAGGTCCCAGCGGCGGTCGCCGATACGGCTCAGCGCAGCGAGCTGCTCCTCGAGCTTTGCGTGGCGCGCCAGCACGCGAACCATGGCGACGGCATCGTCGGCGGCGCCCTCCCCGATCACCAGCGGCAGATCGGTGTAGGAGCTGATATCGGTGCCGATCTTCTTGCCGGCATCGTCGATCAGCCACGTGGTGTCGCCGACGCGCCAGCGCGCTACGGGCACCTTCTCGACGATCGAGACGATGACGCGGTTCGGATAGACCTTCCGCACCGTGGCGGACTGTACGGCGCGCAGCCATTCGAGCCGGGCCTGCGCCTTCTGGGCGTCGAAGGTCAGCGTCGAATTGCCGGTGCCGACGGTGAGGAGCGTGATGATGTCCTTGTCGTCAGTCAGCGTCTGGCCGGTGATCTCGATGGCGTCGATGCCGAAGCCGGCCTGGGCGAACTCACCCTGGACGAAGCGATAGACAGTGACGCCGGCCGACCCGATCGCGTCACGCGCCTCGAACACGCCGACGATGAACAGCAGCGCCAACAGCGCGCCGATGCCGCGGACGATCAGCTGCTTGTGCAGCACCCAGACGTGGCTGGCCTTGACCAGGGCACGCCGGCCGGAACGGGAAATCGGGACTGGAAGGTGACGAGGATCGACGGGTTGGGCGTTGGCGAAACCCTTTGCCCCTACCTGTTGCAACTCGCATCCTCCACCATCCAGGCAACCAGATCCTCGAACGAGTGGCCGGCAAAGCGGGCCTGTTCGGGAACCAGCGACGTTTCGGTCATGCCTGGTTGGGTGTTGATTTCGAGGCAGACGAGCTCGCCGTCCGGCCCTGCCTGGTCGTTGTAGCGGAAGTCGCTCCGCGACACGCCCCGGCACCCAAGCGCAGCATGCGCCTTAAGGGCCATCTTCTGCACTTTGTCGTAAATTTTCGGTTGAATTTCAGCGGGAATGACGTGCCGGGAGCCGCCATGGGCGTACTTGGCTTCATAATTGTAGAAGCTGAGGTCGGTGACGATCTCCGTCACGCCCAGCGCCACGTCGCCCATCACGGCACAGGTCAGTTCGCGGCCGGGAATGTAGCGCTCGACCATCACGTCTTCGCCGGAGTTCCAGTCCTCGCGCAGCAATTCCTGCGGCGGGTGCGACTGGTCGGCCTTGACGATGAACACGCCGAAGCTCGAGCCGTCCGCGATGGGCTTCACCACGTATGGCGGCGCCATAACGTGGGCACGGGCGACTTCGGCCCGGTTGGCGATGGTGTGATCGGTGACCGGGATGCCGGCCGCCTTGAACATGATCTTGGCCTGGTGCTTGTTCATCGCCAAGGCCGAAGCGAGCACGCCAGAATGCGTGTACGGGATGCGCAGGAACTCGAGCACGCCCTGGATCGTCCCGTCCTCGCCGAAAGGCCCGTGCAGGGCGTTGAAGGCGACGTCCGGCTTGAGCTCGCGCAGCCGCTCGGCAATATCGTAGCCGACATCGACCTCGGTGACGTTGTACCCAGCGTTCCGCAGCGCCCGGGCGCACTCGGCTCCCGACTTCAGCGACACCGGCCGCTCATTGGCCACCCCGCCCATCAGGACGGCAACGTGCTTGGTCATAGGATTGGCCGATGTCCCTGTGTCAGATCAAACAACTCGCTAAGCCCGCATCCATTGCCTATCGCCGTCATCGTGCGCTGGACTCCCAGCAGTGTTACGGTGAAGCGTACGCCATAGCTGGGCCACCTCTCGGTTTCGTCACGCTTCCAACCTTTGACAGCCAGATCGCCAATTTGCCCCGAGGAAAAACCGCGCTCGATCAACGTTGCCCCTATCAACTGAACCGCCCTTTCAGACGACATGTTGGTCGCACACGCAGGCGGCGCTTCGAAATACTCCGACCACACGAAGAAGGCAGCGGCCGCCAGAAAGCAAATAACTGTCGCCGTAGCTGCCAACCTCAAGAATGGCCGCCCCGCCGCCCGCTTTGGGTGAACCAGTAAGGACACCGACACGCACCTAAACCGCCCCGGTGAACGGCTGGCCGTCCATGAATTCGCGGACTTCGCGGCCGGGCAGGAAATGGCCCATCCGGCGAACTTCCCATTTCAATTCGATGCCGTGCTTGTCGCGCACTTTCTGGCGGATGCTCTCGCCGACGGTTTCGACCTCGAACGCATCCGCTTCGCCCATGTTGATGAGGAAGTTGGAGTGCATCTCGCTCATCTGGGCGCGGCCGAAGGTGAAGCCACGGCCGCCGGCCTCGTCGATCACCTTCCAGCTCGAGTGTCCCTCGGGATTCTTGAAGGTGGAGCCAGCGGTCTTGGCGCGGGTCGGCTGCGTGCTTTCGCGCCGCTCCGTGACTGTGCGCATCTCGGTGAGGATCTTCTCGGGATCGCCCGGAAAACCCTGGTAGATCGCCGAGGTGAACACAGCGCCGCGCGGCCCGTTCGACTTGCGGTAGAGATAGCCCATGTCGGCATTGGTAAGCGTGACGATGTCGCCCTGCCGGGTTACCGCGCGCAGCTCGACCATGCGGGCGCGCGTCTCGGTGCCGTAGCAGCCGGCATTCATGTAGAGCGCGCCGCCAATGCCGCCGGGAATGCCGCGATAGAACCACAACCCGTCGATCCCTGCCTCGGCCGAGGCCGTGGCAACCTTCACGTCGGGGACGGCAGCGCCGGCGCGAACGCGGTGGCCGTCGAGAATGTCGATGGCGCCGAACCCCTTGGCCGGCAACCGGATCACCACACCGTCCAGGCCGCCTTCGCGGATCAGGAGGTTCGAGCCGAGCCCAACCACCGTGACGCGGATTTCAGCCGGCAGGTGCTTGAGGAAAAACGCCAGGTCCTCTTCGTCGACCGGGCGGAAGAACAGTTGCGCCGGTCCCCCTACCCTCAGCGTCGTCATTTCATCGAGCGGCTGGTTGGCGATGAGCTGGCCGCGGACTTCGGAGGTCCAACTGCCGAGTGTCGGGATCAGGTCAGGCCACTGGGGAACGTGAACGTTCATGGCAGCTCGGGCTCCTTGCCGATCAGCGCGCCAAGTTCGGCGGGCAGCGAGGCCGCCCACTGCGTGATGTTGCCGGCGCCGAGACAGACGACATAGTCGCCCTCGGCGGCGCGCGAGGCAATCAGCGGTGCCAGGGCTTCGGGACGATCGATGACGCGGGCGTCGCGGTGGCCGCGGGCGCGGATGCGCTGCACCAGCTCCTCGTGGGTTACACCCTCGATCGGCGTTTCGCCAGCGGCGTAGATCGGCGCGACGATGACCGTGTCAGCATCGTTGAAGCAGGTGGCGAAATCGTTGAACAGGTCGTGGACGCGCGAATAGCGGTGCGGCTGCACCACGGCGATGACGTCGCGACGGGTCGACTGTCGGGCTGCCTTCAGCACTGCGGCGATCTCGACAGGGTGATGACCGTAATCATCGATCACGGTGATGCCGCCCACGACGCCGGTGCGGGTGAAGCGGCGCTTGACGCCGGAGAAACCCTTGAGGCCCTTGCGGATCGCCTCGGCCGGCACCTTGAGCTGGTCGGCCACGGCGATGGCCGCGGTGGCGTTGAGCGCGTTGTGCTCGCCCGGCATCGGCAGCTCGAGGCCTTCGATGCGCAGGTGCGTCATGCGGATGCGGTCGCGGATTTCAACGGCGAAATGGCTGATGCCGTCCCTGATCTCGAGGTCGACCAGCCGCACATCGGCCTGCGGGTTGCGGCCATAGGTGATGACGCGGCGATCGCGGATCTGCCCGATCAGCGCCTGCACCTCGGGGTGGTCGATGCACATCACGGCGAAGCCGTAGAACGGCACGTTCTCGACGAAGTTGAGGAAGGCCTGCTGCACCCCGGAAAAGTCGCCGTAATAGTCGAGGTGCTCCGGGTCGATATTGGTGACGATGGCGACGTCGGCCGGCAGCTTGACGAAAGTGCCGTCGCTCTCGTCGGCCTCGACCACCATCCACTCGCCGTCGCCGAGGCGGGCATTGGTGCCGTAGGCATTGATGATGCCGCCGTTGATGACGGTGGGATCCATGTTGCCGGCATCGAGCAGTGTCGCGACCAGCGTGGTGGTGGTGGTCTTGCCATGCGTGCCGCCAATGGCGATGGCGTTCTTGAATCGCATGATCTCGGCGAGCATTTCGGCCCGGCGCACCACCGGCAGGCCGCGGGCGCGAGCGGCTGCAAGCTCCGGATTGCCCTTCTTGATCGCCGACGAGATGACGACGACAGCCGCGTCCTTGAGGTTCTCGGCCCTCTGGCCGACCTCGACCTCGATGCCCATCTTCCTGAGGCGCTGCACGTTGGGGTTCTCGGCGCTGTCAGAACCGCGGACCTTGTAGCCCTGGTTGTGCAGGATCTCGGCGATGCCGCTCATGCCGATGCCGCCGATGCCGACGAAGTGCACCGGTCCGATGTTGCGCGGCATCTTCATTGTGGTTGTTTCCCCTTGGCCACGAGGCGTTCTGCCGCGTCGGCGAGCTTGGTGACGGCGTCGGGCTGACCCAGCGATTTGGCGGCCGCTGCGGCCCGCTCCAACACGCCGGGATCACCGAGAAGTGAGGCCAAGCGAGTGCCAAGCGATAGTGGCGTAAGCGTGGCCTGCTCGGCGATCCAGCCGCCGCCCGCGGCCTCCATCACCAGCGCATTGTTCTTCTGGTCGGCGTCGATCGCACCCGGCAGCGGCACCAGGATCGCCGGCCGGCCGATTGCCGTGAGTTCGGCGATGGTCGAGGCGCCGGAGCGCGAGATGACGAGATGCGACGCGGCCATCCGTTCCGGCAGGTCATCGAAGAACGCCGCGAGCTCGACATTCACCTTGGCCTGCCGATAGGTCTCGGCCACGCGATCCAGGTCTTCGGCTCGGCACTGCTGCACGAGGCGCAGCCGCGAGCGCAATTCCTGCGGCAGTTCGGCGATGGCCGGGGGCACCAGATCGGCGAAAATGCGAGCGCCTTGGCTGCCGCCAAACACCAGCAGGCGAATGGCGCCGCCGGGTTCGAGTTCGGGATACAGCACCTTGACCACCGCACGGACACGGTCGCGCAGCGGGTTGCCCACGAGGATGGTCTTGTCGGCGAACGCCTCGGCCTTCGCCGTGCGGGCGAAGCTCAGGGCAATCACCCGCGCCATCTTCGCCAGTGCCCGGTTGGCACGACCCATTACCGAATTCTGCTCATGCAGTATCCCGGGGATGCCGCGCAGGTTGGCCGCAACGAACGGCGGGAATACCGGATAGCCGCCGAAGCCGATCACCGCATCCGGCTTGATGCTGCCGAACTTGCCGAAGGCGACGGCGATGCCGCCAAGAATGGTCACGCCGGCGCTGACAAAGCGGATCGGGTTGCCGACCGATGGGGTCGCCGACGGCACGATATGGGTGGCGCTGGCCGGAAAGTCGCTGCCATAGCTCGCGACGCGATGATCGGTCATCAACTGGATGTCGTGACCACGCCGGCGCAACTCCTGCGCCAGCGCCATTGCCGGGAAGAGATGGCCTCCCGTACCGCCTGCCATAAGGATGAATCTGCTCATTCGGCGGGGGATAGCACTCCGCTACGATAGACGGGAAGCCCGGTTGCGAGGCGCTCCTCCGGCTTCTTGCGGGTGAAAGCGAGCATCAAGCCCATGGCGAAGGCAATCGCAAGCATCGAGGTACCACCGTAGGAGACGAACGGTAGCGTCATGCCCTTGGGCGGAATGAGGTTGAGGTTCACCGCCAGGTTGATCGAGCACTGCAGCCCGAACTGGATGGCGAGGGTCGATGCGGCGAGGCGCGCGAACAGGCTCGACTGCTGCTGCGCCCCGATCAGCGCCTTGACCACGATGAAGCCGATCAGCGTCACGAGGCCGAGGCAGAACAGGATGCCGAACTCGCCGGCGGCGGCCGAGAACACGTAGTCGGCGTGGGCGTCGGGGATCACTTTCTTTGCCAGCGATTCACCCGGGCCGCGGCCGAACCAGCCGCCCTCGAGCAGCGAGTTCAGCGCCTTGTCGACCTGGTAGGTGTTGCCGCCCTCGGGATTGACGAAGCTGTCGATACGCTTGGCGAAATGCGGGAAGAACATGTAGGCGGCGAACAGCAGCCCTACCCCCGCGGCGCCCAGCCCGAAGATCACGAACCATGAGATGCCGGAAAGGAAGAGCAGCACGCCCCAGGTGGCGAGGATCAGAGCCGTCTGCCCGATATCGGGCTGCAGCAGCAGACCCGCGACGATCGTCAGCATCACGCCGGTCGCCATAAGGCGCGCCGGCACGCCGGGCCGCTTCATGCTCTCCGAGAACAGCCATGCCCCGATGACCGCAAAGGCCGGCTTCACGAATTCGGACGGCTGCACGGTATTGCCGGCAACCGACACCCAGCGCTTGGCGCCCTTGACCTCGACGCCGAACTTTAGCGTCAGCCAGAGGAGGATGATCGAAACCACCAGCACACCAAGCGCGGCGATCCGCGCCGCGCGATGCGGCAGCAGCGATGTCGCGATCATCACCGGAACGGCAAGCGCCGCAAAGATCGCCTGACGGATGATGAAATGCCACGGACCGAGGCCGAGGCGCTCCGCCACCGGCGGGCTCGCTGCGAAGCTCAGCAGCACGCCGACCAGCAGGAGGAGGATCAATCCCGCAAGCAATGACTTGTCGATCGTCCACCACCACTCGGCGATGGGGGTCTTACGCTCGCGTGAAAACATGTCCCGACGCCGCCCTCACCCGGACAGCCTCCCGTACGCACAACTAGATGCAAATTGTAGCGTCGGCTTGGTTACCAAGTTCGGAACGGATTCGCGTTTTGCGAGTCGGAGCGGCTAGCGCAGCTTCAGCGAGCTCAGCCCGATCAGCGCCAGCACGAAGCTGATGATCCAGAAGCGGATCACCACCTGGCTTTCGGTCCAGCCCATCATTTCGAAATGGTGGTGGATCGGGGCCATCTTGAAGACTCGCTTGCCGGTGAGCTTGAACGAGACCACCTGGACGATCACGGAGACGGCTTCGAGGACAAACAGGCCACCGATGATGGCGAGGACGATCTCATGCTTGGTGGCGACCGCGATGGTGCCAAGCGCGCCGCCCAGCGCCAGCGAGCCGGTGTCGCCCATGAAGATCTGGGCCGGCGGGGCGTTGAACCACAGGAACCCTAGGCCCGCGCCGATGAGCGCGCCGCAGACTACCGAGAGTTCGGCGGTTCCGGGCACCGGATTGAGGAACAGGTATTCCGAGAAGGTGGCCGAACCGACGAGATAGGCGATGAGGCCGAAGCAGGCGGCGGCGACCATCACCGGGACGATGGCGAGGCCATCGAGCCCGTCGGTGAGGTTCACCGAGTTGCCGGCGGCAACTACGACGAAAGCGCCGAAGAGGACGAAGAACCAGCCGAGATTGACCGCGAGACCCTTTACGAACGGGAAGAACAGCGAGGTCGAGGTTGCGGGATCGCCGAGAACGGAGATGAAGTAGCAGGCCACGGCGCCGATGATGGCTTCGAGGATCAGCCGCTGCCGGCCGGAGAAGCCGGCATGCGACATGCGCTTTACCTTGAGGTAATCGTCGTAAAGGCCGATGGCGCCGAACGAAACCGTGACGCCGAGCACCACCCAGACATAGCCGTTGGAGAGGTTCGACCAGAGCAAGATCGAGATCACTGTCGCCGACAGGATCATCAATCCGCCCATCGTGGGCGTGCCCTTCTTGGTCAGCAGGTGACCGGCGGGGCCGTCCTCGCGGATCGGCTGGCCCTTGCCCTGGCGGATGCGCAACGCCGAAATCATGCCGGGGCCGAACAGGAACACGAAGAACAGCGCGGTCATCACCGCGCCCGCCGTCCTGAAAGTGATGTAACGGAACACATTGAAGGCGGCGAGGCTATCGCCCAACTGCCCGAGGAAATACAGCATCCTGTCGGTGTCCCACCCGTCGCCTAGGCGTTCTGGAAGCGCTCGCGGATCTTCTGCACCAACGGTGCAAGCCGGACGCCTTTCGACCCTTTGACCATAACTGCGTCGCCATAGGCAAGCGCGGAGAGAACGGTATCGGTGATCTCCTCCGCGGTTGGCATATGCGTCACACCGGGGATATCGCGGTCGCTCTCGGCGCGATGGCGCAACTCATCGGCGAGTGCGCGCATCGCCGAGCCGACGAGGAAAATCTGCCTGGCGCCGGTCTTTAGCACGGCGTTAGCGAGGCCGGCGTGGAGTTGCGGGCCCTGCGGGCCCATCTCCAGCATGTCGCCGAGAACCAGGACCTTCCGGCCATCAGGCGCCCTGACACCGGCGTAGAGTTCCATGGCTGCAGTCATCGAGGCGACGTTGGCGTTGTAGCTCTCGTCGACGAGCAGCAACGGCTTGGCATCGGGCCCCAGGCGAAGCGTGAGGCCCCTGCCCTCCGGCGCGCCGAATTTGGCCAGGGCTGCGATCGCCTTGCGCGTCCCCTCGCCCGAGAGGTGCGCCACGGCGAGCGCCGCGACCGCG
The DNA here is from genome assembly GCF_056405135.1 of Devosia sp. P1_H9. NCBI lineage: Bacteria > Pseudomonadati > Pseudomonadota > Alphaproteobacteria > Hyphomicrobiales > Devosiaceae > Devosia > Devosia sp. P1_H9. Next base: position 33,008 of record NZ_JBFUCQ010000001.1, read on the forward strand.
TTGGCCACCATGTGGCGACCGGGCACCTGGAGGTGCAGATTGAAGCGTTCGCCCGCATGGTCCACTTCCGCAAGCGTCGCGCTGGCGCTGCTATCGACCCGGCCGATATGCCAATCGGCGCTGTCGTCGAAGCCATAGGTGACGATCCGTGACACGCCGGCCGCCCGGGCATGGGCGAAGAGGATATGGAGGTGCTCATGGTCGGCGTTGAGCACTGCGGTGCCCCCCGGCTCGAGCCCCAGGAAGATCTCCGCCTTGGCGACGGCGATATCTCCAACGGAGTTGAAGAACTCGAGATGCGCGGCGGCGACGGTGGTGATTACCGCGATGTGCGGGCGAACCAGCTTCACCAGCGGCGTGATCTCGCCCGGGTGATTCATGCCGATCTCGAACACGCCGAACTGCGCCTCGCGCGGCATGCGCGCCAGCATCAGCGGCACGCCCCAGTGGTTGTTAAAGCTCTTGATCGAGTAGTGCGTCTCGCCCGAGGCGGCGAGTACGGTGCGGATCGCTTCCTTGGTGGTGGTCTTGCCGGCGCTGCCGGTGACGGCGATGATCTGGCCACGGTTGCGGGCGCGCGCGGCGATGCCGAGTTGCTCCAGCGCCTTCAGCGTATCGAGCACGACGATCAGATTCTTGCCGCCGTGAGCGGCGTGGTAGGCTTCGGAGACCAGCGCCGCGGTGGCGCCGGCTTCCAGCGCCTTGCCGACGAAATCGTGCCCGTCATGGGTATCGCCGCGGATCGCGACGAACAGCGCTTCCGGGGCGATTTCGCGGGAATCGATGGAGATCGAGGAGATCGGGCCGTCCGACAGGCCCTCGGGCCGGCCGCCGGTGGCTTTGACGACCTCGGCGACGGTCCAGAGCGGTCGCATCGGCGCTAGAGTCCTTTCAGCGTCTCCAGCACCACTTCGTGGTCGGAGAAATGGTGCTTGGTGGTGCCGATGATCTGATAGTCCTCATGGCCCTTGCCGGCAATCAGCAGCACGTCGCCGGGCTGCAGACGGCCAATGGCAGTCTCGATGGCCCGGCGGCGATCGCCGACCTCGAGGGCATTGGGCGCCGCCGCCAGTATCTCGGAGCGGACGGTAGCCGCGTCCTCGGTGCGCGGGTTGTCGTCGGTGATGATCACGTCGTCGGCGAGGCGGTGGGCGACGTCGCCCATGATCGGGCGCTTACCCTTGTCGCGGTCACCGCCGGCCCCAAAGACGAGGCGGAGCTTCGACTTGGCATATGGGCGGAGTGACTCCAACGCCGTCTCCAGCGCCACGGGCTTGTGCGAATAGTCGACGAAGATGGCGGCGCCGTTATGCTCGGCGACGAGTTCCAGCCGGCCCTTGGCGCCCTTGAGGCTTTCCAGCGCTTTCACCGCCCGATCGGCCGGCGCACCGGTGGCGATGGCGAGTGCGAGCGCTACGGCGGCGTTGTTGACCTGGAACGCGCCGGTCAGCGGCAGATAGAAGCTCACCGGCTCGCCGACCATGCGGCCGATGACGCGCTGGCCATAGCCCTCGTTCTTGATCTCCGTGATCTCGAGGAACGCGCCTTCCTTGCCGACGGTCATCAGCGTGGCCCCGCGATCGAGCGCGGCGAACAGGAACGGCGTGTGCTCGGGGTCGTCGACGTTGACCACCGCCGCGCCGCCTTCGGCGATCAGGTCGGTGAACAGGCGGAGCTTGGCGTCACGGTAGGTGTCCATGTCGCGGTGATAGTCGAGATGGTCGCGGCTGAGATTGGTGAAGGCTACCGCGTTGAAACGGATGCCGTCGACGCGCCGCTGGTCGAGGCCCTGGCTGGAGGCCTCCATGGCGACGTGGCCAATACCTTCGGCGCGCAGCTCGCCGAGATCCCGATGCAGCGACAGCGGGTCCGAGGTGGTGAGTTCGCGCGGCCGGATGCCGGCCTTGGTCTCGACGCCGACCGTGCCGAGGCTGGCCGCCTCGATGCCGCAGGCCGTCCAGATCTGGCGCACGAACGAGACGATCGAGGATTTACCGTTGGTGCCGGTAACAGCAACCGAGATTTCCGGTTGCGGCGCGAACTGTCGCGCGGCGGCCTGGGCGTAGGCGGCGCGCACATCGTCGACCAGCACAACGGGGATACCGGGATCGGCATCCGGCTGCCGGTCACTGATCATCACGCTGGCGCCCCGCCCCACGGCCTGCGCCGCAAAGCCATCGCCATGTACGCGTGTTCCGGGCAGCGCGAAGAACGCCTCGCCCGGGACGATCGCCCGGCTGTCGGCGTTGATGCCTTCAACTTCAAGCGGCGGAATAGAGGGGGCACCGGCCCCCTTGAGCAGGTCTGCGAGCGCGAAGGGCACGTCCACGCCTTCTTCTAGGACTTCAGCGAAGTTCGACTGGGACAAGGTTCGTATCCAACATTTCGCTGAAGTCTGGGCTGATTCCAAGCATCGGTGCAGCCCGCTGTACAATGCGGCCGGTGACTTCACCAGCATTCCAGCCTGCGGTGACGCCGCTCTGGGCGTTTTCCGCGTGCGGCTCATCGACCACGATCACCATCGCATAGCGCGGGTTGTCGAGGGGAAAGGCCGAGGCGAAGGCGTTGAAGTTGACGTTGGAGGTGTAGCGGCCGTTGACCACCTTTTCGGCGGTACCCGTCTTGCCGCCGACACGATAGCCGTTGGCAATCTTGTTCATGCGCGAGCCCGAGCCGCCCGCGCCGATGGCGTTGAGGCGCATCAGGTAGCGGACCTCGGCGCTGGTATGGGGCGAAATCACGCGCTCGTAGAGCTGGCGGGCCTCTGCCTCGGTGCGCTTGTAGATCGTTGGCGGCACCATGTTGCCGTCGTTCACGAAAGCGGCGACCGCGCGCGCCATGTGCAGCGGCGACACGGACAGGCCGTGGCCGAAGCTCGAGGTTGCGGCGACGATCTCGGAGAACTTCTCCGGCACCTTGGGCTTGCGCATTTCCGGCAGCTCGAACGGCACCGGCTTATCCATGCCGATCTTGCTCAGGAAGGCACGGAAATCATCCTTGCCCAGCTGCTGCATGATCTTGATGGTGCCGATGTTGGACGAGTATTTGTAGACTTCCGGCAGCGTCAGGATCCGGTGCTTGCCGTGGAAATCGTCGATGGTGAAGCGACCGAAGCGCACGCCGAAGCGAGCATCGAACTGGTCGGTGATCTTCACCTTGCCGCTGTCGAGGGCGCCAGCCAGGGTGATGGTCTTGAAGGTCGAGCCGAGTTCGTAGATGCCGGAGGTGATGCGGTTGAAGCGGTCGTTCTTGACCCCGTTATAGTCCTGGAACAGGGTCGACGGATTGTTCGGGTCGAAATCCGGCAGCGACGCCAGTGCGACGACCTCGCCGGTTTTGACGTCCAGCATCACACCCGCCGCGGCGACGGCCTTGTAGCGGACCAGCGCATCCTGCAGCTGCTCGTACATCACGTGCTGAACGCGCAGGTCGATCGAGAGGTTCACCGGCGCCAGCTCGTTGCCGCGGGCGAGGCCGATCGACTGCAGCATTGCGAGGCTGTCGTCGTCCATGTGCTTTTCGATGCCCATGGTGCCCTGGTTGTCGATGTTGACGGCACCCAGGATGTGCGACGCCTCCTGCCCCGACGGGTAGAAGCGCTTGCTCTCGGTGACGAACTCAATGCCCGGGATGCCGAGCTGGAAGATCTTCTCTTCGATCGCCGGAGTGAGCTCGCGCTTCACCCAGACGAACCCCTTGTCGCCGGTGAGGCGCTTGCGCAGCCAGTCCTCGTTGAGGTCGGGGAGTACGGTGCGCAGCTTCTGCACCGCCTCTTCGACGTCGATGATGCGGCGCGGCTCGGCAAACAGCGACGGCACACGGATATCGACGGCCATCTCCAGGCCATTGCGGTCGAGGATGGCCGGGCGGCTGGCAGTGATGACATCGCGGGCAACGCCTTCGATGGTCGAGTCGGTGACGGTGGCGCCAAGCTGGATCAGTCGGCCGCCGACCGTGCCGAAGACCAGCACCAGCGCCACGATGACCCAGCGGATGCGAGCCTTGGTGAGATTGCCGCGTGCCTTCCGCCCGCCGTCGAGCGAGATGGTCTCGGCGCCTTCGGTGATGATCGCCATCTAGTTGGCCTCGATCAGCTGTTCGATCGGGTCGATGCCCGCGTCGAGTGAGGAGAGCAGCGCATCGAGCGCTTGCGTGTCGGGAGCGGCGGGCCGCATCGGCAGATTGTCCATCCGGCCGAACTGTTCCTGATTGGTCGGGATCAGCGCCAGCGCTTCCTGGTGGCGGGCGACGATCGGAGCGACGTGCGCCGGCTGGTTCAGGTAGGACCAATCGGCGTTCAGCAGACTGAGATCGCCCTCCTGGCGCTCGATCTTGCGCTCCAGCGCAACCTTGGCGCTGGCGATGTCCTCGACGGAATATTTCAGCGCGTAGACCCCGACCAGCCCCACAAGGCTGGTGCAGACCATCACCGCGTTGAGCATCTTGATCATGCGGCACCTCGAGACATCGGCACGCCTAGCCCGGCGTAGCTCACCGTCCGCGCCGGCGCAGCAGTACGGCTGCCCGAGCGCAGCGTTGCCGAGCGAGAGCGGGGGTTACGGGCGATCTCGGCGGAAGACGCCTTCTGCGCCTTGCCGGCCCGTGCCCAGCGCGGCGCCTCGAGCACCACCTGCGGCAAGTGCCGCGACTGTGTCGGCGCGCCCTTCTCGGGATCGAAGAAGCGCTTGACGATGCGATCTTCCAGCGAATGGAAGGTGACGACGGCAAGCCGGCCGCCTTCCGTCAGCAGCCGCTCGCTGGCGAACAGGCCCTCGACGAGCTGGTCGAACTCGCCGTTCACCGCGATGCGGAGCGCCTGGAAACTGCGAGTGGCGGGATGCGCGTCGCCGGGCTTGCGGCCGATGGTCTTTTCGATGAGCCGGGCGAGCTGCGTCGTGGTCGAAATCGGCGCGGTGGCGCGCGCGGCAACAACGGCACTGGCGATGCGGCGCGACTTGCGCTCCTCGCCGAAGGCAAACAGCAGGTTGGCGAGGTCGGCCTCTTCGAGGGTATTCACCAGATCGGCGGCGGACTCTCCATCGGAGGACATCCGCATATCGAGCGGGCCTTCCTGCATGAACGAGAAGCCGCGCTCGGCCTGATCGAGCTGCATCGACGAGACGCCGATATCGAGCACCACACCGTCCACTGGGCCGCCGGCCAGTTCATCCAGATTGGAAAACGTGCCGGCGATGAACTTGAATCGACTCGGGAAATCGGCGTTGAGCGCCTCGACATGCGGGAGCACAGAGGGATCACGATCGAGTGCGACGACAGAGGCGCCGGCTTCGAGCAGGGCGCGGGAATAACCCCCTGCTCCGAACGTGCCGTCGAGGATGCGGGCACCCTCCAGCGGCTGCAGCGCTTCGAGCACCTCGGCCAGCAGCACCGGCACATGCGGCGCCTGCTGCTCGCTGCCCTTCGGCTTGCTCATCTTCCGCCCGAACTCCACTCCGGCAAAGCCGGCACGCACAATAAACCCAAAGGGGTATCGGCGCACTTTGCCGAGTTCGGATTAAGATTCTGTTGAGCTTATCCGCCGCCGCGGCGGCTAGTTGTCGCCGCCCTCGTACTGGAACACCTGCTCAAGCGGCGCGCCAAAGGCCCGGGCGATGCGGAAGGCCACTTCGAGCGACGGCGAATAGCGCCCCTGCTCGATCGCGACGATGGTCTGGCGGGTGACGCCGACCTTCTCCGCCAATGCAGCCTGGGTCATCTCGCCAGCGTTGAAGCGCAGCGCGCGGATGGTGTTGGCGATCTGGGGCTGTCCCTTGCCCATGGCGTCAGCCGATCCGGTAGTAGACGAGCCGGGAAGCGGCATCGACCACGCCCGCCAGCATCAAACCGACGAACAGGACATAAACCGCGACGGCCGGTTCATAGCCCCAAGCCAGCGGAAACAGGCTCAGGGCCCCGATGGCCGAAGCGACAACGTACGCGTTCCGCATGCCCTTCAGGCCGACTGCTTTGTCCCGCTCATCCGCCCGCTCGTCCTTGAACTCCTCCCGCCGGGCGATGGAGACAAGGATGGTCATGAGGATCATCGCCGCGATGTTGAACAGCACCACAAACAGGATAGCCCAGAGCAACCGGGCGGCCACCTCGGCGATCGATGTGGCGGGGTCGGTCACCGCCTCGAAGATCACCCAGGCGCCGATAACGACGGCCCCGAGGATATTCACCACGGCTTCCCATTCCTTGTAGCTCATCTCGGCCTCCGGCTCGTTACAACGGTGATGCCTATGTAATGCGAACCTGACATTGTGTCAAGTTTTTCATACATCACGTCGCAAATAGCGGACTCCCGGTCGGATCAGCGCCATGGAGAAGGGCAAGTGCCAGTTGACCTATAAGCCGGGTTCTGTAGGGCCGGCGCCTCACGGCGCTGACGTGGTGACCATTCATCTTTGACCGGCATTACTGCCGGCCTTATGCAACCAACCCGGATGACAGGCCTCGAAAACCGGCTGGGGCGAACCCCGCGTCATCCCTATTTGGTCTTGCTCCCGGTGGGGTTTGCCGTGCCGTCCCTGTTGCCAGGTCCGCGGTGCGCTCTTACCGCACCCTTTCATCCTTACCCATGCCGAGGCGTGGGCGGTTTGCTTTCTGTGGCACTTTCCCTGGGGTCGCCCCCGGCGGCCGTTAGCCGTCACCGTATTTCGATGGAGCCCGGACTTTCCTCTCCCACGGAAACAGGAGCGGCCACCCGGTCAACTGGCGAGGCGCATATGGGGGGTGGGGCAAGGCCCCGTCAAGCGCGCAGTCAGGCGGCGCGCTTCATGATCTGGTTGTAGGCGTTGTTGATCGCCGCCATGCGGGCGGTCGCCATGTCGATCATTTCCTCGGGCACGCCCTTGGCGATCAGCCGATCGGGATGATGTTCCGCGACGAGGAGTCGATAGACCCGCTTCACCTCGTCCCGCTCGGCGCTCGGCGCGAGACCGAGGACGACATAGGGGTCGGCGCCGCGATCGAACAGCACGTGCTGCGAGGTCAGCTGCTCGAAGCGCGCATCGTCGAAGCCGAAGATGTCGCTGACATTCTTCAGGTAATCGAGCTCGGCCTCGTGGATCAGCCCGTCGGCCGAGGCGATGAAGAACAGGCTGTCGAGCACATGCTCGAGCGTGTCAGGACTGTCGATGAAGAAGCGGCGGACCTTCCTGGCATAGGCCTCGTAGCCGGCGACGTCCTGCTGGGCGAGCTTGAAGAGCTTGTCGACCTGCTGCTCGATGCCTGACGGAATCTCGACGGTGCGCTGGAACGCGCGCAGTTCCGAGGCCGTCACCACGCCATCCGACACCGCCATCTTGGCCGAGAGCGCGATCAGCGCCAGCGTGAACGCGGCGTCGCGCCCGCCCGGCAGCCAGGTGTCGGGATCGAGCGCGTTGATGAATGAGCCGACGATGCCGGTCCGCTCCGAAGCCGACCCTACGAAGGCGCTAAGACGCTGCCAGACCGACATATGCCTCTCCGATCTCGGCGCACAATAGCGGCCGAACGGGAAAATAATAGCCGTGAGACATGCGGCGGATTGCATCGTCGGGCCCCCATGGACGTTTCGGCCGCCTTGTGAGGCGGCCGCAGGTTTCAGAAGAAGAAGAACTCGTCGTCCGGCAGCTGCTTCTTCTTTTTGTTGGGGCCCTCATCGAGGTAGAACCCATCCGGATCGTAGTCATCCGAGGTCTGCGACAACAGGCCCTTGCGCTCGAGATAGTCGGCGAGCGAGCCCGAATCCCATTCCTCGAGCTGATCGCCTGTCACGACCTCGTCGTCGCTGAGCGGGAACGGCTCGACAGCGGCGTTCTCCTGCTGCTTCACCTTGTTCTCGTCGAGAATCAGCGGCTTTTCTGCAGCCGGCAGCGACGCTACCTCGGTCGCCTTGGGCCGGGCGCTGCGCGGCAGCGGCATCGGCGGGTTGGCTTCGGCGGGCGCTACGGTCGCGACCTCGGTCGGCGCCTTGATCGGGGTCGTCGGCGAGACCGGCTTCAGCGTGACGGGCTTCTGCGGCGCAGGCGTCACGGCGGCATTGTCGCCGTCCGAAATGTATGAGGGCAGCTTCTTGCCCTTCGCCAGCAGCTTGTCGACCGGATCCTCGGTCGTGACGCTGGCGGTCTCGATCGGATCAGTCGCCGCGGGCTTGGCTGCCGGAAGCTTCAGGGCTGGCTTGGTCGCGGTGGCATCTGCAGCGGTCACGGCAGTCGCCGTGGTGCTGGTCGGGTTGCCGACGACCATGTTCGCGGCAGGCACCGCGAGGATGACGACTAGACCGGCCCAAGCCAGTCCGCCCTTCACCTTGCCATCGAGTTTCATTGGCTGCTGTCCTTCAAACTTGCCCCCGTCCCCAAGCCCGACGGAAGCCAATTAACGTGGCCATTTTGTGGATGGCCGGGGCAGTGCCCCAGGATGAACGCTGCCTGAACGGACCTGAACGGACGCTGAACACGTCGTCAGCGCCCCCTGGCTCAGTCGGGTCGCGCCCCCAGCAGCCGTGCCAGTGCCAGCACCAGGTTGGAGCGGTTGAGGGTATAGAAGTGGAACTCGGTAATCCCATTGTCGACCAGTTCCAAGACCTGCTCGGCGGCGACCGCTGATGCAACCAGCGCATGGGTCTCGGGATCCTCCTCCAGCCCCTCGAAGCGTTCGGCGACCCACCCGGGAATCGACGCGCCGCAGCGCGCCGCGAAGCCCGAGATCTGCTTGAACGAGTGGATCGGCTGGATGCCTGGCACGATCGGCGCGGTGATGCCGGCGGCGCGCGCCCGCTCGACGAAGCGGAAGTAGTCGTCGTTGTCGAAGAACATCTGGGTGATGGCACGGGTCGCCCCGGCATCGAGCTTGCGCTTCAGGTTGTCGATGTCGGTGTCCCAGTCCGGGCTTTGCGGGTGCTTTTCCGGGTAGGCCGCGACGGAGATGTCGAAATCGCCGATCTTGCGAATGCCGGCGACGAGGTCGGCGGCGTTCTTATACCCGTCGGGATGCGGGGTGAACGGCTGGCCGATGCCCTCGGCCGGATCGCCGCGCAGCGCCACGATGCGGGTGATCCCCGCTTCCTGGTAGCCACGTACCACAGCATCCACCTCGTCACGCGTCGCGGCGACGCAGGTCAAGTGCGCCGCGGCATCGACGCCGGTCTCGGCCTTCACCCGGCTGACCATGCGAAGCGTGCGCTCTCGCGTCGAGCCGCCGGCGCCATAGGTGACGGAGACGAACCGCGGATGCAGCGGCGCAAGCTTGTGGATCGAATCCCAGAACCGCTCTTCCATGACGTCGGTCTTGGGCGGGAAGAACTCGAACGAGACCTGGAATTTCGGCCGCACGTCCGGGCGCATGCGGCTCGGGCGGTCGGTATAGTCGGTACTCATATGGGCTTGTCCGTCTCGTCGGTGAGCCGCCAGAGGCACACGGTAAGGCCTTCGGTCGGATTGGTGGGTGGGAAGGATTTGAGCTCGCTGACCGCCAGATCGGTGGCGCGCGCCCAGCCGGCCATCTGTGCCTCGCTGAGACCGAGGCGGCGATGCGCGTGGTGGGTGCGGAGGAACTCGAGCCCGTGCGGGGCGAAATCGACGATCAGCATCTCGCCGCCCGGTTTCAGGGCGCGGCGCGCCTGCGCCAGCACCCGGCCCGGATCGTCGAAATAGTGCAGCACCTGGTGGATGACGATGACGTCGGCGCGGCCAGCGCTGGCATCGAGATCGGCGATATCGCCGAGCCGCACCTGCGCATGGCCGATCGAGCACTGAGCGAGCTTGGCCCGGGCAACGGCAATCATCTCGCGACTCGCATCGATGCCGATGCCGCGGCGGTAGTGGCCCGCCAGCAGTTCGAGCATCCGGCCGGTGCCTGTGCCCAGATCGATGAGGGTGTCGACCACCCTGCCCTGCATCGCCTGAACGATGGCGGCCTCCACCGCCTCCTCGGGCACATGCAGCGAGCGCAGCAGATCCCAGCTGTCGGCAACCTTGGCGAAATAGGCCGCGGCTTGCTCGGCCTGGTTGAGCCGAACGGACTCGAGGCGCTGGCGGTCACGCAGCCGATCGGCATCCTCGGGCGAAAGCCGGCCGATCAGCCAGCGCGCCAGATCGCCGCCCGGCCCTTCCGGCGCGAGCCCGTAATAGGCCCAAGCGCCTTCGGCATTGCGGGTGATCAACCCGGCGTCGGCCAGAAGCTTCAGGTGACGCGAAACCCGCGGCTGGCTCTGGCCGAGGATCTCGGTGAGGTCCTTGACCGATTGCTCACCATCGGCGAGCAATGCCAACAGCCGCAGCCGGGTCGTTTCCCCCGCCGCGCGCAGCACCCCCACCAAGTCCGCCGTGTCGTTCATTGGGCCTCACGAGATATAAAGATATCTTTATATGCGTTGCGCGGCTTGGTCTAGAGGGTCGTTCCCAGCGAAAAACGGCGGCCCTTGCGGACCGCCGTTGAAGAGTTGGACAGAGTGTAGGTATCAGGCGGCGCCGACGACGTCCTCGTTGGGCAGGCGGCGGCGGAAGGCGTGGGTGCGCCAGAGCTCGAAGATGCCGACCGCTTCGTCCTTGCTGAGCGCTTCGAAGCGCCTCCGGACGTTCTGCAGGTCGGCCTGGCTCGGCAGATCCCGCCAGGGCATCGAGGCGATCATCGCCTCGAACAGGTCGGGCTGGATGCCCAGGGCACGAAGCGCCACGGTGATCGCCACATAGTCCTGCATGGCGAGCCACTTGACGAAAACTTCCGGGCCGACGCGCAGCAGCATGGTGAGCGCGGCGGCGGTGTGGTGGCCGTAGCCGAAGCGGGCGAAGCGGATCAGCGCGCGCTCATCGAGCTGCTTGCGGTCCGAGAGCGCCTTCACCTGGTTATAAGCGACCTTCCACTCCTGGCTGGAGAAGCCGGCGCGGTTGCGCATGCGGTTGTAGACCACAGCCTGCACCTTGCCGACAGTGACCGGATCAACCCGCGGATCGATGCGCGACATGGTCTCGCGGACCCGATCGCCGACCGCCTCGATCTTGCCGCCGAGGCTCTTCCAGTCGAGATCTTCGCGACCGCGCAGGTCGGCCGCGATGGCGGCATCCGATGCGGCGCGTTCGGCGAGACGCTCGAGCGCCTGCTGGCCGATCTCGGCATTGGTGTTGCGCACCAGCTTGATCACCGAGGCGGTCTCGCCGTGCTCGACGATGGCTTCGCCGACCCTCTCGGGAACCTGCGTGCGGCCGGCAATGGCCACGCGGTGCTCCTCGGACTGGTTGGCGATGATCTCGATCAGGTCGTCGTCGCTCAACACGTTCGAGAATTCGAGCAGCGGCTGCGCCACCTCGATCTCGTCATTGGCGAGCTTGACCACCACGTTGCCCGGCGCGCGGTCGAGCGGCGCGAGGAGCTTGGCCACATAGGCCCGCGCCTCGGATTCAACCAGTTCAGCCAGCTGGCACAACACCTCGTCGTACTGCGCGACCTGCTCGTCATCGCAGCGATCCGACACGTAGGAGTAGAGCTGGGCCATGTTGCGGAACAGCTGGTCGCGTTCCACGATATTGGAGTCACCGTTCAGGACCCTGAACGTCGAGAAGGCGCGTGTGGTGCCCTCTTCCATCTCAGTCATGTCACTTCCCTCCGGCTTCTGCCGTATGGAGGGCAGATTGGCCCGGCAGTTAAGTGCGCGCACTGAAGGTAAGGGCGGAAATTTGATTCAAATTGCGCGGAGTTTGGTCTTCGAACGCTAACCATCCCCACCGGCCTGCCTTCTCCCCGTGTGGGAGAAGGTGGCGCAAAGCGCCGGATGAGGGGTCCCGTGACACGAAGTGTCGCGCGACCGGAGCGAAGCGAAGGGCGACTGAGTTCGCGGAGAGAGACCCCTCATCCGCCCTTCGGGCACCTTCTCCCACAAGGGGAGAAGGCGCTGACTGAAAAATCGAGTTAAGCGAGGTCGAACCGGTCGGCGTTCATTACCTTGACCCAGGCGGCGACGAAGTCCTTGGCAAACTTCTCGGTCGCATCCGACTGGGCGTAGACCTCGGCCAGGGCGCGCAGCTGCGAGTGCGCGCCGAAGATCAGGTCGACGCGGGTGGCGGTCCAGCGCACTTCACCGGTCTTGCGGTCATGGCCGGCATAGACATTGTGCGTCTGGTCGGCAGGCTTCCACTCGGTCGCCATGGACAGCAGGTTGACGAAGAAGTCGTTGGTCAACTGGCCCGGGCGGGTGGTGAGCACGCCGTGCTTGTCCGCACCGATGCCGAGGACGCGGAGGCCACCGAGCAGCACCGTCAGTTCCGGCGCGGTGAGGCGGAGGAGCTGGGCCTTGTCGACCATGGCTTCCTCGGGCTGCATGAACTGGCGGCCGCTGAGGTAGTTGCGGAAAGCATCGGCGCGAGGCTCGAGGGCGCGGAAGGAGAGGACGTCGGTCTGCTCCTGCGAGGCGTCCATGCGGCCGGGGGTGAACGGCACGGTGACGGGGTTGCCAGCGTCCGCCGCCGCCTTTTCGATGCCGGCGCTGCCCGCCAGCACGATCAGGTCGGCGAGGGAGATGCGCTTGCCGGCCAGTTCTACCTCGTGCTGGATATCCTCCAGTACGCTCAGCACCTTGTCGAGCCGCTCGGGCTGGTTGACGGCCCAGTCCTTCTGCGGAGCGAGGCGAATGCGGGCGCCGTTGGCCCCGCCGCGCTTGTCGGAGCCACGGAAGGTCGAGGCTGAAGCCCAGGCAGTACCAACCAGCTCCGCGACCGAGAGGTTGGTGTTCAGAATCTCGGACTTGATCCTGGCGATATCAGCGTCCGTGACCAGTGGGTGGTCGACGGCGGGGATGACGTCTTGCCAGATCAGGTCCTCGGCCGGAACCTCGGGGCCGAGATAGCGGACCTTCGGACCCATGTCGCGGTGGGTGAGCTTGAACCAGGCGCGCGCGAAGGCATCGGCGAACTGCTCAGGATGCTCGAGGAAGCGGCGCGATATCTGCTCGTAGGCCGGATCGACGCGCAACGCGAGGTCGGTGGTGAGCATGGTGGGGACGCGCTTGCCGGTGCCGAAGGCTTCGGGGATCGAGGCCTCGGCGCCCTTGGCGGTCCACTGCTTGGCACCGGCGGGGCTGGTGGTCAGCTCCCACTCGAAGGCGAAGAGGTTTTCGAAGAAGTAGTTCGACCAGCGGGTGGGCGTCTGGGTCCAGATGACTTCGAGGCCGGAGGTGATGGTGTCGCCGGAATGGCCGATGCCGTGGCCGCCCTTCCAGCCGAGACCCTGGTCTTCGAGCGCACCGGCTTCCGGCTCCGGCCCGACGAGCGACGGATCACCTGCGCCGTGGGTCTTGCCGAAGGAGTGGCCGCCGGCGATCAGCGCGACGGTTTCCTCGTCGTTCATCGCCATGCGGGCGAAGGTTTCGCGGATGTCACGCGCTGCCTTCAGCGGATCCGGGTTGCCGTTCGGGCCTTCCGGATTGACGTAAATGAGGCCCATCTGCACCGCGCCCAGCGGCTCGGCCAGCTCGCGCTCGCCCGAATAGCGCTCGTCGCCGAGCCAGGTGCCTTCCGGCCCCCAGAACAGCTCCTCGGGCTCCCACACATCGGCGCGGCCGCCAGCGAAGCCGAAGGTCTTGAAGCCCATCGATTCGAGGGCGACGTTGCCGGTGAGGATCAGCAGGTCGGCCCACGAAATGGCGTTGCCGTACTTCTGCTTCAGCGGCCAGAGCAGGCGCCGGGCCTTGTCGAGATTGGCATTGTCGGGCCAGCTGTTGAGCGGGGCGAAGCGCTGCTGCCCCTGCCCGGCGCCGCCGCGGCCATCGGTGATGCGATAGGTGCCGGCGCTGTGCCAGGCCATCCGAATAAAGAGGCCACCGTAGTGGCCGAAATCGGCCGGCCACCAGTCCTGCGAGTCGGTCATCAGGGCGGTGAGGTCGGCCTTCAGCGCGGCGAGATCGAGTGTCTTGAACGCCTCGGCGTAGTCGAAATCCCGCCCCAGCGGATCGGCGAGGCCGGAGTTCTTGTGCAGCACCTGGACATCGAGTTGCGTGGGCCACCAATCGCGGTTGGAGTGGCCCCGGCCTTTGCGACCGCCGCCACCATGGGGGACCGGGCACTCGCCGCTATTGCCTTCATTCGATGCGTCCATGTCAGTCTCCGTTCGCCCGAGGCGATATCCATTTGCGGTCTTCGATAGGGTTTCCGGGTGACGCCGCAGTGACCATTCGCGCGCTTCGGCGCGACGGTCGCGAGTCACACACTGGAACACTTGTATTGTGGACCAAGCGAGGTGCATAAGGCCAATTGATTGCACTACTCATCGTGATAACGTGTCCTTATGATCGTCACCCTGAGACAGATGCAGTATGCCGTCGCGCTGGCGGAAACCGGGCATTTCGGCCGGGCCGCCGAGCGTTGCCACGTCACCCAGCCCGGCCTCAGCCAGCAGATCCGGCAGCTCGAGGAACTGTGCGGCGCCCCATTGTTCGATCGGCTCGGCAAATCCGTGCGGCTCACGCCACTGGGCCGCGAGTTCGTAGAGCGGGCGCGGCCGATTCTCGAGCAAACCGAGGGGTTGATGTCGTTCGTCGCCGGTCAGCGCGGTAACCCGGCGCGACCGCTGCGGCTGGGGGTGATCCCGACGGTGGCTCCCTACCTGCTGCCACACGTGTTCCCTGCCCTGCAGCGCGACCTGCCGGAGCTGAGCTTCACCGTTTCAGAGAGCCGCACCGACGCGCTGATCGACAGCCTCGCCGACGGCAGCCTCGACCTGGCGCTGATCGCCAGCGAGCCCAGGGCCGGCGGGCCGCGGCTCACCGCGGCGCCGCTATTCGCCGATGAGTTCGTGCTGGCCACTGGTGCCGGCGACAATACCGTCGACCCAGTTGCGCTGGCCGACATCGACGGCGATCGGGTGCTGCTGCTCGACGAGGGTCATTGCTTCCGTGAACAAGCCATTGCCGCCTGCTCACTCGACCCCGATGCGGCGCGGCGCACCTTTGCCGCCACGTCGCTCTCGACCATCGTCGAGTTCGTCGCCAACGGTCAGGGCATCACCCTGTTGCCGGAGATTGCGCTGAAGAAAGAGGCGACGGGCGACCGCATCCACATCCACCGCCTGGAATCGCCGGGCGCGCGGCGGCTGTTGTCTCTGGTGTGGCGCGAGGCGACGCCGTTCGGCGCGGTGTTCGAGCAGGTTGCCGAGACGATCAGGCAGGCGCGTCCGGCGGTCGTTCAGCCCTCGATCGGGTAAGGCGACTGCCGCCAGGTGCGGACCTTCACAGCATCAGCCTGCCGGATCACGCCTTCGCGCTCCACCCAGCCGACGAGGCCGCGCTTGCCCATCGCTGCCTTGACGAAACCGAACTCGATATCGGCCCTGCCCTCGATATGCGCGGCGATCGTCTTGCCGGTCTTGCGGCAGGGGTCGTTGTCGCCATCGATGCGGATGGCGGCGCCGGACGGGAACATCATCAGGCTGCGCGGCGGCAGTTGCGTCAGATGCGGGATGCCGGAGAGGATCAGGTTGGCGCCGACCCATTCACCGAGGATGTGAGGCAGGCCGAGAGACGTGGCTACCTCCGCCAGTTCCTCGGCGCTGAGGATCGAGATCTGCCGCTCGTTGCGCATCGGCGTGCGGCGGGGATACCAAGGCTCGCGGGCACCGCTCAGTCGCACCGCTCCCTGGTGCCGGTCCCCGACGACACCCTCATAGGTGAGGGTCAGTTCGGGATGCGCCGTCGACTCGACCGCCTCGCTCTCGACGACGAACGTACCGTCGACCAGGCCGGTGAGGGTCAGCGCCGGAAGCGGCTCGCTCATGCCGCCACGCGCCGTCGCCGGCGCACCACCGAGTCGAGCGTATAGACCACCAGCGACACCCAGATCAGCCCGAAGCTGACGAGTCGCACCGCGTTGAGGTGCTCGCCGAACAACGTGATGGCGAGGAGGAATGTGATCGACGGCGCGATGTACTGTAGCATGCCGACGGTCGTCATCTTCAGCCGCTGCACCGCGAAGGCAAAGAGCAGCAACGGCAACGCCGTGGCCGGCCCGGTCAGCGCCAGGAGGATCAGCGAATACGGATCGCCGTGCCAGCCGATGCCGCCATCGCGGACGAATGTGTAGCCGAGATAGGCGATGGCGATCGGCGCCAGCACCAGGGTTTCAACGAACAGGCCTGGCGCGGAACTCACCTTGGCAGTCTTGCGCAGGTAGCCATAGGCCGCGAAGGTCAGCGCCAGGCTGAGCGCCACATAGGGAATGCCGCCGATTGCGACGGCCTGAATAGCGATGGCGACCGCAGCAATAGCGATGGAAACCATCTGCCAGCGGTTGAGCCGCTCGCCGAGCAACAACACACCGGTCGCCACATTCACCAGCGGCAGGATGAAGTACCCGAAGCTCGCCTCGAGCACCTGCCCGCTCTCGACCGCGAACACATAGATCAGCCAGTTGCCGCCCAGGATCAGCGCCGCCATCACCATCGAGCGCACGGTACGCGGGTCGCGCAGCGCCGTCTGCACCTCGACCATGCGCCCGCCCAGCATCATGATGATGCCCAGCACCAGCAGCGACCACAGCGTCCGGTCGGCAACCACGGTCGCCGCCCCCACGTGATGCAGCAGGTTGAACAGCAGCGGCAGGAATCCCCACAGCACATAGGTCGCGACGCCAGCGGCGAGGCCGCTGTCCGGACGGTGGGTTTCGGAGCTGGTGACGGACGCCAACGCGTGTCCTTCCGAGCCTCAGGCGGCCCTGTGAGAGCCGCCTTCTAGCAGCGGCCCCGAGGGCGGACAAATCAGAGTTTGTGATTGGCGGCACAACACGGCTTGATGGTGATCAAACCAATCGCCACGTCCTGCGTTAGTCCTTCGTACCATCACAAGGAGAGCGCCATGAAAGCCAAGGTCACCTGGATCCTCATCGCCGACGGGGCCACGGCCAAGGTCTTCGAGCATTGCGGACCTGGCAAGGGACTGAAAGCCATCGACGATCTGATGTTCGAACAGGAACCGCTGAAGGCCGGGGAGATCATGGCAGACCGCCCTGGACGGAGCATTTCATCGATGGGCGCCGGCGGTCGCAGCGCCATGGAATACTCATCCAATCCGGTGGCCGTGCGCGAGCGGCGCTTCGTCGAAAACGTCGCCGAGGAACTGGAGCGCAAATACCAGCGGCACTCCTTCGATCAGCTGATCATCGCCGCCGCGCCGACCGCGCTTGGCGATCTGCGGCCCGCACTCAGCAAAGGCCTCCGCGACACTGTTGTCGCCGAGCTGCCCAAGGACCTGACGAACATCCCAACGGCGCAGCTTGGCCAGCATTTCGATAGCCTGCTCGCCATGTAGAAAGTCGAGGGGCGGCCCSCGGGCCGCCCCTTCCAGTTATTCGGTGAACTGGACCGTGGCCAGCATCTGCCCGGCGCGGAATGCCGCCGAGGTGCCACCTTCGGGCACGCTCCAGTATACGAACTGGCTCGAGCCGAAGCCCGGCTGCACATAGTAGAAATTCTGGAACAGCAGCGCCGCATCGGTCGTCTTGACCTGGTATTCGATGACGTTCCAGGCTTTGCCGCCGATGTTCTCCAGCCGCTCGCTGACGACGGTGACGTTCTCCGGCTTGCCGTCGAGCGCCGCCGCTGCCGCGTTGGTGAGGATGGCCTCGCGGAACTGCGAGACGGGCCAGGCGCCAGTCTCGTTGATGACCGCGAAACCAATGGTCTCGTCGCTGGAGTAGTAGAGGAACTCCTGATCGCCGGCCGGCGTCTGCACCGCCCAGCCGGTGGTGTCGATGCAGGCGCTGACCTTCACCTTCGTGCTGGTGACCGTTTCGCAGGCCATCACCGGCGTCGTGAGCACCAGCGCCGAGGCGATGGCGCCGAGGATAATTTTGTTCATGTGCGAGCCCTTCCCAAGAATAATTCGGGCGGAGCTTGTGGCTGGAGTCGCCTTGCTGGCAAGCGGATTTGCGCGACGGGAGACGTTATTCCGCCGCCTGCCTGGCAATCGCGATGCTGCCGACCGCTTCGCCGCTCGCGAGCACGAAGCCTTCGTCCAGCCAGCCGGTCACTCCGCCGATCATCTCCTTGACCGGGCGGCCCAGTTCGGCCAGCCGCAGCGCCCCCTTGTTGGCGCCGTTGCAGTGCGGGCCGGCGCAATAGGTGACGAACAGCGTCCCCTCCGGCCATTCGGCCATCCGGCGCGCGGTGATCTTGCCATGCGGCAGGTTGAGCGCCCCGGGCACGTGCCCCTGCGCATAGAGAACCGGGCTGCGCACATCGAGCAGCACGAAATCCTGCGCATCGCGGCTCAGCGCATCGTGCACGTCCCAGCAGTCGGTCTCGAAGCTGAGCCGGCGGGAAAAGTGCAGCAGCGCCTCCGGCGAGGCAGCGGCGGGGACAAGGGCGACATTGCTTGGCATTTGGGCCTCCTCGGCGTTGGAATGGCGTGAACTTGCCGGAAAACGGCGTGACTGGTGAGTGGCGGGAATGCCAATATGCGGTAAGATACCGCCATCATGGATAAGCCCAACCGCCACGTCGCCATCCTCGCTTACGACCAACTCTGCATGTTCGAGTTCGGCATCGCGGTCGAAGTGTTCGGCCTCGCCCGACCGGAGTTCGCGCATCTCGACTGGTACACGCACGAGATCGTCGGCATCGAGCCGAGCCCCTATCGCGCCAGCGGCGGCATCAGCGTCGCGGCCAGCCACGACTTGAGCCGGCTTCAGCATGCCGGGCTGATTGTCGTGCCCGGTTGGCGCGGCGCGAAAATGCCGGTGCCCGAACCGCTGGTCGAGGCACTACGGACGGCCCACGCTCGCGGCGCCCGCATCGCGACCCTCTGCTCGGGCGTATTCGTCCCAGCCCGCGCCGGACTGCTCGACGGCCGCCGCGCCACCACGCACTGGCGCTATGCCGAAACGCTCCGCGCCGAGTTTCCGGGGATCGAAGTCGAGCCCGACATCCTCTACTCCGAGGACGGAAACCTCCTCACCGCCGCCGGCTCGGCAGCCGGCATCGACCTCTGCCTCCACATCGTTCGCCAGGACTTTGGCGCCGAGATCGCCAACACCGTGGCCCGGCGCCTCGTCCTCCCCGCCCATCGCGACGGCGGCCAGGCGCAGTTCGTCGCCCGCCCCGTGGCCAAGGAACGGCGGGGCCGCATCGGCCCGCTGCTCGATACGTTGCGCGGACGGCTGGACGAGGACTGGAGCATCGCCCGGATGGCAGCGCTGGCAATGCTCTCCGAGCGCACGTTGATTCGACACTTCAACGAAGCCACCGGCCTCAGCCCGTTGACTTGGCTCATCACCGAGCGCGTCGAGCGCACCAAGGAACTGCTGGAGACCACCGACTTCGGCCTCGACGCCATCGCCGAGGCCAGCGGCTTCCGCAGCCAGGAGACGTTGAGACATCACTTTCGGGCCAAGACTGGCGTGAGCCCCAGCGCGTTCAGGCGCAGCTTTGGGCGGATCGCCGCCGCGTAGCGGCTAGTCGTCGGCCTCGTCGCCGTCACCCTCGCCTTGTCCAGTCACAGCTTCGAGGAACTCGAACAGGATCGGATCGAACAGGTCGGGCCGTTCGAGGCTTGGGAAATGCGCCGTGTCCTCGAGCACCACCGCGAAGGCGTTCTCCAGTTCCTCGGACAGGTCCTCGTGGATCGCAATGATGTCGGAGCAATCGAGCTCACCGACCACCAGCAGCGTCGGCGCGGTGATTGCCGAGAGGTTGTGGAACGCCGCCTCCGGACGCTCCTCCTTGGTGAGCGGCGCGTGGTTGAGGTGGATCTCGTTCATGGCGAGGAACAACTCGCGCACCGGACCCGTAACCCGCCCGGATTCCCCATAGGGCCCATCAAGCCATTCATGCGCCTGGATGCGGTTGGCGGTCGCGATGTTGCCGTGCTCCTTGGCGTACTCGAACGCCTCCTCGAGCTGCTCGACTTCCTCGTCGACCTCGTAGCCTTCGGCCCCTGTCACCGCCGTGCCCATCAGCACCAGCGCGACGGTCCGGCCCGGATGCTCCAGCGCGAAATCGATCGCGAGGCCACCGCCCATTGAGGAGCCGACGAAGATTGCCGCGTGGACGCTCAGCCGATCGAGCACGGCCTCGAGGTCGACCAGGTGATTGAACGGCACGTCGGCCGTTTCGGTCTCGCCGAAGCCGCGCCGATCGTAGCTGATGACGTGGTAGCCCTCGGCCGCCAGCTGGCGCATCTGCTCGGACCACATGCGGCGGTCGGCCACCCCGGCATGGAGAAATACCACGGGAATGCCGAAGCCGGCGGCCTCGCCGCGGATCAGCGCGCCGTCAAAGTCGATTTCGAAGGGAGAGGTCACGTTGGGCTCCGTTTCGCAAAGTTTTCGCCTAGCACCCGTCGCCGCCGCTGGCCAGAGGGACGATCTGGCAGCGGTGTCGCGGCTGTCGTAGGCTCGGACCGGGGCAGCGCTGGAGGGAGCCATGCCGCAGCTGATGTTGCATCACGTGTCGATCCTGACGAGCGACGTCGAACGCTCGCTGGCCTTCTATCGGGATGTCCTCGGTCTGAAGCCCCTGCCCCGGCCGGATTTTCCGATCCGCGGCCCGTGGCTCGCGTGCGGGGATCGGCAGGTCCACCTGGTTCAGCACCCCACCGGCACCTATCGAAACGGCGAGATCGACAACAACGACACGCACTTCGCCCTGCGCACCGATGACTTCGAGGGCGTGGTGCGCCAGCTCGAGGCACATGGTTTCTCCGAGCACGCGCCGGAGGGCGCCCCCAAGCGCATCATGATGAAGCGCGCCGGAGCAGCCGGGTTCACGCAGCTCTATGTACTCGATCCGGACCGCAACGTTGTCGAAGTGAACGCCGCGCCGATCTGAGCCTACTTCACCGCCACAATGAACAGCCGCGGGAAGCGCAGCAGGACCTTGCCGTCCACCGTGCGCGGATAAGCGCCGGCGATCAGCTCGAGGTAGCGCGCCAGGAACTCCTCGCGCTCTGCCGTCTCCAGCGGATCGATGAACGGACGGAGGCCGGTGGCCTTGACCCATTCGACGATGGCTTGCGGACCATCGAGCACGTGGTTGTAGTTGCTGTGCCAGATATCGAGGCGGCGGGCCGTCGGGCGCAGCGCGTCATAGTAGACGCGCACCGGCAGCAGCGGGGCGCGGGCGGCCTGCTTCAGGCGCTCGGCCCATGGACCGTCGGCAGCCACCTGCCGCATCAGTTGGTGCGAAGGCTCTCCGATATTGTCGGGCATCTGCACCGCCAGCACCCCGCCCTCGGCTTGCGCGGCGGCGATGCGGGTGAGCGAGACGAGGTGCTTGGGCACCCATTGGTAGATGGCGTTGGCAAAGACGAGATCGGTTTCCGGCTCCGGCACCCACGTGTTGGCGTCGGCCACATCGAACGTCGCCTGCGGCACACGCTGCCGGGCTTCGGCGAGCATGTTGGGCGAGTTGTCGAGCCCAATCACTTGCGCCGCGGGAAACCGTTCGACCAGCAGCTCGGTGGAGTTGCCCGGCCCGCAGCCCATGTCGACCACCCGCTTCGGCGCCGTCAGCGGCACCTGCGCCAGGAGGTCGCGCGCCGGACGGGTCCGCTCGTCCTCGAACTTCAGGTAGGTGGAGGGGGACCAGTCAGCCATTCTCAAACTCCAAATGAAAAGGCCGGGCACTGGGCCCGGCCTGTTGCGCTCAGCGCGTCAGCTTCTTGTACGTCACCCGATGCGGGTTCACGCTGTCCGGCCCCAGCCGCCGGATCTTGTCCTGCTCGTAGTCCGCGAAGTTGCCTTCGAACCACTCGAAGTGGCTCTCGCCCTCATAGGCCAGCATGTGGGTCGCCAGCCGATCGAGGAACATGCGGTCGTGGCTGATGATCACGGCGCAGCCGGCGAATTCCTCGAGCGCCTCTTCGAGGGCAGCGAGGGTTTCGGTGTCGAGGTCGTTGGTCGGCTCGTCGAGCAGCAGCACATTGGCGCCCGACTTCAGCATCTTGGCCAGGTGCACGCGGTTGCGCTGGCCGCCTGAAAGGTTGCCGACCTTCTGCTGCTGGTCGGCGCCCTTGAAGTTGAAGGCCGAGGTGTAGGCGCGCGAGTTCATCTCGCGCTTGCCCAGCATCAGGATCTCATTGCCGCCGGAGATTTCCTCCCAAACGGTCTTGTTGGCACCGAGCGTGTCGCGGCTCTGGTCGACATAGCCGAGGTTGACGTTGTCGGCGACGGTGATGGTGCCGCTGTCGGGCTTTTCCTGCCCGGTCAGCATGCGGAACAGCGTGGTCTTGCCGACGCCGTTCGGCCCGATGATGCCGACGATGCCGCCCGGGGGCAGCTTGAAGGTGAGGTTGTCGATCAGCAGGCGATCCCCGTAGGACTTGGAGATGCCCTCGATATCGATGACGTTCTGCCCGAGCCGTTCGCCGGGCGGAATGATGATCTGCGCGGTCTGCGACTGGGTGCGCGCCTCGTTGATCTTGACCAGCTCGTCATAGGCCTTGATGCGCGCCTTGGACTTGGCCTGCCGCGCCTGCGGCGACTGCCCCATCCATTCCTTTTCCTTCTCGAGCACCTTCATGCGGGCGGCGTCCTCGCGCTCTTCCTGGGCGAAGCGCTTGGTCTTGGCTTCGAGATAGGCCGAGTAGTTGCCCTCGTAGGGCACGCCCTTGCCGCGGTCGAGCTCGAGGATCCAGCCAGTAACGTTGTCGAGGAAGTAGCGGTCATGGGTGATGATCAGCACGGCGCCGGCGAAGTTGCGCAGGTGCTTTTCCAGCCACGCCGTGGTCTCGGCGTCGAGATGGTTGGTCGGTTCGTCGAGGAGGATCAGGTCGGGGTTGCTGAGCAGCAGCGCGCAGAGCGCGACGCGGCGCTTCTCGCCGCCCGAGAGCTTGTCCACCTGGGCGTCGCCCGGCGGGCAGCCCAGCGCCTCCATGGCCACTTCCACCTGGGATTCGAGATCCCAGAGGTTTTGGGAGTCGATCACGTCCTGGAGCTTGGTCGCCTCGTCGGCGGTCTCGTCGGAGTAGTTCATCATCAACTCGTTGTAACGGTCGAGGATGTCCTTCTTCTCTTTGACGCCGGTCATGACGTTGCCGAGCACGTCGAGCGCCGGATCGAGCTGCGGCTCCTGCGGCAGATAGCCGATCTTGGCGCCATCGGCGGCCCAGGCCTCGCCGGTGAACTCGGTGTCGATGCCGGCCATGATGCGCAGCAGCGTCGACTTACCCGAGCCGTTCGGGCCCAGCACGCCGATCTTGGCATCGGGGTAGAAGCTCAGGTGGATGTTATCGAGCACCTTCTTGCCGCCGGCATAGGCCTTGGACATTCCGTGCATGTGATAGATGAACTGGCGCGCCATGAGGGCACTGCTCCCGCCGCTAAAGCTTGAAATCGAGCGCCGTATGTAGGGGAAGCGGTCCGCTGGGGCAACACCACCTTCGGCTCCTGCCCCGAGGCACCGCATTGGCCGTCGCGATTCCGGCTAGCCAGCTCGCTGCATTATCGTTAATACGATTCAGCGCCAGAAGAGCACTCCCGGGAGGATATCCGTGCCGTCGAGACCCAATTTCGCCCGCCGCGGCCGCAGCCTGCTGCCGGGCCAGGTGTCAGAGCTGACTGTCATCAACATCGATGGCAGCGGCCGAGAGGTGCTGTTCACCGCCGACGAGATCATCGAGGCACCGAACTGGACGCCAGACGGCAAGTCGCTGGTGTTCAACGCCGGCGGCGAGCTGTGGAAGATGGCCGCCGACGGGACCGGCGAGATCGAGAAGATCGACACCGGCGACCTCGACGACCTCAACAACGACCACGTGCTCTCGCCCGACGGACGGATGATCTATGTGAGCTCGGACGATGGCCACCTCTACGCGCTGCCGATCACCGGCGGCATGCCGCGGCGAGTGTCGAACACCTACCCGCACCGTCACCACTATTACCTCCACGGCATCTCGCCGGACGGCAAGACGCTGTCCTATGTCGGCGTCAACGCCGTGGGCGATAACCAGTGGGCCAAGGTGAACATCTGGACCATTCCTGCGGCCGGCGGCCCGGACACGCAGCTGACCGACGTGCTGGTGCCCAATGACGGCGCCGAGTACTCGCCCGATGGGCAGTGGATCTGGTTCAATTCCGAGCAGGCCTCGCCCGGTCACGCCCAGATCTTCAAGATGCGCACCGACGGCTCGGAGCTGACGCAGATCACCTTCGACGAGCGGGTGAACTGGTTCCCGCACTTCTCGCCAGATGGGAAATCGATCGCCTATCTGAGCTATCCACCTGGCACCAAAGGCCATCCCGCCGACAAGGACGTGATCCTGCGCTTCATGCACCCGGACGGCACCGGCACTCGCGACATCATCGGCTTCAACGGCGGCCAGGGGACGATCAACGTCAACTCCTGGGCCCCCGACAACAAGCGGTTCGCCTACGTGGCGTATCCGCTCGGCTAGAAATCAAGTGGCCGGTTGTCGGCCACTTCCTTCATCACGAAAAACGTCCGGGTCTGGCGCACGCCGGGCAGCGCGATCAGCTGCGTGCCGTGCAGGTGGTTGAAATGCGCCATGTCGCGCACCCGGATCTTGAGGAAGTAGTCGAAGTCGCCCGCCACTAGGTGGCAGTCGAGCACGAACTTCAGCTTGGTCACCGCCGCCTCGAATGCGGCAAAGCTCTCGGGCGTCGACCGATCGAGCACGACGCCGACCAGCACCAGTGCGCCGAGCTCGAGCTTGTGCGGATCGATCACGCCGCGTACGGCTGAGAGATAGCCCGCCTCGAGCAGCCGCTGAGTCCGGCGATGGCAGGTCGCGGCGCTGACACCGACCTCCTCGGCAAGATCGGCGTTGCTGATCCGTCCGTCGCGCTGGAGCGCACGCAGCATCTTCATGTCGATGCGGTCGAGATCGGCGTCGGAAGATTCTTTCATCAGGTGAGGTCTCGCTCAATCACTATCTGCACTCTCCACGACGTTTCCGCTGTTCTGGCGCAGCGTGAACATAGAGTTAGGAAGCACCTTTCGTGGCCGATTTGCTACCCTTTTGGTTGTGTTTCAACTCAAGGAGGGTACCCCGATGCTCGCCAAATTCCCCCGATACAAACTGACCTTCGGACCCACACCAATCGAGAAACTCGAGCGTCTCAGCGCCCATCTTGGTGGCGCCGTCGAGCTCTATGCCAAGCGCGAGGACTGCAACTCCGGCCTCGCTTTTGGTGGCAACAAGCTACGCAAGCTCGAGTACATCATCCCCGACGCGATCGCCTCCGGCGCCGATACACTGGTGTCTATCGGCGGCGTGCAGTCCAACCACACCCGCATGGTAGCGGCTGTCGCGGCCAAGATCGGCTTCAAGTGCCGGCTTGTGCAGGAAAGCTGGGTGCCGCACGAGGACGCGGTCTATGACCGGGTCGGCAACATCATGCTGAGCCGCATCATGGGTGCCGACGTGCGGCTCGTCGACGACGGCTTCGATATCGGCATCCGCGACAGCTGGAAGCAGGCGATCGCCGAGGTCGAGGCGGCGGGCGGCAAGCCCTACCCGATTCCGGCCGGCGCCTCGGTGCACAAGTTCGGCGGCCTCGGCTATGTCGGCTTTGCCGAAGAGGTGCGCGCGCAGGAGACCGAACTCGGGTTCAAGTTCGACTACATCGTGGTCTGCACCGTCACGGGCTCGACTCATGCGGGCATGCTGGTGGGCTTTGCGGCTGACGGCCGGGCCCGCAACGTCATTGGGATCGATGCCTCCTGCACGCCGCAGCAAACCCGCGCTCAAGTGCTGGAAATCGCCCAGCGCACGGCAGAACTGGTGGAACTCGGCCGGCCAATCACAGGGGACGACGTAGTCCTGCTCGAGGAATACGCCTACCCGGTCTACGGCGTTCCGTCCGCGGAGACCAAGGACGCCATTCGCCTGGTCGGACGGCTCGAAGGCATGATCACCGACCCGGTCTACGAGGGTAAATCCATGCAGGGGATGATCGATCTAGTCCAGACCGGCTACTTCCCTGGGGGATCGAAGGTGCTCTACGCCCACCTCGGCGGCGCCCCGGCGCTCAACGGCTACGGCTACGCTTTTCGCAACGGCTGATCAGCCCGCCACCTCGGCAATCAGCCAGCGGGTGATCGGGGCGGTGTTGGCGAAGTGCTCGATGCAGACGTCGGCGAAATCCGGCTGCGCGGCGGCGCTGGCTGGCAGCTCGATGCCGGCCGTCAGGCCCTCGTAGAGCAGGTATTCGGCACGGTCCGCGTCGGTTTCGAACCCCCGCGGCATCAGCTTGCGGGTCTTCTCGCCGATGCTGTAGGCGCCCTTCGCCTTCACTGCGGCCACCGCCGCGACCAGCGCCTTGCCGGAGCGCGGGTGGATCACCGACTGGCGGAAGCTCTCCAGCGTGTCCTTGTCGAAGCCGTACATGCCGGTCCCGAGGAACACCCGTTCGGCCTCGACGTGGACGTAGAAGCCGGGCCGATCCCAGCTGCGCCTGTCGCCGTGCCAGAACCATAGGGCGAGGTGCTGCTTGTAAGGCCGCTTGTCCTTCGAGAAGCGGATGTCGCGGTTGATGCGGGAGATCGAGCCGTTGACCTTGGGGTCGAACTGCACCTCGGGCGAGATCGCCTTGAGCCGCGGCCCGATCTCGGCGACGAAGACCTTTCCCGGCTCGACGTATCCGGCCTCGTAGAGCGGCCGGTTGGCGTCGAACCAGGCCTTCTCGTTGTGGGCCGCGATCCCCGCGAGGAACTCGAAGGTCTGCTTGGGGAAACCGCTCATTCGAAGGCTCCTACACGTGTGATGCGATATGCCTGCTTGGCTTCGAGGCCATCCAGCCAGGCATCGGACCAGCGCGGATGCCGAGCGAACTCCTCGGCTGCGATGGGTGCTATCGCAAAGCGGTCGCGGACGAAACTGCCGGGCGCAGCCTGTGCGGCAACCGTATCGAGGAACGCCGGATCGAAGACGATGGCGCCGTCGAAGTCGACGCTCTTGAGGTCGGCGCCGCTGAAGTCCGCCATGCCGAAGATGCTGCCGCGGAACGTGCTGCCAGCCATCGAGGTGCCGGCAAACGTCGAGTTGTGGACGATCCCGCCGTCGAAATTGATGCCGAAACCCCGGCTGCCGTCGAACGAGACGTGCTTGAGGATAGCCCCGGAGAAGTCGGTGCCTGAGAGCTGCGCTCCCTGCTTCAGCCCCTCGCCGCCGGTGATCGACGGCAGCTCGGCGGTGGTGAACTGAACGTAGTTGAGGTTGGCATTCCGGAACCGCGCGTGCTCGAGATACGCCCCGTCGAACTCCGCGCCGACGAGGAGCTGCCGGTCGAAATTCGCAAAGCGCAGCGACGCGAAGTGAAAGCGGAGGTTGCTGCCGGTGCTCGCGGCCCGCACCTCAGCGAAGCTGAAATCAGCCCCGTTGAGCTCCGAGAAGTCGGTGAGGCCGTTGGAGATCAGCAGCCCGACTATTTGGCCGCGCTCCGGTGAGAGCGGCCGATCCGACATCACGCCGCTCTGCTCGCCGGCGAACTGGACATTGCCATTCGCCGCATCTAGCTGCTGCCGGATCGTCGCGGACGCCGCCAGGTCCGTCCTGCGCAACAAGCCCGACGACATCAGCAGGTTCTCATCGAGATCGGTCAGCGGGTTGCGCAGGTACCGGTAGGGCCGCGCCGCGGTGGTCGCCGCGATGATGCGGGCGCGCAAACCCGGGCTGAGGCCGGCAATGGAGGGCTTGTCACCGGCGAAGGTGTTGAACCCCGCCACTTCCTGCGCCACCTGGGCGCCGATCTCTAGGATCTCCGGCACGATCGAGGTGGAACGCTGCGCCTCGCCTAGCTCGATCTGGCTCTGGATGAAGCGGTTCTGCTCGGCGATGCGCCCGTTCTGGTCCTGCATCAGGCCGATCTGGGTGCGCAGCAACTGGTTCTGCTGGAACAGCAGCGCCGAACCCGCTAGCGCTGCGATGGCCGCGATGAACGCCGTGATCGTCGCCATCAGCCAGCGACGGGTCGAGACCCAGGCGTAGCGCGCCAGCACCAGCTCGGCGAGATCGCGGGCGGACTCCGTCGCCTCGGCGACCTTCTGTAGCGCTGCGAAGCGCGCGACCTCGGAGAGCGGCCGGGCGAAGCGCTCCATCTCGACTTCGCCGCGTTTGAACAGGCTCTCCCAGATCTGGCGGCGGAAGATCATCAACACCGCGGTGACGACCAGCACCAGCACGAGGAAGCCGAACAGCAGGCCGAAGACCAGGCCGGAATTCGCCGTGATGAACTCCACCCCGAAGGTAGAGAGCGGGAAGCCGACAACGACGCCGATGATGAAGACGACGACCGCGATGCCCAGCATCGCCACGGCGGCGTTGAACGCCCGCGCCCGCTCGCCGGGGCGATCCACATCCCGCGGCGTTGCCTGTCCCTGCTTGTCGTCCGTCATCGCATCGCCCCCGCGCCCCGGGGAACATTATCCGAGTTCAGATAGCCGGCAATCCCGCCTGCTCACGCCTCGATCCAGATCGGTACTGACTTGAACGCCGGCGTCTTCGAGCGCGGGTCGACGGCGGTGCCGCAGAGCACATTGGCTTCGGGGTAATAGGCCAGCGCGGAGCCGCGCGGCAGGTCGAAGGCGGTGGCAGTGCCGGTCATCTTGCCGGTGTCGGACGCGATGGTGACGCGCTGGCCGTCGCTGACGCCGAACACTGCCATGTCCTCACGGTTGAGGAAGATGGCGTCGCGCCCGGCCTTGAAGCGGTAGCTGTCCTGCTCTTCGTAGATGATGGTGTTGAACTGGCCTTCCGAGCGCACCGTGGCGAGGGTGAGCGGTGCCGGAGCCTTGGGCAGCGGGGTGACGACGAAGTGCGCTTTGCCGTCCGCGGTGGCGAACTCGGGGGTGTGGAGCACGCGGTGCTTGATGTGGAACTCGCGCTTCGCCACGTCGATATCCGCCAGTTGCTCGAGGCCGGGGACGATCCGGGCAATTGCCTCGCGCACTTTCGAGTGCTGCTTGAAGCCGTTGAAATCAATTGGAGAATCCGGAACGAGGAGCTTGGCCAGATCGCAGAGGATCACCGTCTCCGGCCGCACATTGTCGAGCCGCTCGATGCCGCCGTCGGAGAGGCGGACGAAGTTGAACATCGATTCCTGGGTCGTCGGGGACCACTCCTCGTCGCGGGCGGTGACGGGGAGGATCAGCACCTCGCCCTCCCCTAACCCGTTGACGTGCCCGCGGTTTAGCGTGGTGGTGAGGAACAGCTTGAAGCCGATGGCGCCCATGGCGCGGCTGGCGAAATCGGTGTCCGGGGTCGCGCCCCACAGGTTCCCGCCCATGATCACGGCGCTGTCTATCTCGCCGCGGGCGGCCGCTTCGAGGCCGGCCATGGTATCGAAGCCCTTGGTGCGACTGAGTTTTATGCCGAACGCCTGCTCCATCGCGGCGAATACCTGCTCGGAGACGATGGGCTTGACGCCGATGGTGCCGATGCCCTGGACGTTGGAGTGGCCACGCAGCGGGAGCAGTCCGGAAAAGCGCTTGCCGATCATGCCTCTAAGCAGCGCGAGGTTGGCGATAGCCTCGACGTTTTCGACCCCGTGGAGGTGGTGGGTCATGCCCATGCCCCAGGCGAACACGACGTTCTGCCGGTTGGCATAGCGGGTGGCGACGCGCTCGATATCCGCCCTGGAAATCGATGTATTAGCCGCGATCTGTTCCCACGAAAGTTGGTCAAGATCTGCCTTTAGATCATGAACTTCTGCCGTGTGGTTTTCGATGAAGGTTTTGTCCTCGGCTCCCATTGCGAGGATCGCCTTCATCAGCCCTTTGAACAGCCAGATGTCAGAGCCGATCCGCGGCTGCAGGTAGTCGGACGCAATCTCGGTGCCACCAGACAGCATCGAGGTCGGCGACTTCGGCACCGCGAACTTCACCAGCCCCGGCTCCTTCGCCGGATTGATGACGATGACGTCCCCGCCGCGATCGCGGCAGTGCTTCAGCATATGAATGAAGCGCGGGTGGTTGGACGACGGGTTGGCGCCGATGACGAAGATCAGGTCGGCGCCGGTCAGGTCCTCGAGCTCGACTGTCGCGGTACCCTTGCCGATGGTGGTCGCCATCCCCTCGCTGGTCGCCTGGTGGCAATAGTAGGAGCAGTTGTTGACGTTGTTGGTGCCGAACACCCGGGCCAGCAGCTGGAACACGAAGCCAGCCTCGTTCGACGAGCGGCCTGAGGAATAAAAGAAGCTGCGGTTGGGGTTGGTGGCTTTCAGCTGCGCCGCCGCGTGGGCGATGGCGAAATCCCAGTTCACCGGCTCGAACCTGTCAGCGCCGACCGCTTTGAACAGTGGCGTGTTGAGCCGGCCGAGCCGCTCCATCTCGCGGCCGCTGAGCTGCTGCAGGTCGCTCACCGGATGGAGGAACGCCTCGTTCGGGATGGCCGGCTGGATATCGGTCGATTGCGCCTGGACAGACTTGTTGCAGACCGACGGAAACTCGCCGAGTTCATTGGTCATCCCGCCCTTCTGCCCGCCCATGCCATAGGCACAGGCCTTGCAGGTGTTCTTGGCCGTCAGGGCCTTCGCCGCCTTGCCGAGCCCGATCTTGCGGATGGTTTCGACGGTGTAGAGCAGCTTCTTGGGGCCGCCGCCAACGATCCGCGGCCTGTCGTCGATAGTCATGGGAACTCCTCGTTGTGGCGAGGTTAGCATGGCCGCGGGAACGCCAAAAGCGCCGGTGCTTGCCGACCCCCACCCCTGTCCCTTCCCCGCAAGGGGGAGGGAGACCAAAACACCGGCCTTTGTGCGGGCGTCTCCCTCCCTTTTGTGGGGAGGGGACAGCGGTGGGGGGCCACAGCCACCGAATGCAACCATGTCCTTTTCTGTCCGCTCCTTGACCTGTACGTGCCTTTCGCCGCAATCTGCGGCTCCGTACCTTCAGCCAATCACCACACCATGTGAGGCTAGAAATGTCCGACACCGCACTGCTCGTCATCGATGCCCAGGAATCGTTCCGGCAGCGCCAGAACTGGTTCGAGACCGACTACGCGACGTACTTTAGGAACCAGCAGGCGCTGATCGATGGGGCGCGGGCCAAGGGCTACGCCGTCGTCCGCGTGCTCCACGTCGAGCCCGAGGGGATCTTCTCGCTGGCGTCCGGCTTCGTGCGCCCGCTGGCCGAACTGCAGCTGACGCCCGATGCGGAGTTCCACAAGACCCGCCACTCGGCCCTTGTCGGCTCGGGGCTCGATGTCTGGCTGACCGAGAACGGCATCCGGCGGCTGATCGTGTCCGGCATCCGCACCGAGCAATGCTGCGAGACGACGACCCGGCATGCTTCCGATCTCGGCTGGCAGGTCGACTATGTCACCGAAGCGACCCACACCATGGCGCTGACCGACAAGACCGGCCGCACCTGGAGCGTCGAGGAACTGAAGGCCCGCACCGCCGCGGTGCTCGATGGCCGCTTCGCCCGCGTCTGCACTATCGCCGAGGCCCTCGCCGGGGCGCCCAAGGCCGCCGCCGCATGAGCCCTGCCCCGCGCCGGATCCCGGTCTATGTCGTGCTGCCGGCGCGGACGCTTCTGCTCGATGTCGCGGGGCCGATGGAGGCTCTGCGCAAGGCAAACCAGATGCAGTCGGAGGTGGCGTTCGATGTCCGCTATATCGGGGCGCTACCGACGATCACCAGTTCGATCGGGCTGACCGTCACCGGCATCGAGCCGCTACCCGCCAGTATCGAGGACGATGCGATGGTCGTCCTTTCCGGCGACACTGAACTCATCCTCGGTGCCGACCGGCTGGGGACGATAGAGGCGCCGCTCGAAGGTTCGGACGATGTGGTCGCATGGCTGCGCGCCAATATCCGGCCGGGCATCCGGCTGGTGTCGATCTGCTCGGGTGCCCTGCTTGCGGCTCGCGCCGGGCTGCTCGATGGTCGGGCCTGCACGACACACTTCACCGATTGCACGCTGCTCGCCGAAGCCGCGCCCACCGCCCGGGTGCTGGAGAACCGGCTCTATGTCGAGGATGGCGAGCGCTACACCAGCGCCGGCATCACCGCCGGCATCGACCTGATGCTGCACATCATCGGCCAGTTGACGAGCCCGGCAACGGCCGCGGCCGTGGCGCGCTACCTCGTCGTCTACCTGCGCCGCGCCGGCACCGACCCACAGCTGTCCCCGTGGCTCGAGGGCCGCAACCACATCCATCCGGCCATCCACCGCGTGCAGGACGCCATCACCGCCGATCCGGCCCGCGACTGGTCGCTGGAGACGCTGGCGCAAATCGCCATCGCCAGCCCGCGCCATGTCTCGCGCCTCTTCAACGACCACGCGGGCATGAGCATCCCAGACTACGTGAACCGGCTGCGCGTGGCCCTCGCCCAGCAACTGCTGAGCGAAACTCGCCTCGACATGGAGCGCATCGCCGAACGCTCCGGCTTCGCCTCTTCCCGCCAGCTCCGCCGCGCCTGGGGCAGGATTAACCCGACCCCGCCGAGCGCTGCGAGAACGCGAGAACCTGCATAAGCGTCTGCTCTGCGGCTGAATGGCCCGAGAAATTCTCTACTGCGCAGTCCTGCGCCGCCGCCCTGTGCCACAATATTGCTATCATGAACTATGAACTAGTATCGGCACTTGAGTACATGGGTACTTGGGGTACTGAGGGAAACATCCGTGAAAAATCTATTGCCGGCGGTGTTGATCGCCGTTGCGACGCTTGCTGCCACCGCCGCGGGCGCGGCCGAAGTGGGAACATTCGTCTCCGGCGCGACCGGGAGCGCCGTCGCCAAGCCCGACACCATGTTCTTCCAGATCGGCTTCAAGTCCGAGGGCAAGACACCGGAAGAGGCGGTTCACGAGGACGCCGTGCAGGCTCGAAAGGTGGTTGCGGTACTGCGCGAACAGGGTCTGCAGGACACCGACCTCGAGACCAACGGCTACGCTATCGAGGAAATCCTGGGGCCGGAGGGCTGCGGGCAGTCGTATCGCACCGACCAGCCGCTGGTTCCCTGCGAACTCGAAGGGTATCGCCTCAATAACAGCATCACAGTGCGCATCCGGAACCTCGACAATTATGCTGCGATCCTGACCGGCGCGATCGAGGCTGGCCTCAAGGACATCGGCCGCATCAGCTTCGCGGTCGCCGACGAGCAGCGCTACTATGACGAGGCCTTTGCCAAAGCCCTGCTGGCCGCAAAGGCCAAGGCGGAACTCACGGCGAAGACGCTCGGGTTCCGGCTGGGGAGGCTTGTCGACGTTGGAGCAAACATTGCGCCGGCGCAGTGGGACCACCAGTCGCCCGCCACGCTGGCCGACGGCCTCGAGGGGAGCTACGGCGAGGGTGGAGCCGCCGATCTCATGCTCGCCGCGCCGCTCATCAGCACCGGCGAGATGACCTTTACCCGAGAAGCCTCGGTTACTTTCGAGATCGTACCCGGATCTTGAGCCGCAAGGCGGCTAACCGCCTCTGTAGCGGCCATCCGGCAGCGCTGCTAGAACTGCGGCATGGCCACTCCCTCAGCGCTTCGCGCCGAAACCGCCGAGCGCCTTCACAGCATCGCTATCCGGCTGCTGCGCCGGGCTCGTGTAGTGGACCGCGAGGCTGGGGTTGGGCCGGCGCAGTTGTCCGCCCTGTCGGTCCTCTACTTCACCCCCGAGTTGCCCCTTACGGCGCTGGCCGAGGCCGAGCAGGTGGCGCAGCCGACCATGACGCGGATCGTCGCCTCACTGGAGGCGGCGAGCGCCGTCACCCGCGCCCGGTCCCAGACCGACCGGCGCGTGCAGATGGTCGCCATCAGCCCGGAGGGCAGGCGAATTTTCGAGGCAGCCCGGGCGCGGCGGCTCGAAGTCATCGAGGCCATGCTCGGCCCGCTGGACGACGCAACCATCGCCGCGCTCCGTCCGTTGCTCACCCCGCTGGTCGATGCGGTCAACCATCGCGACTAGTGGACAGCGTGCACCGGTTTTTGTATAGCAATGCTATGCAAATGGGAGGGGCGAATGACGGGCTTTTCTGACGGTGCTATGGTGCGATGATGAGCGCCACCGCGAACGATCCATTCGTATTGGTGACCAGCAACGATCTCGACCGCCTGCGAGCAGAGCTGTCGCATGATCCCGAGCTTGCGCGCGCCCGCCATCAGAGCGGCGCCTCGCTGGTGGCCTGGTGCGCATACATGGGCAATGTCGGCGCCATCGCCGCGGTGCGGGCGCTGATCACCGAGCTCGATCCGCACGAGGCCATCATTCTCAAGGATGGCGCACGGCTGGAAGCAGCGCTAGCCGGTGGCTGGGACCCCAATGAACTGTCGCGCGACGGCTTCACGCCGCTTGGGCTGGCGGCGTTCTTCGATAATGCCGAGGCCTTCGAGCTGCTGCTGCCGCTGACCCGCGACGTCAACGAGGCAGCACAGAACCCGCAGAAGGTCGCCGCGCTCCATGCGGCCACCGCCAAGCGCAACACCAAGATGGTGGAAAAGCTGCTCCGCGCCGGGGCCGACCCGAGCCAGCCGCAGGCCGACGGTTTCACCCCGCTGCATGTCGCGGCGATGCACGGCGACGCGGCGATCGTCGGGCTGCTGCTGCTGTTCGGGGCGGACCCGAGGCAGGCCAACGCGAAGGGCGAGGATGCCATCGCCCATGCGAATAATGGCGGGCATGCGTGGTTGGCAGAGCGGCTGGCGCGTTAGCTAGCGGCGAACGCCGGGGCTGGTTTTGCCGGCCTGCCACTCACCCCAACGTTACGGCGAGTTAATGTGCACCGGGGGATGGCGATGCTATCGTCCGGGCCGTTCTGCCCCTGATCCGGCTGGGGCATATCTCTTTGGGAATCGGTCGCTTGTTCAGGCAATTGCTGCTTTCGCTCGTCATTTTGGGAGCGGCCGCGGCCGCATACATCTTCCTTGTGCCCGGTGCGCCCCAGACGCTGGCCCGCTTCGGCATCACCCTGCCCTTCGGCGAGCCGGCTGAAGCCGCGACCAGCCCCGCCGGAGCACCGGCCCAGCAGCAGGCCAGCGGCCAGCGCGGCGGAGGTGGCGGCGGCGGACGCGGTGGCAACCGCACCATGGTGGTGGTGACCGCCCCGGTGCTGCTCGCGACCATCAACGACAAGCTGACCTCGATCGGCGAGGGCGCGGCGGCCCATTCGGTTACGGTGGTTTCGCCGGCGAGCGGCACGCTCACCGAGCTGCTGGTCAACCCGGGCGACGTGGTGGCGGCCAAGGCGGTGATCGGGCACCTCGATGCCGATGCCGAACAGATCGCCCAGGAGCGGGCCAAGCTCGCTTTCGACGACGCCCAGACAGCGCTCGATCGCACCAATGAGCTGGCCAAGGCCAGCACCACCACCACCGTGCAGGTCGCGGCGGCACAGCTGGCGTTCAACAATGCCCGGCTCGAGCTGCAGAATGCCGACCTGGCGCTGCAGAAGCGCACGATCTCCACCCCGATCGGCGGAACCGTCGGACTGTTCCAGGTCAGCCCCGGCAATACCGTCACGGCGCAGACCGTGGTGACCACCATCGAGGACACCTCGCATATCCTCGTCAGCTTCTGGGTACCGGAGCGCTACGCCTCGGCCATCGCCACCGGGATGCCGCTGACCGCTGCGGCCGTGGCGCTGCCCGGCCAGACCATCGCGGGCGAGGTCAGCGCCGTCGACAACCGCATCGATCCGGCAAGCCGGACGCTGAAGGTGGAAGCCGCGATCCCCAACGACGAGGGCCGGCTCAAGCCCGGTATGTCGTTCTCCGTGAGTATGAGCTTTCCGGGCGAGCAGTTCCCTTCGGTCGATCCGCTGGCCATCCAGTGGTCGAGCCAGGGGAGCTATCTGTGGAAGTTCGTCGACGGCAAGGTCGAACGCGTGCCGGTGGAGATCATCCAGCGCAACTCCGACGGGGTGCTGGTGAAGGCGGAACTCGCCGCGGGCGAGCAGGTGGTGACGCAGGGCGTGCAGCAGCTGACGGCTGGGGCCAGCGTGCGGCTGCTGGATGCGCCGGCGGACGGTGGTGGCGAGGGGCGGAAGCGGCAGAAGCCGGGCGAGGGGAACCCGTCGTGAGGCCGGTGGCTGTGGCCCCCCACCCCTGTCCCCTCCCCGCAAGGGGGAGGGAGACCCTCCCGATCAACTATCGTCCCTCACGCACCGAGCTTTCGGTTGGCGTCTCCCTCCCCCTTGCGGGACAGGGGTGGGGGCCGGCACGTGCCGGCGGCCGGGGGATACGCCAATGAGCATCCAATCCCAGAACGAGCGTGGTGGGGCCATTGCCGGGCTGTTCGTGCGGCGACCGGTGCTGGCGATCGTCGTCAGCTGCCTGATCATTGTGGCGGGGTTGGCGGCCTTCTTCGGCGTCGAGATCCGTGAGTTGCCGAGTGTCGAGCGCCCTACTCTCTCGATTTCCACCAACTTCCCCGGCGCCGCCGCCGAGACGGTCGACCGCGAAATCACCTCGGCCATCGAGGGCGTGGTGGCGCGGATCCAGGGCGTGGCGTCGATCTCGTCGGATTCGTCCTATGGCCGCAGCCGTGTGTCGATGACGTTCAACGACGGCACCAACCTCGACAACGCAACTTCCGATATCCGCGATGCGCTGGGCCGCATCACCAACCGGCTGCCCGATGGTGCCGAGACGCCGACCATCGTCAAGGCGGACTCGAATGCGCAGGCGATCATCCAGCTGGCCGTCACCTCCGACACCATGCCCAAGGATGAGCTGACGGCGCTGGTCGAGAACACCATCTCCGAGCGGCTGGCCGCCGTGCCGGGCGTTGCCGACGTGCAGATCAACGGCAGCCAGGACAAGAGCTTCGAGATCGATGTCGATCAGGTGAAACTCGCGAGTCTCGGGCTGACCGTCGGCGATATCCGCAACGCGCTCTCGACCATTGCTTTCGACAGCCCGGCCGGCTCGCTCAACGGCACCAACCAGAACATCGCCATCCGCGCCATTGCCGAGGTGAACACGCCCGAGCAGTTCGAGAACATCGTCATCAAGGGGACGACACGGCTCGGCGATGTGGCGAGCGTGGTGTTCTCACCCGGCGCCTCGAACTCGGGGCTGCGAGCGGACGGCAAGTCCGGCATCGGGCTCGGCATCGTCCGGCAGGCTCAATCGAACACGGTGCAGATTTCCGAGGGGGTGAAGAAGGCGGTCGCGGACCTGAAGAGCGCGCTCCCGCCGGGAGTGAACATCAACATCTCGTCCGACGAGTCGGTGTTCATTTCGGGCGCCATCCATGAGGTCGAACGCTCGCTGCTGATCGCCGTGTTCGGCGTCATCGTCATCATCTTCCTGTTCCTCCTGGATTGGCGGGCGACCATCATTCCGGCGATCACCATGCCGGTGGCGCTGATCGGCACCGTGGCCGGAATCTATGCGTTCGGATTCTCGCTCAACATCCTGACATTGCTGGCACTTGTGATCGCAACAGGCCTCGTCGTCGACGACGCTATCGTGGTGCTCGAGAACATCACGCGGCGGCGCGGCATGGGGCTTGGGCCCCGCGCCGCGGCGGTGCTGGGCACGCAAGAGGTGTTCTTCGCCGTCATCGCGACGACGCTGACATTGGCCGCCGTGTTCATACCGATCTCGTTCCTGCCGGGGCAGACGGGGCTGTTGTTCCGCGAGTTCGGCTTCACCCTCGCCATCTCGGTGGGGCTGTCGGCGGTGGTAGCGCTGTCGCTGGCGCCGATGATGGCGTCGCGGCTGCTGAAGCCGCATGTCGAGCGGCCGCCCAATGCGGTGCAGCGCTTCGGCGGCGTGCTGGCCGGGATTTACCGGCGCACCCTGCATCTGGCGCTCGACAATCCGCTGGTGGTGATCGTCATTGCGGTGCTGTTCGCTGGCGCCGCCTATGTGGCGTTCGGTACGCTGAAGCAGGAGCTGACGCCGCCCGAAGACCGGGCGTCCATCGCCATCAATGTCAGCGCCCCGGCGACGGTGAGCCTCGATTTCACCCGCACCCAGATGCAGAAGATCGAGGACCTCGTGGCGCCCTACAAGGCGAGCGGCGAGGCGACGAGCATCTTCTCGATTTCGGGTTTCGGCTCGAACACCAATTCCGGCTTCATCATCCTGACGCTGGCCGACTGGGAGCATCGCACCCGTTCGCAGCAGCAGATCGCCGCCGAGATCACCCAGTTGCTGACCCAGGTGCCAGGCGTCCGCGCCACCATCCGCCAGGGCAACAGCCTCGGCGTGCGCGGCGGCGGTGCGGGCCTGCAGTTCGCGCTGGTCGGCGACAACTACGCCACCCTCTCCGATGCCGCCAACAAGGTGAAGGCGGAGTTGGAGAAGGACGAGAAATGGGGCCGCGTCTCGGTCAACTACGAGACCACGCAGCCGCAGATGACGCTGACCATCGACCGCGAGAAAGCGGCGCAGCTGGGCATCGACATCAACGGCCTCGGCACCACCATGCAGGCCATGATCGACGGCTCGGATGTCGGCACGGTGTTCATCAACGACGCCAGCTTCTCGGTGCGCATGACCTCGACCTCGAGCCCGGTGAACGACCCCGGCGACCTCGAGTCGATCTTCTTGAAGACCACCGACGGCCGCTACGTGCCGATGTCGACCATCGCATCGCTGACCGAGGCGCCGATCGCGCCCTCGCTCGGCCGCGAGCAGCAGCGCCGGGCGGTCACCGTCACCGCGGCGTTGACCGATGGCTTTGCGCTCGGGGACGCCTATAACGAGGCGGTGACGATTGCCCAGCCGCTGCTGCCGGAGGGCGCGGCGATCATCCCGATGGCGGAGGCCAAGACGCTCGGCGAGAGCAATAACGGGCTGATCATCACCTTCGGCTTCGCGCTGATC
This sequence comes from Devosia sp. P1_H9, assembly GCF_056405135.1. Classification (NCBI taxonomy): domain Bacteria; kingdom Pseudomonadati; phylum Pseudomonadota; class Alphaproteobacteria; order Hyphomicrobiales; family Devosiaceae; genus Devosia; species Devosia sp. P1_H9. The sequence continues at coordinate 71,692 of NZ_JBFUCQ010000001.1, forward strand.
GTCATCCTGCTGGTGCTGGCGGCGCAGTTCGAGAGCGTGTGGAGCGCCATCATCGTCATGGCAACGGTGCCGTTCGGGCTCGCCTGTGCGGTGTTCGCGATGCTGCTGACCGGGGTGACGCTCAACGTCTATAGCCAGATCGGGCTGGTGCTGGTGGTGGGCATCATGGCCAAGAACGGCATCCTGATCGTCGAGTTCGCCAACCAGTTGCGCGACCGCGGCCAGAACGTCCGCGAGGCGGTGGAGAACTCGGCCAACATCCGGCTGCGACCGGTGGTGATGACCATGATCGCCACGGTGCTCGGCGGCGTGCCGCTGATCATTGCGGGTGGCGCCGGATCGGAAGCGCGGGCGGCACTCGGCTGGATCATGGTGGGTGGGCTGAGCTTTGCCGCGGTTTCGACGCTGTACCTGACACCGGTGGCCTACCTGTTGCTGGCGCGGTTCTCGAAGCCCAAGGCGCTCGAGGAGGCCCGATTGCAGAGCGAACTGGCGGCTGCCGATGCGGCGGAGGGCGGAGCGCCCCCTGCCCCGGCGGAATAACCCTGCCAATAGGCGAAGGGCGCGGGGTTGCGGACCCGCGCCCTTCTTTCGAGTTCTGATCGTGGGGTCAGATCAGAACACGTACACCGTCAACTGACCGCCGCTGCGCGACACTGCGAAGACGTCGCCGGCGCTATAGCCCGAACCGCTGATGCGGGCTGAGAGGCTGGCGTTGCCGCTCACCGCGCGCTGCAGCAGTTGGACCTTGCTGCTCTTGCCGAACAGCTCTGCGATCTTGGCGCGTGTCGGCCCGCACAGCTGGACCGGCACGACCTTGACGGTGCCCACCCGCTCGAACAGGGCGCGGTTGAGCTGCATGTTGGATGCCAGAGATACGGCCTGACGGCCTTCCTGGATCGAGCAAGCCTGGCTGTTGATGAAGCCGCCGGCGCCGCCGTTGCTGGCTACGCGGACAATCGTTCCACCGCCGCCGTTGCCGCCGTTTCCACCGTTCCCGCCATTCCCGCCGTTACCGTTGCCGCCATTGCCATTGCCGTTGCCGTTGCCGCCACCGCCAATGGTGCCGAGGTCGATGTTGAGGTCGCCAAGGATGTCGCTCAGGTTGAGCAGATCGCCCAGGCCGAGATCGCCGACCAGGTTGCTGAGATCGAGACCACCCAGCCCGAGGTCGCCCAAGCCGCCGAGACCCAGGTCGCCGAGACCCAGATCACCCAGGTCGAGCAGGTCATCGCCAAGCCCGACGCCGCCCAGACCGACGTCGCCCAGGCCGAGGTCGCCTACACCGACATCGCCGAGGCCGAGGTCGCCGACGCCGAGGTCGTCCAGACCACCGAGATCACCCACCCCACCCAGATCGGCCAGGTTGCCGAGGCCAAGGCCACCGCCGAGCACGCCGTCTTCGCCGCCCAGATCTACGTCGCCGAGACCAACATCAAGATTGTCCAGGTCGATGCCACCGAGCAGATCGTCGCCCAGGCCGACGTCGATATCGTCCAGATCGAGGCCATCGAGGTCCACGCCGTCGAGATTCAGATCACCGAGCAGGCCGTCGTCACCACCCAGATCAAGGTCGAGGTCGTCGAGATCGACGTCGCCGATATCCAGGTTGCCGAGCAGCCCATCGCCGTCGTTGCCGCCCAGGTCGAGGTTCAGCAGGCTGTTATTGTCGTCGTCGTCCTCGCCGCCCAGATCGACATCGAGCACGCTGCCATCGTCATCGCCGCCGATGTCCACCAAGCCGCCGACGCCGCCAAGAAGGCCATCGTCGTCATCGTCGTCGTCGCCGCCAAGGTTGATTTCAAGGTTGGTGTCGCTGTCGGCGCCAAGGCCAACATTGACCAGCGAGTCATCGCTGGCGCCCCCGGTGTTGACGTCGACGAGGCCGCCGACGCTGACGTCGGAGTCGCTGTCGCCACTAAGTATCCCACCGAGAAGGCCAGCGGCCTGTACCGGGGCCACGTTGGTGCCCGCAACTAGTACAACTGCTGCCAATAGTGCAATCGCGCTGCTTTTCATGACTGTATCTCCCAGTTCGCAACTGAGCTGAACTTAGATACGTCAAGCTGACAGGACGCTGTCAGTTAAGCTTTCGCAAGGTTTGTCGCCGTCAATTTAGTTATCGCATTTCTCACGAGAACGACTCATTTTGAACAACTACACATTTTCACTTATCTCGACGTATCCATGTACTTACGCGAATGAAAAATGGCGCGGAGAGAGCTCCGCGCCATTCTCTAGGCCACGACCGAGAGGAGATCAGTACACGTAGACCACCAGCTGACCGCCCTTGCGCTGTACGGCGATCACGTCCCCGGCGTCGTAGCGTGTGCGACCGAGCGATGCGGTGATCAGCGCATCGGACATCACGGCCCGACGCAGCAGGTTGATCTTCTTGCTCTTGGCGAGGATCTGCGCGACCTGCTTCTTGGCCGCCGGGCAAAGCTTGATCGGGACCACCTGAACATTGGCGGCGCGCATCCATGCCTTGATCTCGGCACCGCTGAGCTTGCCGGCCGCCGCGATCTGCAGCAGCTGCCGCGTATTGTTGACGGCGCAGTTGATCACGAAGTTCTCGCCACCGAGGCTGCCGACCAGGATGCGGTTGCCATTGCCGCCCGCACCGTTGCCGCCGCCATTGCCATTACCGTTGCCGTTGCCGCCACCACCGCCACCGCCGATGACCTCAAGCAGCTCCAGGTTGACGCCGAGTTCGAGCTCGAGACCGGCAAGGTCGAGCGAAACCGTCGTGTTCTTCAGCAGCCCGTTGGTCGAGACATTGGCATTGACGAGCGGCTTGTTGCCGTTGCCGACCGCCGCGTTGAGGACATTGTTGCCGCCCCCCACATCGAGGTTGACCAGGGCATTGTTGCCTTGGTCGTTCAGCGACACCAGCCCGCCAACATTGGTGCCGCCACCGCCGCCGCCGGTTACTTCGTCGACCGTGTCGGTAACAGTGTCTACCGTATCGGTAACAGTGTCGGTGACGGTGTCGACAACCCCACCGAGCAGTCCGGCCGCACTAACGGGCGCAGCGCTCATCCCGACGACGACTGTGAACGTCGCCAAGGCCGCAACAACATTGCTTCTCATGACATACTCCCTGACATCCGCCGCCATTCTGCCGACGAATAGACACGTATGTGGACATGGCTAAGTTCCGCTCGAAAGGCCGTCAACTTGACCTTGGTTGTGTGATTCATTCCGATATTCAAGCAATTGCTCAAAATACGCACTCGCACTTACCAATGCATTTTGCGTAGCGCTTTGCGTACTAACGCGTAGGATATCGACAATTAGGTTGAACCTTGAGTTCAATGCGAATTGTCGCCGGGCATCGCGGGCGTGGATACTGGTCAGCACTTACCTCCAGATACATGTTTGAGACGACCTGCTCTGGGCCCAGGCGACGGGAAGGCCGGAATCCCATGGCGCCGGTCGCAGCCCGCGGGTGGCACTATTTACTTCTGGCGGCGAGCAACTCCAGTAAAGCGGGTACTATCGGAAGATGACAGACCGCTGACAGGTTTTCAGCACTTATGAACGCGGCCGAGTCGCCCCGACATTTACTCGACCAGGCTCGGGTAAATTGCCGCGAAGCCCTGCTCCGCGAGCAACTGCGTCCATGCCCAACGCGCCGTTGATGAGCGACTACGGATCACCACCGCACCACCCTCCAACAAATGCGTAGATTTGCGAGTTCGCCCACGGATGGAGGCAGAAAGAAGGCGCGAAGCCGAAGCTTCGCGCCCCACCGGCGTCAACGACAAGGGAGCGTCAGCCCTCACCGCATCGGCCGATATCTCTACCCACCGGCAAGTACCGGCGGCTCGTTCGGGTAACGGCAGGCGGGCGGAATGGTTGCGGGCTAAAGTGGCGATTGGCGAAGAAGCACTCGCCGGAGCGCAAAACCCCGCGCCGTTGCCGACGCGGGGCCGAGGGTGTGGTGCAAACAACCTCTGCCGGAAGCGAAACTTCCGGTGGAGGTTTTTTAGCAAGACTGCAAAGCGCGGTCATCCCAGGATGCATCGAGGTGGCTACAAGATGCACCGGTCAGTTCTGACGCCGCTCTCCGGGCTGCTCAAATCTTAAGCAGACACTAATTTGGCTGCTCAGAGAACCGGCAGCCAGACGCAGCCATTATGCAACGACCGGCTCGGGCAGACGCGGCGGCGCTCGGAAGATCCCAGCAGAGTCAGCGGCTTACCTGCGATTTTCACTGCTGGCACGGCGATTGCAACTTCCTCCCCGGTGCAAACAACCAAACTGTCGGAGGTAAGTATGACAGGTATCAATCGCATGATGGCCGGGATCGGCCTGGGGGTCGCGATGACTGCCGGGGCGCTCGCGCCCTTAGCTGCTTATGCTGAGGACACCATCAAGGTGGGCGTTCTCCACTCGCTGTCGGGCACGATGGCCATCTCGGAGACCACCCTGAAGGACACGATGCTCTTCCTCATCGACGAGCAGAACAAGAAGGGCGGCCTCCTCGGCAAGAAGCTCGAGCCGGTCGTGGTCGATCCGGCCTCCGACTGGCCGCTCTTTGCCGAGAAAGCCCGCGAGCTGATCGCCGTCGATAAGGTCGCCGCCGTGTTCGGCTGCTGGACCTCGTCGTCGCGCAAGTCGGTCCTGCCGGTGTTCAAGGAACTGAACTCGATCCTCTTCTACCCCGTGCAGTACGAGGGCGAAGAGTCCGAGAAGAACGTGATCTACACGGGCGCCGCCCCGAACCAGCAGGCCATTCCCGCCGTCGACTACCTGATGAGCGAAGAAGGCGGTTCGGTGAAGCGCTGGGTCCTCGAAGCCACCGACTACGTCTACCCGCGCACCACCAACAAGATCCTCGAGCAGTACCTCAAGGACAAGGGCGTGGCCGCGGAAGACATCAAGATCAACTACACCCCGTTCGGGTTCTCCGACTGGCAGACCGAAGTCGCCTCGATCAAGGAATTTGGCTCGGCCGGCAAGAAGACCGCCGTGGTCTCGACCATCAACGGCGACGCCAACGTGCCGTTCTACAAGGAACTGGGCAACCAGGGCATCTCGGCCGAGGACATCCCGGTCGTCGCCTTCTCGGTCGGTGAAGAAGAGCTCGCCGGCATGGACACTTCGGCTCTCGTCGGCCACCTCGCCGCCTGGAACTACTTCCAGTCCGTCGACAACCCGGCCAATGCCGAGTTCATCAAGAACTGGCACGCCTATATCGGCAACGACAAGCGCACCACGAACGACCCGATGGAAGCGGCCTATCTCGGCTTCAACCTCTGGGTCCAGGCGGTCGAAAAGGCCGGCACCACCGATACCGACGCGGTCCTCAAGGCCATCGTCGGGCTCGAAGTGCCGAACCTCACCGGCGGCACTGCCAAGGTCCTGCCGAACCACCACCTGACCAAGCCGGTGCTGATCGGCGAAATCCAGGCTGACGGCCAGTTCGAAACCGTGTGGCAGACCGAAGGCGACGTCCCGGGCGACGCCTGGTCGGACGTGCTGCCGGAAGACAAGGGCATCGAAGCCGACTGGACCGATCCGCTGACCGGTTGCGGCCACTTCGACACCGCCACCAAGACCTGCGGCGCTGCTCCGGCTGCGATGTAATCCGAACCTCCCGGCGACGGCGGCYCCCCGCCGTCGCCACCCACCTCGATTACGCCCCTCTTCTCTGGCGATAGAGCGACCACGATGGCCACCCGAATTCTCACTCTGATAGCCTTCCTGATCGCCGTAGCTTTCGCCCCCCTGCCCGCCCTGGCGCAGGACGACTTTGCCGCGCAGATCAATGCGCTCGGCCCCGGGAGCTTCGCCGATCGCACCAAGGCCATGGACGTTCTTGTCGCGACCGGCGACGAACGCGTGCCGCCGGTGCTGCAGGCGCTGAGCGACGGCAATCTCTACATCCGCGAGGCCGACCAGAAGGTGGTGATCGCCACGAAGGCCGGCGGCGACTTCGCGCTGGTTGACCCGGTCGACGGCACGGACCTCGGCACGGTGCCGAGTGGCGACCTCGATAAGATCAAGACCAACAATGGCCTCCGCGGCAAGATCCGCACCGCCATCGGCAAGATGACGCTGCTGAGCCCGGATCAGCCGACCCGGCTGTCGGCGGCGCAGAGCATCCTGAAGAACGCCGACCCGGCGATGCTGGAACTGCTCGATCAGGCGCTTGCAGCGGAAACCGACCCCGGCATCAAGAGCACGATGGAACTGGCCCGCGCCGTCATCGTGCTGAAGACCGAGGGGGCGCTGGAAGACAAGCGCGCCGCCGTCGAGACGGTGATTTCGCACAACGATCGCGCCGCGCAGAACGTGTTGGTCAACTCGCTGGCCGCGGCTCCGGACGAGCTGAAGCCGACCATCCAGGCCGGCATTGACTCGATCGGCCGGACGCTCGCCGTTTGGGATGTGGGTCAGAACCTCCTCTACGGCATCTCACTGAGCTCGGTGCTGCTGCTTGCCGCCATCGGCCTCGCCATCACCTTCGGCGTGATGGGCGTCATCAACATGGCGCATGGCGAGATGGTGATGCTCGGCGCCTACGTGACCTATGTCACGCAGCTGGTGATCCAGCAGGTGGCGCCGGGGCTGATGGAGTACTCCCTCGCCTTCGCGGTGCCCGCAGCGTTCCTGTTCACCGCGCTGGTCGGCGTCGGCATCGAGCGCGGCATCATCCGCTGGCTTTACGGCCGGCCGCTGGAGACGCTGCTCGCCACCTGGGGCCTGTCGCTGGTGCTGCAGCAGCTGGTGCGCTCGATCTTCGGGCCGACCAACAAGCTGGTGCAGCCGCCCAGCTGGATGAGCGGCACGTTCGATCTGTGGAACCTGAGCTTTACCTGGAATCGGCTCTGGATCATCGTCTTCGCCATCGCGGTGTTCATCGCCCTGCAGATCATCCTCAACCGCACGCCGCTGGGGCTCCAGATGCGCGCCGTGACGCAGAACCGGCGCATGGCCTCGGCCATGGGCATCCGCACCCCGTTCGTCGACGCCATGACCTTCGGGCTCGGCTCGGGCATTGCCGGCATGGCCGGCGTCGCGCTGAGCCAGATCGACAACGTCTCGCCCAACCTCGGCCAAGGCTACATCATCGACAGCTTCATGGTGGTGGTGTTCGGCGGCGTGGGGAACCTGTGGGGCACGCTGATCGGCGCGGTGTCGCTGGGCGTCGCCAACAAATTCCTCGAGCCCTATGCGGGAGCGGTGCTGGCGAAGATCGCCATCCTCATCCTCATCATCCTGTTCATCCAGCGCCGCCCGCGCGGGCTATTCGCCCTCAAGGGCCGGGCGATTGAATCATGATTACGCAAATGCTGTTCCGGGCCCTCGACAGGAAGGCCATCTGGCTCGTCGCGGCGCTTGTCTTCATCGCCATCGCGATTCCGGTCGCCAACCTCGTCATTCCCGAGGGCAACCCGCTCCACCTGCCGAACTACGCCGTGCCGCTGTTCGGCAAGTACCTGAACTACGCCATGCTGGCCTTGGCGCTCGACCTGGTCTGGGGCTATTGCGGCATTCTCTCGCTCGGCCACGCGGCGTTCTTCGCGCTCGGCGCCTACGCGATGGGCATGTACCTGATGCGCCAGATCGGGGCGCGCGGCGTCTACGCCAACCCGATCCTGCCCGACTTCATGGTGTTCCTGAACTATCACGACCTGCCGTGGTTCTGGCACGGGTTCGACCTGTGGTGGTTTGCCTTCCTGATGGTGCTGTTCGTGCCGGGGCTGCTCGCCTTCGCCTTCGGCTGGTTCGCCTTCCGCAGCCGCGTGACGGGCGTCTACCTGTCGATCATCACCCAGGCGATGACCTACGCCCTGCTGCTGGCGTTCTTCCGCAACGACCTCGGGCTCGGCGGCAATAACGGGCTCACCGACTTCAAGGACATTCTCGGCTTCAACGTGCAGGCGGCGACCACTCGAGCCGCGCTGTTCGCCGCGTCCGCCTTTGCGCTCGCCCTAGCGGTGATCATCTGCTCGGCCATCGTCAACTCGAAGCTCGGCAAGGTCATGGTGGCGGTGCGCGATGCCGAAAGCCGCACCCGCTTCCTCGGCTGGCGGCCGGAGAACGTCAAGCTCTTCGCCTTCGTCGTGTCGGCGGTGCTGGCCGGTATCGCTGGCGCGCTCTACACCCCGCAGGTCGGCATCATCAACCCGGGCGAGTTCGACCCCGCCAACTCGATCGAAGCGGTCATCTGGGTCGCGGTCGGCGGGCGCGGGACGATCATCGGGCCGATCATCGGCGCGGTGCTGGTCAATGCCGGCAAGTCGATCTTCACCGGCGCCTTCCCCGACTGGTGGCTCTACTGCCTCGGCGGCCTGTTCATCTTCGTCACCCTGTTCATGCCCAAGGGCATTGTCGGGCTGTTCCAGAAGTTGCGCACCCGCAAGGGCAAGGAAGCGAGCTCCGCCGCCGAAGCCGGCGAGGACCCATCCACCCTGCCCCAGACCAAGACCGCGCCGGAGCCCGCCGAATGACTCACGACAGCTCCGGCACCATGCTCTACTTCAACGGCGTCTCCGTCTCGTTCGACGGTTTCAAGGCGCTGAACCACCTGTCGATCATCGTCCACCCCAACGAGATGCTGGCGATCATCGGCCCGAACGGCGCCGGCAAGACCACCATGATGGACATCATCACCGGCAAGACCCGCCCCGACGATGGCGAGGTGTATTTCGACGGCCGCACCGACCTGACCAAGCTCGATGAGGCGCAGATCGCCAACCTCGGTATTGGCCGCAAGTTCCAGAAGCCCACGGTGTTCGAGAGCCACACCATCTGGGACAACCTGGTGCTGGCGCTGAAAAAGCCGCGCGGCGTGCTCTCGGCCCTGCTCAATTCCGAGAGCGCCGCCGACAAGGCCCGCATCGAGGAAATCCTCGAAACCGTCCGCCTCACCGCGAGGAAGGACGAACTCGCCGCCGACCTCAGCCACGGCCAGAAGCAATGGCTCGAGATTGGCATGCTGCTGGCGCAGGACCCGAAGCTGTTGCTCGTCGACGAGCCGGTGGCCGGCATGACCGACGCCGAAACGGTCGAGACGGCCAAGCTCCTCAAGGACATCGCCAAGACCCGCTCGGTGGTTGTCGTCGAACACGACATGAGCTTCGTCCGCGAACTCGGCACCCGCGTCACCTGCCTCGCCGAAGGCTCGGTACTGGCCGAAGGCACGCTGGACCAGGTCAGCGCCAACCCGATCGTCATCGAAAGGTATTTGGGCCGATGAGCACCGCTCTCTCGATCAAAGCCATCGACCTCCACTACGGCGCGGCGCAGGCGCTGCGTGGCATCACCATCGATGCCAAACCCGGCAAGATCACCGCCGTGCTGGGGCGCAATGGAGTGGGCAAATCGTCGACGTTGCGGGCGGTTACCGGCATCAACAATGTGTCGTCGGGCGAGATCGTCTTCAACGACGAGGTGTTGAAGAAGGCGCCGCCCTACAAGCGGGCTCGGCTCGGCATTGGCTATGTTCCGCAGGGCCGCGAGATCTTCGCGCTGCTGACGGTGAAGGAAAATCTCGAGACCGGCTACGCGCCGCTGAAAGCGGCGGACCGCAATATCCCGGATTACATCTTCGAGCTGTTCCCAATCCTCAAATCGATGCTCGGCCGGCGCGGCGGCGACCTCAGCGGCGGCCAGCAGCAACAGCTGGCGATCGGCCGGGCGCTTGTGACGCGGCCAAAGGTTCTCGTGCTGGACGAACCAACGGAGGGTATCCAGCCCTCGATCATCAAGGATATCGGCCGCGCGCTGCAGTTCCTGCGCGACCAGAAGGGCATGACCATCCTGCTGGTGGAGCAGTATCTGGACTTCTGCCGGGAAATCGCCGACGACATCTACATCATGGATCGCGGTGAAATCATGCATTCCGGCCCGGCCGCCGACCTCGACCTTCCCGAGGTACGCCGCCATTTGATGGTGTAGGCGTGTCGGCAGTTGAAGCCCTGCCCCGCCATCAGCGCGCTCGCGGCATTGGCCGTGTCGCGACGCAGGTGCTGGATGGCCGGACCCGGCTGACCACGCTGTTCCAGGAAGGCTGCGCCAAGATCCGGCTGCCGCATACGCATGACTCGGGCCTCCAGGCGGTGCTGATCAACACCGCAGGCGGGCTGACCGGTGGCGACGACGTTGCATGGGAGGCGAAGGCGGCGCCCGGGGCGAAGCTAGTGCTCACAACACAGGCCTGCGAACGCGTCTATCGCTCGCTCGGCGACGATGCACATGTGCGGACGCGGCTGGAGGTCGGGGCCGGCGCGCGTCTCGACTGGCTGCCGCAGGAGACCATCCTCTACGAGGGCGGCCGGCTGAACCGCAGCCTCGAGGTCGATCTCGCCCCGGACGCCAGCTTCTTCGCCATCGAGGCCATCATCCTCGGCCGCGAGGCCATGGGCGAAGCCGCCCGCGGCGCACAGCTCCGCGATAACTGGCGCATCCGCCGCGGCGGCCGGCTCATCCATGCCGAAGCGACGCGGCTGAGCGCCGATCCGCTGGAGCGGGACGGCCTGTCGCTGCTCGCCGGAGCCGGCTCCTTCGCCACCCTGCTCTACGTCGGCGCTGATGCGGAGCGAAAGCTCGAACCGACGAGAGCGCTGCTTAGCGGGCAATCCGGCGCCAGCGTCGTCGGCGAACGGCTGGTCGTGCGCGCCATCGCTGCATCCGGGCTTGCGCTTCGCAAGATCATCACGCCAATTATCGCCCAACTCTCCGGCGCCGGCGCTTTGCCGCGCCTCTGGCATCTCTAGGACAACTGATGAACCTGACGCCCCGTGAGAAAGACAAGCTCCTCATCTCCATGGCCGCCATGGTGGCGCGCCGCCGCCTCGAGCGCGGCGTGAAGCTAAACCATCCCGAGGCCATCGCGCTGATCACCGATTACGTCGTCGAAGGCGCCCGCGACGGACGTTCGGTCGCCGACCTGATGGAAGCCGGCGCACACGTGGTGAGCCGCGCCCAGGTGATGGAGGGCATCGCCGAGATGATCCACGACGTGCAGGTCGAAGCCACTTTCCCCGACGGCACCAAGCTCGTCACCGTCCACGAACCGATCAGGTGAGCCGATGGCCCTCATTCCAGGCGAAATCTACACCGTCCCCGGCGACATCGAGCTGAACGTCGGCGCCCCGCAGGTGACGATCGAGGTCGCCAATACCGGCGACCGCCCGATCCAGGTCGGCTCGCACTACCACTTCTATGAAACCAATGCCGGCCTGCGCTTCGATCGCGAGCAGGCTCGCGGCATGCGGCTCGATATCGCCGCCGGCACCGCCGTGCGGTTCGAACCGGGCCAGGCGCGCGAAGTTCGGTTGGTGCCGCTGTCTGGAAGCCGGACGGTGTACGGCTTCCAGCAGAAGATCATGGGCAAGCTCTAGCCCGGGGCTAACACAAGGGCGGGGCCGTCGAGCCTCGCCCTTTCCATTCCCGTCGATAATCGACGGCCGTTAGCCCAGCACGTAGATCGTCACGTCGGTCTCGTCCGTAGCAGTGAGGCCGACCACGTCATCGATCGTCGCGCCATAGCTCTGGAGTTGCGCCAGCAACTCTGGCTTCTGCTGGATGAGCGCCTTAAGCGCCTCGAGATCCACTGCGCCGTCACTATCGGCGCTCGTTACGATCTCCGAAGGGCTCGAGACAGTCTGGAAGCTCACGTGGCTAGCTGAAGTCAGCGCGTCAACGGCACTTTCAGCACCAATCGCCAAATTCGCGGTCGAGAGAGCGAGCGCCGTTGCGAGGGCAATTACCTTGAGATCAAACATCGTCCATCTCCATTGTCGTTAAACACAATGGGGATACGCCCCAGACGGGCAGAGGTTTCCTCCTGCCCGTTCACAGTATTTTGCGCGACCTGCGCGTAATTGTCTCGCTAAAGGTCGTTCGCGTAAAGCACGCCGCCGCCGTCGCCCGACACATCTAGTGAGACGATCTGGTCGAGCGTGACGCCGGAATTGCGGATCGCGCTCATTGCCATGGGGTTGATTATGAGGTTGCCCTGCAAGTAGTGCACGTCGCGCTCCTTGAGATCGATCGCCGCGTAGAGCCGCGACGCCGCCTGCTCGGAGCCAGCGAGGGTCGAGAGCCGCACGACGCGAAGGCCGGCCGCATCGCTGGCATGTTCCGCATCGCGCAGGAACTCCGAGCTGCCAATGCCGGCAATGATCGCGTTGATGTCCATGAACTGCGCATAGGCGAACTGCGGCGCCGCCATCAGCAAAGTTGCGGCGAGCGCGGCGACGAATCTCGATTTCATGTGAGCCTCCAAATGACTGGCGCGGATTAGAATATCGGGCTGTGGCGAAATCCCGGCCGAACCGCACACAGCTTTGGCAATCGCAGAAGATTTCGGTTAGGGATGCGCCGGTTTCAATGGGCAGGACGACGATGGCCACCAAGGAAGAAGACTTCAAAGACCGGTTCGTGGCCGTGCTGCAGGATCTGCGCGGCAATGGCGGCAAGGACCCCGAGGCGATGTTCCTGATCGGCAGCCTCGCCGCGCGCCTCGTCGACCGCGCCAGGCAGCCCGGCTGGGCCGCCTACAAGGCCAACATGACGCCGCCGGTCTATGCCAAGCTGCTGAGCGATTTCCAGCAGCAGGGCAACGACTTCCACAAGGAGGGCAAGGCCAAGCACGCCTACGCCATCCAGGTGCTCGCCATCTCGCTGATCGCCCGCAGCCAGAACGATGTTGATGTCCGTGCCGGCGACAGCCTGCTCGACGAAATCCTCGGCTTCCTCATCGCCGCCTATCGCAAGGCCAAGGCTGCCGATCCAAAGCTGAATTGAGCCAAACGTACTCGACTTCAATGCAATAGCGTCCGATCGAGCTTCCGCTTTCTTGAGGCATTCGCTGACGGCTTGGGGGCTCATCGGAGGCCGTTGCATGTGGAAATTCGTGCTCGTCCTGATCCTCGCGTTGTCGGCGCCGATCCCCGCATCGGCGCAGTTGGTTGGCCCCGGCTCGCCCCATATCGGGGGTAAGGTAACCGTCGCGCAGGTGGCCGAAATCCGGCCCGGCACTCGGGTGATCCTCACCGGCAATTTCGTCCAGCGCTATCGCGACGACGTCTATCGCTTCCGCGATGAAACCGGTGAAATCCTGGTCGAAGTCGACCGCCGGCTGTGGCGCAACCGATTGATCGAGCCGCATACATCGGTCCAGGTCACGGGCGAGGTCGAGCGCAGCCTGCTGCGTGCCAGACGGGTCGAGGCCGAACGGATCGTGGTGCTGGAGTAGCACTTCCCCGCCACCCCGCGCCTATCTGCGTAATTGCGCGCCAAATCGCTGGACAGCCTCAATCTTAGGCGGTTGAAATGGCGCCGTCGAGGCGGTCGAAACGACCGTCCTCAGCGTCGCCCGGAAGGACCATCATGCCCGCTCGCATCTCTCGCTCTACCTATGCCCAGATGTATGGGCCGACCACTGGCGACCGGGTGCGGCTGGCCGACACGGAGCTCTTCATCGAGGTGGAGAAGGACCTCACCACCTACGGCGAGGAGGTGAAGTTCGGCGGCGGCAAGGTGATTCGCGACGGCATGGGCCAGAGCCAGATCACCCGGGCGGCCGGCGCCGTCGACACCGTGATCACCAACGCACTGATCATCGACCACACCGGCATCTACAAGGCCGACATTGGCCTGCGCGACGGCAAGATCCACGGCATCGGCAAGGCCGGTAACCCCGACACCCAGCCCAATGTCGACATCATCATCGGGCCCTCGACCGAGGTGATCGCCTCGGAAGGCCGGATCATCACCGCCGGCGGCATGGATGCGCATATCCATTTCATCGCTCCGCAGCAGATCGAAGAAGCCCTGATGTCGGGCATCACCACCATGATCGGCGGCGGCACCGGCCCGGCGCACGGCACGCTGGCCACCACCTGCACCGGCGCCTGGCACATCCACCGGATGATCGAGAGCTTTGACGCCTTCCCGATGAACCTCGGCCTCGCCGGCAAGGGCAACGCCTCGCTCCCCGCCCCGCTCGAGGAGATGATCCTCGCAGGCGCATCGTCGCTGAAGCTGCACGAGGACTGGGGCACCACCCCCGCCACCATCGACAATTGCCTCGCTGTCGCCGACGCCTTCGACGTGCAGGTGATGATCCACACCGACACGCTGAACGAATCCGGCTTCGTCGAGGACACCGTGCGCGCCTTCAAGGGCCGCACCATCCACGCCTTCCACACCGAAGGTGCCGGCGGCGGCCACGCCCCCGATATCATCAAGGTGGCGAGCCTCCCCAACGTGCTCCCCTCCTCAACCAACCCGACCCGGCCCTACACGGTGAACACGCTGGCCGAGCACCTCGACATGCTGATGGTCTGCCATCATCTGTCGCCGTCGATCGCCGAGGACGTGGCCTTCGCCGAGAGCCGCATCCGCAAGGAAACCATCGCGGCGGAGGATATCCTCCACGATATCGGCGCGTTCTCGATGATCTCGTCCGACAGCCAGGCCATGGGCCGCGTCGGCGAGGTGATCATCCGCACCTGGCAAACCGCCGACAAGATGAAGCGCCAGCGCGGCCGCCTGCCCGAGGAAACCGGCGACAACGACAATTTCCGGGTGAAGCGCTTCATCGCCAAGTACACCATCAACCCGGCCATCGCGCAGGGCTTGAGCCGGCACATCGGCTCGGTCGAAGTGGGCAAGCGCGCCGACCTCGTGATGTGGTCGCCCGCCTTCTTCGGCGTGAAGCCCGAGATGGTGATCATGGGCGGCTCGATCGCCGCCGCCCCGATGGGCGACCCCAACGCCTCGATCCCCACCCCGCAGCCCATGCACTACCGCCCGATGTTCGGCGCCTACGGCAAGCTCCGCACCAACTCCTCGGTCACCTTCATCAGCCAGGCCGCCTACGACACCAACCTGCAGGCGACCCTCGGCGTCGCCAAAGGCATGCTGCCGGTCGAGAACACCCGCGGCGGCATCAGCAAGGCGTCGATGATCCACAACTCCGCCACGCCACATATCGACGTGGACCCCGAGACCTACGAGGTGCGGGCGGATGGCGAGTTGCTGACCTGCGAGCCGGCCACGGTGTTGCCGATGGCACAGCGGTATTTCCTGTTCTAGCGGCGGGGCGCTGCGCCGCCGTGAGCGCGCGCCGGTCTAGCCCGCCTGCCAACCTTGCGAGAGGATCAGGAGCACAACCGAGGCCACGAACGTCGTGATCGCCACGACGCCCACGGTGACCACGCTGCCCCTGTAGATCATGTCTGCCTGTTGGTGGTAAATCATTGGGACAACGATAAAAAACATCGCAAAGCAGCTGACGCAGGCCACCAGCAGAGTGATGACGGAGGCCATGAAGAGCTCAGGCCTTGCAGGCACCAGCAAGCCGCTAAACCGTAGATTGGTGGCAACCAAGAGGATTGAAACCGCGGTCGCCATCAGCGTCCTGAAGATCGCCAATAGTTCCTTGATCGACTCCTTGTCACCGTCGTTCATCGGAAGTAGGTCCTGAGCACGGCGACGACATCCACCTCTGCCGGCGACCACTTCCGGCGCCTCTTGTTTCGCTCGATCTTTGAGGACCTGACCGGCAGCGCCTGCGTTGCGCGCCGCTGTGTAACCGCCTCGACGCAGACCTCCTCGAGCCATGCGGCGCCGCTCATGGCCTCGGCGCACCGAATTGGTCGCGTCCAACTGATGGAGATCGAGAACGCATCGACTAACCGCGCCTGCATCTTCTGTAGTGCGTACGAGAATATTCTGGCTATTTCCTCTACGCACCAAGAAACCAGATCAGGAGCAGAATGATCATCGCCAGGATCGTTCAGTATCTGAACGATGACCTGAGTATAGTGCGAACCGACGTGACGAACCACGCCCGTCAGCAACTCATGAAAGTCCGAGCATTGGTCTCCGTCGACCTCGAACCCGTTCGCCCGGAGGGCATTTCGAACGACACCTTCGGAATACTGCTCGACGGTAGCAACTGCACGTCCACCTGGCCAAACCACGCTTCTTATTCCTCCGCGATAGCGCAATAGTACGCATCCCCAGGCGGCAATCAGCTTAGGAACAATGCGAATGTCTTCTCTCGAGTGGCAAACCTGGGATGCGGCCGGCACAGCGCACGCAAATAGGGAGTGCTGACCTGCGAACCGGCCGCGGTCCTGCCGATGGCGCAGCGGTATTTCTCGTTCTAGCGGCTACTTATCCCCGCATCTTTGTTCATGCTACGTTCTCATCGTTGAGTCGGGGAGGACAGCATGGCAGTCGATCTCACAGGCAAGGTATGCCTCGTTACCGGGGCGAGCCGTGGCGTTGGGCGGGGTGTGGCGCTGGGGCTGCTCGAGGCGGGTGCCATTGTGCACATAACGGGCCGGACCGTGCGGGATGGAGAGCACCCCGAGGGCCTTGATCGTGCCGGCTCGCTTGCCTCGGTGCTGAACGAATCTGCCCGCTATCCCGGCCGCTGCGTTGCGCATCGGGTCGACCATGCCCATGACGTGGAGACCGAGGGCGTCGTGCGGCGCGTGCTCGCCGATGAGGGGCGGCTCGACATCCTCGTGAACTCGGCCTGGCCCGGCTACGAGCGCATGGAGGAGGACAACCGCTTCACCTGGGTCGATCCCATCTGGCAGCAGCCGATGTGGCGGTGGGACGCGATGATCGGCGTCGGCGCGCGCTCCTCCTGGTGCGCTATCCGGGTCGCGACCGAGGCGATGGCACGGCAGCGCTCCGGGCTCATCGTCAACATCTCGTTCTGGGCAGCGCAGAAGTTCATGCAGAACGTCATCTACGGCGTCTCCAAGGCCGCCATGGACAAGATGGCAGCCGACGTCGCTCACCAGATGCGCGAGTTCGATGTGGCGGCCGTGGCACTCTACCCCGGCCTCGTCCGCACCGAGGAGGTACTGAAGCACGCCCAGTATTTCGACATGTCGAACTCGGAGAGCCCTGAGTTCCAGGGCCGCGCCGTGGCGCATCTCGCCGCCGATCCGGAGCTGATGGCCAAATCCGGCAAGGTCTTCACCAGCGCAGATCTTGCCCTCGAGTACGGCTATTCGGACATCGACGGTTATCAGCCGCGGCCGAACACGCTGGAGACGGCCTAGCCAGACGGGCCGGTTCTGCTACCCTTCGCTCCTCTGACTCGCGAGGAGGGATCGCCGATGGAAGAACTGGCTACAGCTGCGATGATGCAGAACGTCGACGTTTCCGCGCAGGTCGTTCTTTCGCTGCAGGGCAGCTTCGAGCGGAACATCGTCGAGTACCAGTGCGAGGGGCTCGAACCGTTCTCGGTGGACTTCGTCAATGCCAAGCCGAACTTCCTGGCCATCGTGCCGATCGGGCCCGAGCGGCTGGTGTTCGTCAACGTGATGTCCGGCTCGGGCGTGAAATACGTGTCCGGCCAGTATGAGTTCTGGACCAAGGGCACCGATGCGACGCTCACCGATCTGATGGCCGAGCCGCAGACGCCGGTGAACTGCTCGGAAGCCAACAACACCCCCTGAGTTGAACGATGGACACCAGCGTCGCCCACGATGTGTTCATCCACGTGCGCATCGTCATGGGGACGGTCGTAGGCCTCGGCCTCACCCGCCTGCTGATGGGCACCGCGGGTATCATCCAGCACCCGCAACGCGCCAAGCTGTCGCTCGTCCACCTGCTCTGGGTGCTATCGATCTCGATCGAACTCATCCTGTTCTGGTGGTGGGAGTACGAGCTCGCCGAACTCAAGGTCTGGTCGTTCGGCACCTTCGCCTTCCTGATCGGCTATTCGATTACGCTGTTCGGCCTCGCCGCCCTGCTCTTCCCCGATAGCCTGGCCGACTACGATGGATACGAGGACTTCTTCCTCAAGCGCCGCAAGTGGTTCTTCGCGCTGTTCGGCGCCACGTTTGTCCTCGATATCATCGACACCATCATCAAGGGCGAGCCCTATCTCGACTCCCTCGGCATCGGTTACCTGATCCAGGTGCCGTTCGGCGTCGCGCTCTGTGCCATCGCGGTCTGGACCACTAATCGCCGCTACCACTTGGCGCTGGTCCTGTCCCACCTCGCCTATCAATTCTGGTGGGGCGCCTTTCTCTTTGACGCGCGAGTCTAGGGTGCAGCGCATTCTCTTTGTCTGCAGTCGAAACCGCTTGCGCTCGCCAACGGCAGAGCGCGTCTTTGCCGACTATCCAGGCATCGAGGCTGCGTCCGCCGGCCTCGCTCCAGACGCCGAAGAGCGCCTGACGCCAGAGCATCTGGAGGGAGTCGATATCATCTTCGTGATGGAGCGCGCCCACCGGGCAAAGCTATCGCGTGAGTTTGGCAGGCGTATCAGGTCGGCGCGGATCATCTGCATCGATATCCCCGACGACTACACGTACATGCAACCGGAGCTGGTGGCTCTGCTGAAGGCGCGCGTGACACCGCATTTGCGATGACGGCCGTTGGTAGATAAGCTCGCGGCGAAGGTTGGGAAGCCTCGTTAGTCATTGTGAGTCCCCTATGCCGCAGACGTTCCGCGCGGTTGGCTATTTGCCGCCCGGTGAAGCCGGTACGCCCTTCGACCTCGCCATCCTGATGCACGATGAGCGCCGCGTGCGCCGTCGCATGCTGACGCTGGTGCATGGCGACACCGTGCTGGTCGATTTCCCCGAGCCGGTGACCCTGGCCGATCGCTCGTCGCTGAAGCTCGATGACGGCCGGCTGGTCGAGATCATCGCCGGCGAGGAGCAGCTTTACGACGTCCGCGGGCGGGACAAGGAACACCTGATGCGGCTCTGCTGGCACCTGGGCAACCGGCATTTGAAGACGCAGATCGAGGACGGCCGGGTGCTGATCCTCCGCGATCACGTCATCCGCGACATGCTGCGCGGCCTCGGCGCCACGGTGACCGACGTGACCGAGCCGTTCAGCCCCGAGGAAGGGGCCTATTCGCATAGCCATGAACCGGCCCATGCGCTGCTCAATCGATGACTGATCCCGCTGCGCTGCAGAAACTGGTGACCTGGCTGTCGCCGGCCTTCCCGGTTGGCTCGTTTGCCTGGTCGGCCGGACTTGAGACGGCGATTGCGGATCGTCGCGTAACCGATTCCGAACGCTTGCAGAACTGGATCGAGGGCGCGCTGGCGCATGGGGGCATCCGGACGGATGCGATCCTCTTGGCGCATGCGCATCGCTCCGCGAACGATGCGGCGCTGCTGAGCGAGTTGGCCGACCTGTCGTTGGCGCTCAACGGCTCGAAAGAGCGCTGGCTCGAAACCACCATCACCGGCGATTCCTATGCCCGGGCCATGAAATTCTGGCCGTCGCACGTGCTGGAGTTGCTGCCGCAGCCCTGCCCCTACCCGGTCGCCGTCGGCGCCCTTGCCGCCGGCCACGGGATCGACCTCGCCGACACGCTTCTCGCCTGGCTCACTGCCACCGTCCACGGCCAGATCTCGGTGGCCGTCCGCCTCGTGCCGCTCGGCCAGTCCGATGGCCTCCGTGTCCTCTCCACCCTCGAACCCCGCGTCGCCACGCTTGCGACGTCCGCGGCCACGGCGACCCTTGCCGATCTCGGGGCGATCGCCTACGCCGCCGATATCGCGCAGATGCGCCACGAGACGCTGGAACCGAGGATTTTCCGTTCATGAGCATGGTGATTGCCGCCCTGATCTTTGTCGTGCTGCTGGCGGTGGCGCTCGCGCATCTGCTCTGGTCGGTCGGCAGCCCCTGGCCGATCCGCGATCCGGAACTGCTGGCCCGCACTGTGATCGGCAAGCCCGGCGTCACCCGTGTGCCGCGTTTCGCCTCGCTGGTCGTCGCCATCCTGGTGCTCGCAGCGGGCGTCATCGCTCTGTCTCTCGCCGACCATGCGGCCGGCGGCGTCGGCCTGACGCTGATCGGCGTCGTGCTCGCCGCCGTGTTCCTCGGCCGCGGCGCCATCGGCTATACCGAGCGCTGGCGCACCGCCTTCCCGGTCGAGCCGTTCGCCACGCTCGACCGCAAGAACTATTCCCCGCTCTGCCTCGCGCTGGGCGCCGGCTACCTCCTCCTCGTCATCATGAGGCTCATATGAAATCGCTCAACGGTCCCCTCCGCGTCGGCATCGGCGGCCCCGTCGGCTCCGGCAAGACCACGCTTTGCGAAATGCTGCTGAAGGCGATGCGCGACCGCTACTCGATGGCGGTGGTCACCAACGACATCTACACCAAGGAAGACGCGCTGATCCTCAACCGGGTGCAGGCGATATCGGAAGATCGCATCGTCGGGGTCGAAACCGGCGGCTGCCCGCACACCGCCATCCGCGAGGATGCGTCGCTCAATCTCGCCGCGATTGCCGACCTCAATCGCAAGTTCCCCGACCTCGACATCATCCTGATCGAGTCCGGCGGCGACAATCTCGCCGCGACCTTCTCGCCCGACCTCGCCGACATCACGCTCTACGTGATCTCGGTGGCGCAGGGCGAAAAGATCCCGCGCAAAGGCGGCCCGGCCATCACTCGCTCGGACCTGCTGGTCGTCACCCACACGGACATCGCGCAATACGTGAACGCCAGCCTCGAGGTCATGGAAGCCGACACCAGGAAGGTGCGCGAAGGCCGGCCTTACGTCTTCGCCGACCTGCTGCGCCGCGAAAACCTCGACGAGATCATCAGCTTCATCGAACAGCAGGGTGGCCTAGCCCCAGCGCAGGCGGCGGAATAGCGGTTACGCGCCCACCGAGATCACGTGGGTGACGAGGTTACTGTCCTTGATGTGATGGACGAGCAGCCCCGGCGGATCGGTTGCCGGCATCTTCCGTCCACGCGCCGCGAGCCCGCCCATCGGCGCGATCGAGGGCGCCAAGGCCGCCGGCAGCCCGGCAAAGCGCGTGAACATCGGCCGGTGCAGGTGACCGCAGCCGATCCCGAGCACGGTGTCGCGGGCGTCCTCGATCACCGCAGCGAGCCCCTCCTTGTTGCGGCAGTCGATCGTCTCGTACTGATCCATGCCGCAATCGAACGGGTGCTGGTGGAGAAAGATCAGCGCCGGCGCGCCGCCCGAGTTGAGCCGTGCCTCGAGCCATCCGAGCACCGGTGTCGCATCGCCGTGTGCCGCGCCCGGCACGATCACATCGAGCCCGATCAGCCTGACTCTGTCGCCGACCTCGACGACGCGGTTGAGCGGTCCATCGGCCGGCCCGCCGAAAACCTCGCGCATTGCCTCGCGGCTGTCGACATTGCCCGGCACCACCAGCACCGGCGCGCCGAGCGCAATGAGGCGTGCTTTCACCAAGGCGTAGTTGGCGGGGTAAGAGTTGTTGGCGAGGTCGCCGCTGACCGCCACGGCATCAGGCCTGAGTTCGGCAACCCACCGCAGCACCCGGTCGAACCGCTCGAGCGAGGAGGTTCCGTCGAGATGAATATCGCTCAGCTGGGCGATGAGCATGTGCGGGACTCGCTGATGTTGCGGTGCGAACTTGGCCCGCGCTTCCCGCCAAGGCAAGCGAGCGCCGGGCGGTTGCCCGCCCGGCGTGCTGGATCAGTAGAGGAATATCTCCGGGTTCCCCTTGGGATCGGCCACCGCCACCACGCGGTTGATGTCGATGTTGTGGGTCTTGAACCAGCCAGTCAGCCCGGCATCACCCTGGATCGCAGCGCGGAACTTGGTGAGATCGGCGTTCTTGCTGGTCTCGGCGCTGGCGATCTTGGTCAGGTCGGCCGGCTGGTACAACTGCTTGGTGTCGAACACCTTGACGCTCGTCGCCTTGTCGAGGAAGGCGAGATCGCCCGCCGTCCACTCGCCGATCATGCTGACGAGGTTGCTCACCGGCAGCGCATCGGCTTTCGCCGCGCTGACCACGGTGGCACTGTCACTGGCGAGGGCCATCGCCGGCGCGGTCGAAACCAGCGCGGCGAGGACGAGGGCAATCGAGGTCTTGAGGTTGATGTGCATTTTAGTCTCCATACGGGTCTGTTTTGGGCCGCAGGGCTAGCTCATGCTGAGCGAGCGGTCATCGGCGTGATTAGCGCGTCGACGGCAGGGATATCGCTCCCCGACCGCGGCGGATGTTGGGGGGCATCGCGGAGTTATTTAGCCGGAACAACGACGAATTCTTGTTCGCCTTGAAATAGTCTAATCATTAACGATCGTTAATCTTCGTAAGCTTTATCACGAGAAGTAGAGTATGAGCGAGATAGCCGACTACATCTTGCTGCGCCGCGATCTCACGGCCTCCATCCCGCCCGCCCAGTGGCCAGCGGGCGTGACGCGCGTTGCCTTCGACGTGGCGGACGTAAAGGCCATCCACGTGCTGATGCAGCGGGCCTATAGCAGCGGTTTCGGTGGGGTCGTGCCGGACTGGCTCGACTGGTGGGAGACGCTGCGGGCGGACAGCGAGTTCGACCGCGGCCTCTGCTTCGTCGCCAAGGCCGACGACGAGGTGGCGGGTTTCTGCCTCTGCTGGACCTCGAGCTTCGTCAAGGACCTGGTCGTGGCGCCGGAATGGCAGGGACACGGGCTCGGCGCGGCGCTGCTGACGGACGCAATGTGCGCCCTACACGCCCGTGGCGCAACGGAGGTGCGGCTGAAGGTGGGCGACGGCAACGCCCGCGCACGACGGCTGTATGAGCGGATCGGATTTGCGAAGGCCTGACCGATAGTGACGGCCCCCTACTCCTTCGGCGTCTCTTCCGGCGGCACCTCGGGCGGCACCTCTTGCGGCGGAACGCCCGGGACCGTGTCCGGCTGTGGCGCCGGCTGCGGGGTTTCGGGCACTGGGGGCACTTCCTGGGGCGGCGGAGGCACTTCCGGCTTGGATGGCGGGATCTGGCCCTTCACCAGCGCTACGACCGAACGCGGCGGCAGCGTTGCGGCGCGATCTGCCAGCGGCAGCACCGCCTGATCGTCGGAAACCAGGCCCACGGTCCAGAAGCCTTCGGGCAACCGCGCCAATACCGGGTCGATACGGCGGTTGAACCACACGATGAGGTCCTCCTCTGCTGTCTGCAGCCGCATGCCCAACACCGAAGCGCCGGCATCGTTCCAGTCGCCCTCGTTCATCTCGCGGCCATCGGGGTGCAGCCAAGCTACGTCGCGTACGCCATGGCGGGTCTGGCCCGTGAGGAAATGGTCGTGCGTCAGCGCCGGGTGCATGCGGCGGAACTCGGCCAGCGCCGAGACGAAATCCACCAGCGCGCCGTCGGCGTTCTCCCAGTCGACCCAGGTGATCTCGTTGTCCTGCGCGTAGGCGTTGTTGTTGCCGTGCTGGGTGCGGCCGAACTCGTCGCCCTGCTGGATCAGCGGCAGGCCGCGGCTGAGGAACAGCGTCGCCAGCAGCGCCCGTACGTCGCGGCGGCGCGCGGCATTGATCGCCGGATCGTCGGTCGGGCCTTCGACGCCGCAGTTCCACGAGGCATTGTTGTTGTGCCCGTCGCGATTGTTCTCGCCGTTCGCCTCGTTGTGCTTGTCGAGATAGGAGACGAGGTCGGCCAGCGTGAAGCCGTCGTGCACGGCGAGGAGGTTCACCCCCGCGCTCGGCTTCCGCCCCGCGAAATCGAAGATCTCGGCCGAGCCGGCCACCTTGCCGGCCAGCGCCCCGATCTTCCCCTGGTCGCCGCGCCAGAACGAGCGCACGTCATCGCGATAGGTATCGTTCCACTCGCGGAATTCCTTGCCGAACTGCCCGAGCTGGTAGCCGCCCGGACCCGGATCCCACGGCTCGGCCACGAGGATGGATTTGCTGAGCACCGGATCGGACTTGATCATCTGCAGCATCCGGGCGTTCGGATTGAACCCCGGCTCGCGCCCAAGGATCGGCGCGAGGTCGAAGCGGAAGCCGGAGACCCCCATTTCCTCGACCCAGTAGCGTAGGGATTCGATCACCAGCCGCTGCGTCGCCGGATGGTCGCAGCGCAGCGTATTGCCGGTGCCGGCGTCGTTGACCAGGTGCTGCTTGCCGTCGACTTCGACGAACCGGTAATAGGTCCTGGCGTCGAGCCCCATCAGGCTCAGCATCGGGCCGTTCGCATCGCCCTCGCCGGTATGGTTGTAGACCACGTCGAGGATCACCGAGATGCCCGCCTTGCGGTAAACGTCGGTCATGTTGCGCAGTTCCTGCGGCCCCCGCGGTGCCAGCCGCGGATCGACCGCGAAATAGCTCACCGGGTTGTAGCCCCAGGCGTTGGTGAGGCCCATCGACGGCAGGTGGCCGTCATCGATGAAGGCCGCGATCGGCATCAGCTCGACCGTATCGACGCCGAGATAGCGCAGGTGATCGACCACCCTCTTGGTGGTGAGCCCGGCCAGCGTGCCGCGCAGCGGCCCCTGTACCGAGGGGTGGCGCATGGTGTAGCCGCGCACGTTGAGTTCGTAGAACAGCCCGGGAGCCTTGCGGCGCGGCGTGGCATTCTTGTTGTCGGCCGCGAGCACGATCGCCTTGGGGATCAGTGGCGCCGTGTCCACCGCCTCGTCGCGATTGAGGCGCAGCCGCGGCGAGCGCACGAAGGTGCGGTCGAGCCGGCGGGCATAGGGGTCGACCAACAGCTTCGCCGGATCGAAGAAATAGCCCTGGTCCGGATCGTAGCGGCCGTCGGCGCGCAGACCGTACTTGGCCCCTGCCCCGATATTGCCGATCAGCCCGAACCAGATGTGGTCCTTGTGCCCATCGAGCGCGATGCGCGCCGTTTCCCGATCGAGCTCGTCGTAGATCGAGACCCAGATCGCCGTCGCCGTCTCCGAATAGACGGCGAAATTCACACCCTCGGCGGCGATCGTGGCGCCGAGTTTCTCCGGGCTGCCTGCGCCCGGGATCAATACGGGTTTCACTGCAACCGGGCCTTCAAGTGATAACGCTGGGCGCGTCACGGCCGGTGCGAGCTTTGATGCCGGCAAGGCTTTCGGCGATGGAGATGAGGGGAGAAAGTGCGGACTGGGTGTCGAGATCGTGCTGTCCATGCGGGGGCTCATACCGTTCAAGGTACAGGCGCAACGTGGCGCCAACGGTCCCGGTTCCACTGAGCCTCACGACGATGCGGCTGCCATCGGTGAAGCCGATCCGCACCCCCTGTTTCCCGCTGGTCGAGCCATCCACCGGGTCGTGGTAGGTGAAGTCGTCGGCAAAGGCCACCGGACGTCCCTCGATCGACTGGCCGGCAAGGCCCGGCAGCCTGGCGCGAAGGTCGTCCATCAGCGCGTTGGCGGGCGCCGCGTCGACCTCCTCGTAATCGTGCCGGGTGTAGTAATTACGGCCGTAAGTGGCCCAGTGATCCTGTACGATCATATCGACGCTCTGCTGGCGCGCCGCGAGCACGTTGAGCCACAGCAGCACGGCCCATAGGCCATCCTTCTCGCGCACATGATTGGAGCCGGTGCCGGCCGATTCTTCGCCGCAGATGGTGACGCGGCCGGCGTCCAGCAGGTTGCCGAAGAACTTCCAGCCGGTCGGCGTCTCGTGCATTTCGATGCCGAGTTTCTCCGCCACGCGATCAGCAGCGGCGCTGGTCGGCATCGAACGGGCGATGCCCGCGATTCCTGCCGCATAGCCCGGTGCGCGCGGGGCATTGGCCGCGAGGATGGCGAGCGAGTCCGACGGGGTGACGAAGCGGTTGCGACCGATGATCAGGTTGCGATCGCCGTCGCCGTCCGATGCGGCGCCGAAATCCGGCGCCTGCTCGCTCATCATCAGGTCGTAGAGATCCTTGGCGTAGACGAGGTTCGGGTCGGGGTGCCCGCCGCCGAAATCCGGCGATGGCGTGCCGTTGACGACAGTGCCGGCGGGCGCGCCGAGGATGTCCTCGAAGATCTTGTGCGCGTAGGGCCCGGTCACCGCATGCATGGCGTCGAAGCGCATGGTGAAGCCCGCGGCGAACATCGCGCGGATCTTGTCGAAATCGAACAGCGTTTCCATCAGCTCGGCGTAATCGGCGACCGGATCGATCACCTCCACCACCATGCCGGCCGAATGCTGCGTGCCGATGCGGGAAAGGTCCACGTCGGGGGCGTCGACGATCAGGTAGCGGTCGATCTCCTTGGAGCGCGCAAACACTGCGTCGGTGATCTTCTCGGGCGCCGGGCCGCCATTCGACACATTGTACTTGATGCCGAAATCGCCATCCGGACCGCCCGGATTGTGGCTGGCCGACAGCACCAGGCCGCCGAATGCCTTGTGGTGGCGGATGACGTGGCTGGCGGCCGGTGTCGACAGGATCCCGCCCTGCCCGACCAGCACGGCGCCGAAGCCGTTGGCCGAGGCGATCTTGATGATCGTCTGGATGGCGACGTCGTTGTAGTAGCGGCCGTCGCCGCCGATCACGAGCGTCTTGCCCTTGATCCCCTCGAGGCTGTCGAAGATCGACTGCACGAAGTTCTCGACATAGTTGGGCTGGCTGAAGACGGTCACACGCTTGCGGAGCCCGGAGGTGCCGGGCTTCTGGTCCGCGAACGGTGTCGTCTCAATCGTCAGTATCGTCATCGAGTTTGTGCCCCAGGAGTGACGCGTAGAGGTCGGCATACTTTTCGGCGCTGAGTTCCCAGGAGACGTCCGACTTCATCCCCCGGCGCTGCATCTTGTGCCACACCTTTGGCCGCGCGTAGAGGGCGATCGTCCGGCGGATCGCCTCGCCCAGCGCTTCCTCGGTGGCAGGTGAGAATACCACACCCGTGGCGACGCCCGCCTCCACCGCGGCTTCGTTGGCATCGATGATCGTGTCGGCTAGCCCGCCCACCCGGCTCACCACCGGAATGCAGCCGTAGCGCAGGCCGTAGAGCTGGGTGAGGCCGCAAGGCTCGAACCGTGACGGGATCAGGATCGCGTCGGCGCCGGCCTGCACCAGATGGCTGAGGCCCTCGTCATAACCGATGATGGCGCCGACCTTGCCCGGATGGCGCAAGGCCGCGCGGGCAAAGCTGTCCTCGATCCACTTCTCGCCCGACCCGAGCACCACCAGCCGGCCGCCATGCCCGACGAGCCCGTCGATCAGCCCCGGCAGCATGTCGAGGCCCTTCTGCCCGGTGAGCCGGCTGACCACCGAAAAGATCGGCCCCGGTCCCGGCTCCAGCCCGAAGCGCTCCTCGAGCACCGCCTTGTTGGCGGCCCGCTGGAACACCGTGCTCGCCCCGTATGGCTGCGGCAGCACCGAGTCGGTCGCCGGGTTCCACTCGCCAGCATCGACGCCGTTGAGAATGCCCGTGACGGTATCGGAGCGCGACTGCAGCAATCCTTCGAGACCCATGCCGTAGGCGGCAGTCTTGATCTCATGCGCGTAGGTGGGGCTGACGGTCGTTACCTGATCAGCCAGCAGGAGGCCCGCCTTGAGGTAGCCGATATTGCCGAAATACTCGATCGAGCCGGTCCGCGCCGCCTCGTAGTCGAGCTTCAGCGCGTTGAACACGTCCCAGCCGAACACCCCCTGGAAAGCGATGTTGTGGACGGTGATCACCGTCTTTGCCGTGCTGCCGGGGTTGAACCGCACATAGGCCGGCACCAGTCCCGCCTGCCAGTCATGGCAGTGAAGAATGTCCGGCTGGTAGCCCTCGATCATGCCGCGCGAGATCTCGTAGGCGGCAAAGCTCAGCGCCGCAAAGCGCTGCCAGTTGTCCGCCCAGTCCTTGCCGTCCGGCCCGAGATAGGGATTGCCCGGCCGGTCGTAGAGGTGCGCTGCGTCGATGGCGATGACGTCGAGCCCGTTGGCCCGGCCGGCCACCAGCCGTGCGGTACCGCCGAACAAGTCCTCGAACCACAGCACCTGCCGGCCGCCCTCGAGCCCCGCCATCACCTTCGGATAGCCCGGCAGCAGCACGCGCATCGACACGCCATGTGGCGCCAGCGCCGCCGGCAGTGCGCCCACGACATCTGCGAGCCCGCCCGTCTTGATCAGCGGGTAAGCCTCCGAGGCGACGGACAGGACTTCGATCATGGGCGCCGCCAGTTACTTGCTCGCCAGGTACTTGTCGATCATCGGCTGGGTGACCAAGGTCACGCCCTCGGACGTGCGACGGAACCACTGCGCATCGAACTCCGGGTCCTCGCCGACGACGAGTCCCTCGGGCACGTGCACGCCGCGATCCACCACCACCTTCTTCAGCCGCGCGCCGCGTCCGATGGTGCAGTACGGCAGCACCACCGCCTCGTGCAGTTCGGAGTATGAGTGCACCCGGCTACCGGTGGAGAGCAGCGTCCGGTCCAGCGCACCGCCCGAGATGATGCAGTCACCGGAAACCAGCGAGTTCACCGCGGAGCCGCGCCGACCATCGAAATCGTGCACGAACTTGGCCGGCGGCGTGATCTCCGCGAAGGTCCAGATCGGCCAGTCGCGGTCGTAGAGGTCGAGCTGCGGGGTGACGTCGCAGAGGTCGATATTGGCCTTCCAGTACGCGTCCACGGTACCGACATCGCGCCAGTAGGCGACATCCTCGTTGGCCGAACGGACGCAGGAGCGCGGGAAGCGATGCGCCCAGGCCGAGCCGTTCTTGACGATGTAGGGAATGATGTCCTTGCCGAAGTCGCGCGACGAGCCTTCGGTGGCGGCGTCGCGGCGCAACTGCTCCATCAGGAAGCGCGTCTCGAACACGTAGATGCCCATCGAAGCGAGCGCCATTTCCGGCTTGTCGGGGATACCTGGCGGGTCCTTCGGTTTCTCGACGAAATCGACGATCCGGTCGCGCCCGTCCACATGCATCACGCCGAAGCCCGAGGCTTCCATGCGCGGCACTTCGAGGCAGCCGATGGTCACATCGGCTCCCGTGTCCACATGCTGCCGGAGCATGATTTCGTAGTCCATCTTGTAGATGTGGTCGCCGGCGAGCAGCACGATGTAGCGCGGGCCGTAATCCTCGATGATGTCCATGTTCTGGTACACGGCGTCCGCGGTGCCCTCGTACCACTGCGTCTCCGAGACGCGCTGGCTTGCCGGCAGCACGTCGAAACTCTCGTTTCGCTCAGTGCGGAGGAAGTTCCAGCCGCGCTGCAGGTGCCGGATCAATGAGTGCGCCTGATATTGCGTCGCCACCGAGATACGGCGAATGCCGGAGTTCAGCGCGTTCGACAACGCGAAATCGATGATGCGCGACTTGCCGCCGAAATACACCGCCGGCTTGGCACGCCGATCCGTCAGTTCGAACAGCCGGGTCCCCCGACCGCCCGCCAATACATACGCCATCGCCTCACGCGCCAGCGGCGACGGTGTCCGATAGTCAGCCATGCTTCCCTCCCTACACACCCAACTGGACGCCCCGCTTGGGCGGGGTCGTATTTCACCAACCCCGCCTAGGACGGGTCATACTTCAAGAACAGCGTCGACATCGGCGGCAGGTAGAGATCGGCATAGGGGCCGAGACCCTTCACCGTGCTCGCCTTGGCCACCACCCGACCCTGGTTTCCCTTGTTCGTGCCGCCGTACCAACCGGCATCGGTATTGAGCCGCTCGACCCAGTTGCCGACCAGCGGCATGGGCACGCGGTAGTTTTCCCGCGGCGCCGGTGTCATGTTCGAGATCACCACGACCGGCTGCTCGCCCGGCGCCTTGCGGGCCCAGGCAAACACAGAATTGCTCTGATCATTTCCGATCAGCCACTCGAAACCTTCCGGCTCATTGTCGCGGGCATGGAGCGCCGGCAACTCGCGGTAGAGCGCATTGAGGTCGGTAACGAGCCGCCGCATGCCCTCATGCGCCGGCGCTTCCAACAGCCACCAGTCGAGCCCCTTGGCCTCGTTCCATTCCTCGCGCTGCGCGTATTCCTGGCCCATGAACAACAGTTTCTTGCCCGGCCAGCCCCACATGAAGCCGTAATAGGCGCGCAGGCCCGCAAACTGCCCCCAGTCGTCGCCGCCCATCTTGGCCAACAGCGAGCCCTTCCCGTGCACCACCTCATCGTGGCTCAGAGGAAGGATGAAGTTCTCCGCGTAACCATAGAGCGCCGCAAAGGTCATGTCGTTGTGATGGTAGCGGCGATGGATCGGATTGCGGCTCATGTAACGCAACGTGTCGTTCATGAACCCCATGTTCCACTTGAAGCCGAAGCCCAACCCGCCGGCATCCACCGGCGCACTCACCCCGCTCCACGAGGTCGATTCCTCGGCGATCATCATTACGCCCGGATGCAGCCGGTAAGCCTCCTGGTTGACGCGCTTCAGGAACTCGACCGCCTCGAGGTTGTGATTGCCGCCGAACTGGTTCGGAATCCACTGCCCCGCCTGCCGCGAGTAATCGAGGTAGAGCATCGACGCCACGGCATCGACCCGCAGCCCATCGAGGTGGAACGCCTCGAGCCAGTAGAGGGCGTTGTTGACGAGGAAGCTCACCACTTCCTTCCGCCCGAAATTGTAGATCGCGGTGTTCCAGTCGGGGTGGTAGCCCTGCCGCGGGTCCGCATGCTCGTAGAGCGCCGTGCCGTCGAAAAGCGCCAGACCGTGCTCATCGGTGGGGAAATGCGCCGGCACCCAGTCGAGGATGACGCCGAGCCCGGCCTCATGCGCTTTGTCGACGAAGTGCGCAAAACCCGCCGGGTCGCCATGGCGGGCCGTGGGGGAATAGAGCCCGGTGGGCTGGTAGCCCCAGCTCGGATCGAACGGATGCTCGGTGATCGGCATCAGCTCGATATGGGTGAAGCCGCTGTCGGCGGCATAGGGGATCAGCTGCTCGGCCAGTTGCTCGTAGCTCATGAACGAGCCATCGGCCCGGCGGCGCCAGGAGCCCAGGTGCACCTCGTAGATCGACACGGGCTTCCGCCGCCAATCGGCCCTGGCGCGGTCCTTCATGTACTTGTCGTCGGTCCAGCTGAAGGGCTTGGGATCGGCAACCATCGAGGCCGTCTTCGGCCGCAGTTCCGATTGTCGCGCGAACGGATCGGCCTTGAGCGGCCGCAGTTGTCCGTCCGGCCCGACGATCTCGAACTTGTAGACCTCGCCCGGCCCGACATTGGGCACGAACACTTCCCATACGCCGGTATTGATCCGCACCCGCATCGGGTGCCTCCGGCCGTCCCACTCGTTGAACGGCCCCACCACGCTGACGCGCTTGGCGTTCGGCGCCCAGACGGCAAAGTGGGTGCCGTTGACGCCTTCGAACTCCATCGCATGGGCGCCGAGCTTGTCGAACAGCCTCAGGTGCGAGCCTTCGCCGATATAGTAATCGTCCATCGGCCCAAGCACTGGCCCGAAGCTGTAGGGATCGAGGACGTTCCACTCGCCGCCGTCATTGCGGGCGTGGTAGTTCACCGGCTGCAGCTTGGTAAGCTTCACCACCCCCTCGAAGAACCCGTCGCCGCGAGGCTCCAGCTCACCGAGAATGCGGTTGTCCATCGTGCGGGCCGACACCGATTCCGCATGCGGAATGAAGGTGCGCGCCACCCAGACGCCATCGATCTCGTGCAATCCGAGAATGCCGAATGGGTCGGAGTGACCACCCGCAACGATCGCGCGGACGTCTTTGTCGTCCGCTTGCCACTTGGACTTGGTCACGCACTACCCCCCGACAACCGGGACACCCCAGATTTCCTTGGCGTACTGGGAAATAGTACGATCCGAGGAAAACCAGCTGACGTGAGCAGTGTTCCGGATAGCCATCGAATACCATTTGCGAGGCTTGTTCCAGAGGTCATCGACGCCCCGCTGCGCCGCGGCATAGGCGTCGAAATCGCGCGCTACCATGAACCAGTCGTGGTCGTAGAGCCCGCCGATCAGGTCGCGATAGCGGTTCGGGTCATCGGGCGAGAACACCCCCGACGAAATCGCCTCCAGCGCCTCGCGCAATGCCGGTGATTTGTCGATGGCGGCACGCGGCACGTCGCTGCGCTGCCGGATCTCGGCCACCTTGTCGGCGGTGAGCCCGAAGATCACCATGTTCTCCGGCCCCACCTGCTCCAGCATCTCGACATTGGCGCCGTCGAGCGTGCCGATGGTGAGCGCGCCATTGGCCATGAACTTCATGTTGCCGGTGCCCGAGGCCTCCATCCCGGCCGTCGAAATCTGCTCGGACAGGTCGGCCGCCGGGATGATCGTCTCGGCGAGGCTCACATTGTAATTGGGCAGGAACACCACCTTGAGCAGGCCGCGCACGGCCGGGTCGTTGTTGATGACCTTGGCCACGTCGTTGATCAGCTTGATGATCAGCTTGGCATTCCAGTAGCCCGGCGCCGCCTTGCCGGCGAACACCTTGACCCGCGGGACCCAGTCCTTTTCGGGATGGGAACGGATCATCGAGTACTGCGCCACCGCCTCGATGACGTTGAGCAGCTGGCGCTTGTATTCGTGGATGCGCTTCACCTGCACATCGAACATGGCGTCGGGCGATACCGTGATCCCCAGCCGGTCCTTGATGACCTGCGCCAGCGCCACCTTGTTGGCCCGCTTCACCGCCTTGAACTGATCCTGGAAGGTCGGATCGTCCGCATGCTTGTCGAGCCCGGCGAGCAGCGAGAAATCGTCCTGGAACTCCGACCCGATCCGCTCCCCGATCAGCTTGGTGAGGCCCGGGTTGCACTGCAGCAGCCAGCGCCGCGGCGTCACGCCGTTGGTCTTGTTGTTGATCCGGTCCGGATAGAGCCGGTCGAGATCGGAGAACAGCGTCTTCTTGAGCAGTTCCGAATGGAGCGCCGAGACGCCGTTGATCGAGTGCGAGCCGACGAAGGCCAGTTGCCCCATGCGAACGCGGCGGCTGCCATGCTCGTCGATCAGCGACAGATTGGCGATCTGCCCGTCGGTGAAGCCACCCATCTTGCGGGCCTCGGTCAGCACCTCGGCGTTGATCGCGTAGATGATCTGCATCTGCCGCGGCAGCATCCGCTCGAGCAGCCCAACCGGCCAGGTCTCCAGCGCTTCGGGCAGGAGCGTATGGTTGGTGTAGCCGAACGTCGCCTTGGTCAGCTTCCACGCCTGGGCCCAGCCCATGCCGTGGATGTCGATCAGGATGCGCATCAGCTCGGCGATCGAGATCGCCGGATGCGTGTCGTTGAGCTGGATTGCCACCTTGTCCGAGAGCGAGCCGAGGTCGCCGTAGGCCTGCATGTGCCGACGCACGATGTCCTGCAGCGAAGCCGAGGAGAAGAAGAACTCCTGGCGCAGCCGCAGTTCCTGCCCGGACGGGGTTGAATCGGCAGGGTAGAGAACCCGCGTAACCGCAGCTGCCTTCGAGCTTTCTTCCAGCGCGCCGATATGGTCGCCGGCGTTGAACTTGTCGAGCAGGATCGGATCGATCGGCTGCGCCGACCAGAGCCGCAGCGTGTTCACTCGCTTGCCGCGCCAACCGACGATCGGGGTATCGAAGGCCACCGCCAGGAGGTGCTCGGCCGGGCGCCATTCGAGGCGGGTCGACCCATCGGGCTCCTGCACCGGCTCGACGTGGCCGCCAAAGCCGATTTCGTACGAACTCTCGCGCCGCTCGAACTCCCACGGGTTGCCATGGGCGAGCCAGTCCTCCGGCAGTTCGACCTGCCAGCCTTCGCTCATTTCCTGACGGAACAGGCCGTGGACGTAGCGAATGCCGTAGCCGTAGGCCGGGATGTTGACCGTCGCCATCGACTCCATGAAGCACGCGGCGAGGCGGCCGAGACCGCCATTGCCCAGCGCCGCATCGGGCTCGAGGTTGATCAGGTCGCCGAGGTCGACATTGAAGTTCTTGAGCGCGGCGCGCACCGGCTCCATCACCCCGATATTGCTCATCGCATCGCGCATCAGGCGGCCGATGAGGAACTCGAGGCTCAGGTAGTAGACGCGCTTGTTGGAGGTCCGCCAGGTCTCGCGGCTCGACTCCATCCACTGGTCGATGATCCGGTCGCGCACGGCGAGGATCGTCGCCTTCAGCCAGTCGTGCGGCCGGGCAACAATCGGATCCTTACCAACGGAGTAAGTGAGTTTTTCGAGGATCTCCGACTGCAGCGCTTCAGTGTCTAGCGCACGCCGTTCGGGAACCGGGGCATCCAATACGAGGGGTCTTTGCGGCATTGTCGCAATCCAGCATCATGGCGATGTATTCCCCTCTAGAGCGTCACCTTTGCATTGAATCGGACGCCTGGGAAGGCCTGTTGAGAACGCTTCTAAGGCAGCGTGCCTAAACCGTAGACGATTGTTGCTCGCAGGGTGGCCGGTTCCAGGTGACACTCTCCAACTACACCCCATGTCATCCCTGCGAAGGCAGGGACCCAACTCTCGGCTGGCGCGCGCTGCAGCATGGGTCCCAGCTTGCGCTGGGATGACATCGAGTCTGGGGGAGAGAATGGGGCTGAGCCCTATACCTTCGCCCCGTCCTGCTCGGGCGCGATGATCGGCTCGGAGGGGCCGGCGACGGTACCGCTTTCGCGGGCCTGATCCTCGGCGTTCGACCGTAGCAGGTCCCGCCCGGCCATCAGCCCGCCGACCATCTGGGCTGCGAAGCGCTGGCGATCGCGTTCGCGCACGGCCTCGATAATCTCACCGACCTCGACAACGTCCGAGCCGAGCTCACGGAGCGTCTCCGCCCCGAACTCCAGCGCGCTCTCGAACACTTCGCGCAGCTGGTAGTCGACGCCGGCTTTCACCAGTTCCAGCGAATGGCCGCGATCGAACGAGCGGGCGAAGACCCTCGCCAGCGGAAACTCCGACTTCACCAGCTCGACGATGCGCGTTGCCGATTCCTTCTTGTCGACGCAAACGAGGATCAGGTCCGACGTCCCTGCCCCGGCGGCGCGCAGGATGTCGAGCCGCGTGCCATCGCCATAGTAGATCTTGAACCCGAAGGTCTGGGCGACCTGAATCATCTCGACGTCGTTGTCGATGATGGAGATCGTGTGCTGGCCCTTGGCGATCAGCGGCTGGCTGGCGATCTGGCCGAAGCGGCCAAAGCCGATCATCAGCACGTTGCCGGTCAGCCCCTCCGGCTTTTCCACGCCCTCAAGCGACTGCACCGGCTTGGGAACGAACTTCAGCAGCATGGTCGAGAACGGCGTGAGCACCATCGAAATGATGACGGTCGCCGTGAAGATCGCATTGAGCTCGGCGTTGAGCAGCCCGCCCGCCGTTGCCGTGGTATAGAGCACGAAGGCGAACTCGCCGCCCTGCGCCATCAGAACGGCGCGCTCGAGCCCAGTCGCGTTGCTGCCCCCCAGCACGCGGCAGAGCGCGTAGATCGCGCCACCCTTGAGCAGCATGTAGCAAAGCACCGCCCCGGCGATGAACGGCCAGTTGGCGGCCACTACGGTCAGATCGAGCGACATGCCTACCGCGAGGAAGAACAGCCCCAGCAGCAGCCCGCGGAACGGCTCCACATCGGCCTCGAGCTGATGCCGGAACGTCGAGGTCGAAAGCAGCACGCCAGCCATGAAGGCACCCATGGCCATCGACAGCCCGCCGACCTCCATGATCAGAGCAGCCCCGAGGACCACCAGCAGCGCTGCCGCCGTCATCACCTCGCGCGCCTTCGACTCGGCGAGGATCTTGAACACCGGGTTCAGCACCCAGCGTCCGGCAAAGATCACCGCCACGATCGACGCCACTGCGACGCCGACGCTGATCCAGCGCTGCGTGGCGCTCGCGTCGGTATCGATGCCTGGCGAGAGAAACGCCACGACCGCCAGCAGCGGCACGATGGCGAGATCCTCGAGCAGCAGCACCGAGACGATCTTCTGGCCCGCCGGGCTCTGCAACTCGCCGCGCTCGGCGAGGATCTGCATGACGATGGCCGTGGAGGTGAGGACGAACCCCATGCCCGCGACGAACGCCACCGGCGGGGCCAGCCCCAGCACGAATATGCCGACCCCGGTCAGCAGCGCGCCGCAGAGCGCCACCTGCATGATGCCGAGCCCGAAGATCTCCTTGCGCAGGCCCCAGAGCTTGGCCGGTTCCATCTCCAACCCGACAATGAACAGGAACAGCACCACGCCCAGCTCGGCCGCGTGCAGCACCGCCTGGGGATCGTTGATCAGCCCGAGGCCGAACGGCCCGATCGCCAGCCCGGCCGCGAGATATCCCAGCACCGAGCCGAGCCCCAGCCGCCGGAATAGCGGTACGGCGATGACCCCAGCGCCGAGCAGTGCCACGACCTGCACCAGATCGACGCCGCCAAGTGCGGCTGCCTCCGCTGCATGCGCCACTGCTTCGCCGGCCATCGCTCACCTCTCGCAAATCGGAAAGAACGAACCGTGAGGCCTTGGGGCTGGAGCGTCAAGGCTACCTATGCGGGCAGGTGCAATGCACCGCCTAGGCTGCCCCCGCGGCCTTGGTCTTGCGTGGCGCCGGCTTGGGTTTGACCGGGGCTGCTGGAACCGTCTTGACCGTCGCCGGCACCGCAGCTGCTGTCGCGGCTTGGGACTCCACCGCATCCTGCGCGGCCTTCTGCTCCGCCTTCCGTCGCACCGCCAGTGGCGCGGGCATCCGCATCGGCAGGATATGCCTCGCCATCGAGGAGATCACCAGCAGCGACGGGACGGCGATGAAGCCGCCGACCGGTCCCCACGACCACAGCCAATAGGTGATGGCGATGAGGATCAGGAACGGGTTGATCAGCATCGTCCGGCCCAGCAGATGCGGCGTGACGAAATTGCCTTCGACGAAGTTGAGCAACAGATAAAGCCCGACCGGCAGCAGCGCGCCTTCCAGCCCGTTCAGCGTGCCCAGCCCCACCGCGAACAGGATGGCGACCATCACGGCCTGTCCGACGAACGGAATGAAGTTCAGCACCGCCGCCAGCGCCCCCCAGAGGATCGGGGTCGGCATGCCGATCAGCGCCATCAGGATCGCCACCCCGACGCCCATGCCGATATTGATGGCACTCACGGTGAGGAGGAACCGCGACACCTGCTCCTCGACATCGCGGAACACATGTGCCGTGCGCCACCGCATGCGGCGCGTCGCGCACAGTGACAGGACGAAAATGCGAATCTGGTCGCGCGTCGCCATGAAGAAATAGAGGCTCGCGAGGAAGATCAGGATCTGCGCCAGGAGGGCCGGCGCCGTGAACGCCACGTTCTGCACCGCACTGTCATCCTCGACGGTGACGGTGACGGTCGAGGGATCGGAGCCGAACACTTCCTTCACCTGCTCCTGCAGCGTGCCCACAGCCCCGAGCGGTTCCTTCCAGTTGGCCAGTTCCTGGCGGAACGCCTCCCAGATCACCGGGATGCGCTCGATGAGATCGCTCAGCGGCGCGGCAAACAGCAGTGCACTGAGCCCGATCAGCGCGAGGAACAACAGCACCACCACGCCCGCCGAAACGCTGTCCGCGATGCCGCGCTTGTCCATCATGTCGGCGATGGGACCGAACATCAGCCCCACGGTGACGGCGAGAAACACCGGCGCGAGCACTACTTCGCCCAGCTTCAGGGCGATGAGCATCGCCAAGAGGCCCATGAATACGAGGGCCAGTTGCGAGCTGTTGGACAGGATGCGTTCGAAATGGGTGTTCGAGATTTCCCTGAGCAGGCGGGGCGACGGACCGCGGCGCACTTTGTTAGGCATATGTTCCTCCGTCGCACTTAACTCGCAACGTCCCGGCCAGTTCCTCACATCGACGCAATGATGAACGCCCACTATCATGCCGGCGGAATCATTTTCTCAGGGGCTCGCGCTAAGCCAATGGCACGCAAGATCATTATCGACACCGACCCGGGTCAGGACGACGCCGTGGCGATCCTCATGGCGCTCGCCTCGCCCGCCGATTTCGACATCCTCGGCATCGTTGCCGTCGCCGGTAACGTCAGCCTGGCGCAGAACGCCCGCAACGCGCTGAAGGTCGTCGAGCTCTCGGGGCGTAAGGACATCGCCGTCTATGCCGGCTGCGAGCGTCCGATGCGCCGCACGCTGGTGACCGCCGAGCACGTACACGGCGAGACGGGCCTCGATGGCCCGGACCTGCCGCTTCCGAAGCTCCAGATCGAGGACCAGCACGGCGTCGACTTCATCATCGAGACGCTGCTGGCGCACGAGCCGGGCACGGTGACGCTCGCCACCCTCGGGCCGCTGACCAATGTCGCCATGGCGATGGTCAAGGAGCCGCGCATCATCGGCCGCATCCAGGAAATCGTCATGATGGGCGGCGGCTATTTCGAGGGCGGCAACATCACCCCCGTCGCCGAGTTCAACATCTATGTGGATCCCGACGCCGCCGATATCGTACTGCGCTCGGGTGTGCCGATCGCCATGCTGCCGCTCGACGTGACCCATATGATCCTGTCGACGCCCGACCGGCTTGCCCGCATCCGTGCGCTGGGCAACAAGGCCGGCGAGGCGGTCTACCAGATGCTCAGCTTCTCGGAGCGCTTCGATCTCACCAAATACGGCTCCAACGGCGCGCCGCTGCATGACCCCTGCGTCATCGCCTATATGCTGAAGCCCGATCTGTTCGTGGGCCGCCACATCAACGTGGTGATCGAGACCTCGGGCGAGCTCACGGTGGGCATGACCGTCGCCGATTACTGGGGCGTCACCGGGCGAGTGAAAAACGTCACCTACCTGCGCTCGGGCGACGCCGCCGGCTTCTATGAGCTGTTGACGGAGCGCCTGAGCCGCCTCCCGTAAACCTGCCGTTATGACGCCGAGGGCATCCTTGTCGGCGTTGTGGCGGTGGCAAGCGATGGGCAATAGCGCGCGACAGGCGAAGTACCCGGTTCTGAAACGCAAGCGCAGCCACGCCCCGGAGCGTCAGGCCGGGGCACCCGATGCCGCGCCCGTTGACGATGGGATCCGCCACTTCGTCATCGAGATGGGCTGGGCCTGCCGCCTCGTCGTTGCCGCCTTCGGCCTCCTTTACGCCATCGCGCTCATCTGGAAGGCGCTCAGCCTGATCAGCTGGCTCGGCGTCGCCGCGCCACTGCCCGGCGTCTTTCTCGTCGTCCTCGGCCTGCCCTGGACCCTCGCCGCCGCAACGGTGCCCGACCAGTGGCAACCTCTCGTCGCGGCCCTCGCGCCGGGCATCACTCTGCTCATTCTCCTCGCCCTCTGCCACCGCCGCCGCCATTCGCCCCGAGCATAAAAGATCCCCGGCTCCGTTACGGAAGCCGGGGCAAGTTCCCTCTTAGAGACGTGGCGTGTGCGAGGGAGGAGCTCTTGGCCGGGGCGCCAGGTCAGCGCGGCGCCCGTATGGCCTCATCTTGTGTGTTCGAGACGATCGGGCTTCCACACGCCGTCGAACCCCACGCGTGGAGATGGACCGACCGGCCCTGATCCGGGTGGCAAGCGCGTTGAGTAAGGGCTCGGCCGCCGCAACGACGTCGCCGGCTGCCGCGGATCGCGCGGGCTGCGCAATGGAAGGAAAGGGCTGCCTTGCGGCATGGTCGGCCTCCTCATGTCGAGCCCATCAATGCCTGGTCCAGGCATCGATCGTTGCGCGGCAAACGGGCCGAAGCCCGCTGTGAGGTGCCGTTTCGTGCCGCGAATCCGCAAGGGATCGGCGGCTGTTGAGCGACGCTAGCGCCGCCAGGATGTGGCGTCCGCTAAAACCGCCATCGCAATCCGCGGCAAGTTTTCCGACAATTGTCGCCGCTCGAACTGGGGCAACCGGTCCGCTTGCCGCCAAACTGCGACGGCGCTACACCCTTCCGCCACTCCGGAGTTCACGCCATGGACATCGTCACCCTCGTCGCCTTCACCATCGCCTACGCCATCGCGGTGATCGTTCCGGGTCCCGGCGTGGCGGCCGTGGTGGCGCGGGCCCTCGGCGGCGGCTTCCGGTCGGCCTTCCCGATGGTGCTCGGCATCCTCGCCGGCGATCTGGTTTACCTGGTCTTCGCGCTGTTCGGCCTCGCCGCCATCGCCACCTGGTTCGGCCCGGTGTTCGCCGTGGTGAAATGGGCCGGCGCGCTCTACCTGCTCTATGTCGCCTGGCAGTTCTGGAGCGCCAAACCCGGTTCCGAGCAGATCGGCGCCAAGCACGAAAAGAGCCGCTGGAAGACCTTCCTCTCCGGCTTCGCCCTTACCATGGGCAACCCCAAGACCATCGTCTTCTACCTGGCCCTGCTCCCCACCGTCATCCCGCTCGACAAGCCGATCACCCCTCTCGGCTTTGCCGAACTCACCGGCATCGTCATCGTGGTGCTGCTGCTCATCGGCTGCGCCTATGCCGGCCTCGCCGCAGCGGCACGAGATTTCTTCAGGAGCGCCAAGGCGCTCCGGTTCCTGAACCGCACGGCGGGCGTGATCATGGCAAGCGCGGCAGCGTTCGTGGTGGTGCGGGAGTAAGGCTCAGCTCAGGGCAAAGGCGGCATCGCGTACCGGCAGCTTCGCTGCTGGCACGGTCTTTGAGGCGGTGGAAACGGGCACACTCTTGACCTTCATCCGCACCTTGGCGCTCGTACCCTCATCTTTGCTCTCGAGGCAGGCAATCCGGTCGACCAGATCGCGCAGTTTCTTGCTGCCGTAGGTCGCGGGTTTGAAGCCTGGTTCAAGTTTCAGAGCTTGATGGTGTATCGTCTCGATTGCGACCCAACTCCCGCCAGCCCCCAACTCACCTAGCACGCGCAACAATAGGCGTTCGGCGTCGGCGACGGACGCTGCGGCCGCAACCTTCTTTGGGGCCGGCGCGGCCGGCTTCACGGCCTTGGCTACCGGCGCTGCTGGCTTGGCTGGAGGAGTCTTGACCAACGTCTCGATGTCGATGAACTCTCGACATGCCCGTCGAAAGCTCTCCGCCGTTTCCTTACGGCCGAAGCCGAAGACGTCCAGCCCGTTCTCTCGGATTCGCGTCGCCAACCGCGTGAAATCGCTGTCGGAAGACACGATACAGACCCCATCGAGTCCACCTCGATGCAGCCAATCCATCGCCCCGATCACCAGCGTGATGTCCGTCGCATTCTTGCCCGGCACATTCGGAAACTGCTGCTCCGGGACGATCGCGTGCTTGGCGAGCGCCGACTTCCACCCCTTCGCCTGCCCGCCGCTGAAGTCCCCATAGACGCGCCGTACGGTGGCGTTACCGAGTGTCGCAATCTTGGCGAACAGCCCATCGGCTATCTTGTAGGAGGCGTTGTCAGCGTCGATCAAGACCGCGAGACGAGGGAGTCCAGATAAGTTGGCCATCATCACTCCGGAAGCCAGGATAGGTAACCAGAACCGCATCTTGCGACGGGATGGAAGTAGATAGACCACCATTCCGAAGCAACGCGTTTCGATATTACTGACAAACGTACGCGGTTGAGTGCACGCGGGGATAAGTATGGCGAGGATGCCTGCGAACTTGGTCTGCCTTGGCCCGCCTCTGGGGTAGGTCAGGCCATCGCGCGCCTTACCAGGCGCTACCGCACCACCGCGCTCGCCGCCGCCAGTCCCCAGGCCAGCAGTTCCTTGGCCCGTTCCGGCGTCACGCCCTCGACATAGCACCTGAGTTCCGGCGCGTTGCCCGAGGCGCGGTAGTGCACTGTGTCGCCGGAGGTCAGCGCGAAGCGTGGGCCATCGATGGTCGAGACGCTTTCCACCTCGCCGACAGGGGCGAAGAACTCCTTGGCGTAGCCGGCCTGCTCGGTGAGGCCCTTCAGCAGCGCGGCGCTCCGCTCGTTGGCGACATGCGCCAGCCGGTCGCTGAGTGCGGCCCGAACTGGTAGGGTGCGGACCAGACCAGCGAGGCTTTCGCCAAGCTTCGCCGCTGTCCCCAATACCGCCAGCATCGGCAGCACCGCGTCGCGCGTCGGCAACGGGCTCAGCGTTCGGCCATTGATGCTCACCTCACTGCCCAGCAGCAGGCCGCCATTGGCCTCGAACCCGACCACGGCGCCAGGCGAGCCGGCCGCCGCGCTCTCCATGCCCGAAATCACATAGGGCGAGCCGACCTTGGTGCGCTCCACCTTGCCGAACCAGCCGACGCCTTCGATCGCTGAGTTCGAGGTCACCGGCGTCACCACGCGGTCGGCGCCGAGGAACCGCGCCGCCAGCATGCCCAGCACATCCCCGCGCACGAAATTGGCCTCGCCATCGACCACCAGCGGCCTGTCGCCATCCCCATCGGTCGAAACGATCGCATGGAGCTTGTGCTGCTCGATCCAGTCGAACCGGGGCTCGAACAGCACATCGGAGAACGCCTCGGTGTCGACCGCGACGAAGCTGTCCGAACGCCCAAGTCGCACCACATCGGCCCCTGCCCGCGTCAGGAACGACACGAGCATGTCGCGCGCCACCGACGAATGCTCGAACACGCCGATGCGCCAGTTCCGCAGTGTGCCCGCGTCGAGCAGTCCGCGATAGCGCTGGCGGTAGCGATCGGCTGCCGCCACGCTCCCATCCTCGGCCGTTCCCGTGCCCGTCGGCACTGCATCGCTCAACGCCGCGGCGATGCCCTGCTCGTCCGCTTTGGTGATTTCGCCCGATGCCGCGTAGAATTTCAGCCCGTTCCGGTCGGCCGGGATGTGGCTACCCGTTACCATGATCGCCGGCCCGCCCAGCGCCATCGCATGCAGCGCCAGTGCCGGCGTCGGCAGCACGCCGCAATCCACCGGCACTAGGCCCGCCGCGCGGATCGCTGCGGCACAATCGGCAGCGATCGCCGGGCTCGAGGCACGAAGATCGCGCCCCAGATACACCCGTCCACCCGGAACCGTGCCAAGATGGGCGATGAACGCCGCCGTGTAGCGCCGCGCCGCGCCGCCAGTGAGTTCCGTCGCCAGCCCCCGCAGGCCGCTGGTCCCGAATTTCAGTGTATCCGCCATGCCGCACTCCCGATGTGCAAGCTTTGTAGCGGCCTTATCGGCTTGGGCAAGCGTTCAGATGTCGTTAATGTTTCGTTCAGCAACGCGGTGCAGGTTGGTCAGCAATGCAGATCCAGAAGCGCTCCTTGAACTGGCTCCCGCGCGCCTCGCTGTTTGCCGAGGCCGAGGCGGCACGTCTGAAGCGCCGGGCCCAGGCGCAGTCCGATCTCGCCAGCACCGCCAACA
The DNA here is from genome assembly GCF_056405135.1 of Devosia sp. P1_H9. Lineage (NCBI taxonomy): Bacteria > Pseudomonadati > Pseudomonadota > Alphaproteobacteria > Hyphomicrobiales > Devosiaceae > Devosia > Devosia sp. P1_H9. Next base: position 114,412 of record NZ_JBFUCQ010000001.1, read on the forward strand.
ACAACTCGGCGCTGATCTCCGGCGGCACCTCCAGTGTCGGCGAATCGATCAACCTCACCCTCCGCATCGCCGCCTCCCGCCTGCAAAACGGCACCACCAAGAAAGTCTAGCGGCTTGCATTCGCTGGGGATTTTCCCCAGTCTCGACCGATGTCCGCCGCCTTCGATCCCACCCGGTTCTTCAGCCGCGAAGTCACCCTCGTCGCCCGTGACCTGCTCGGCGCCGAGTTCTACGTCGATGGCGTCGGCGGCATCATCGCCGAAACCGAGGCCTATCACCCGACCGAGCCCGCCTCGCACGCCCATCGCGGCCAGACCGAGCGCAATTCCTCGATGTTCCTCGGCCCCGGCCACGTCTACGTCTACCGCTCCTACGGCATCCACTGGTGCCTCAACTTCGTCTGCGCCGACGCCTCCGCGATCTTGATCCGCGCCATCGAGCCCATGGCCGGCATTGAGAAAATGGCCGAACGCCGTGGCCTCGCCAACCAGCGCGCCCTCTGTTCCGGCCCCGGCAAGCTTGCCGAGGCGCTGGGCGTCACCAAGGCCCATGACGGGCTCACCGTCGATGCCCCGCCGTTCCGCTTCCGTCCCGCCGATTCGCCCCGCCCGGTGGTGATCGGCCCGCGCATCGGCATCACCAAGGCCGCCGACCTCCCCTGGCGGTTCGGCATCGCCGGCTCGGCCTTCCTCAGCAAGGCGTTCCGCAGCTGAAAGCCTCGAGGTGACCGGTTGGCGGGTTTCCCTTTGCGGTGGCTTTGGATAGGTTGCGCCCGAACTGAACAGGAGATGCCCGTGGCGGTCGATGCGCTGATCAAGGAATTGCTGGCAACCGGCAGCATGAACGAGGAAACCACCGCCGACCTGAACCGCTGGCAGGCGGAGTTCGCCGCGGGGACTCTCAATGCCGACGACGCGGCCTATATCGAGGCCCTGCACGCCAAGCTGACCGGCGCGCCCCTGCCCGAGATCGAGACCGCCGCCGCGGCCGAGCCCGTGCGCCTCGATGGCCTCACCATCGAGGACTGGCGCGACCGCGCGCTGCGCGCCGAAACCGAACTCGCCGCTCTCAAGGACAGCATCAGCACCACCAGCGCCTGAGCTGGCTCGCGCGCGTTTGACCGCCGATCGACTGGAGATCATCCAACAAGCGTGGGTGATAGCCGCCTGTTGCCACGGAGGAACCACATGCGCCTGCTGCTTGCCGCCTTGTTCTCCCTCGCCGTCGCCCCGGTCTTTGCTCAACCGGTGACGCTGACCACCCGGCTCGTCACCGATGCGCTCGATCAGCCGCTCTACGCTATCGCGCCGCCGGGCGATCCGCGGCTCTTCGTGGTCGAGCAGACCGGCCGCATTCGCATCCTCGTCGACGGGCAGTTGGCAGAAGCGCCGTTCCTCGATCTCAGCGGCAGCGTCAGCAGCGGCGGTGAGCGGGGCCTGCTCGGCCTCGCCTTCCACCCCGACTACGCTAGCAACGGCCGCTTCTTCGTGAACTACACCGACACCAGCGGCGACACCCGGATCGTGGCCTACCAGGTCTCCGCCGATCCTGCCGTTGCCGACTCGGCTTCGGCCACCGAGCTGCTCCGCATCGACCAGCCCTATGCCAACCACAATGGCGGCTGGCTCGGTTTCGGCCCGGATAGCTATCTCTACATCGGCATGGGCGATGGCGGCTCTCGCGGCGATCCGCAGCACCGGGCGCAGAACCCCGACGAACTGCTCGGCAAGATTCTGCGCATCGACGTCAATGGCGCCGCGCCATACGAGATCCCTGCTGGCAACCCCTTCGCCAAGGGTGGCGGGCGGCCGGAGATCTTCGCGCTGGGCCTCCGCAACCCCTGGCGTCCGGCCTTCGATGGCGACAACTTCTACATCGCCGATGTCGGGCAGAACGCCCACGAGGAGGTGACCGTCATCAGCGTCGATGACGCCGGCGCCAATCTAGGCTGGAAGATCATGGAAGGCTCCGCCTGCTACGGCGCCAAGAGCTGCGAGCAAACGGGCCTCGTGCCGCCGACCTACAGCTACTCCCACGATACCGGCGGCTGCTCGATCACGGGGGGCTACGTCTACCGCGGCAAGGCGATCCCCGAGATTGCCGGCCAGTATTTCTTCGCCGACTTCTGCGACAGCCGCGTGCACTCCTTCGCCTACACCAACGGCCGGGCCGGCGACATCACCGACTGGACCGAGCAACTCGGCGGCATCGGCTCCATTACCTCGTTCGGCGTAGACAGCGAAGGCGAGCTCTACATCACGACGATCGAGGGCAACCTGTTCGAGGTGGTGCAGGCGGAATGAGGGAAGTTGGTGGGCCCACCAGGAGCGCCTACCACAATCTGAGAGGCCCGGATTGCCTGGCTGCAGAGTGGAAAGGGCGGCGCAATGTCCCCCTTTGACGGCCCACCCGTATCATCGGCCAATGTGAAAACCAAGAGCACGGAGGTTTGGCCTGCCGATGGGGAAGACGGTGCCTGAAATCGGGGCCCGCGCACCATCTCGTACTTAGTAATGACCCGCCGAAGCACAGCGACGTGCGGCACTTGAGCGCATGACCGTAGCCGCGAGGTGCAAGAGCAGGTGAAGTCCGATGAAGCTAGACGTGTACGTTCACCACATCCGAGAGCTGCGCAATCAAATCAAGTCCAATATGTGCGTCGTCACAGCGACTACGGAGCATCTGAAATACGGCTCTGCGCAGGAAGGCTCGTTCCGAGATGCCCTCTGGTTCAAGCTGAGCAATGTACGTGTCCAGGAGGTATCGAATGTCTGCGCGAGCTTCATTTGACTGTGTGGTGGACCACCGTCCAAACTGATCGAGCCAGCCTTGATATTCCTGATCTAAGACGGCGTTTGCGTAGCGGTCCTTGATTTGAAAAACCGCGTCCCATGTGCGCAGCTCCTCACTGTCGGCGACTAGGTCGATCTGCCAAAGGGGCAATCGGCCACCTTCCCTTTGAAGCGGCATACTTGCCAGTAGACTGATGGATGCAACTGGACCGCCAAAGGGATCGGAGCACCTCCGTCTGTCTCCGTGGTCGGTGCAAAGCATATCGATGCGCTTCTTGTAGCTCTTGTTGCACCTGTCACCCATCGGAGCAAGATTGTTCAAATTTGATGCAGCGAATGGATAGATCGTCCTGGTCAGGTAGTGATCAAGGTCGTGGCGAGGTAATGGTGGCGGATCAAAGTATTCACACCCACAGAAAGGACAGACCCGCGCCTTCATCGTTTTGTACAATAGCTTGTACTGCGCATCTCTGATGCCAAAATCTGTAAGCAATTCGAACAATTTTGTGAACAGCGCCTCTGCCGGCTCCTGTATCCCTGCTGGCAACTTGTCCTTTCTTATGCAATCGATCGCGTTGCTAAACAGGTCCGTCAGCCGATTCTCATCATCAACAGCACCGCGGACCTCTGCGCGTTGCTCCACTGTGAGTGCCTCGTAAGCATCAAGGAAGGTCGACAGTCGATCTCTGACGCTGGTTCGGCTCCGCAATTTTAGCCTATGGAGTTCCGGTATAACGGTTGGCCAGGCCGTCTTGGGCGTCCCTGCGTCTATGCGGGGAAGCTGGTCATGCAGGATTTCCAGCATGCAATCATGCAGCCAATTATCTGCATTGGCCGCTCTGTCATAGTTGAACAACACTAGCTAGCCTCACCAGGCTTTCTCAGCTTGCGGAGGTGCTGCGCAACATAGGTCTTCTCAACCGACGCTCCCAAACGTTCAAGGCCCGCTTCTATTTCAGTCTCGTCAACGCTGCTCAGCAGAGAATTAATCTCACTGAGCGCTACATTAGAAATAGGCGGACTTACAGAAAAGCAATGTTCTAGAATGCGGTCGAACGTGCTGCCAAATGTCTCTATATCAGGCCTTCGTATTTCTATTCGACCTGATTTTGCTTTTGAGAACACCAGTACGTTGTCTCGCGACATGTCAGACGGGACGAATGGAGCATGAGTCGTTAGTAGGAGCTCCTGTCGTGCAGGCGCAGACCACTTCTGGCGAGTGCCGCTACTGGTAGGAACCTCCATCATCTTCTGTACGAATTTCACTCGCCATTGGGGATTGAAGTGGGACTCTGGTTCGTCGAGCAGGAATAGCGCGTTGGCAGCTCCGACCATTGCCAATGTCCCCAACACCTGCACGAACTGATGCTCGCCGTCTGAAAGGGACACATAGTCAACCGCCGACGAGCTGCCCTTTTTTCGAAACGTGACCCGCTCGAACCGGAAGACCTTGTCTAGGTCGGCTGGCTCCGGCATGCGGGTAGCAAACCTGCGCTTAGCCACATCCCTCTTGAAGGTTAGCTGCACGTACCTGGGCAACGCTAGGTCGTTGAGCATCGCCAATTTATGAAGGGATCGGTACAGGGTAAGAGAGTCCCCCCAGAAGTGCCGGAAAGCATCCTGGACAGAATGGTCAACGAAGAAGTCAAACGTGTAGGTCTGGCTGTCTTCAATGAGCTGCCAGGACGTGGCGCAGCGCTTTAGGTTCTCGAGGTGAAGCTTCAACTCATCGGTGAGCTGGACGCCACCCGAGGGCGCGGCGTTGTGTGCGAGCTGGACGGTACAGCGAAACGACCTGAGTTCCTTGAGCTGCGGCTCAGCCAATATTGTCCGTACCAGCGATGGACCACCTAGCAGCAGGTTGGCCACTAGCACTTCAAGGTGGGTAGTATAGTCAACCAGCAACAAGCGGGTGTTCGGAATCGGAGTGGCGTCAACCTCATCTTCCTTCGCCTGCTTTCCTACGCGTTCGGCATACTCCATCCTGGAGATTGCAAACGGCAAACTAAGTGTCTCATTCCCACCTGAAGTGTAGCCGACCACAAGGGATGGAAGGTAGTCGGTCTCCCCACTTGCAACTCTTGACCACCTTCCCTTCGTCAGGATGTCCATAACTATGATGGGGAGTCGCTGCCCGTTGCGAAGTCGGGATAGACGCACGTGGGTCGGTGCCTTTGCCCCTAACCAAATCAAGTACTCCAACTCGAACAGTACAGAGGAGTTGGCATCGGCAGCTTCTTCAGTCGGCGAAAACTGATGCCATGCACTGAGAAATATCTCAGCTAGTAGCTGGAGAAACTGAGATTTTCCTGACCCGTTCGAGCCAATGAGGCATAGCGGATCGAACTGGTCGCGTACCAGACTAGGACTCCGGAACTGGAAATCCATGCCATCTAATAGGCCGCCGCAAGTAGATGCCTCCACGATGTGCGCTCGCAGCAGCCTCATCGAGCAACACCAACTAAGCGTAGATGGCCAGACACTTTGTCGAACACCTGCGTAATCCCAGGTTTCTTAGCGCTTAGCAACTCGAAGATGATCTCTTGGAGGGTATCATAGTCCGCGCTAGGAATGACGGCCCGTAGTTCGCTAAAGGTTAATCCAGCTGGTCCAGAAGCCGTGATGGCACTCAAGATGTTGTCGCTTAGTTCGTTTTCCAGGTCTGAAGAGCGACCAGTCTTCGCTCGTACCTTCTTTGCCTGCGAGGGCGCTGGAGTTCGCACACTGATCACAACTTCACCTGCCGGTGGGTATGTCTTAGATGGGGTCAACGCCCCAGTGAAGGCAAGCTCAAGAACGGCTTGCTGAAGATACCTCACCCGGCCCTTTGCCCTTTCGACGTCGGACATGGACGCACGCGCGAGGTCACGAGCGCGCTCTACAGCATCAAGGGTACGCTCGCGTGTTTGAATATCTGGCATGGGGATGGAGCATCTTTGCAGCGACCTCTGCGGAATATTCAGCATGGAGGCCTGTCCCCCATGAGCCATGCTTTCCAGCTGTGCGCGTCCCTGGGGAGAGCGTAGATACCAATGAACCCACCGCTTCAAGCCAGCATCATTTAGCTCTAGCCTTAGAATTTTGTCGCTGAGATAGAGATTGTCTGGTGCGTCATCAACAATCACGCAAGCCCCGACTAGCTCGCGAGTATTTGCACGAGAGAAGAGCAGGTCACCGCTGCGTACTTGAGTCTCTGGGTTAGGTTCATAGTTGTCCGGTAGTGTCTTAGACTCCAGTGCATTAAACTCGCCCCAGGTAACGGCACTGACCTTTATCACGCCCCTCTCCGACGCAGTGGGGGGGCGCTCTCTGCATTTGAGGCTTTTTCCTGCTACTACACGGAACAGGAGATCATTCAGATGAACTGTTGGCCAGCTGGTTCGTGAGACGAAGCTTCCGTCGAAGGCCTCGCCCAGGGCGGTGGCTAACAATGTGGCGAGTAATTTTCGCGACTTCTCTAATGACGCCTGTGCCTCATTAAGGAGGTAGGTTAGAGTATCAAGTTCCCGTGCAACGTCACGCTGCTCCTCGACAGAGGGTACAAACATCGGAAACTGCTTGAGCGCTGAGAAATCGACGCTCTCCACTGTCACTCCCGTTTTTACTATCGCCCGTAGCATCTCCTTTGCGCGGGCATTGACCTGGTATCTAAAGAAGTCGGGAAGCAGGCCTTCGTAGAAAGTGAGTGCCTTTATATCTTGGTTGATCGCGACGGGAACCGTGTTCGATGAAACAGGAAGAGAGTGCTTCAATATTCCGCTGCGAGTCACGAACAGAAGAGAGTCAGTAGGAACAATCTTTGCGCTGGTGGTGTCGAGCGCTTCTGCTGTGATATAGTCAATCGTCGTATTGATGTGATCGACTTTTACGTCCTTGGGTGACACCCACGGTATCGTACCGTCGCTCCAGTAGCGCGGGTTGTTCTTCTTGGGTGTTGCGCCACCCGTCCATTCGCCAAGCTGACTCATTGTCAGAGTGAGCCATCGGTCCGGAGCTGACTTGTCGTTGGGCGGCATCCTACTCGACGATGCCCCTGTTACCCTGCGTCGAAGCGAGGACGTCATTGAAGTCGTCCAGTGCACCAAGGGCATTCTGAAGATGCTGTCGTGCTTCGTGTACGATTTCTGCTGATGTCGTCGGAGCCGATTCGTCCTGCTCGGCGCGGTAGAGCCACGTGAGGCCAGCCGCGGTACCGCGCTTGTCTATCTCAGCCCTGGTAAACCGCTTCCAGCGAGGGTCGTCCCGTTCGGGGCGGTCGCGACCGAGTGCGTCAGCTCCGAAGGCCAACTCGAAATCGCGGAGATCGGCAGCCGAAAGTGGTCGGCCACGCCCAAGCCTCGGCCGATCGCTTCGAAGGTCATAAACCCACGTGTCGCTGGGCGCGTTGTTTTCGTGCCTGGTACAGAAGAACAAAACGTTCGTCTTTACTCCCGCGGCGTAGAACACGCCCTCCGGCAACCGCAGAACAGTGTGGAGACGACACCGGTCCATTAGGTCATCAGTGACCCGCTTCGCCATGCCATCGTCTGAGATAACATTGTCTGGAACCACAACGGCTGCGCGGCCCCCAGCCCTTAGGCTTAGGTATATGTGCTGGAGGAATAGCAACTGCTTGTTGCTCGTGGGGAAGGGTAAGTCCTGACGGCGTGGTCGCGCACCTCCGGCGGTGGCTCCAAACGGGGGATTGGCGATGACGACATCGGCCCGCTCCAAGGCGCTAGCATCGTCAGTCAACGCGTCGCCGTGGATGATCTGTCCCTTCATCTCGTGCAAAAACATGTTCATCAGACAGAGGCGATAAGTGTCGTGCTCGATCTCCATTCCCGAGAAGATAGGAGGGTCTTGTGAGTACGCCCCAGGGTTGGACTTCCCGACGATGAACTCGTGGGCGGATATGAGAAATCCGCCAGTACCTGCCGACGGGTCTTGAACGGAATCACCCAGCGTCGGACTAAGGAGCCTAACCATGGAGTCCACCAACGCCCGAGGCGTAAAGTACTGGCCAGCTCCAGAGCGGGCCTCGGTAGCGTTTCGCTCAAGCAAGGCTTCGTATATGGCTCCGAGTCCGTCCTTCGCTGCCGAATGCCAATCCAGCGCTTGGATGCCCTGAATAACCTTGGCAAGGTTCTCGTCGTGGGAAAAAACAGTAGTTGGGAAAGAGAAGATCGCTCGTACGTTCTGATCGGTAGCATCTTCGCCAAGGGTGGTCAGCATCTTCCTATAGAAGCCAAGCAGGCCCTTTTCAGGGCTACCGATCAAGTCACTCCATCGACATCCTTTTGGTAGAGCTTTTTCTGCGCCTGTCTCGGCTGCTGTCTTTAGAAATATCAGATATGTTAGCTCGGATAGGTACTTGTGGTAGACGATGCCGTCGTCCCGGAGGACGTGACAGAGGCTCCAGATGCGATTTGCTATGTTTGTGTCGGTCATTGGTCATCAACAGGACGGTGACCCACAGATATCCCAAAGCCGTGCCATTGCGCCACCCCACCCAGAAGGGGTGTCAAGCGCTCATCGGCGCACACAAACTGCCACAGCAGGAATTTCCGACAGATTTTTTCGCGCGGGTATCTAACCAACGGCGGCACCCAAAGTCCCCCGTGGCCCGGCCCTCGGCTAATCCCCTGCATATGTGGAACAAAGACAGCTCTACAATGCCGCTCGATGTGTGCCTCAGGTAATGCCCTAAGCCCTCACCCTGCACCTACTGATACTACTGAAAGCTCCCTGGAGCCGACCCGGTATCAGTTTCACCGGTAATTACCCATCCTTACGATGGAAGAGGAACAAAGACAGATACATACCAACTCATGGAACCTAGGTAATACAATAGGTTATGCCATGGCGATGACGACAGATGTCCATATAGGTATACCCTAGAGTACATAACAGATGGCAGTGGCAGGTGTGTCCATAAGGGTTGACATCGCCTAACGTACAGACATACTAACGTACATAACCCATATGTACACCTAAGGTATGTACCATGCAGACGATCCTATATGCCCGTGTCTCCACAGCCGACCAGACGATAGAACACCAAGAGACACAAGCTCGGCAGGCTGGCTTCAAGATTGATCAGGTTGTAGCCGATCATGGCGTGTCCGGCCTTAGTACAAGGCTTAGGGACAGGACCGAAGGCAAGCGCTTGTTCGATATGCTCAGACGAGGCGACACGCTGGTTGTGCGCTGGGTTGATCGGCTGGGACGAAACTACCGGGATGTGTGCGACACTATTCAAGAGTTTCTGGCTAAAGGTGTCACCGTCCGGACTGTCATCAACAATATGACCTTTGACGGTGCGACAACCGACCCGATCCAGCAGGCAGTTCGAGATGCTTTGATCGCCTTCATGGCTGCCACGGCCCAAGCTCAGGCCGAAGCAACTAAGGAGGCGCAGAAGGCTGGCATCGAGCACGCCAAAGCCGTCTCCCAGGTCGACAAATACCGGGGCAGGAAGCCGAGCTACAGCCGTGAGCAGTTGCAACTGGTGCGGGATATGCTCGGCCAAGGAAAAGGCGCTTCCGACATATCGAAGGCCACGACCTTAACTCGGCAAACCATTATCCGGATTAGGGAACGTCCCGATCAGGCGGAGGCAGCTCTCGCCGCGTGGGGAGTGTAATCCTCTGCGCTAGATAGCGCCAAATCGCGCTACGCGACCGCTGAGGGGCGTTTGTAGTCAATCTGGACCAACCCAGTGCTGGAACGCAGTTTACGCGTCAGGCGATCCCCCTGGAGCTGCTGTGCCGGACGTGGGCGCGTGGTTCTCAGTCGCCTCGACGGGCGGACCGGCTAATCTCTGTGAGAATGCCCAGGCCTACCGCAAACAGGATCACCATTATCCCCTGATCAATGGCCTGACCGGAGGTTGCCGACCCAAGGTATCGAGGCCCGGTAACCTCAGGATTGTCGCTGAAGGAAACAAACAGCCCGATAGCAATCCGAAGGGCCCCAAAAACCAGCGCGACCCATGCCGCGACGGTTCCGATCCAAGTGAAGAACAATGCCACCTCCTGTTTGAAGGTGCACGGTACACAACCGCTGTGTTGCCCTCAACGCAGAGACAAGGAGTGGCCCTTGAAGCTGTGGTCATGCACCATTGCGGCAAGTATGAGCGGATCAACTTTGTCGGCGAACGCTAGCTCAACGTTGTCCTCTTCCATCAGTTCAACGGGGTGCAGATCGTCTGGTCCCAACTTTGCTAGGCGTTTCAGCTCGGCAACGTAGGCATCGTAGTACACGCGGTACGTCGTCCCACCCTTGGCTCCCGACATGCCTCCGCCAGTTGCAGATTGCGGGGCGATGGATGTGTTGCTGCCGGACTGTGTCCGTCCCGGGGTTGCGTTGCGCTCCCTGACACCAAAGAACTCACGTTCATAGCTGCTGAGCCTCGCGACAAGGCCAGCATCATATGAACTCTGGATCATCTCGGCGGGTTTGCCATGGAAGTCATGCAAGCAGTGTAGCTTTGCCAAGTTCCGGATACCCTTGGTAGAGGGCAAAGCCATCACGACCATCGCGTAGCTATTGGCTTCCTTCAGAGTTTCGCCGTTTGCCAGCGCCTCCATGAACACGTGAGCCCTTACCTGTTCCATGTTCCAGCGGCCTTTGCCCTTGATGAACAAGTAGGTGCCGCCGCCAATCATCAGGAGAAGAACTAGCTCCATTGTGTCCTCGCAATTGCTTGTCCAGATTCAACCGTCCGACCGGTGGCATCTGTCTGTTTTATAAGATTTTCTTATATTCGTAGGGGACGCTTACGCGACTGTTGAATCAGGTGTCAACAGCGCATGCCGAAGTCCCTCTACACGCAGCGGCATCGAGCCATCGCAAAGGCGATCGGTGCCCAGCGTCGTGCGAGCGGCCTGACGCAGATGGATGTGGCTGAGGCGATGGGTGGCACTTGGAGCCAACCCATCATTGCGAATATCGAGAGCGGCGGAAGGAGGGTCGACTTAGTCGAACTCCTGAGGATCGCCGCGATTGTCCGGCTGGATGTCGAGTCCCTAATCCGCGACTTGCGGAATGTGCCAGACGAGTAGTCGAGCCTGTTGGCGTTGGTATCTGTTTCTCGCTGCCGCTCGAGGCGAGCTACGTCCCGTAGTCCAGTCGCGAGATCGCCCGCTGGAGCTGCGCCACTGTGTAGCCCTGCTTGAAGTAATGCTGCTGCGTCACACCTTGCTGCTGATGACCAACAAGTGCCTTCACAATGGGTTCCTCTACGTTGGCCTGCATCAGCCGTGTGATCACGGTATGCCTCAAGCTGTGGAACACCAGGGACTTGCTCTTCATGTTCAGCTCCGGCAGCAAGCCTTCGTTGAACCACCGCCCCAAGGTTCGCCCCCAACCGTTGGACGGGTCATATGAGAAGTCAGGGAAGAGCTTCTGCTTTCCCGAATCCTGAAGGAGCCTGACGTGCTCCAGCAGGCCTAGCCTTAGCAGCTCCTCGTGGACCGGTACGAGCCTGCGAGCTGCGGTCGATTTCAAGTGCTTACCTTCGTCCTCCTCATTGAAGTCGAAGCACCAGACGCCACCCTCTGTCCTAATGTCCTTTAGGTGAATCTGCGCAATCTCGTTGAGGCGAGCACCGGAGTAGATCGCTATGAGTGGACCCCACTTTTGGTAGTCCTTGCGCACCAACCCTCGATCGTTGCCAACGATGACCTCAATGATGAGCCGGGCCTGTTCAGCGGTAAATGCGTCCCGCTCGGTCTGCCCACGCTTCTTGTTCTGCCGGATGGTTAGTCCAGCGAATAGGTTCGCCTCTATGTGACTGTTCCTGCGCGCCCACTCGAACATATCGTTGTAGGTTTGTAGGTACTTGTTGATCGTGGGCACGCTGATGATTTGGACACCATGGACCAGCAGGGCCTCCGACAGTTTCTTGCCCCTTGTCGCGGGGTTCTTTTCTCGGTTCTTTGGGTAGGAAAGCAGCGTGTCCTTGACCCGTTTTGCGTGGGCTGCCGTCAGAGTCTTGGCATCAAAATCACTGCCTAGCATTTCCTCTAGCAGCGCTATGTGGTCCGCCTTCTCCAACTTCGTCTTTGCAACCCAGTTATCGCCGACCTGCTTTTCCCGGGCGTAGCTGGCACCAAGCTCCTGAAGGGACATCCCCGATTGCTTCGGCGGAGAAACCGTCGGTGCGCGCCCATTAGAGGAAGCCGAGAAATCGTAAGCGTCGAAGGAGTCGTCATATGCCAACACCTCCTTCGCGTAGTCGCGATAAGAGCGCTTCATCTCATTGGAGAGCCAACCGAACTGCTCGCTACCCGGAGCGAAGCTGACGCCGTTCCTCTGCATGAAGGTGGCGAGGAAGGCACTATCATCGTCGACTAACGAGAGCGGGTGACCAGTCCTCAGCGCCTGCTTGGCTATCTGCACACTGGTCTTGAGGGTTTCACGGTCCAGGCTCGACAGCCGCCCCTTGGTGGCGATTGCGGCACGGCGCTGATCCAGCAACGCCTGGAAGTGCTCCTTGAGAAGTTGCCGTACCTGATCATACGGCATTCCGTCTGGCCTGTTATCCATGAGTTCGTCGCCTAGTAGTCCCAAAGTGCGCGACAAGCGCAGTGCCGTTCGTGGATTGCGTGTCCTCAAAGAGACCTTAAGGCTGGACGATCTTCTATCAGGATGAAGCTGCTTCGGCATCGGCCAACGAAGGTAAAAGACACCGTTTCGCGACTTCTGAAGGTAGGCCGGGTTCAGCAAGAAATGTCTCCCTTGGATGTCCCACTAGCGAACACCAAGGTCTAACCCGTTGATTTCAAAGAGAATGGTGGGCCCACCAGGACTCGAACCTGGAACCAGACCGTTATGAGCGGTCGGCTCTAACCATTGAGCTATGGGCCCCTGCCCCGAACGGAGCGCCGCCTCCTTAGCAAGCGGCGGCATCGAAGCAAAGCCGGTTGGGGGCAAAGCGCTGCCTTCGCCCACCATTCTCCCTCTCGTCACGATTTTTCTGCACGCTTGTGTCGATCGCGTCGAAAGCCGTTCGTCGTGTTGATGAACGGCCCATTGGCGGGCTGGCAACCAGGAGAAACGATATGCGCAAGATCACTGCAGGCTTCTTCCACTCGGTCGACGGCGTCGTCGAGTCGCCCAACCTCTGGCAGTTCGATGCCTTCGACGATGAGCTGGGCGCCCTGCTCGGCGAGATCATGCCGAAGGTCGATACGGTCCTGCTCGGCCGGGTCGGGTACCAGGAGTGGGCCGGCTATTGGCCGACCGCCAGCGCCGATGGGGACTTCGCGGACTTCATCAACAGCACGCCCAAGCTCGTCGCCTCGCGCACGCTGAAGCAGGACCAGCTGACCTGGCAGAACTCGACCCTGATCGAGGGCGACCTCATCGAGTTCGCAAAACAACTCAAGGCCAGGGATGGCGGCGAGATCGCCGTGATGGGCGGCATCTCACTGGCCCGCCAGCTGTTCTTTGCCGGGCTGCTTGAGGAACTGACGCTCATCACCCATCCGGTTGTGGCCGGGGCCGGCAAGCGCATGTTCGAGGCAAACGACCCCGTGACCCGGCTCGAACTCAAGAAATCCACCACCACCAGCAAGGGCAACGTGGTGTCCACCTACGGGCTCCGCCCCGCCTGACCGACCGGGCCCGCGCCGTGTCAGTGCGGGCCCATCCTCAGCCCGCCAGCGTGTCGACTTTCCTGAGGCCGGGGAACAGCCTGGCCCAGAGCAGCACGATGGCAATGGTGCCGAGGCCGCCGAACACGCAGGCGGCGACCGGCCCAATCAGGCCCGCGACCATGCCGGATTCGAACTCGCCGAGCTGGTTCGAGGTGCCGATGAACAGCGAGTTCACTGCATTCACCCGACCGCGCATCTCATCGGGCGTCAGGAGTTGCACCAGCGACGAGCGGATCACCACGCTCACAGTATCGGCCGCCCCGAGCACCAGCATTGCCGCGATCGAGAGCAGGATGTTGGTCGACAGCGCGAACACCAGCGTCGCCACACCGAATATGCCCACCGCCAGCAGCATCTTGTTGCCGACTCCGTGCCGCAACGGCCAGCGCGCCAGGACCAGTGACATTGCCACGGCGCCGGCAGCTGGTGCCGCCCTGAGAAACCCCAGTGCCCATGGACCGGCATGCAGGATGTCCTGCGCGAACATTGGCAGCAGCGCCGTGGCGCCGCCCAGCAGCACCGCGAACAGATCCAGCGAGATGGTGCCCAACATCACCGGCTTGCTGCGGATGAAGGCGATGCCGGCAAACACCGAACTCAGCGTCGGCTTGGAGCGTATCGGAACCCGCTCGCTCCTGGGGATGCTCACCACATTGATGCTGGCCACGAGGAACATCGCCGCCGCGACGAGAAACGGCGCCACCGGGTGCACGCCGTAGAGCAGACCGCCGAGCGCCGGGCCAATGATCAGCGCCGTCTGCATGAAGGAAGTCGAAATCGCGATCGCCTGCTGCAGCATGGTCGCCGGCACCAGCCCGGGCAGCAGCGCCGCCATGGTCGGCCGCTCGAACGCCTGCGCCGCGCCCAGCACGGCCACGGCGACGAAAATCCCCGGCGTGCTCAGCCAACCCTGCCAGACGCCGAGCGCGATGAACCCGCCGACCGCCGCCTCGACGACCTGGCAAACGAGGCCGATCCGCCGCCGGTCGAACTGATCGGCGACGTGCCCCACCACAAAGGTCAGCACCAGCATCGGCAGGAACTGGAACAGCCCGATCAAGCCGAGATCGAACGCGTTGTGCGTCCGATCATAGACCAGCCAGCCGATGGCAATGGCGGTCCCCTGGAACGCCATCGACGAGAGGACGCGGGAGGAGAGGAACCGCAGGAACGCCGGATGCTGCGAGAGCTTCAGCGCGTCCCGCGGGGCTCCATCTTCACTCATCGCACCCGATCCTCCGCGTTATCATGCGCCGCCAAAACAAGACCCGGTCCGCATGAGCGAACCGGGTCCCATTCTCAATTCTGCGACAGGGTCAGAAGCTCAGCTTCAGACCCGCCAGAACGGTACCCGTCGGAATGATCAAGCCGAAGTCGGCCGGACCATCGAAGTTGCTCTTGTCGAACGTGGTTTGGTAGCGGTACTCGGCCACGCCGGAAATGTTGTCGGTGAGCTTGGCGCCCACCCCTGCGATCACCTGGGCGCCGAAGCCGTTGTAGTCCGTGGTGTCGCCGGCGAAGTACTCGGTCCCCCAGACGTAGCCCACGCCAACCGCGCCGTAGACGCTGAACGTGTCGTTGAGGTCGACCGTGTACTTGAGGTTCGCCATCACGCTGGTGGTCGAATAGTAGTTGTTGTCGAAATCGGCGGCGTCGCGGGAGGTGTGCAGCACATCGCCTTCGATCGACAGGCCGTCCATGACGACAATGCCGACGGTGCCCGCGATCGCGTAGCCGAATTCGGTGTCGGCGTGGCCGTCATCGACGCCGCCATTGTAGTAGTCGACGGCCAGGTTCTGCACCGCGCCACCGAGCAGTTGCACGTACATGCTGCTGTTGACGAAGCTGGTATCGGATACGGCCGGCGCCTCGTCGACGATCAGATCGGCGGCATGAACCCCAATGGTGCCAGCCAATACCAACGCGCCGGCAATCATCAAATTACGCATCTTCAAAGTCCTAACTCAAATCAAGCTGGCAGCGCTTCTGCCGCACCTCGCCGCCCATTGCTAGGGCGACAAGGCAACATTTGCCAGATTATTTAAGGACTTGGCTCAGCCAGCCGCCGTGTAGGCCGTCTTCACCTGGGTGAAGAACTCGGCGGCGTACTTGCCCTGCTCCTTGGGGCCGTAGCTCGAGCCCTTGCGGCCGCCGAACGGCACGTGGAAGTCGACACCGGCGGTGGGGACGTTCACCATCACCATGCCGGCTTCGGCGTTGCGCTTGAAGTGCGTGGCGTACTTGAGCGACGTGGTGACGATACCGGCCGAGAGACCGAACTCCGTGTCGTTCGCGGTGGCCAGCGCTTCCTCGTAGTCCTTCACGCGGATCACCGCGGCCACCGGCCCGAAGATCTCTTCGCGGGAGATGCGCATCTGGTTGGTCGCCTCGGTGAACAGCGCCGGCTGCAGGAAGTAGCCCGGGTTTTCGCCCTTCACCAACGTGCCGCCGACGGCGAGCTTGGCGCCCTCGCCCTTGCCGATCTCGATGTAGTCGGTGTCCTGCTTCAGCTGGCCCGGATCGACCACCGGCCCGATCTGGGTTTCCGGCGCGATGGCGTCGCCGACCTTGAGATTGCGGATACGCTCGGTGAGCGCCGCGACGAACTGGTCGTGGATGCCTTCGGTGACGATCAGGCGCGACGAGGCCGTGCAACGCTGGCCGGTCGAGTAGAAGGCGCTCTGCGCAGTGGTCTCGACGGCCACCGCGAGGTCCGCGTCATCGAGCACGATGGTAGGGTTCTTGCCGCCCATTTCGAGCTGGAACTTGCGCATCACCTTGACGCTGGCTTCCGCCACGCGGCGGCCGGTGCCGACCGAGCCGGTGAAGGTCTGTGCCACGATGTCCCGGCTGTCGAGCATGGTCTGGCCGACCACCGAACCCTTGCCCATCACCAAGTTGAGCACGCCCTTGGGCAGCCCGTTGCGATTGAGCATCTCGACGATCGCCCAGGAGCAACCCGGCACCAGGTCGGCCGGCTTGAACACCACGGTGTTGCCGTAGGCCAGCGCCGGGGCTATCTTCCAGGCCGGGATGGCGATCGGGAAGTTCCACGGCGTGATGATGCCGACGACACCCATCGGCTCGCGCGTCATCTCGACGCCAACGCCCGGGCGCACCGACGGCACGCTCTCACCGGTGAGGCGCAGCACTTCGCCGGCGAAGAACTCGAAGATCTGCCCGGCGCGGGTAACCTCACCGATGCCTTCGGCGAGGGTCTTGCCCTCTTCGCGGCTCAGCAGTTCGCCGAGCTCGGCCTTGCGGGCGAATATCTCGTGAGCGGTCTTCGACAGTACCGCCCAGCGGTCCATGATGCCCGAGCGCGACCAGGCCGGGAACGCCGCCTTGGCTGCTGCGATGGCGGCCAGCGTGTCGTCCACCGTGGCGCGGGCATAGACGCCAACGACTTCGTTGGTGTTGGAGGGGTTGATGTTGTCTACCCCGTCCCCGCCGACCCATTCGCCGTTGATGAGATTCTGGTGCAGTTCGGTCATGGGAAGTTCCTTACTTAGAGGAGGTCGGCCTTGGCGAGATCGCGCAGCAGATGGCTCGTGCCATAGGTCCAGGGGGCGGCCTCGGTGGCGAGGCGCACGGTGTTAGATAGGGTGCCGAGCGACGGTGTCGAGATCGAAACGACGTCGCCAAGCTTGTGCGTGAAGCCTTTGCCGGCGCCGCCACGATCCTTCACCGGCGCGAACATGGTGCCGAGATAGACCACGAACCCATCCGGATACTGGTGATGCCGGCCGACGGTCGCCCCGACGATGGCCTCGGGCGAGCGTGAGATCTGGCTCATGTTGGAGACGCCGGTGAGCTCGAACCCGTCCTCTCCGATGACGTTGAGGGCGATATCCGCCGCCTTCACCGTCTCGATAGTGAACTTGCCGTCGAACAGCCGGATGAACGGCCCTAGCGAAGCGGAAGCGTTGTTGTCCTTGGCCTTGCCGAGCAGCAGCGCCGAGCGGCCTTCGACGTCGCGGAGGTTCACGTCATTGCCCAGCGTCGCGCCGACGATCGTGCCCCTGGAGTTCACCACCATCGCCACTTCCGGCTCCGGATTGTTCCACTCCGAGATCGGCAGGATGCCGACATCGGCGCCAAAACCCACCGAGGCCATCGGCTGGCACTTGGTGAAGATCTCGGCGTCCGGCCCGATGCCGACCTCGAGATACTGGCTCCACACGCCGCGCGCGATCAGCGTCTTCTTGACCTCCATCGCGGCGGGCGAGCCCGGCTCGAGCTGGCTGAGATCGGTGCCGACCAGCCCCAGGATATCCTTCCGCAGTTCGTCGGCCTTGGCTTTGTCGCCGCGCGCCTGCTCTTCGATTACACGCTCGAGCAGCGACACGACGAACGTTACGCCGGCGGCCTTCACCGCCTGCAGGTCGATCGGCGACAGCAGCAAGGGCGCGTTCAGGTCGGTCTTGCCCGACCACGAATTGGCGAGAATCTGGTGGAGGTTGCCGACCACCGGTCCCTTGGCCGCCGCGACATAAGCCGCCGGATCGTCGCGCTCTGCGACGTCGCGGGAGGTCGGCGCGGTCTTCGACGTGATATCGACGATATCCTCGCCGCGCACCGTGATCAGCCGCGGATGCTCGTGTCCCGGGAGCCTCGCGCGTCCGAGCAGCACGCCTTCGCTTGGTACGATCGGATTGGCCACGGCAGTCCCCCGGTTTTTGCCGGGCTACCTAACCCGCCGCCCCAAACCCTGTCCAGCGACGGGCGAGGCACGTAGCTCAAACTTTCGTCGACCGGCACCCAAGGATCTTTCGCGCCGCGGCGTCTTATCTCTCGGAAGCGGCGTTCAAAGTCCATTCAGGAACGCCGCACTAACACCCGGGTTGGCTGGGACATTTTTCCCTGTCAAAGGCCACATAGGAGAGACGCATGCGTCCGTTTACTGCCTTGTTCATTCCCCTGCTCTTCGCAACCGCACTGAGCGCCGCCCCGGCGCTGGCCCAGGAGACATCCGTGAGCGGCACCATTTCGATCGGCGGCATCGGCGAAGTCACCGCTTCCCCCGACACAGCCTTCGTCAACTCCGGCGTCACCAGCCAGGGCGCCACTGCCCGCGAGGCGCTCGACTCCAACACCAAGGCGATGGGCGAACTGATCGAGACGCTGAAAGCGGCCGGCATCGAGGCACGCGACATCCAGACCTCGGGCTTTTCGGTGAACCCGAACTACGTCTACTCCGACGCCCGCGACGCCAATGGCTACCAGTTGCCGCCCAAGATCAACGGCTACCAGGTGTTCAACAACGTCAACGTCCGCGTCCGCGAACTGGCCAAGCTCGGCTCGGTGCTCGACAAGGCCGTGACGGTCGGCGCCAACACCATCAACGGCGTCACCTTCTCGGTCGCAGATCCCTCCAAGCTCTATGACGAGGCCCGCAAGGCCGCTTTCGCCGACGCCAAGGCCAAGGCAGAGCTCTATGCCGGGGCTGCCGGCGAAGAGCTCGGCAGCATCCGCAACATCAACGAGAGCCAGGGCATGAGCCAGCCGCCGCAGCCCTACATGATGAAGGCCGTTGCCGATTCAGCTGGCGCCTCCGTGCCAATCGAGGGCGGCGAGCTCAGCTACTCGATCAACGTCCAGGTGACGTGGGACTTCGCGAACTAAGCAGCACTTCGGATGGGTGCGCCCGGCGCGCCCATCCACCCTACCCCGCGATCGCCTTCCAGATCATGTTCAGCCCGACCAGGGTCAGGAACACCGCGAAGGCGATCTTCAGCGTGCGCTGCTGCAGCTTATGGGCCAGCGCCGCGCCTAGCGGGGCGCAGAGTGCGGCGGTGACGCCGATCAGCACCAGCGCGACGAGGTTAATATAGCCAAGGCTCAGCGGCGGGCGTCCCTCGACGCTCCAGCCCGAAATGATGAAGCCCAGCGTGCCCGAGAGCGCGATGAACACGCCAATCGCTGCGCCGGTGCCCACTGCCTTGTGCATCGACGCGCCGAAGGCGTGGATCGTCGGCACGCTCAGCGATCCGCCCCCTACCCCCATCAGCGCCGAGATGTAGCCGACCACGGCCGCCGAGATGCGATGGGTGAGCGCCGAATCACGGAGGTGCCCCATGAGCCGCTCCTGGAACGGCAGCACGATATTGGCCGCGATGAACAACGCCACCACGCCGAACACGATGCGCAGCACGTCGCCGGTGTAGATTCCCGCCATCAGCCCGCCGACGAAGGTCGCGACCACAACCACCGGAGCCCAGAGCTTGAGGATGCGATGATCGACCGCGCCGCGCTTGTCATGCGCTCGGGCGCTGGCGATGCCGGTGGGGATGATGATCGCAAGCGAAGTGCCCACCGCCACGTGCTGCACCACGTCGCTATCGTAGCCGAGCAGCGCCAGGGCCGAGGCCAGCGCCGGCACGATGATGGCGCCGCCGCCGATTCCCAGCAGGCCAGCGGCGACGCCGGAAATCACGCCGGTGGCCAGCAGGCCAAGCACGAATGGCCAGTAGCTCAGAAGGTCGCCCACGTTTCACTCCAATTGATGAACCCCAACCGGATCGCACGAATTGGGCTGATCACCCTAGGCCGTCCCGGCCGAATCCGTCCATTGCATCAAGCGCAACGGCGGCCCAACTGGTGCCACGATTGCCCGGTCCTGTCGCGCGTACGGAACCGCACGTGGCTTGCAGCGTTCGGTCACCGATGGGGCAATTCATCACTGCAGAAGGTCCACCGGACGTTCAGGTTCGGTTCAGCAGGACTGCGTCACTTCTCGTACAACTGACTCCAAAACAAGGATAAAACCCATGCGCTTTCGAAACTGGCTCCTAACCGGCACCAGTCTCGCCGTTCTCGCATTGGTGCCGAGCGCCGCATATGCGCAGCAGGCCGAGTACCAGGCGCTGCTCGACGCGCAGGCGTCCGGTGATGCTGACGCGATTAGCACCGCACAGCAGGCTCTCACGGACACCTGCATCGTGAACGGCTATTCCAGCGTCGAAGAATGTATCGCCGCGATCACCGGCGGCCAGCCGGCTGCCCAGGCGCCGTCCGATGCCGACGCTCAGGCTGCTGAAGAGGCGAAGGCCGCTGAGGAAGCAAAGGCTGCTGAAGAAGCAGCGGCGGCAGCGGCCCAGGCCGAGGCTGACGCAAAGGCCGCCGAAGAAGCCAAGGCCGCTGAAGAAGCAGCCGCAGCAGCTGCTCAGGCCGAGGCTGACGCCAAAGCCGCCGAGGAAGCCAAGGCTGCCGAAGACGCGGCCGCGGCAGAGGCCCAGGCTGCAGCTGACGCAAAGGCCGCTGAAGAGGCGAAAGCCGCCGAAGAAGCAGCCGCCGCTGCGGCACAGGCCGAGGCTGATGCCAAGGCGGCTGAAGAAGCCAAAGCTACTGAGGATGCCAAGGCCGCTGAAGACGCGAAGGCTGCAGAGGATGCACAAGCGCAGTTCGTCGCCGACCTGCAGGCCGCGCTGGACCAGTATCAGGCAGCCCTGAACCAGGCCGCCGCCGGCGACTACGCAGGCGCCAAGCCCGCCGCCGACGCCGCTGCCGCCAAGATCCAGGAACTCTGCACCGCCAACGGCTATGTGGACATCAAGTCCTGCATCGGCCAGGACCTGCCGCCGCTGCCCGAGCCCCCGGCCGAGCAGCCCGCCGAAGCACCCGCGGCCGAGCAGCCTGCCGAACCTGCCGCCGAGCAACCTGCCGAGCAACCGGCTGCAGAACAGCCTGCAGAACAGCCTGCTGCAGAGCAGCCGGCGGAGCAACCCGCTGAGCAGCCTGCGGCTGAACAGCCAGCCGCTGAGCAGCCCGCCGAAGCCGGTCCGACCGATCAGCCGGCCGACGCCAATGCCGTCGACCCGGTTGTTGCGGCACAGGAGCAGCTTGGTACCGCGGTCGAACTCTACAATGTCGGTATTGGCCAGCTCGAAGCCGGCGACGCGTCCGGCCAGTCGACCATCGAGGCTGCCAACAAGCAGTTCGCCGACATCTGCGCTGCCCTGGGCGTCACCGACGTTGCCCAGTGCCTGACCCAGTACGGCATCACGCTGCCTCCGGTGCCGGAAGTGGCAGCCCCGGCTGAACCGGCGACCCCGCCGATCGCCGAACTGCCCGGCTCGCAGGAAGCCGTGACCCCGCAGGCCGTCGAAGTGCTGCCCGAGACCGTTGCCCCTGAAGAAGCAGCCCCGGTGCTCGACAGCGCCAAGGACTTCGCCACCCAAGTGGTCGACGGCCAGGCCCCGGCCGAACAGCCGGCAGCTCCGGAAGAGCCCGCCGCTCCGCCGCCGACCGACGACAAGGCCGCTCAGTCCGACATTGCGCCGATCGAGGTGCAGTCGCTGGCCAAGATGGAAGGCGAGAAGATCGCCGTCGACGCTTTGCCGCAGATGGAGGTGCCGCAGAACGTCACCATCATCAACAACATCACCAACGTGACGAACACCACCAACATCACGAACAACACGACGAACATCACCAACAACAATACGGTGATCAACAATAACACCGGTGGCGGTGGTGGCGGCGGCGGCAAGCCCGGCAACAACTTCACCAACTCGGGCTTCATCTTCCAGATCGGCGTCAATCTGGTGATTTCGAACCCGGCCCAGGATTTCGACCGCATCCGCGACAGCGATGAGGACGAGGTCTACTATCAGCGCCTGCCCGGCGGCCGCGTGAAGGAGACCATCGAGCGCCCGAACGGCGTGCAGATCGTCACCATCCGCGACAAGTGGGGCAACGTGCTGAAGCGTTCGCGCATCATGCCTGACGGCCGCGAGTACATCCTCGCCTACTACGACGAGGACGATTACGACGAGGATGAGGACTACTTCACCAACTGGCGTGACCCGGGCGACGACCTGCCCCCGCTGCGCCTGACGATCCCGATCCGCGACTACATTCTCGATGCCGACGATGCCGATGAGGAAGAGGTCGAACTCTTCTTCCGCGAGCCGCCGGTGGAGCAGGTCCGCAAGATCTACACCGTCGAGGACGTGAAGCGTTCGGCTCGTATCCGTGACTCGGTGCGTCGCGTCGAAGTCGGCGGCCTGACCTTCGACTCGGGTGCGGCGACCATCGCCCGCAGCCAGGTCGGGGCGCTCAGCAAGGTGGCCAACGCCATGCTGGCGCTGCTCGAGGACAACCCGGGCGAGACCTTCCTGATCGAAGGCCACACTGACGCCGTGGGCGGCGACCAGGCCAACCTGATCCTTTCGGACCAGCGTGCGTCCACCGTCGCCCGCATCCTGACGGACTTCTACGACGTGCCGCCCGAGAACCTGGTCACCCAGGGCTATGGCGAGCGCTACCTGAAGGTGAAGACGGAGAAGGCTGAAAAGCTGAACCGTCGCGTCTCGATCAAGCGCATCACCTCGCTGATCACGGTTGCCGACAAGAACTGAGGCAACCGCCTGAACTGATCGACGGGCCGGGGAGCAATCCCCGGCCTGTTTGGTTTGGGTGCTACCTCTATCGAGAGGCCGGCGCGGGAAGAATACCCCCACCCACGGCGCTCCCAACCACCCCCCACTGCGTCACCCCAACCCCTTGCCTCACCCTCAGAATCCGCTATCCCTCACCTGCCCACCTGACGGAGCCCACCATGCCCAAGCGTCTCGAACTCATCATCGAAGCGGTGATCCTCACCTCGCGCTGGCTGCTGGTGCTGTTCTATCTCGGGCTGGCGGTGGCGCTGGCGGTCTATGCCGCGACTTTCGGGGTGAAGCTGTTCGACTTCGTCAGCCACGTCTTCACCATCGAGGAGTCCGATGCGATCCTGAAGATGCTCGGCCTGATCGACGCCGCCCTGGTCGCCAGCCTCGTCGTCATGGTGATCATCTCGGGCTACGAGAACTACGTCTCGCGCTTCGACGACGACGGAGCCGTGCACTGGCTGGGCGAGATCGACGCCGGTTCGCTCAAGATCAAGGTGGCTTCGACCATCGTCGCCATTTCGTCGATCCACCTGCTGCAG
The DNA here is from genome assembly GCF_056405135.1 of Devosia sp. P1_H9. NCBI lineage: Bacteria > Pseudomonadati > Pseudomonadota > Alphaproteobacteria > Hyphomicrobiales > Devosiaceae > Devosia > Devosia sp. P1_H9. Next base: position 137,781 of record NZ_JBFUCQ010000001.1, read on the forward strand.
GTGTTCCTCAACGTCTCCAGCTACGCCACCGAGCAGTTGATGTGGTTCACCCTCATCCACTTGGCCTTCGTCGCCTCGGCGCTGTTCCTCGCCTTCATCGATCGGGTCTCGGCGCAGACCAAGACCATCGGCAAGGCGAGCCGCGCATTCGACGAAAACGCTGCAAAATCGTCTGAAACCTGACCGGCCGACGACAGCCTTTCTTCATTCCTCGTGCGCTGAAATCGCCATATCTTCCAGCCGTTTGGGGGCCCTGGCTGATTCATTTCGGCAATTGCCAAGGTTTGCGGGAACATTTCCCGCGGCTCCTGCGTTCTTGGGCCTATACGGTACTCAAACAAAGGAGCTTGATCATGGCTGCACCCGAACGCGATACCGTTTATTCGAGCGACGACACCACTCGCACGACGTACACTCGTGAATCCAGCGCCACTGGCTGGTTCGTGGGCATCATCGTAGCGCTGGCGTTGCTCGCCATCGGCTACCTGGTCTTCTCGGCCAATAGCGGCCCGTCGACGACGTCGACGACCGTGAACAATACGCCAGCGGTTGAAGCGCCCGCCACTCCGGCGCCCGCTCCGATGACCGAGGCTCCGGCCACAGGTACCGAAACCACTCCGATGGCTCCGGCCACCGAACCGGCTCCGGCCGCACCGGCTGAAACCGCCCCGGCGACTGAGGCACCGGCTCCGGCGACTGAGGCACCGGCCGCTCCCGCGGCCCAATAACTACGAACACTCAATAGACGTCATTCAGCTTCGGTCCTCCCCCGAAGCTGCCTTAAACCCCGGCAGCCCCCTGCCGGGGTTGTTTCATTGCTGGTCGTAGAAATTGCCGTAGAGCACCCGCATGTCGCGGTCGGGCTCGAAGTTCCCGCCAGCCGAACTGCGTGGCGCCGATCTTTTTTGCCTCGAGCGGGCAGAACGCGCCGGTCAGATCCGCTTAACCGGCTGTCTGAGGATGGTCTTGAACTTCCCTGGCGGCACCCAGCGCGGATCGGACAGGTAGATCTCGTGATGGTGGCCGGTTTCCTTCAGCCGGTTCGCCGGCAGGAACTCCTGGTGCAGCCGCGCGAGGGTGGGCCCTTCGTCATCGTAGCTGCCGATGTGCAGGGTCTGCACCGAGAGGCCCTCATGATAGCTGTCGAGCCGCAGGCCCGGCGGCGGCGAGCCAAGCTTCTTGCCGGCCTTGTCGACCGCCTTGTCGAACTGCGGCGCAGCAACGAAATCCGGCTGCAGGATCATGATCGTCCAGCGCCAATCGGCCTTGGTGCGCGTGATGAAGGTGGACATGTCGTCGGCCCACCACAGCGCCTCCAGCGGCCCGACCACATAATCCCTGGCCAGTTCCGCCTTGGCGGCGAACTTCATCGCGTAGCTCACCGAGAAGAGCCATGCGACGCCCGTCTGGTATGCCTCCGCAGTGTTCGGATCGCCCTCGCCGTCGAGCTGGACATATTGCAGCGGCGGCACGTCGATGATCTCGAACTTGCCCTGGCGCGCGCTATACAGCGCCTTGTGCTGCTTCTTCAGGTCGAGTTTTTCCATGTCACACCGGTGTCTGCGGTGCCTCGACCCGGTTCGTTTCCTTTGGCGACGACAATACGATCAGCGTCTCGGTCCGCTGCACGCCCGGCACTTCCTTCAGCACCTGGGCGAAGAAACCCTCGAGGTCGCGGGTCGTCTTCAGCCGCACCTTCATCAGGTAGTTCCACGACCCGGTGACGTGGTGCGCCTCCTGCACCTCCGGCACCTTGGCGATCGCCGCAAGGAAGCGCTTCTCCGTCGCCGGATCGCTCCAGCCGACAAACACAAAGGCGAGGAGATCGAGCCCCACCTTCTCGGGGTCGACGCGCGCGTGAAAGCCGCTGATCACCCCCAGCTTGATCAGCCGCCTGATGCGGTCGTTCAGCGTCGAGGGTGCGACGCCCAGCGTCTTGCCCAGTTCGGCGACCGGCACCCGGTCATCGTCCTGCAGCAGGCCCAGCAGCTTGTGATCGATTTCGTCGAGACCAGTCGCCATCGCCTCCAGACCTCCCTCGTAGCCCGGCACAACCTAACCACCGAGGCGAGAAAGGCAACCTTCCGCCCTGCGTGAACTTGTCATCCTTGCGCAGCCGGAAGGCGGTACCTAACTGCATGGGGAACCAGAAAAAGCCGGGAGAGAGCCATGTTCAACATCGACGGTATCATCAAGGCCCTGCAGACAGATCCCAACACGCAGCGCTCGGCGATGACGGGCGCTGCTGGGCTCGCGGCCGGCATGCTGTTGTCGGGCGGCGGGCTCGGTAAGTTGGTCGGCAACGCCGCCAAGCTTGGCGCCGTCGCGGCCGTGGGCGGTCTCGCATACACCGCCTGGCAGCAATACCAGAAGAACCAGCAGCAGGCCGGCGCCCCCGCCGATGGCGCCCCTGCCCCCTCGCAGGACGCGTTCGTGCCGCCGCCGCAGGCCGCCTACCAGAACGAGGAATTGGGCAAGACCCTGGTGCGCGCCATGATCGCCGCCGCCAAGGCCGACGGCCAGATCGATTCCGACGAGAAAGAGCGCATCTTCAAGCGGCTCGAAACCATGCCGCTGTCAGCGGAGGAAAAGGCCTTCGTCTTCGACGAACTGGCGAGCCCGCTCGATATCGAAGCCGTGGTTGCCCGCGCCGACACCCCCGAGCATGACTCCGAGATCTACGCGGCCTCACTCGTCGCCATGCAGCCTGACACCGCCAGCGAGCGAACCTACCTGGAAGCTCTGGCCTTCAAGCTGAAGCTCCCGCCCGGGCTGGTTGCCGAAATCCATCGCCAGGCCGGCCACACGCCGCCCGCCGCCCCGACGACTGCGAGTTCCGCCTCCTACGTGCCCAGCAGCAGCGTCTGAGTTACAAGGCTGTGCGTTCTTGCGCCCGCGAGCGCGCACGGCCATCTAGGGCGCTCATCCTGAGGATCGCGCCATGGAAATCGGACTCTACTCCTTCGCCGAGAACACGCCGGACCCCTTGAACGGCGGCCATCTGCAATCACCGGCCGACCGCCTCAAGGACCTGCTCGAGGAGATCAAGCTCGCCGACGAAGTTGGCCTCGATTTCTACGGCCTCGGCGAGCACCACCGCCCAGACTTCGTTGCCTCGGCTCCGGTCACTATCCTCGCGGCGGCAGCGGCCGTCACCAAGCGCATCCGGCTCTCAACCGCCGTCACGGTGCTCAGCTCCGACGATCCGATCCGCGTCTGGCAGCAATTCGCCACCTTGGACCTTCTGTCCAACGGCCGCGCCGAGATCATGGCCGGCCGGGGTTCGTTCATCGAGAGCTTCCCGCTCTTCGGCTACGAGCTCGACGACTACGACGCGCTGTTCGAAGAGAAGCTCGCCGAGCTGATCAAAATCCGCGAGGGCGGCAAGGTGCAGTGGGAGGGCTCGGAGCACACCAAGCCGATCCCCGGCATCGCCATCTATCCCAAGCCGATCCAGGAGCCCCTGCCGCTCTGGGTCGCCGTCGGCGGCACTCCCAACTCGGTCGCCCGCGCCGCGTATTACGGCCTGCCGCTGATGCTCGCCATCATTGGCGGCAACCCAGAGGCGTTCCGCCAGTTCACCGAACTCTACCGCCGCACCGCCGAAAAGGTTGGTCACGACGTCAAGAAGCTCCCGATCGGCATCTCCTCGCACGGCTTCATCGCCGAAAACTCGCAGGATGCCCTCGACACGGCTTTCCCCGCTCACCACGAGGCCATGAGCCGCATCGGCCGCGAACGCGGCTGGCCCCCGACCACCCGCGCCCAGTTCGAAGCCGGCGCCAGCCCATCGGGCGCCTACTTCATGGGCTCTCCGCAACAGGTCATCGACAAGATCCTGATGCAGCACGAATGGTTCGAGCACGACCGTTTCGGCCTCCAACTGAGCGTCGGCACCCTGCCCCATGCCAAGGTCATGAAGGCGATCGAGCTGTTCGGCACGGTGGTGAAACCGGCGGTGAACAAGGCGTTGGGGCAGTGACCAGACTCGCCTGCACGCCCCTGGAAGACCTCGGCAGACAAATGGTGCTGCCGCGGTCGTGCGGAATCTGTGGACACGTGTTGCCACCTTGAGGCATGTCACGCCGATGCTGACTTCGCCTCAAACCCCGGTATTTTACATCAACTTGGCCTCTCGCCCGGACCGCCGGGCGTTCATGGAGGAGCAGTTCGATCGGCTAGGTATCAAGGCCGAGCGCATCGAGGCCGTTCGGAGAGACGAGGTCCCCGCTGATCTGCTGGCCTTTCATGCGAGCCCCAGGTGCCTGTGGAGGAGCAATCCCGGCGATCTTGCATGTGGCCTCAGTCATGAACGAGCATGGACCCACATTATTGAAGCCGGCCACAGCGAGGCGGTGATCTTTGAGGACGACGCCGTCCTGACCCCGCCGATCCTCGACTTCCTTCCCCTGGGACTGCTTGGTCAGCTCGGGGCCGACATCATCAAGCTGGAAACGTTCCGAAAGAACGTGCAGCTCGGATCCGCGAGCACGCAGGTTGGGAACACGACCCTGCGCGAGCTCTGCTCCTCACAAATGGGCGCAGCTGCTTACCTGATCAGCCGCGATGCGCTACTGACGTCGCTCAACACCCCATTGCTCCGCGAACTCAGCGTCGATCGGCTTCTGTTTGGTCGGGGCGGTCCCCATCTGCTGCGCAGCCGCATCCTTCAGGCATGGCCGAGCCCCTGCATCCAGCTGAACCGCATCGATCCGGCTGCAGATGTTGGGGCGAGCGACATCCACTTGACGAGAGCTGCGTCCGTCAGGCGATGGTACCCGCAAGATATGGCCGCCCGCTTGCTGGTGCACTTTGACCACGCGGCGCGACTGCTGCGGTTGGCATTTCGCGATCCGGGCGCCGCGTTCGGCGGTCGTATCAGGGTTCCGTTCGTGGGCGACGGCACCAGCAGTTCGCCGGCGCCCGTTCCCCGCTGATCGATTTGTCGCCGTTGGCGGAACGTGACCGCCCATAGCAATGGAAAGGTACGAGATGCTTCCAGCTTTCTTCGTCAACATGGCGTCTCGGCCGGATCGGCTGCAGCATGTGGAACACCAGTTGAGTTCCTGCGGCATTACCGCCATACGCATCGAAGCCGTCACGCCCGCTGATTTTCCTGCGGAACTGGAAGAGCGCCGCCGTGCAGGGGTGGTCACCCTCAACGCTGGCGAGATCGCCTGCAGCCTCAGCCACCGAAAGATATGGCGCATGATGGTCGAGCGGAACATTCCGGCGGCCCTCATCCTGGAGGATGACGTGCTGCTGTCTGCCGACCTGAAGACGGTGCTCAGCGATCCTCATCTGTTCGACCATGCTCCAGACGCCATCCAGCTTGAAACCCACGCCACGGCGGCGCTCGTCGGCCGTGCGGTTGCCACCGCAGTGCCAGGGGTGACGCAGAACCGACTGATGTCATCCAGTCTCGGCACGGCTGCCTACGTCATCACCAGCCGGCTAGCGCAACGTCTACTGGCGCGGGGCGATCTGGACACGATGTCCGTTGATAGTCTGCTGTTCGGACGGCCCGGCGGACTATTCTATGAGGCCCGCATCTTCCAGGTCGTTCCGGCCCTTGCCATTCAGCTCGACCAGACGGCGGAAGGCAAGCGGAGCGTCGCTCAAAGCGATCTGACGGGCCAGCGGCCACCGCACCGGCCCACCGGGCCGATGCCGTTCCGCCTTCGCTTGAAGCGCTCGGCCAAGCATTGGGGGCACCACCTTCGCATCCTCACCACGTTCGGCGCGAGCGGTGATCTATGGGGAGCGCGTCACCTGCGCCTCCCGGTCGCCCAGGATCTCCAGCCCTTGCTTTAGCAACGGATCGCGCCGCCAACGCCGTCAACGAGTGTCATGGGCATCCAATGACCACCTTTCCCGCCGGGCAGATCCCCGTCTACTACATCAACCTTGCCAGCCGTCCGGACCGCCGGCAGTTCATGGAAGAGCAGTTCGAGCGCCTGGGCATCGTCGCCGAACGGGTGGACGCCGTGACGCCGGCCGAGGTCGCGGAGGCACTGACTCCGCACGGTGACCCCCACAATCCCTGGGCAATGGCACGCGTCGAGGTCGCTTGCGTGATGAGCCACGAGCGGGCCTGGCGGCGGATCGTGGACACCGGCGACGCGCACGCGCTGTTTCTCGAGGATGACGTTGTGATGACCGAGGGCCTCAAGAGCTTCCTCGACCCGGCGTTCAACGCCGATCTCGGCGCCGACGTCCTGAAGCTTGAGACAACCTATGAGAGCGTACGGGTGGGGCGTACCGTACGTGTCGTCGCCGGGCGCTTTGCCGTGGGCAAGCTGCTTGCTTCTCACATGGGCGCAGCCGCTTACGTTTTGTCCGCGGAGATGGCGCGCCGCAGCCTCGCGGATCCTGCGCTACAGCTGATGTCGGTGGACCGCTACCTGTTCTCGCGCGGCGGTCCGGTGATCCCGTCGCAGGGCCTGTACCAAGTGATCCCCGCCCCGACCGTGCAGCTCGAGCACTTCCGAGGCGGCAAACCCGGCAGCGCCGAGAGGAGCGATCTCAAGCCAGATCGTGATCGACATCGGGCCAACGTACCCCTCACGCTTGGCTATCGCTGGCGCGATTTTCTCGCTCGGGCGTCGTATACGCTGCGCCTAGCCGCTCACATCCTGCCCGACCCCGAAGCTCGCCGGCAGAAGCGCCGAGCCATCCCCTTCGACGGCGATGCGTAAGCGCCGCCCTACTTCCCGCTGCGCTTCAGTGTCTTGATCGGCAGGGGCGGCAGGCCGGATTTTTCGGCGATCAGGCGGTCCTGTTCCATGATGGCGCCGCGCGCCGCTTCGTCGCCATCGAGGCCGCCGAGCAGGCTTGCGTCTACCTTGCGGTTCGAGCGCTGGCTGCCGTCTTCGTAGACCACGTCGAAGAATACGAACTCGGTCCGGGCGGTGGGCTTCTTGGCCATTTCTGGAACTCCTGGTAAGCGGCATTGCCGGCTGCGCAAATCTGCGCACGCGGCGATGTCGCGGGGATAACGCTTCGGCGCCCGAATGGGCGCCGTCAGCTGGTTTCTGTCGCGTGAGGCAGGCCTCGCACGGCTATGGGCGGTAGATGCCCTCGCCCTGCTCGTCGATGATCTGGCGGCCCTTGGCGAGCGCGAAGCTGACCACGTCCTCCTTGGACGAGAAGCGGTCGGCGCGCACGAACTTGTAGCTCTTCAGCTCGCCGTCGACTTCCTTTTCGATCAGCCCGGCGAGCTGATACTCGCTGCCCACCGGCATGATCAGCGACTTCACGGTGAAGCCCTTGTAGGCCTCCTCTGCCACCACTGCCGGCTCGATCGACTTCGACGCCGATCCACCGCCGCCACCACCGAAGAGGTTCTTCCAGAACGACATTTGGCTGACCTCTCCTCAGTTGTCGAGGAAGCTGCGGAGCTTCCGGCTGCGGCTTGGGTGCTTGAGCTTGCGCAGCGCCTTGGCCTCGATCTGGCGGATGCGTTCGCGCGTCACGCTGAACTGCTGACCCACTTCTTCGAGCGTATGGTCGGTGTTCATGCCGATGCCGAAGCGCATGCGAAGGACGCGCTCCTCACGCGGCGTCAGCGACGCCAGCACGCGGGTCGTGGTCTCACGCAGGTTCGACTGGATGGCCGCATCGATCGGCTGGATGGCGTTCGAATCCGGGATGAAATCGCCGAGGTTCGAATCCTCTTCGTCGCCGATCGGCGTTTCGAGGCTGATCGGCTCCTTGGCGATCTTCAGGACCTTGCGGACCTTGTCCAAGGGCATCTGCAGCTTCTCGCTGAGCTCCTCGGGGGTCGGCTCGCGGCCGATCTCGTGCAGCATCTGGCGCGAGGTGCGGACGATCTTGTTGATCGTCTCGATCATGTGCACCGGGATGCGTATGGTGCGGGCCTGGTCGGCGATCGAGCGGGTGATCGCCTGCCGGATCCACCAGGTCGCATACGTCGAGAACTTGTAGCCCCGGCGATACTCGAACTTGTCGACCGCCTTCATCAGGCCGATATTGCCTTCCTGAATGAGATCAAGGAACTGCAGGCCGCGGTTCGTGTACTTCTTGGCAATCGAGATCACCAGGCGAAGGTTGGCTTCCACCATCTCCTTCTTGGCGATGGCGGCTTCGCGTTCGCCCTTCTGCACCTTGTGGACGATCCGGCGGTACTCGGCGATATCGAGGCCGGTTTCCGTCGCCAGCGTCTGGATGTCGCCGCGCAACTCGTTCGCCGTGTCGACTTCGCGCTTGGCGAATTCCGCCCAGCCCTTGCCCGACAGCGTCGAAACCGTGGTCACCCAGTTCTGGTCGAGCTCGCTGCCATAATAGGCCTCGAGGAAGCTCTCGCGCTTCACGCCATAGCTCTCGGCGAGGCGCAGCAGGCGGCCCTCGAGACGCACCAGGCGCTTGTTGATGTCGTAAAGCTGCTCGACGAGGCTCTCGATACGGCTCTGGTTCAGCGACAGCGACTTCACGTCGGTGATCACTTCCGAGCGCAGGCCCTCGAGCTTCTTGAGGTCGGCGGCGGTCGCCGGCGCGTTGCCGGCCATGCGATCTTCGGTGTGCCGGTCCTGCATCTTGCGCATCTTGCCATAGGCATCGGCGATGCGATCGAAGGTCTCGACCACCTGCGGCTTCAGCTCGGCTTCCATCGCCGAAAGCGACAGCGAGTTCTCGAAGTCGTCGTCCTCGTCCTCGACCGGATCCTGGGGCGCCTGCGGCTCCTCGGGAACGTAGTCGTCCTCGTCGTCGCCGCCTGAACGGGCGCGCGGAGCGGGCTTGGCGGCCGGCTTCGGCTCTTCCCTGACCGACGACGGACGCTCGATCTCCGACGGCATCACGGGGGCCGCCTGCTTGGCGTCGGGGCCGGCGTAGGTGGCTTCGAGGTCGATGATGTCGCGCAGTAGGATTTCGGCGTTGGCGAGCTGGTCGCGCCAGATGATGATGGCCTGGAAGGTCAGCGGGCTCTCGCAGAGGCCCTCGATCATCGTCTCGCGGCCGGCTTCGATGCGCTTGGCGATGGCGATTTCGCCCTCGCGGCTGAGCAGTTCCACCGAGCCCATTTCGCGCAGGTACATGCGCACCGGATCATCGGTGCGGTCGCTGCCTTCGCGGGTGTTGGACTTCGATGCGACGGCCGTGCCGGTGCGTTCGGCGAGCTCGGTCGATTCCTCTTCCGGGGTATCGGGCTCGGCCTCTTCGACCTCGTCTTCGTCGACGACGTTAATGCCCATGTCCGAGAACATCGCCATGATGTCCTCGATCTGCTCGGAGTTGACCTCCTCCGAGGGCAGAACGGCGTTCAGCTCTTCATAGGTGACGTAGCCGCGCTTCTTGGCGGTCTTGATCAGCTTCTTTACGGCGGCATCGGATAGGTCGAGCAGCGGGCTATCTGGCGCCTCGCCACCGGCTGCACCGGCAACTTCCGGCTTTTCTGCGTCTTTGGGTTTGGTCTGGGTTGCTGCCTTGGTGGCCATCTAGCTTGCTGCTCCGGGGGCCCGATCGGGAGGGCGCCGATAGTCGTTAAGTGGTCACGGCTTGAGACATCGTAAAGGGAACGGCTGGCGCGACGGTTTCCGATATGCCGTCACTTGTTCGTCACCGGTAACTGATTCGCCCATAAGCGAAATCGCGCGTACTCGCAGCTTTTCTAAAAGCTCCGTGTCGCGCGCCCCGATAACGAACCAAACCCTTCGATCAATGCCTCTGTGCCATCGACGGTGGTGATCTGGTTCTGGATGTCCCGCAGCCGTTCGAATGTTTCCTCGCTCGGGTCGTCGCCCAGCGCCAATTCGGCTGCCTTCAGGGCCTTATTTAGCTCAACGGATTTGTAATGCAAGGCCAGGGCATGAGCTAATCCGATCTCGGCGTCCGGATCGGCGATCTCAACCGCGGTCTGCCATACCCCCTGACGGGCCAGTAAATCCCGCATTTTCTCGATCGCATCGCCGAACCCGCGCACCCCCAAAGCAGCATTTAGCGCCTCGGCACTGATTTCGTGATCGCGGGTAACGAGGTCGAGCATCGCCCCCAACAGGTTCCGCGACAGCGGCGAGGACAGCTCCAGCGACGCAAGTGATTCGAGCCGGCTGTCCGCCAGCGCCGGATGGTTGACCAGCGTGAGCAGGATTGCCGCCTCGCGCGGCGTCGCGTCGAGCCCCCTGCCCGGCTTCAGCAGCCGCGAGTTCCTCAGCGTATCCGACACCACCACTCGCGGGCTACCACGCCCCGCATACTGGTTGCCGCCGGCTCGCGGATTGCGCCGCTCGTAACCACCGCGCTGACCGTTATTGTCCCGCCGCTCCCAGCGCTGGTTGCGCACCGGCGCGAAGAAAGCCTGCAGCTTCTCGTCGAACGCCTGCATGTAGTGCCGCTTCACCGATGCCTCGCCGATGGCGTTGGCCCGCGCCTTGAGTCGCGCTTCGAGCGCCGCTCGCGCCTCCGGCGTCTCAGGCACGATCCCGCCGGTTTCGATGCTCCAGATCACGTCAGAGAGCGAGCGCGCCCGTTCGATCACGTCGGCGAACGCGCCGCGTCCCTCGGCCTTGATCAGGTCGTCCGGGTCCTGTCCTTCCGGCAAGGTCGCGATCCGCACCGTCCGGCCCGGCTGCAGGTGCGGCAAGACGATCTCGGTCGCCCGCGCCGCGGCCCGCTGCCCTGCCCCATCGCCGTCGAAGCACAGCACTGGCTCGTCGCTCATCCGCCACAGCAGCTGCAGATGCTCCTCGGTCAGCGCCGTACCGAGCGGCGCCACCGTGCCCTCGAAGCCCGCCGTCACCGCCGCGATCACGTCGAGATAGCCCTCGACCACGATTACCGACTTGCCAGCCCGCGCCGCCTCCCGAGCCGTCTGGCCGTTGTAGAGCGTCATCCGCTTTTTGAAGAGTTCGGTCTCGGGCGAGTTGAGGTACTTGGCCGGCACATCCGACGACATCGCCCGGCCGCCAAAGGCGATGACCTTGCCGCGGAAATCGGTGATCGGGAACATCACCCGGTTGCGGAACCGGTCGTAGGGTAGCGGCGACTCCTCGCGCACCACCACGAGCCCCGCATCCACCATCTCCTGCGCCGACACCCCGTTGGCCGCGAGGTGCTCCTTCAGCCCGTTGGCGCTGTCGGGCGAATAGCCGAGCCGGAACCTCGTCTGCGCCGCCGCGCTCACCCCTCGCTCGTTGAGATAGCCGCGGGCCCGCGCCCCGATATTGTGGCTCAGCGCTGCCTCGAAATACTGGGTGGCGATCTCCATCACATCGTAGAGAGTCCGCCGGCTTTCCTGCCGCGCCTCGTCGCGCTCGTCGCGGGCCGGCATCGGCACCCCGGCCATCCCGGCGAGCTTTTCCACCGCCTCGGGAAAGCTCATCCCGGCCTTCTCGGTCAGGAACCGGAAGTGATCCCCCGACACCCCGCAGCCGAAACAGTGATAGATGCCGCGCCGGTCGTCGGCATGAAAACTCGGGCTCTTTTCGCCATGGAACGGGCAGCAGGCCCACATATCGCCGCGCTGCGGCTGGCTCTTGCGCTTGTCCCAGATGACGTGCTCGCCCACCACCTGCGAGATCGGCAGGCGCTGCCGGATCTCATCGAGGAAGCCGTCGGAAAAGCGCATGGCCGATAAGTAAGCGCTGACTTACGCAAAAGCCACGGGTCGCCGCTGCCTTATCCCCGCTCACCAGAGCGCAACCTCGCTGCGCCAGGGTCGTTGATAGTCGAACAACACCGGGTCACCGCCATGGCTTCCATCGCCGCCGCCTCGGAGCATCCCAGCGCCTTCCAGCGCTGGAAGGAGATCGTTTTCGGCACGCTGAAGTCCTACTTCACCGATCCGGACACCTCGCCGCGCTGCGCTGCCGCGGCCTTCTTCGGCTTCTTGTCCTTCTTTCCAGCCATCGCCACGATCGCCTTGATCTACGGCATCGTCGCTGACCGTGCGCTGGTGGTCGAGACCATCGACAGCGTCCGCTACCTCGTCCCAGACATGGCGCTCGACATCGCTGCCGAGCAGCTGAAACTCCTCGCCGCCCAGCCGCCCACCACGCTCGGCTTGGGCCTGCTCATCTCGATTCCGTTGACCCTGTGGAGCAGTTCGCGCGGTGTGGACGCACTACTTTTCGCCATGTCACGCGTGCGGCGGGAGCGCGGCAAGCGCAGTTTCCTGACGTCCCTCTTCTATGCGGTGAGCCTCAGCATTGGCGGCGGCATCTTCATCGTGCTCGCCCTTCTGACGGTGGCGGGGCTGCCCGCCCTGATCCCGTGGCCGTCAGGTGAGGAGATCATCGTCCTGATGCTGCGCTGGCCGTTCATGCTGGTCCTTAGCGTGCTCGTCCTCGCCTGCCTCTACCGCTGGGGTCCCGACCGGCATCCACGCCAGTTCCGCTTCATCTGGCCGGGCGCGATTCTCGCTTCGATGTTGTGGTTGCTCGCGGGCGCGATCTTTTCGATCTACGTCGAGAACTGGGGCAATTACGAAGCAACCTTCGGCTCGGTATCGGCTGCGGTCGTGCTGTTGCTCTGGCTCTACAACTCAGCGCAAATTCTCGTCCTCGGCGCCGCCTTCAACGCCGAGATCGAGCTTCACGCATCCAAGCGACCGGACGTCGGGACCCGCTGACCGGTCACGCCAGCTTGCTGTCGATGCCCCGTAGCTGCCAGGCGATATAGAGCTGGAACAGCCCATAGAGGATCATCAGCACCCCGACGATACTGACCAGCACCAGCGCACTGGTAAGCGGCATCGCCAGGAGCAGCACGCCGAACAGCAGGTAGGCGCAGGCGCTCAGCACTTCCGGCCAGAACGTGCCTTGCCGCAGCAGCTCGCGCCCGGCGACCGTCACATAGAGAGCGAACGCTCCGACAAGGATGATCATGATCCCCACCAGGATCACCAGGGTCGAGATGCCGATCGCCGAGGCGATCACCGGGAACGCCACGATCAGGATGCCGGCGAGGATCGCGAGGATGTGCCGCGCGATCGCCACGCCGAGGCGCGTGCTGGTGCGGCCGCCGAACAGCAGGCCCCAGATGCCGAGCACCCCGTCGATGATGACGATGACGCCGCCCACCCACACCAGCGTCGCGAGCGCCAGTTGCGGCGAGAACAATGCGAACAGTCCGCCCGCCAGCATCAGGACGCCGCGGACGCCTGCGAAAATGCTCGGCCAGGGTAAGGTGCTTTCGGCTGCCATTCTGTCCTCCTCGAGATCACACAGGGTTGCTCTTGGTCGCATTCGCCGATTTGTTCATCCGCCATGCCAGACCGAACAGGCCGAAGGCGAAGATGATGGCGAGGATGCCCGCCAGCGTCACGAATACCAGCGCGCTGAACACCGGCCAGAACAGCAGCGCGATGCCGAACAGCACGTACAGCGCTCCGGACAGTAGCACCGGCCAGATGCGCGCATATTGCTCGCGCTCGCGGATGATTACCCAAATCTCCATGACGCCGACGAAGATCGACTGGAAAGCGACGAGATAGACGAGGAACGTCGCCGTCAGCAGCGTCGCAAGGAACGGCGACAGCAGGATCAGCACGCCGGTGATGATGGCCAGCACGTTGCGCACCACGTCGAACCAGAAGTTGCCGGTCTTGGCGCCTCCGAAGGTCAGGCTCCACAGCCCCAGCACCCCGTCGATGAGCAATAGTGCACCGCCGGCAATCACAAGTACCTGCAGGGCCGGCCCTGGGAAAAACACCGCATAGAGCCCCGCTAGCAACATCAGCAGGCCGCGTAGCCCGGTGATCCACGCCGATCTCTTCTTGGTGTCACTTGATACGGCCATCGGTCCGCCTCCAATGTTGTTGCCAAATTGGAGGTTAGCTGTTTTTGCGCCTTCGCCAAGTGCTCAGTCGGGCTTTGGCACCGGATGCTCATCCAAAGCTTGCGTCCGGCGAACCGACATGGTCTGAACCCAGCGGATATTTTGAGGATTGCCATGCCGATCGCCATCTACGCCTTGGCGCTGGCTGCGTTTGCAGTCGGCTCGGCCGAGTTCGTGATCTCGGGCATCTTGCCGCCGCTGGCCGAAGACCTGGCGGTGACGATCCCCGTCGCCGGCCTGCTGGTCAGCGCCTACGCCATCGGCGTCGCCATCGGTGGGCCGGTGATCACCGTCTTCACCTCGCGCTTCTCGCAGCGCAACGTGCTGATCTGCCTGATGATCGTCTTCTCGATCGCCCAGCTGCTCTGCGCCATGGCGCCCGATTACGGGCTGCTGTTGGTGGCCCGGCTGCTCTCCGCCTGCGCCCATGGCGTGTTCTTCGGCGCCGGCAACGTGGTCGTCACCGCGCTGGTGCCGCCGGAGCGGCGGGGCGCGGCCTTCTCGCTGTTCATTAGCGGCATCACCGTCGCCAACCTGCTGGGGCTGCCCGGCGGCAGCGCCATCGGCCTGCATTTCGGCTGGCGCGTGCCGTTCCTCGCTGTCGCCGCGCTCGGCGCCATCGCGGCGATCGTGCTGTTCCTGAAGTTGCCCGATACGCGGCAAGCCGGGGAACGGCACGCGACGTTCCGCGAGCAGCTGCGCGAACTGCGCCACCAGGAGGTCTGGCTCTCCTACCTCACCATCGCGCTCGTGATGATCGGGGCTCTTGCCTTCGGCACCTTCCAGGTGCCGATCATGCTCAACGTCACCGGCCTCCACCCCGACATCGTCCCGATCTACCTGCTGATCGGCGGCCTCGGCTCGGTACTAGGCATCTTTCTGGGCGGTCGCGGCACCGACTGGAAGCCGATGCCGACGCTACTCACTGTGCTGCTGCTGCAGGCGCTGCTCTACTCCACCATGCTGTTCGCCATGCACGACAAGGTGTGGATGACGGTGAACCTGCTCGCCACCTCGATCCTCGGCTTCGCCTTCTCAACGCCGCTGCAGGCCCGTGTCCTCGCCGCCGCGCACTCTGCGCCCAACCTCGCCTCGTCGCTGATCTCCACCGCCTTCAACATCGGCATCGCGGGCGGCGCCTTTATCGGCGCCATGCTGCTCAGCGCCGGTGTCAGCTATGCCGACATCCCGGCCGTCGGCGTCCTCACCAGCCTGCTGGCAGCAGGCGCTGCAAGCTTGTCATGGTGGCTCGAGCGGCGCCGGGGCGTAGAGGCGACCGCCTAGCTGGCCAGCGCCGTCTTGATCTTGGCCGAAGCCTTGCCGAAGTCGATCCGGCCCGGGTAGTCGGCTTTCAGCGAGGCGATCACCTTGCCCATGTCCTTGCCGCCCTCGGCACCGGTCTTCTTGATCGCGTCGATGATCGCAGCCTCGATCTCGGCCTCGCTCAGCCCCTGCGGCAGGAATTCGCTGAGGATCGCGATCTCCTCGCGCTCCACCACGGCGAGGTCGTCGCGCCCGGCCTTCTCGTAGATGCCGAGCGATTCCTCGCGCTGCTTCACCATCTTCTGCAGCAGCACCAGGACTTCCTGCTCGCCGAGCGGACCCTTGCCCTGCCCACGCGCCTCGATGTCCTTGTCCTTTATCGCGGCATTGACCGCGCGCAGCGTCGCCGTACGCCGCTTGTCGCCGGCCTTGAGCGCCGTCTTGTAGCCTTCGCTGATTGCATCACGCATTTGCTAGCTCCTTGGTGCAGGCGGCACGTCGGCCACCATCAACAGATTTCCGTCGGGGTCCTTGAAGGTGAAGAACACCCCGTCCGTCACCGGACCGACCTCAGGCGCGCCAAACGCCACCGCTTCGGCATGTGCGGCATGTATGTCGCTGGTATTGAAATGGAAGGCCGGCTTCTTGTCATGCGGACCGGCAAAGCCCTTGCTGTCGAGCACCAGGCCGCTGCCGGCCTGCATCGGTACGACGTGAAGGTGCCCGAACAGAATCTCACCGCCCGGTGCAAGCCCGAGCAGCTCGCGGTACCAGTCCCGCGCTGCTTCGATATCGCGCACGGGCACGAAAACCGTCCCGATCTCGCGGCCAATCGCGCTCGCCATCGTCGCTTGTTCCCCCGATTTGCCGGTCCCATATAGCGCAATAATCCCCGTGCGCCACTTGCGCTTGGGCCGGGCCCCTTCTAAGGAGAGCCCTCAACCGACACCGACCCGAACCCTTGGAGCCCCGCCATGACCGGCTGGCAGCAAAAACCTGCGACCGCCCTCCTGCTGCTCGAGGATGGTACGCGCCTCGAAGGTCACGGCATCGGCGCCATTGGGCATGCCGCCGGCGAGGTCTGCTTCAACACCGCGATGACCGGTTACCAGGAGATCCTCACCGATCCCTCCTATGCCGGGCAGATCATCACCTTCACCTTCCCGCACATCGGCAATGTCGGCACCAACGACGAGGATATCGAGACGGTCAACATGGCCGCGCTCTCGGGCATCCGGGGCTGCGTGCTGCGCGCCGACATCACCAATCCGTCGAACTACCGGGCCGTCGAAAAGCTCGACGCTTGGCTGAAGAAGCGCAACATCATTGGCATCGCTGGCGTCGACACCCGGGCGCTGACCGCCCGCATCCGTGAGAACGGCATGCCGAACGGCGTGATCGCCCACGCCCCCGACGGCTACTTCCACGAGCCCTCGATGCAGGCTGAGCTCAAGAACTTCCCCGGCCTCGAAGGCCTCGACCTCGCTCGCGAGGTCACCACGGCGCAGACCTACCACTGGGACCAGACCTCCTGGACCCGGACGGAGGGCTACGGTCGGCTGGACAATCCCGAGTTCCACGTCGTCGCCATCGACTACGGTGCGAAGCGCAATATCCTGCGCCAGCTCGCCGACCAGGGCGCACGGGTAACCGTCGTGCCGGCCACCGCCACCGCCAAGGATGTGATGTCGCACAACCCCGACGCGATCTTCCTGTCGAACGGCCCGGGCGATCCGGCGGCGACCGGCAAGTACGCCGTGCCGACGATCAAGACTTTGATGGAAACCGGCAAGCCGATGTTCGGCATCTGCCTCGGCCACCAACTGCTCGGCCTCGCCGTCGGTGGCAAGACCCAGAAGATGCATCAGGGCCACCACGGTGCCAATCACCCGGTCAAGGACCTGACCACCGGCAAGGTCGAGATCACCTCGATGAATCACGGCTTTGCCGTGGACACCGAGAGCCTCCCCGGCAACGTCAAGCAGACCCACATCTCACTGTTCGATGGCTCCAACGCCGGCCTCGAGGTCGAGGGCAAGCCGATCTTCTCGGTGCAGTACCATCCCGAAGCCAGCCCCGGCCCGCACGACAGCCACTACCTGTTCACCCGGTTCCTGAACCTGGTGCGCGCCCAGAAGGGCATGGCGCTGGAGGCCGAGCAAGTGAAGGCCGGCGAGTAAGTCTCGCCCAAAGAAAAGGGGCCGCCGGTGGCCAGGCGACCCCTCTCAGCCATGGCTGGCCGAAAGTTACTGCGCGGCGGGAGCCGGCAGCGTAGCCGCATAAGCGTCAAACTCAGCCTGGTCGAGCGAACCATCCTTGTTCGCATCGGCGGCGTCGAACGCCTCCTGGGTCAGATCGGGCCAGGCAACCTGTGCCTCGGCAATGCTCACCCCACCGCTGGTGTCCGCGTCGACGGACGTAAAGGTGACTGCCGCGGCCTGGGCGAAAGCCGCCGAGGAAAGGCCGATGGCTGCGATGGTGATCAGGAGCTTCTTCATGGAGTTTTGTCCTTCCATGTGAGGTTTAAAGCGGCACCGGTGGCCCGGGTCCGGCCAACAGCCTCAACGCTGTCGGCGAGGACAAAGACTAAGCCCGAATGTGATCGCAAACCGGCCGGATCACGGCTTGCTGGCGATCATTTGCTGGTCATTTCTAGGGCAGTTTGGAACAACCACGGAACGTGGAACCGATTGTCCCGCAGCGGCGTTACCCGATGTTTTGCCAGCTACATCCAGTGCGTTATCAGAGGTCCGGCGACGCCAGCGACGGGGTCGGAAGCCGGCTTCGGCACCCGCAGGATGTTCTGATCCGCCTTCGGCCGATCGCCCGATTCGCCCCTGAGCAGATCCCAGTCCTGCCCCGGCGGATAGCAACCGACCACCAGGAAATCGCTGCTCGAGTCGAGTCGCCGGTGCGCCACTCCCGCCGGGATCACGATCACATCGCCCGGCTCGGCATCGAACTCGCGTCCCTCCGGCCCGCCGAGCAACAGCCGGGCCGAACCGCGCGCGACCCCGAGCGTCTCGTGCGCCGTCGAGTGGTAGTGGTGGTAGGTGAACACCGGGGCCCGCCAGGCCGGCGGCCAGCCATTGGCGGCGAAAAGCGCCTCCATGGCCTCGGGATCGGCGTCGCCGCGCGGCAGGGCCTCTTCGTAGAACAACAGCGGTAGGCGGCTGTTGGGGTACGTGCCATCATCGAAGAACCGCTCTACTCGCAATCCGTCGAGACGTCCGCGCATGGTCACACCTGCCCTTCCTTGATGATCTTCTCGAGCTTGCAGCTACCTGGCGCCGGGATGGCGTAGCCCCGGTCGTACCAGGTCGCCCGCGCCTCTTTGCTGGCCGTCGCCAGCACCTCGGGCACCACCATGCCCAGCGGCAGGTTGATGATCGCGCGGTGGCGGTTTTCCTCAACGGCGTCGACAGCGGCCATCACCGCCGCGTTCCTGTCGAGCTCATCGATCCCCGCGGTGATCGTCCACATCGCTGCGTAGCAAGCGGCCTGCAGGTCGATGTGACGCTCCAGCGCCGCGGCCGCCTCGGTATCCTTCTGCGTCTGCAGCGTTACCAGGTCAGTGAACAACCCAAGTGCCCACTGCACGTGATGCCCGTAAGCCTCGGCGATGAGGTAGGCCATGGCGTAGTCGGCACCCAGCGGGAACTTCGCGCGCACCCGCTCGTACGCGCTGGTGTCGACATAGACCACGCGGTTCGCCGGGCAATACAGCACCGTCAGGTCCTTGCCCGCCATGCCGCAGCCGAACGAACTCGAACTCTCGACCACGCTGAGCGCGATCCGCGGATAGCGGATGGCCGTCTGATGAAAGAACCGCCTCCACATCAGTTCCGCCTCGCCGGCGACCACCGGCGGATAGGCGGCTATCTGCTCGAGCGTCGCCGAGCTGGCCGGTACGCCAGTGATCGAAGTCGGCGGCGGCGGTGGTGAAACCTTGCCGGTGATCAGCGTGATCGGGTTGATTCCCGCCAGCATGGCGATCACCACACCCAACGCCAGCGCGCCCGACCAGCCGAACCGCTTCACATGCGGCATCATACTGGCGGGTATCACACCCATCGGCCGTTCCCCCGCGTTAGCGCGGCATCATAGCTTGCATTGGCTGACATCGCCGGTATCCATGCCCTTCTTCAGCGAGGCCATGCGCTGCGCCGAAGTGCCATGCGTGAAGTTGCGCTCCGACACCTGGCCGCGGGTCAGCGTGTCATCACCGATCGCGTTGGCGGCGTTGATCGCCTCCTCGACATCGCCCTGCTCCAGGTAGTTCTGCCGGTTGGCGTAGTTCGCCCAAACGCCGGCATAGCAGTCGGCCTGCAGCTCGACCCGCACGGAATAGGCGTTCTGCTCTTCCTGGCTCATCGCACCGCGCCGCTGGTTGAACTCGGGCAGCACGCCCGTCTGGTCCTGCACCGCGTGCCCGATTTCATGGGCGATCACGTAGGCCTGGGCGAAATCGCCCGGCGCGCCGAACTGCCGGCGCAGCTGATCGTAGAACGCCAGGTCGATATAAACCTTCTTGTCGTTCGGACAGTAGAACGGCCCCGATGCCGACTGCGCCACGCCGCATGCCGATTGCGTCGCGTCGCTGAACAGCACCACCGTGGGTGGCTGGTAGGTCATGTTGTTCTGCTGGAACACCTCGCCCCAGAGGTTCTCGGTGTCCTTGACCACCACGCCGACGAAATCGGCAAGTTCGTCCTGCCCGGCGGTCGACGCCGGCGGTGACCACTGGCTCGATGACGTCGTCGTACCGCCGCCACCGCCCGTCAGGATGTCGATCGGGTTCTGCCCCGTGGCGAACCAGATGATGCCCAACACGACAATGATACCGATGAGCCCAAGCCCGCCGCCACCAGCGCGCCCCATCGGGATGCGGGAGCCGCCGAGCGGCCCGAAACCGCCGCCCGATCCGCCGAGTCCACCGCCGCCCTGGCCGCGCCGGTCCTCGATGTTCGAACTGCGCTCACGTCCTTGCCACTTCATCCGTTTTCTCCCTGGGACCGGCCCACAATAGTACTGCCAATCACGGCACGACAGCAAATTTGACCAGATGGTCCAGAAAGGCCACTGTCACAATCGCCGCCGTCATTGCAGCGTCACGTAGCGGCGGCATCTGAGGCCATCATCGCCATGCGGGATAACCGGCCAGCAGAGCCGACGTTCCGTCGGGTCACGCATTCTTCAAATGTTGTGGGAGACGTCCATGAACTACAATTACTCGATTTCCCGTCGCGCCTTCCTCGCCGGTTCGGCGACGCTCGGCGCCGCCGTGGTGCTGCACCCCTTCGCGGTGCAGGCAGCCGCCGGCCAGGCGCATCTTCGCCTGATGGAAACCACCGATCTGCATGTCGCGGTGTTCCCCTACGATTATTACGCCGATGCGCCGAACGACACGCTGGGCCTCGCCCGTACCGCCGCGATCATCGATTCGATCCGCGCCGAAGCCGGCAACTCGATTCTCATCGACAATGGCGACGTCATCCAGGGCAACCCGATGGGCGATTACATCGCCTACGAGAAGGGCCTGACCAACGAGCCGCATCCGATCATCGCCGCGATGAACACCCTCGGCTACGAGGTCGGCACGCTCGGCAACCACGAGTTCAACTACGGCCTCGAGTTCCTCGACGCCGCCATCGCCGCCGCCAATTTCCCGATCGTCTCGGCCAATCTGGCGAAGGGTGAGCTGGGCGCCGATCCGCTGTCGGACACGACCTATGTCGCGCCCTACAAGATCGTCGAAAAGGAACTGACCGACGGCGCCGGCGCCAAGCAGTCCATCAAGATCGGCTTCATCGGCTTCCTGCCGCCGCAGATCATGACCTGGGACAACACCCACCTCGCGGGCAAGGTCGATACCCGCGATATCGTCGAGACCGCCAAGGCCTACATCCCCAAGATGCGCGCCGAGGGCGCTGACCTCGTCGTCGCGCTGGCCCACACCGGCATCGCCGCGGATACCGGCCTGCCCAAGGCCGAGAACGCTGCGTTGCAGCTTGCGGCCGTTGAAGGCCTCGACGTCATCGTCACCGGCCACCAGCACCTGGTGTTTCCGAACTCCAAGGACTTCGAGGGCCTCGAAGGCGCCGACCTGACCGCCGGCACGCTCGCCGGCAAGCCCGCCGTTATGGCCGGTTTCTGGGGCTCGCACATGGGCCTCATCGACCTGCTGCTGGAGAAGGCCGCCGACGGCAAGTGGAGCGTCGTCTCCCACACTGCCGAAGCCCGTCCGATCTTCGAGCGCGTCGAAGGCAAACCGAAGGCGCTGGTCGAGAGCGTCGCGTCCATTCTCGCTGCCGCTCAGGATGACCACGACGAGACGCTCGCCTACATCCGCCGCCCGGTCGGCGAGACCGCTGCACCGCTCCACTCCTACTTCGCGCTCGTCGCCGACGATCCGTCCGTCCAGATCGTCAACATCGCCCAGAAATGGTACCTGGAGCAGATGATGAAGGGCACCGAGAACGAAGCCCTGCCCATCCTCTCCGCCGCCGCGCCGTTCAAGGCCGGTGGCCGCGGTGGCCCGGACTACTATACCGACGTCCCGGTGGGCCCGGTGGCGATCAAGAACGTCGCCGATCTCTACCTCTATCCCAACACTATCCAGGCCGTGGTGATCACCGGCCAGGATGTGCAGAACTGGCTCGATCGCTCGGCCGGCATCTTCAACCAGGTCACCGCCGGCGGCGCCGACCAGCCGCTGATCAACCTCGACTTCCCTGCCTACAACTTCGACGTCATCGACGGCGTCACCTACAAGATCGACGTCACCAAGCCCTCGAAATACGGCCCCAAGGGCGAGGACCTCGGCAACACCGAGAGCCGCATCATCGACCTGCAATTCGACGGCAAGCCGATCGATCCGGCGCAGAAGTTCGTCGTCGCGACGAACAACTACCGCGCCGGTGGCGGCGGCACCTTCCCGGGCATCGGGCCGGACAAGATCGTGTTCAAGGGCCCCGACACCAACCGCGACATCATCGTGCGCTACATCATCGACCAGAAGACCATCGAGCCCAAGGCAGACAGCAACTGGTCGCTCGCCCCGATCGGCGGCACCGTGCTGTTCGAAACGGGCCCGAAAGCCGCCGAACACCTCGCCGACGTCACCGCCGTGAAGATCGAAGCAACCGGCAAGACCAGCGAAGCCGGCTTCGGCGTCTACCGCATCACCCTATGACCGACCAAGGGCGGCAGCCCCGGCTGCCGCCCTTGACTTGCCTCTTCGAGGGGCATTGGCTTCCCGCGTTTGTCTAGTTGAACGAGCAGGGATTCGATGGGAGCCACCCCACAAATGGAAGTCCTCCTCAAGGAGGCAGATATCACCCTGAACGGGCCCAATCCGTGGGACCCTCAGATCCACTCAGAAGAATTCTGGAGACGACTTTACGGCCAGGGCACCCTCGGCCTCGGCGAAGCCTACATGGATGGCATCTGGGATGTCGCCGACATGGCGGAGTTCTTCAATCGCGTGCTGCGCTCGCGCGTTCCCGATGGCGTGCGCGTCACTACCAACCTCGTCTGGCAGGTGGTCCAGGCGCGCATCCTGAACATGCAGAACATCGCCCGTTCGCAGCGCGTCGCCGCCATGCACTACAACGAGACCGAGGCCTACAAGGCCTCGCTCGACAAGCGCATGACCGGCTCGTGCGGCTACTGGCCGGAGGGCGTCACCAATCTCGATGACGCGCAGGAAGCCAAGCTCGACATGGTGTGCCGCAAGATCGGCGTGCAACCCGGCCAGACCGTCTGGGACATCGGCTGCGGCTGGGGCGCCTTCATGGGCTTTGCCGCCGAAAAGTACGGCGCCAACTGCGTCGGCGTCACTGTCTCCCCCGATCAGGCCGCCTATGGCCGCGAGCGCTACAAGCACCTCCCCGTCGAGTTCCAGGTCAAGGACTACCGCCTGTTCGAGGGCAAGACTGACCATGTCGTCTCGATGGGCATGTTCGAGCATGTCGGGCACAAGAACTATCGCACCTACTTCGAGAAGGCGCGCAGCGTCATCAAGGACGATGGCCTGTTCATGATGCACACCATCGGCTCGCAATGGTCGACGGAAACCATCGAGGCGTGGCTCGAGAAGTACATCTTCCCCGGCGGCGTCATCCCCTCGATGGCCCAAATCGGCAAGGCCATTGACGGGCTGTTCAGCGTTATCGATGTCCACAATATCGGCCCACACTACGACAAGACGCTGGTCGCCTGGTACGAGAACTTCGACCGCAACTGGAAGAAAGATCGCAACCCGGAGGAGGAACGCTTCTACCGCTTGTGGAAGTACTACCTGCTCTGCTGCGCCGGCGGCTTCCGCGCCAAGGTGCTGCAGGTCTGGCAGTTCGTATTGTCGACGCGCGGTGTTCCGGATGGCTATGTGACGCAGCGCTGACACTCTGTCATTGACGTGACTTACTCAATCGTTACTCTCCCGGCTTCAGATTTCGCTGGGAGGGTGAAGATGAAGTTCGTATCGATACTTTCTGCTTTGGCTATCGCGTCGGTTTCGTCTCCAGCCGCGGCAGTACCGATCGACGGCTTTTTCATCGCACAGCAGGCCTGCCCGGCCTTTCAGTCGTTCCGCAACCAAACCAATCCTGGCGGCATTCTCGTCGAGCCAGGCCGTGCCTATGAACTCGTTGAGATCAACCGGCCGGATGGTCCGTCCCACTATCGAATGATCATTCCGGGCGTCGCGCCGCAGGAACGCTGGGTTGCCGTCGGCTGTGGCGTCAGGACCGTCGAGGCGCCCGACCAACCGACCCCGACCCCAGACGATGACGGCAATGTCGACGTCGGCGATGCTGGTCTGCCGGCCGGTTCGGACATCTACATGCTGGCCGCCAGTTGGCAGCCGGGCTTCTGCGAGACGCAGCCCGACAAGGTCGAATGCCTCAACCAGGGTGAGGACCGGTTCGACGCGAGCCATTTCGCGCTGCACGGCCTCTGGCCGCAGCCGCAAGGCCGCGAATATTGCGTCGGCGTCACCCCGGAGATGAAGGCCAACGACAAGCCGGCAACCTGGCGCCTGCTGCCGGCCGTGGTGATCCCGGCCGAACTGATGGATCGGCTGAAGGTCGTCATGCCGGGCACGGCGTCCTTCCTCGAACGCCACGAGTGGCTGGTCCACGGCACCTGCTACAAGGAGCCTATGGAGAGCTATTTCGCCGAAACCCTGGCGCTGATGGAAGATCTCAACGCATCTTCGCTCGTCGGCTTCATGGTCGACAACATCGACAATTCGGTTACCCCGGCGCAGATCCGGGCCGCGGTGGATGCCGCCTTCGGGCCCGGTGCTGGCGACCGTGTCGAGATCAACTGCAAGAAGGAGCAGGCGGGCAACCGCATGGTGCTCACCGAACTGCAGATCTCACTTGCCGGCGTGATCACTCCCGACAGCGACCTCGGGAGCCTCATTCACGACGGTGCGTCGCAAGGCGCCGGCAACTGCCCCAGCGTCATCATCGATCGCGCCGGACTCTGACGGAGGTGGGCGGCCTCAGCGCCGCCCATCCTCTTCGTGGGACCGCCATATCTTCCGCGCTCCGATCAATTGTTCTTAACCGAACCAGTTCACCTCGCCGCAAGGCGGCCGCACTAAGGTTCCGGCATCACGACCGGAGCCTCACGCATGCCAGCCGACCTTGCCCTCGACATTTCCGGGCTCAAGAAGAGCTTTGACCGGCCGGTCGTCATCGACCTGGAGCTCAAGGTGAAGGCCGGCGAGTTCTACGCCCTGCTCGGCCCCAACGGTGCCGGCAAGACCACCATCCTCCGCATGGTCGCCGGGCTACTGAAGCCGGAAGCAGGCTCCATCTCGGTCTATGGCATCGACGCCGCCAAGGACCCGATCGCCGCCAAATCGATCGTCGCCTGGGTCTCCGACGAGCCGATGGTGTACGACCGCCTTACCCCACTCGAATATCTCGAGTTCGTCGCTGGCCTCTGGCGCATCGATGCCCGCGAGGCCGAGCGTCATTCCAACGCGTTGATCGACTGGCTCGGCCTTCGCCCGCACGCCAATGAGCGCTGCGGCGGCTTCAGCAAGGGCATGCTGCAGAAGGTCGCCCTCGCCGGCGCACTGGTCCACGACCCGCGCCTGATCATCCTCGACGAGCCGCTCACCGGCCTCGACGCCGGCTCCGCCCGGCAGGTCAAGGACGTGCTGAAGCAGAAGGTGGCGTCCGGCGTAACCGTCATCATGACCACCCACATCCTCGAAGTCGCCGAGCGCATGGCCGAGCGGATCGGCGTCATCAACCACGGCCGCCTCGTCGCCGAAGGCACGCTCGCAGAACTGCGCGCCCGCATCGGCCGTGAGACCACGCTCGAAGAAATCTTCCTCGATCTGGTCGCCCAGAAGGAAGCCGACATGGCGGATGTCGCCGCCTGATGAGCACACCGGCCACGCTTTCCTGGTTCGCCGCCCACGAGTTCCGCCTCGCCTGGCGCGACTGGCTCGCCATGACCACCGGAGGCCGTAAAGTCCGCGGCGTCGTGCTGTTCGTCACGCTCGCCATGTTCTACCTCGGCCTGCACTGGCTCGCCTATGCGCTGCTCGCCCCCTGGATCGCCAAGGGCATCGTCGTCGACAAATCGACGCTGGTGCTGGTCACCGGCAGCGGCTTCCTGTTCTGGACCGTGATGCTGAGCCAGGCGCTGGAATCGGTGACCCGCGCCTATTACTCGCGCTCCGATCTCGACCTGATCCTCAGCTCCCCCGCATCCTCGGCCCGCGTCTTCGCCGTCCGCACCGGCGCCACCGCCTTCGGCACCGTGCTGCTTGCGTGCCTGCTCGCCAGCCCGATCATCAACGTGCTGGTCATCTACGGCGGTCCGAAGTGGCTCGCCGCCTATGGCGTATTGGCCGGCTTCGGCGCGATCTCGGCCGCCATCTCGGTGCTGGTCACCGTGGGCCTGTTCCGCAGCATCGGCCCCGCCCGCACCCGGCTGATCGCGCAGATCATTGCCGGTATCGTCGGCGCCGGCTTCGTCATCGGCATCCAGGCGGTCGCCATCCTCAGCTTCGGCAACATGAACCGCTTCTCGGTGCTGCAATCGCCCGAGTTCGTCGCCGGCACGCCGGAGCCGTCCAACCTCGTCTGGCTCCCCGCCAAAGCGGCGATGGGCGATCTCGGCGCCATGCTGCTGGTGTTGCTGCTCGGCCTCGGCGTCCTCGCCCTGATCATCCGCATGACCTCCGGTGGCTTCGCCCAGCACGCCATCGCCGCCGCTGGTGTCTCCGCCACCCGCGTGCAGCAGACCGCCTCCACGCGACCATTCCGCAAGGCCTCGCAACGCCACGCCCTGCGCGTCAAGGAGTGGCGCCTGCTGCTGCGCGATCCGTGGCTGCTGAGCCAGACGCTGATGCAGATCCTCTATCTGTTCCCGCCGGCGCTGTTCCTCTGGGTCTCGTACGGCCAGAGCGCCGGCACCTATGTCGTCGTCATCCCGGTGATCGTCATGGCGGCCGGCCAGCTCGCGGGCGGCCTCTCCTGGCTCGCCATCTCCGGCGAGGACGCGCACGACCTCGTGGTCACCGCGCCGATCCATCCGCGCGCCGTGCTCATCGCCAAGATCGAGGCGGTGCTCTGCTCCATTGCCGTGGTCTTTGCGCCCATCCTGCTGCTGGTCTGCATCGCCTCCATGGAACTCGCCTGGATCACCGCGATCTTCGTTGCCATCTCGGCCGGTTCCGCGACCGCCATCCAGCTGTGGTTCCGCGTGCCTATGCGCCGCGCCATGTTCCGCCGGCGCCAGGTCGCCTCGCGCACCGCCACCATCTCCGAGGCATTGAGCTCAATCATGTGGGCCGGCGCCGCCGTCCTTGCGGCGGGCAACCAGCTGCTGGCTATCCTGCCGGCCGGGCTTGCCGTCATCGTGCTGTTCGCCGCCTGGGGCCTCAGCCCCAAGGGTAAGCGGGTGGTCTAGACCGCTTCGCGATGGTCCGGCGCCAGGTAGGCAATCACCAGCGCCACCACCGCGGCGACAGCACCGATCGGCCCGAGATAGGCGATGCCGAGACGCTCGAGCACCAGCCCGCCGACAAGTGCCGACAGCGCCCCGCCGACATTCATTGCCGTGAGGTTCAGCGACGCCGAAAGGGGCACCGCCGCCGGTGCCAGAGTGGCGAGCCGGTGCAGCTGCGGCGGGAAGAACCCCCACGAGACGACGCCATAGAGCACCATGTGGACGAAGAACGCCGGCAACACCACCGCCCGTGGCAGCGTTGCCAGCACTGGAAGCGCAGCCAACAGCACGATCATCAAGCCGAGGATGACCAGCGTCGTCTGCTTGCCGCCGATCCGGTCAGCCATGCGCCCGCCAAAATAGTTGCCGAGCATCGCGCCGATCCCGAACGCGAACATCACCAAGGGCAGCAGCACCCGGTCGAGGCCAAGCAAGTCGGTGGTCACCGGCGCCAGGTAGTTGAAGAAGGTGAAGCTCGCCAGCACCGTTACGCCTGAGGTGAGCAGCGTCAGCGGCACCCCCGGCACCTTCAGCACGCTGAGGCGTTCGCGGATGGTCCGCCGGTCACCGTGAATGTCGTCCGGCAGCTTCAGCCACATCGTCGCCGAGGCGATGATCGCGAGCATCCCGAGCCCGATATAGGCAGCTCGCCAGCCCAGGAACTCCGCCACCAGCGCCGAGGCCGGAGCGCCGATTGCCGTCGCGATCGACCCGCCCATCACCACCGTGGATATCGCCGTGCCACGCTTGCCCGGCGCTGCCAGCGCTACGGCCGTGGCCTGCGCTGTGGAAGTGAACAGCCCCGCCCCGAGCGCCAGGAGCGTACGCGCCAGCACCAGCAGCAGGAACCCCGGCAGTACCCCGAGCAGAAGCGCCATCAGGCCGAACAGCAACTCCGCGCCGGCCACCACCGACCGCCGGTCGACATGCCCGAACACTGTCGAGAGCACCGGCGTGCCGATGCCGTAGGCGATGGAATAGCCGAAGATCAGATAGCCGGCTTGCGAGAGGCTGACGCCCGTCTCGGACGCGATGGCCGGCAACACGCTGACGATGAGCGAACTCTCGACGCTGCCGGCGAATGCGCCCAGCGCCAACCACAGCAGTCGCACGTCCATCGTCGAAGCCCCTCGCCCGACGATGGTTAGGAGGGCCCCCGGCACCGGTCAAGGCGCGGGGGCTAAGCCTTTCAGCCGAGCCGGGGCATCGGCTTCAGCCGAGCCGGGGCATCGGTACGACGCGTGGACGGCTCGCGACCAGGATGCCCAACGCAAGGGCCGGGAAGATCGCCGCTACCAACCCCAGGTCGCCGATAGGCAGGTGCTCGAGCACCACGCCGCCAACCAGCGCACCCAGCGCGGTCCCGAGATAGAGAAACGATGCATTGAGCGACAGCGCCAGCGGCGCCGAGGTCGGCGACAAGGCAACCACTCGGCTCACCTGTCCCGGAACGAACATCCAGCCAGCGATGCCCCAGGCCACCATGAAGGCGAAGTAGGCCGGCATGACCACCGGCTGCGGCAACAGCGGAATGGCGCCGAGCAGCACCAGGAACACGATGTTCAGCACCGCGGCGATGGTCACCGTCGCCTGCGCCCCGATCCGGTCGGACAACTGCCCGCCCAGTGGGTTGCCGAGCGCCGCGCCGAGGCCATAGGCCAGCATCACGAAGGGCAGCAGCCCGGCGTCGAGCCCCATCAGCTTGGTGGTCACCGGCCCGAGGTAGATGAATGCGGCAAACGGGCCGGCCATGTAGAGCAGGATCGTCAGCAGCGCAGGCAGCAGGCCGGGCACGCTGAGCACCCCCAGCCGCTCGCCAAGCCCGCGCCGGTCGCCCTGTATGCCCTTGGGCAACATCATCCAGATCGCTGCCGCAGTCAGCACACCCACACCGGCAATGGCGAAATAGGTGCCGCGCCAGCCGGCAAAGCCTGAGAGGAACGCTCCGATCGGCGCGCCCAGCGCCACCGCCATCGTCGTGCCCGCAACCACCGTCGCCACCGCCCGCGCCCGCCGCTCGGGCGGAGCCAGTGTCACCGCCGCTGCTTGAGCCGTAGCGGCATAAAGGCCGGCCGATGCCGCGATGATCAATCGCGCGATCAACAGCATCGCATAGCCCTGCGAGATCGCCGCCAGCAGCGCGCCTGTCGCGAACACCAGCGCCACCACAGCGAGCAGCGGCCGCCGGTCGAACTTACCGGTGAACGCCGAAAGCACCGGCGCTCCCACCGCGTAGGCAATGGCATAGGCGAAGACCAGATAACCCGCTTGCGTGATCGTCACGCCGCTATCGGCCGCGATGGCCGGCAGGAGCGTAGCGATGACGAAACCCTCGACGCCGACGGCAAAGGTGCCGAGCGCGAGCCAGATAAGCCGCGTGTCCATGTGACTTCCCTTAGTTCAATGATTGTTGAACAAATGAACCTCGGCCGGCCCCACGTCAACCCCTAGTTCAACGATCATTGAACTTTGACAGGAAATGGCATAGTTAAACGGCATGAGCACACAGCCGACTTTGCCGCATCCCGATGCCGATCAGATCACCCTTCCCAACGTGCTCACCGCACTGGGCGATGAGACGCGGCTCGCCATCATCGGCCATTTGTCGCGCTGCGAAGGCATCGGCATGACCTGCGGTCAGTTTACCGATCTCGCCAGCAAGACGTCGATTACCTACCACGTAGGCAAGCTGCGCGAGGCCGGCGTGGTCAATGTCACCCCCGAGGGTACGCGCCGCCGCGTCACCCTGCGCCGCACCGATCTCGACGCGCGCTTCCCCGGCTTCCTCGACTCGATCATCACCAGTACCCGTGATCTGCACATCGATGGATTCGAGGACGAACCGAATGAGCCGGCTGAGCTTTCGCGACGCGACCCCTGACGATCTCGGCTTCATCGTCCGGCTGATTGTCGACGACAATGTCGCGCCCAGTGCTGACCTACCCGACCAGCCACACCACCCACGCTACATCGCCGCGTTCGATGCCATCGCAACCGACCCCAACCAGCAGTTGGTGATCGCCGAGTTCGAGGGACAAGTAGTCGGCACCATGCAGCTGACCTACATCCCTGGCATCAACCGCCTCGGCGAGCTCCGCAGCCTCATCGAGGCCGTGCACATCGCCCCGACACATCGCAACCTGGGGCTGGGTGGCGAGATGATCGGTTGGGCCATCGAACAGGCGCGGGCTCGCGGTTGCGGTCTCGTCCAGCTCACCTCGAACAAGAAGCGGCTCGATGCCCACCGCTTCTACGAGCGGCTGGGTTTTTCCAAGAGCCACGAAGGTTTCAAGCTAGCGCTTTAGCGCTCGGTCGACCGCAGCACAACGGCGACGAGGTCGGGCTGCGCCCCGTCATCAGGCACGTCGTGCGGTCCGAAGCCCTCGGCCGAATTGACGTTCAGCGCCACGCCGGTGGTGCGGAAGCCCAGTACTTCCTCAAAGCCACCGCTCTCGCCATGCACCATCACCGGCGCCGAAGGGTCGAACGTCTCCAGCATAGCGATGACGTCGCCGACAGTCAGTCCCGTGAGCTGCGGCGCTTTGGGTTTGGCGCGTTTTTCCAACAGGTCGAGCACGGCAGCCATCCATTTCGCAGCATCCAGGGCAAAGGATGCACATCACGCGCGACCCGCCGCACCCCACAAATGCGGGGGGCAGCCATCTATGGACAGCATTGCTTCTACAGATACTGCAGGCGCGCCACGAGGTGGCCGAGCTCCGACTGCTTCCTGATTCCGAGCTTGTCGTAGACGGTTTTGAGTGTCGACCGCGCCGTGTGCTCGGAGATGCTCAGTTCAGCGGCAGCGCCACGCGGCGGGTGGCCAATGCCTACCAAAGCGGCAAGCTTCGCTTCGGCGCCAGTTAGGCCAAACAACTGCAGCATCTGCACCGCATCGCGCCGCTCCGGCTCGCGTGTGTCGGCCAACAGCACCAGCGCACAATCCTTGCCGTGCTCACCATGCTCGAGCGGCAACACATAGGCCAGCAGGCGTCCGCCCCCAGCCCTCGTCAGCGCGATCGGCTCCGACACCCGCGGCCCTTTGCGCGCACAGCTCATCTTCAACGCATGGCCCAGTGCCTGCCGCTCCGCTGCCAGACCACTGAGCAGCGGCTCACCCGGCCGCGAACCATCCGGTCCGAGCAGGGCCCGTCCGCTGGCATTGGCCTCGATCAGCGTCCCATCCTGCCGCACCACTGCGGCGGCGCGGCCGGTATCCTCGATCAACCCCAGGAACACCGATGCCGCGTTGCCCGAGGTCGTGAGCCCCACCACCCGCGGCTCGCTCCAGATCGAGTTCACCCGCGATGCATCCAGCGCGAACACGTACTCAACCGGCCGCAGCGCCCGCATGTAGTCGGGCGCCGCATCGGTGATCTCCAGCGTCACGATCTCGGCATCCGCCAGATCCGCCACGGTCGAGTCGGCATGCTTGATCAAGCCGGCCTGCGTGATGCCTAGGAAGTTGTCGACACCCGACAGCCCCGGTCGAGTTTCACCCGGCCGGATCGTCGCCCGCAGCCAGTCGACACCGCCGACGGAAGCTACACCGTGCAGCAGGTCACCCTCCCGCCAGGTGCGCGCGGTGCCCTCCACCGTCGCGCCCGAATAGAACCGCCGCATCGTCGCGGCGCCCGGCTCATCCATGATGTTGCCCATCACGAACATGCCCTCGCCCACGTCGGAGCCGGCCAGCCCCTCTACCGACACGCCCACCAGCCCGCGCGTGTACGGCGCGATGCCATAGCCGGACGGCGCCTGGTAGATGCCGAGCACGCCGATACTGGCCGGCGATAGCACCAGCCCTTCGGGCAGGAACGGCCGCACCGCCTCCGGATCGATCCGGAACCCCGCCCAGATCACGTCGACGGCAAGCTTGTGGAAGGGCGGGACGATGTCGGCAGCCGGACGCAAGGCTGCGGATGGCGTATCCATGTCCCTGAGGGACTTGCGTACCTTATCGCCGAGCATCGGCGTTCCCGGGCC
The DNA here is from genome assembly GCF_056405135.1 of Devosia sp. P1_H9. Taxonomy (NCBI): domain Bacteria; kingdom Pseudomonadati; phylum Pseudomonadota; class Alphaproteobacteria; order Hyphomicrobiales; family Devosiaceae; genus Devosia; species Devosia sp. P1_H9. The sequence goes on from NZ_JBFUCQ010000001.1 coordinate 169,806, forward strand.
GTATCAAGACAACTCGATCCACGTGATCCAATCCGTACTTAACGTCCCGCACCGGCTTGGCATGTAATCGATCTCATAGATTCTAGTGAGATCGAAGTGCCGGATCAATCCGGTTCATTTCTCCACCGCGCCGAGCCGAACCAGCACCTCTTGCGGGATGCCGTAATGACGGATGGCGTCCCTTTGGTCGCGCATGCCGCAGGCTTCGCGCTGCACGAAGAACTTCCACACGTCTCGCGCCGCGGCCTTGACCAGAACCATGCGCTCATCCGCAGTGCCGGGAGCGGCGTCGAACGCCCTCAGCGCCGCCATGGCCTTCTCCACCTGCCGCCCATGGTGGCCCAGCGACGATGCCTTCTCGGCCAGCACCTCGCTCTCGATCGGACCAAATCCGCTGGTAAGGCGTTGGCGGAGTTCAAGAAGATCGGCTGCGCTGAGGCTCATCCCGCAAAGCTAGGAAACGCGACCGGCGGCTGCAACCCCCGCCCTTCCCCAAACCCGTCCGGCCACGCTAGAAGCAACGGATGACCAACCATCTCTCGCGCTCCACCGCCACCTTCATCGGCTTCGCCGCCGTGATGCTGTGGTCGCTGCTGGCCTTTTTCACCGCCGCCAGCGGCACCATGCCGGCCTTCCAGCTGACTGCCGTCACCTTCGCCATCGGCGGGCTGTCGCTGCTGGTGCTGCGCCCCGGCGCCATCAAAGCGATGCGCCAGCCGCTGCCGGTCTGGCTGCTCGGGGTGGTCGGCCTCTTCGGCTACCACTTCTGCTATTTCTTCGCGCTCAGGAACGCGCCGCCGGTCGAGGCCGGGCTGATCAACTACCTCTGGCCGCTGCTGATCGTGGTGTTCTCCGCCCTCCTCCCCGGTGAACGGCTGAAGTGGCAGCACGTCGCCGGCTGCGCCCTGGCGCTCAGCGGCGCGGTCCTCGTCGTCACCCGCGGCCAGGGCTTTGGCTTCGATCCGCAATATGCCGTCGGCTATGCCGCTGCGCTCTGCGCCGCCCTCATCTGGTCGGCCTATTCGGTGCTGTCGCGCCGCTTCGCCGCCGTCAGCAGCGATGCCATCGCCGGCTTCTGCCTCGTCACTGCCGTCCTCGCCGCCATTTGCCACCTGCTCCTCGAGCAGACCATCTGGCCCACCGACCTCTGGCAATGGGCTGCGCTGATCGGGCTCGGCCTCGGCCCGGTCGGGCTCGCCTTCTATGTCTGGGACATCGGGGTGAAGCGCGGCGACATCCAGGTGCTCGGCGCCGCCTCCTACTCCGCGCCCCTGCTCTCCACCCTGATCCTGATCCTCACCGGCTACGCGACCTACAGCCACATGATCCTGATCGCCTGCTTGCTGATCACCGCTGGCGCCGTCCTCGCCGCCAAGGACCTGCTGTTCCGCCGCCGCATCGCGGTTGCCGAATAGAAAAGGCCGGGATCGCTCCCGGCCTTCATGCTTCACACCAGCGCAGACTTCAGAACAGGAACGCCGCCGTCGCCGGGTCCGACCCGACGCGGCCGCTGCCCTTGTTCAGGCCATTGATCTTCGCCATGTCGTCGGCATCGAGCTCGAAGCCGAACACGTCGAAATTCTCCACGATGCGCTCCTTGTGCGTCGACTTCGGGATGACGATCAGCCCCTCCTGCAGGTGCCAGCGGATGATCGTCTGCGCGATCGACTTGCCGTGCTTCTTGGCGATCGTGCCCACCGTCGCATCGTCGAGCATGCGGCCCGAGCCCAGCGGGCTCCAGCTCTCGATGATGATGTTGTTGGCCTTGTGGAAGTCGCGCTTGTCGCGCTGCTGGAACCGCGGATGCAGTTCGATCTGGTTGACCACAGGGGTCTCGCCGGTTTCCCCGATGATGCGCTCGAGATGATCCTGGTTGAAGTTCGACACGCCGATCGAGCGGATCCGCCCCTGCGTCTTCAGCTCCACCAGTGTCTTCCAGGCTTCGACATATTTGTCCTGGCTGGGCACCGGCCAGTGGATCAGGAACAGGTCGAGCTGGTCGATCCCCAACGCATTCATTGTCGCATCGAAGCTCTTCAACGCCAGGTCGCGGGCATGTCCGCCGTTGCGAAGCTTCGACGTGATGAACAGCTGATCGCGTGGCACGCTGGAGCGCTTGATCGCCTCGCCCACGCCCTCTTCGTTGTTGTAGCCCTCGGCCGTGTCGATGGACCGGTAGCCGGCTTCTATCGCGTCCGTGACGACGCGCGCGGTGATCGCCGGGTCGACCTGCCACACACCCAGCCCCAGTTGCGGGATGGAATTGCCGTCGCGAAGTTTGATGGATGGAACCGATGCCATTTACTGCCTCCGAGTATTATCGATGAGACAAGCCGGCCGCAGGACGTGACGCTTAGGGCGGACGGCGATGTCTGGTGTGCGGCGGTACAATGCCGCCGGTGGGGAAAGGTTCAGGCGCCGCGGATCCACGCCCGAGCAGACGCCTTCATCGTTCATAGACGATATCGCCTCCAGCGTCATCTGCCGGTGCTTCCGGAAAGCTAAGAACGGGTCGTTTCGCCCGTTCGATCAAATGCGCTGTATCGCAGTTGACTCCCCGCCCGCCTTCAACGGTTAATTGCTCACGAGGGCAACCGTGATGGACGACGGAATTCGGAGCTTGCACACGTCTGACCAACCCGGCTCGGAGGGGTTAGGCCAGCGCCTGAACAGCTGGAAGGAGATCGCCGCCTTCTTCGGCAAGGACGAACGCACGGTGAAGCGCTGGGAAACCATCCGCGGCCTGCCGGTGCGCCGTGTGCCTGGCGGCACCAGAACGTCGGTCTTTGCCTATGTGAACGAACTCGAGGCCTGGCTGAGTGCCCCGCGTCCGATGGTCATCGCAGCAGGTCCCATCGAGGCCACGTCTGCGCCAACCCGCCGGCGGTTGTTCCTGCCCATCGCCGCAGTGATGGCGATCCTCGGCCTCATCACTATCGGCTTGGTCGCCACCGCCCCATCCCGGCCTGATGCAGCGCCACCCATCCCGTCCGAGGCCCGCGCCCTCTATGACGACGGCGTCATCGCCTGGACCAGCCGCACCGCTTCCGGCTTTGCCACCGCCATTGAGAAGTTCGATGCAGCGCTGGCGATCGCACCCGGCTATGCCCGCGCCGAGGTCGGCCTCGCCAACGTTTACAACCTCATCAGTCAGTACACCTCGGCGCCCGCGCCGGAGTCCTACGCCAAGGCCAAGGCCGCCGCCGAGCGTGCCATCACGCTCGATCCCGCTTTGGCCGAGGCCTATGCCGCCCTCGGCTTCAACGCCTTTTACGGGGAGCACCAATTCGCCCGTTCTGCCGAGCTGTTCGAAAAGTCGCTTGCGCTCATGCCGGACAACGCCCAGGCGCTGCACTGGTACGCACTGACCTCGATGCACATGGGCAAGTTCGAGCGCCCGCGCGAACTGATCGACCGCGCCCTTGCCCTGCAGCCGGACTCGCGCTCCGTCCGCGCCAATGCCGCGCTGATCCACTACTACGCCGGCGATACCCAGGCCGCGATCGCCATGCTCGAGCAGTTGCGCCAAGCCAATCCCGACTACCTCGCAGTCCCCGCCTATCTCGCTACCATCTATCTCGACCAGCATCGCTACGCGGAGTTCCTCGATAACTACGAGATCTCCGCCCAGGTCGAAGGCAGTGCCGCCCGGCAGTTGATCGCCAAAACCGCGCGCCAGGCCCTATCAGCCGGTGGCGAAGCCATGCTCACCGCGATGCTCGCCGAGCAGAAGCGCCAGTTCCAGGCCGAGCGCGAGCAGGCCTACAAGGTCGCCGCCACAGCCGCGCTGCTCGGCGACAAGGACCAGGCACTCAGCTACCTCGAGACCTCTGTCGAACGCGGCGAAACTATTGGCCTGCTGGTCGAGCCGGAATTCCGCAGCCTGCGCAACGAGCCACGTTTTGCCGCCCTGCTCGCCCGCCTTGGCCTGCCGCTCCCCTAGATCTTCACCAACGCCCCGGTGACATACATCACGGCGCCGCCGGCGATCAGGCCGCCGATCACCGCCGGGGTGAACCAGGTCCCCGCCTTGCCCGCATTGCTGCGCACCAGGTATGCGCCGACCTCGATGATCACCTGCAGGATCGCGCCCGCTCCCACACCAAGCGCCAGTGCCGTCCATTGCGGCGCCGTGGCCAGGCTGCCGATCCAGAGGCCGACCACCGCAGGCCCGCCCGCCAGCACCGCCAGCGCCGCGAACGACCACAGCGGGACCTTCTCCTTGAGGATCGGCGCAGCGATGCCGATACCTTCGGTGACGTTGTGCAACGTGAACCCGGCGATCAGGAACAGGCCCAGCCCGGCCGCGCCGGACGCGAATGCCGCCCCGATTGCAAGGCCTTCGCCAAAGTTGTGCAGCCCGATGCCGAGCGCGATGAAGAACGCCAGTTGCACCCCGCTCGGTGCCCCGCGCCAGCGCCCTGCGGCCATCAGCACCAGGAAGCTCGCTGCTCCGGCCAGCACCACCAGCGCCGGCCCCTGGAACATCGCCGCGGCCTCGCCGGCCACCTCCAGCGCCTCGCTGCTCATGTCGACCAGCAGGAACCCAAGCAACCCAACCGTGAGCGCCAGGAGGAAGTTCATGCCCTCGCGGCCGATGCCGCGCAGGGCGGGATAGAACATCAGCCCCACACTTACCGGCAGCAGCCCGACGATCAACCCGATGATCGCCTGTGCGCCCAGTGCCGTAGCAGTTGGCTGCGGCGTCGGCACCGCCACCGCGATCTCATGATCGAACGTCGCCCCGGTATCGGTAACGAACCGCACCGCGTGCGCCTCTCCCAGCACCCACGGATAGGCGAGCGATACCCACGCGGTGGTGCCGCGCGGCAGCGGTCCGGGCGGGTCCTGCGCAAACACCCAATAGGCGTCGTCCACTTGCACCTGCGCGATCCGCATGTCAGTCGAGCCGCCTGCCCGCACCTGCAGCTTGACCCCGCTGCTGTCCAGCACCGTCCGCTCCACGGTCAGCCCCTCGACCGGCGGCGCGCCGTTGTCGAAGCTCCTCAGTGGGTCGGCAACGAACACCCAGGCCAGCGCTGCCGTCAGCGCCAGCATTGGCAGCAACACCCACAGCAGCCGCGTCCAGCCGGACGGCTTCGGCACAACATCGACGGTCTGGGCAGCATCGCTCATCTCAGGCCTCCACCACGTCGAACATGCCCATCCAGCCGAGCTCCGTGAACTCGGTCTGGTGCGCATGGAACATGTATTGGCCGGGCTCGTGCCTGGCATAGCTGAACTCCAGAATGCCGCGCTGCGCCTGGCACTGCGTGATCAGGTCCACGGTCCTGAGCGTCGGCGAAAGGTTCGTGCCCGTATCGTAGTAGTCGAAGAAGTTCGCGTGCAGGTGGAACGAATTGATCGGGTCGAACTCGGTCACGTTGACCAGATAGATCCGCACCGGCCGGCTCTTCTCGATCCGGATCGGCACCTTGGCGTAGGCATGGGCGATCGAGTTGACGGCGTAGAACTCGTTCTCGCTATCGAAATTGGTGTCGAAGGCGTTCATCACCATCACCAGTTCCTGCCAGCGCGCGTTCTCCGGCGTCCCCAGTAAGCGCGACTTCGCCACTTCCGCCGCCTCCGGATGCAATGCCGGATCGGGGTCGATGACGAACGCTCCGTACATGCCTTTGTGCATGTGCCGCCGCAGCGGCAGGGCGTGACAGTGATAGAGGTGGCAGCCAAAGGGAAAAGCGTCGAACTCGTAGACGAAGGTCTCGCCGGGGTTGATCAGCCCAGCCCCGGGCACCCCATCCATCCGCGCCGAATGGATGCCGTGGAAGTGCATCGAGTGTGGGTGCGAGCCGAAATTCTTGAAGGTGATCTGCAGCCGATCGCCCTCCTTGGCCCGGATCGCCGGCCCCGGTACACGGCCATTGTAGGTCCAGGCCGGGAACTTCACGCCTGGCGCAATCTCGATCTCCCTGTCGATCGCCTCGATCACGAAGCTGCGCAGGGTCCGCCCGTCGGGCAACGTCGAGACGGTGCCGGTCTCCCACTCGGTCAGCAGCTGCGTTGCGGTGAAGCCATTGGCGCCTTCATCGACGTCGCCCACCGTCATCATGTCGCCATGCGCCGAGTGCGCCCCGCCATAGGCGGCGTCGCTAGGCTCGGGCGCCACATCGGGGGTCGCCATGCCGGCGTGCCCCGTGTGGTTTTCCTGCCCGAGCGCTCCCTTCAGCGCGACAGCCGTACCGCCGGCCGCCGCAAGGCTTGCCCACAACAAATCTCTGCGCCGCAGGGATGATTCCGACGCCAAGCCAGCCTCCAATTGCGAATGGTTCGCATTTGCGATGCTAGCAGAACGCCAGAACGCTGCAAGTGCATATCATTTGCAAGATCACGAGCCGTAAGTGGCGGGTGGAGACGGGTCTTAGTCCACCCCTCAGCTATCGGTCCGAAGAGCTAGCTCGTGAGCGCCAAGCGTCAGATCACTCGTCCGGCGGGATCACCGTCACGTCGGTAATGCCGATCGTCTCCAACTGCGGCAGGATGGACTGCGGATCGCCCGCGATGACCACCACCGCACGCTCCAGCGACGCCATCGACTGCGCTGCCGCCTGCACCGCCGGCAGCTTCAGCGCCACGATCTCATCGAGCTTGCCGTTCAGTTCCTCCGCCGTCAGCCCCATGCCGGCGGCACTCATCACGAGCCCGAACAGCCCGCCCGACGTCTCAACCGAACCGGCTGTGCCTGCCGCCGTCGCCATCACCGTCCGCGCCAACTCCGCATCGGCCACCGGCACCGACGCCAGGCTGCCGAATCCCGCGATGATATCAGCCAGCGCCGGCCCCACCTTGTCCGCCTGCACCGCCGACGAAACCGTCAGCATGCCGCCCGTCGGGATGTTCGACCACACCGACGCATCGACGCCGTACGAATAGCCATGCGTCTCGCGCAGCACCTGGTTCAGCCGGCTGGTGAAATCCCCACCCAGCAACCGCGCCACCGCAATGGTCTCCACCAGTCCCGGATCGTTGAACGCTGGCGCCGGCCGCGCCAGGTAGATGATCGCCTGGCTGTCGCCGACGCTCGGCGCGATATAGACCTTGAGCCCCTCAGCGAACGCCGCCGACGGATGCGGCACTGGCTTCAGCCCGGCACTGTCATTGCTCCACGCGCCGAACGCCCGCTCGAGCTCTGGCTTCACCGCATCGAGCCCGATCGCGCCGACGCTGTAGATCGTCATCGTCCTGGGCGTGAAGAGCCTGAGGTGCATGGCCCGGGCTTCGTTGACCGTAAGCGCATCCACCGTCGCCGGCGTGGTCTCCAGCGCCGCCCGCCCTTCCGGGATCGGGAATGCCAGTTCCTCCATCGCGTAATAGGCAAGGCTGCCCGGATCCATCTTGCGATAGGCCAGCCCTTGCTGCACCTCGGCGCGCAGCGCCCCCCACTCGCTCGGCTCGAACCGCGGCCGCAACACCGCATCTGCCAACAGGTCGACGCCCGCCCCGAAATCCTCGGGCGGCACCGCCAGCACCACTGCGGTCTGCTGCATGTCCGCCTGGCCCGATAGGTCAGCGCCAATATCCTTGGCCGCCTTGCTGAACGCCTCGAAGCCGCGCTCGCCCGCCCCACGCGACATCATCATGGCAGTCAGTTCGACCAGCCCTTCCTTGCCCGGCTCGTCGCTGCCGCTGCCGCCAGCCACCGATGCCGCGACCAGCACGCGTGGCGAGTCGTCCGTCTTGTAGTGCACCAGCCGGATGCCGTTCGACAGCGTCGCCGTCTCGATCGGCGGCAGCTCGGCTTGCCCAGGCTTACCCGCCGCCAGCATCGGCACACTGACCACGGGCCGCGGCGCCGCGGCGATCGGCTCAGCGGTGCCCGAACTCGCCTTCAGCACTGCCGGATAATCGCTGCGTGCACCTGGCGTGATGGTCAAGACGCTCAGCGCCTCCGGCACCACCAGCGCCCGAAACGCTGCTTCCACCTCCGCCGCCGTCAGCGTCAGCAGCTTCGGATCATCACCCAGCCCGGGCGAATCCGCGCCATAAAGGTCGAAGCGCGTGGCCAGCGCCCGCGCCCGATCCAGCATCGACTCTGCGCTGAGCTGCCGGCCAAGCCGCAGCGACCGCCGCGCCCGCTCGATATCCGCCGCATCGAGTGTCGAGGCTGCAAACCCGGCCACCGACTTGCGCAGCGCCGCCTCCAGCACATCCGGCGCGACGCCCGGCGCCGCCGTTGCCGAAATCAGCAGCCGCCCGCCGAAGCGCCCGGGATCCCAGCCGGCACTCGCATTGATCGCGATCCCAGTGTTCACCAGTTCGCGCCGCAGCACGCCGTACTCGTAATTGCCCAACAGGTCCGTCGCTACGGTCAGCGCCACGCTCTGCGGTGCATCCACCCCCGGCCCCGCTACAGCCAGCACCACGATCGGCGATGGCAGCCTGTCGGTGAAATCCAGCCGCAACGCCACTGGCTTCGGCGCGCTCGCCGTCGGTACCGTCACGTCGGCGCCTCGCGGCACCAGCCCGAACGTCTCGGCGATCATCGCCTTCACCGCCTCGACGTCGAAATCTCCAGCCAGCGACAGCACCGCATTGTTGGGCACGTAATACGCATCGAAGAATGCCTTCACGTCCTCGAGCTTGGCCGCATCGACGTCGGCGATCGAGCCAATCACCGATTCCGCGTAGGGGTGCGGCTTGGGGAACAGCGCCGCACGCAGCGCTTCCATCCCCGGCTGGCCGGCGCTGTCGAGCACAGTCTGCCGCATCTCGTTCTTCACCACGTCGCGCTGCAGGTCGAGCTCGCGCTGATCGACTGCGCGCCCGAGATTGGCCATCCGGTCGGCTTCCACCGACAGCAGCACCGGCAATGTCGAGGCCAGCGCATCATCGACATAGATCGTCCGGTCTTCCTCGGTGAAAGCGTTGTTCTGCACCCCGAGTGCCGAGTAGGTGTCGTCGATCCGCGGGTATTCCTCGGTGCCGCTGAACATCAGGTGCTCGAACAGATGCGCGAAGCCCGAGCGGCCTGCCGGCTCGTTCATGCCGCCGACCCCGTAGACCAGCGCCAGCCCCACCTTGGGCACCTTATGGTCCGGTGCCAGCAGCACTTCCAGCCCGTTGTCGAGCCGGTACTGCACCACCGGCGGCTGATCCTCGGCAGTTGAAGCTGCAGTCCCGGCCAGCACGAAACCGACAACAACGAGTAGCGAACCAATAAGGCGCATGCAGTAGATCCTGATGAAAAGCGCGCCATTCATGGCATCGCCGGCGGCCCCAGTCCACGCATACGTCTCGCATCGACGGGATGCGGCGCCCCCGAACGTGCACTATATTACCCCGACCATGGCCAACGACACCGACACCAAGCCGCGCACCAAGACCGTGCCCAAAGTGGCGCGTCCGCCGCTCTACAAGGTGATCCTGCTCAACGACGACTTCACCCCGCGCGACTTCGTCGTGCGCGTGCTGAAGGCCGAGTTCCGCATCACCGAGGACCAGGCCCACCGCATCATGATCACCGCTCACACCAAGGGGTCCTGCGTCGTCGCGGTATTCACCCAGGAGATCGCCGAGACCAAGGCGAACCGCGCCACCGAAATGGCGCGCAACGAGGGCTACCCGCTGCTTTTCACCACCGAACCCGAAGAATAGCGCCGGTTGACCGACAGCCGACCACGGACGGCAAGGCGGGCTGAACCAACAAGGCCGGCGGCAGTCGCCACCGGCCCAGCGCGGGCTCGGTCAGTTGGCCTTCAGCACTTCCTCGAGCTGGTCGGTGACCATGCCCCAGCCTTCGTGGAAGCCCATCTGCTCGTGCGCCGCCTTGTCCTCGGCGTTCCAGTGCTGGCAGCGCGCGATGTAGCGCGTCTTGCCGCCGATATCCTCGAACGTCAGGGTCACCGTCATGAACGGCTTCTCGCTCGCCTGCCAGTCGCCGGTATAGGCATCCGTGAACACCAGCTTCCGGTTCGGCACCACTTCCAGGTACTGGCCGGCATTGGGGTACTCGGTGCCATTCTCATCGACCATGGTGACGACGTTCCCGCCTCCGGGCCGCAGGTCGAGGCTCGCCTCCGATGTCGTCCACGGCCGCGGCGCGAACCACCTCTTCATCAGTTTGGGGTCGGTCCAGCCGCGGTACACCTGTTCCACCGGCGCATCGATGATCCGTGCCAGCACCAGCTGGTTGTCGTTCTCGGGGGCGATATCGAGCTTCGTTGTCATGTCGGTTTCCTCTGTTTTGAACTGCCTGTTCGACTTCACGACGAAGCACGCGCGCTGGAATCGACAGCCCCGGCGAAAAAACCTCGGAAAAAACGAAGGGGCCCGGAGAATGCTCCGGGCCCCTTGCATTGGTTAGTCAGGCGCTCAGTTCGCCCAGGTGGTGTACCCGAGCTTCATCGTCGTCCCGACAAAGCCGTTGACGCGGAACTGCGAGATGCGGCCCTGGTTGGTCTTGGCGCACACATAGGTGCCCGGCGGGACATCGGCGAGCGGGATGCTGTCGGACGAGAAGCTCTCTTCCGAGCACCCTTCATAGCCACGGTTCGAGCCGTCGCCGAGTGCGAGGCCGGCACCGGCCTGCGGCGTGATGTACTTCTCCACCGCAGTCACCGCCTGGTACCAGATGTCGGTCCCGCCACCGCCCACGTTGCCGTTGTCGAGGTTGGCCGTGTAGGTCTGCTGCAGATCGATCGGACCGGTCGAGAACGTATCCGGCACTTCCGGCGGCTCGGGCGGTTCCGGCATCGGCGGCGCACCGACATAGACCGTCAGCGACGACGCCTTGTTGTTGATCTGCGGCACCAGCGGCCCGGTGTCGGTGGTCACGATCTTGCAGACGCCACCAAGGTTGGTGTCCTCGCAGAGCTTGGCCTTGGCACCGCCGAACAGCTGCACCGACGAGATCTTGTTGTTGAACGTGGCGTTCAGCGCATTGCGCGTCCCCAACCCGACGCAAAGGTCGTCGCCGTTGAAATTGCTGCCGACATAGAAGCAGGCGCTCGGCTCTTCTTCCGGCTCAGGCGCTGGTCCGGGCCCGGGCGCCGGCCCGTCGCCGCAGTTGATCGACATGGTCGGGCCGCTCGGCGTCATGCTGAAACCGAAGCTGCAGTCCGGATTGGAACCGGAGCCTTCTTCGATTGCCTCCTCGTCGTCGTCGCCGGCCGTGGTCAGGTAGTTGGCGCTCACCCAACCGTCCGGGCCGGAATGCTCGACGAAACAGAAATTCGATGGCGCACACTCGGTGACGTTCACCACCTCGCCGGCCGTCAGTTGGTCGACGATACCGAATGTCTTTCCGGGTCCGGTGCGCACATTCACTGCCGATTTGGCTGCGGCTTCCACCGCAAACGCGCCGGCGGTACTTATCAGCATGCCGGCCGCGACCAGCGCGGCGGTCATGACGAGCCGATTGATGCTCATTTCCCTCATCCCTCTCCTCTGCAGGGAATGCATTTCCCCGCATACGATACGCAGACAACCACTTCCGCTGTGAACCGGCCGTGAATACTGGCGTTTCGCTCCGTTCATCCCCCCTTCATCCAGTTCTCGCGAAACTCTTATAGCCCTTCCCGCAACCAAGGCCCTCGCGCTACCGTTGCTCCACCGAACCCGCCCGATTCCGGAGATGCCCATGTTGCGCTTGCCGTCGAGCCTCAAGGTCCTGGCTCTAGCAACCGTCCTCGCCCTTCCCGTGGCGATACCCGCCGTCGCCGGCCCGGCCGAGAGCGCGCTGCTTGCCAAATATGACGGCAACTGGCGCGGCACCGGCAAGGTCGTCGGCCCCGATCCCGGCACCGTTGTCTGTCGGCTGACCTTCAAGGCGTCGACCGCCGGCAAGCTCACCTATTCCGGCCGCTGCTCGTTCGGCGGCTCCGGCGCTGCCAGCTTCCGCGGCACCATGGTCTACAACGACGCCAAGAACCGCTATGAGGCCTCGTCGTCAGCCCAGGGCGCCTCGACCACCACGGTCGGCAAGAAGGTCGGCAGCACCATCGTCTTCGCCTCCACCGGCATTAAGACCAGCTACGGCACTGCTTCCTCGGTGATGACGCTGAGCGGCAGCAGCATCAAGCTGGCCTTCACGCTGGTCGACAAGAAGGGCCAAACCACCGCCTCGGCCATCAGCTTCAAGAAGAGCTGATCTGTCAGGACTGTCGATCTGCGCAAAGCGCCGGCATCGCGGCAAGCATCCGCTAACCGCAACGGACGATCCTTTTGCCGCGGCCCGCGCAAAACGGCCACTGCGCGGTCTTTTGACGACGCTAGCCCGACGCAGCTTCTCGCAACGGCGTAAGCAGCCACGCGTTGTTCCTCCTCCTGAACCCAGGAGGAGCCAATGAGTGACGTCAAGGTTGGGTATTTCGTCGGCAGTCTGGCCAAGGCCTCCATCAATCGCAAACTGGCCAAGGCGCTGGTCCGCCTTGCGCCGGCCGAGATGAAGATGACCGAGATCGGCTTCGCCGACCTGCCGCTCTACAATTACGACTACGACGCCGATTTTTCCGCCGGTCGCCCGTGCCTTCAAGTCAGCCCTGGCCGCGGCGGAGGCGGTGCTGTTCGTCACCCCCGAGTACAATCGCTCGATTCCTGGCGGGTTGAAGAACGCCATCGACTGGGCGAGCCGCCCATGGGGACAGAACTCCTTCGCGCGAAAACCCACGGCCATCATCGGCACGTCACCGGGCGCCATTGGCACCGCCGTAGCGCAGCAGAACCTCCGCAGCGTCATGGCCTTCTGCGACTCGCCGCTGATGAACTCGATCGAGGCCTATATCCAGTTCAAGCCAGGCCTGATCACCGACGACGGCGACGTCACCAACGAAGGCACTGCCGAGTTCCTGCGCAACTACATGGTGGAGTTCTACGGCTTCATCGAGCGCGTCTATACCGCCATCCCGCGCCCTGCCTTGCAGTAGCGTCTGACCGGTTCCTAGGCCTCGACCCGGGCGTAGCGCAGCTTCGCCCGCTCCTTTGCCCTTGCCGCCAGCACCTCTCGATCGCGCTTCGGCGCGTCGGTTTCGAGTTCCTTGAGCAGGCGCTTGATTACCCTCTCGATGTCGTCGACGGCATCGTTGAAGGCGGCCTCATTGGCCTTCGATGGGTGCGTGTAGCCCGAGATCTTGCGCACGAACTGCAGCGACGCATCATGCACCTCGTTGCGTGTCGCCGGCGGCTCGAAGTTGAACAGGGGGCGGATGTTGCGGCACATGGCATGATCTCCGGATGCTCTGACAGATCGAAAACTCGCACCTCAGGCGAGCCCGGACAAGGCTTTGCCTCGCCTGGTCACTTAAGTATCTGGTTCAGCACTGACAAGTTTCGCCCTCCGTTGCGACCTCACGTCCCCGGAACTTCTGCAGCCTCGATGTCGATCCACCGCTCGACCTGCTCGAGCTGGACGCCCACCGCCTCGACGACCTCGGCATCACGCTTGCAGCCGTACGTGACGCGATCGACGCCCGCTGATGAGGTAACATCCACCCGAGAATCACGCCCGATCGGACCCGCTCTGGAAACCACCCTCTATCCACCCGTGAAGAGCTTCCTCGAAGCCGCAGGCTACTCCGTCAAGGGCGAGGTCGGTGGCTGCGATCTCGTTGGCCTCCTCGAGGGCGAGCCGCCGCTGGTCGTGATCTGCGAGCTCAAGCAGAGCTTCAATCTCGAGCTGGTGCTGCAGGCCGTCGACCGGCAGGCACAGAGCGACGAGGTCTGGATCGCTGCGCGCACCTCGGCGACCGGGAAGGGCCGCGAGCGCGACCGCCGCTTCCGCGATCTGTGCCGCCGGCTCGGCCTCGGCATGCTCGGCGTCAGCGCCAGCGACCACGTCGAGATCATCGTCAGCCCCATCGCACCGATGCCGAAGAAAAACACCCGCAAGCGCATCCGGCTGGTCGAGGAGCATCGGCGCCGGAAGGGCGATCCAACCGCCGGCGGCAGCACCCGCCAACCCATCATGACGGCGTACCGCCAGCAGGCTCTCGCCTGCGCGGCCGCGCTCCAGCAGGGCCCGCTCCGCCCCCGCGACCTCAAGGCCACAACGCCGATCGCCGCCAAGATCCTGCTCCACAATGTCTACGGCTGGTTCGACCGCATCGATCGCGGCCTCTACGGACTGACCGATGCCGGACAGCAAGCGCTGCAGCGCTGGCCGCTCGACGCATAGGGCCCGCGCTCCGCGACAACTTGCACCGGCTTCATTCGCGCCGGGGGTTCCCTTCCCCACCTGCTTCGGTTACAGGACCCGCTTAGCCCACAGAGTCTGCCGCCCAAGCCCGCGCCACCGCGCGTCTTTCCGCGCGCCCGAACATACGAGCCCCAGATGCCAAAACGCACCGACATCAAATCGATCCTCATCATCGGTGCGGGGCCGATCATCATCGGGCAGGCCTGCGAGTTCGATTACTCCGGCACCCAGGCGTGCAAGGCGCTCAAGGACGAGGGCTACCGGATCATCCTGGTGAACTCGAACCCGGCGACGATCATGACCGATCCGGATCTCGCCGACGCCACTTATGTCGAGCCTATCACCCCGGAAGTCGTCGCCAAGATCATCGAGCGGGAGCGTCCCGATGCGCTGCTCCCCACCATGGGCGGCCAGACAGCGCTCAACTGCGCGCTCAGCCTCAAGAAGATGGGCATCCTCGACAAGTTCAACGTCGAGATGATCGGCGCCGACGCCGAGGCCATCGACAAGGCCGAGGATCGCGAGCTGTTCCGCGATGCCATGAAGAAGATCGGGCTCGAAACCCCGCGCTCCATGCTGGCCCACAACACCATCGAGGCGCTGCAAGCCCTCGAGGTCATCGGCCTGCCCTGCATCATCCGCCCCAGCTTCACCCTTGGCGGCACCGGCGGCGGCATCGCCTACAACAAGGAAGAATACCTCGCCATCGTCGAAACCGGCGTCGACGCCTCGCCGACCGACGAGGTGCTGATCGAAGAATCCGTGCTCGGCTGGAAAGAGTACGAGATGGAAGTCGTCCGCGATCGCAACGACAACTGCATCATCATCTGCTCGATCGAGAACGTCGATCCGATGGGCGTCCACACCGGCGATTCCATCACCGTCGCGCCGGCCCTGACGCTGACGGACAAGGAATACCAGATCATGCGCGACGCCTCGATCGCGGTGCTCCGCGAGATCGGCGTCGAGACCGGTGGCTCCAACGTGCAGTTCGCCATCAACCCGGCCGACGGCCGCATGATCGTCATCGAGATGAACCCGCGCGTTTCGCGCTCCTCGGCCCTCGCGTCGAAGGCCACCGGCTTCCCGATCGCCAAGGTCGCCGCCCGCCTTGCCGTCGGCTACACCCTCGACGAACTCGAGAACGACATCACCGGCGGCGCTACCCCCGCCTCGTTCGAGCCGACCATCGACTACGTCGTCACCAAGATCCCTCGCTTCGCCTTCGAGAAGTTCCCCGGCGCCGACAAGCGCCTCACCACCTCGATGAAGTCGGTCGGCGAAGCCATGGCGATCGGCCGCACCTTCCAGGAATCGCTGCAGAAGGCCTTGCGCTCGCTCGAAACCGGCCTCACCGGGCTCAACGAGATCGGCATTCCCGGCTTCGTCTCCGGCGCCCCCGAGGACGACAACGAGAACGCGGTCTTTGCCGCCATCTCCACCCCGACGCCGGAACGCCTGCTGCACGTCGCCGAAGCGATGCGACTGGGCTACAGTCTCGACGACATCCACGACGCGTCCAAGATCGATCCGTGGTTCCTCGAGCAGATCCACGGCCTCATCGAAACCGAAAAGAAGGTCCGTGAACTGGGCCTGCCCGACACCGCTGGCGCGCTCCGCGGCCTCAAGGCCATGGGCTTCTCCGATCGCCGCCTCGCCGATCTCGCTGGCAAGCAGGCCAAGGACGTGCGCGCGCTCCGCAAGTCGCTCGGCGTCCGCCCGGTCTACAAGCGCATCGACACCTCTGCGGCCGAATTCGCGTCGCCCACCGCCTACATGTATTCGACCTACGAGGCGCCCTTTAACGGCCAGCCCGAGGACGAGGCGCGCCCCTCTGATAGAAAGAAGGTCGTCATTCTCGGTGGCGGCCCCAACCGCATCGGCCAGGGCATCGAGTTCGACTATTGCTGCTGCCACGCGGCCTTCGCGCTCGCCGACGCGGGCTACGAGACCATCATGGTCAACTGCAATCCCGAGACCGTTTCCACCGACTACGACACCTCCGATCGCCTATATTTCGAGCCGCTGACCGAGGAAGACGTCATCGAGATCCTCGAGACCGAAAAGCAGAACGGCACGCTGCACGGCGTCATCGTGCAGTTCGGGGGCCAGACTCCGCTGAACCTCGCCGACGCGGTCGAAAAGGCCGGCGTGCCGATCCTCGGCACCCAGCCGTCCTCGATCGACCTCGCCGAGGATCGCGACTTGTTCTCGAAACTGATCAGCCGCCTCGAGCTCACCCAGCCCAAGAACGGCATCGCCTACTCGCTGGAGCAGGCCCGCCTCGTCGCCGAGCGCCTCGGCTACCCGCTGGTGATCCGCCCATCCTACGTGCTGGGCGGCCGCGCCATGGCGATCGTCCACTCGCCCAGCGAGTTCGAGCGCTACGTGCAGGATACCCTCACCGGCCTCGTGCCGCCCGACATCCTGATCCGCTACCCCAACGACAAGACCGGCCAGATCAACTCGGTCCTCTCCGACAACCCGCTGCTGTTCGACGGCTACCTCAGCCGCGCCATCGAGATCGACGTCGATTGCCTCTCGGACGGCCAGGACGTGTTCGTCTGCGGCATCATGGAGCACATCGAGGAAGCCGGCATCCATTCCGGCGACAGCGCCTGCTCGCTTCCGCCGCAGCACCTTTCGGACGAAGTCATCGCCGAACTGAAGCGCCAGACCACCGAGCTCGCGCTCAGCCTCAAGGTTGGTGGCCTGATGAACGTCCAATACGCGCTGAAGGACGGCGTCATCCACATCCTCGAGGTGAACCCGCGCGCCTCGCGTACCGTGCCCTTCGTCGCCAAGGTCATCGGCCAGCCGATCGCCAAGATCGCCTCGCGCATCATGGCCGGCGAGAGCCTCGCGAGCTTCAACCTCGTTGAGAGGAAGCTCGACCATGTCGCGGTCAAGGAAGCAGTTTTCCCGTTCAACCGCTTCCCCGGCGTCGACACAGTGCTCGGCCCCGAGATGAAGTCGACCGGCGAAGTCATCGGCCTCGACTACAACTACCCGATGGCCTTCGCCAAGTCGCAGCTCGGCGCCGGCTCCAAGGTGCCGCGCGAGGGCACGGTGTTCGTCTCCGTCCGGGACGACGACAAGCCGCTGATCCTCGACTTCTGCCGCCACCTCGAGCACGCGGGCTTCAAGCTCGTCGCCACCTCGGGCACTCACAAATACCTGGTGGAAAACGGCATTCCCGCCACCAAGGTCAACAAGGTACTGGAAGGCCGCCCGCACGTCGTCGACTCGATGAAGAACGGCGGCGTGCAGCTGGTGATCAACACCACCGATGGCGCCAAGTCGATCTCCGACAGCCGCGACATCCGCCGCACCGCGCTGATGGGCAAGATTCCCTACTACACGACGATCCCCGGCGCCGTCGCCGCGGTGGAGGGCATCATCGCCTACCGTGAGGGCAACCTGACCGTACGGCCTCTACAGGATTACTTCGCGGCCTGATCCGGCTCACTCTCCGGGGTGAACCGCGCAGTGAACAGGCGAATAGAATGGGGGCGCCAGGATCGTCCCCATTCCCGTCTTGGGATCAAAGGCGAGAACCGCATCGTTCGGTTTGCCCGCAATCTGCACTACGGCGTTAGCAAACTGTCAGTCTCGATCCAATAAAACCGCGCCTCATGCAGTGGTGGATCGATCTCTTGAGCCCGTTCGTCGCGGGACTGGCCGGCGCGCTGGCGAGCGGCCTGCTGGTGCGCGCCCTGTTTCGCCCGCTGCCCGAGCGCCAGGGCTGGCGCAGTCTCCGCCCGAGCCGGATGCACTGGATCGGCATCATGGTGGGTACCGGCTTCGTCTGCCTGATGCTCTACGTCCGGCTCTTCGTCGGCTCGGCGCGGGCCGATGCGGCCTCCCAGATGCAGATCCTGACGCTTCTCATGCTGGTGTTCGCCCTGTGCGTACTGGTCGCAGTCGCGCAGGTCCGCGCCATCGTGCGCGCCGATGTTCGCTGGCGCGGCACGAGCCTCGACTATGCCGCGCCGGATGGCACGCGCATCACCAAGGACCTTTCGCAGGTGGTGGGGATGGAGCGGCGCTGGACCGGTCATGTCCTGATTGCATTTGCTGACAGCGACGTGCTCAAGCTCGACGGCAACGTCGCTGGCGTAGATGACCTTTGCAGCCGGATCATCGAGATCGACGAACGGCTCGCCGCGGACATGCCGCTATAGCGACCCCTGCTGCGAAGCTGTTCCTTCCGGGCGTAAAATCGACCGGCGTTGCCGACATCCAGCCGCATCGCGGATCTTCATGTATATTGGCGGACTGAAGTACTGACAAGATAAACGGAAGTCTGCTGGACCACCCAGCCCGATGCCGCCACTACTGGAGAAAACTAGAGGGAGCGGAAATATGGACCAGCAAACCGTCATCGCACGGGTCGTCGAAGCACTCGGGCCCGATCCGCGCATAAAGGCCCTGTTCCTCTCCGGCAGCTTTGGCACCGGAACCGCCGACCAGTTCAGCGACGTCGACCTCCTCGCCATAGCCGACCCCACAGACCACGAAGCCCTTGCCACCGGTTGGCGCGGGACGCTCGAAGCCATCGCCCCCATCGTCCACTACAACCGCCTGCCGCACGCGCTGGTGCTCAACGCCGTCACCGACGACTGGCTGCGCGTCGACCTCCACATCGCCAATCGCGATCACCTCGATCACACCGCACAGGACAGCCTGAAACCGCTCGTCGATCCTGCCGACCTCTACGCCACGCTCCGCCCCGAAACACCTGTCCCGGCACGCAACCCCGGGCGCCTCGGCTGGATGGTCGGCGAGTTCATCCGCATCCTCGGCCTGACCCCGGTGGCGCTCGGCCGCGGCGAGGTCGAGCTGATGACCGTCGGCAACACCTTCCTCCGCCGGTTCCTCACCGACCTGCTGACCATCGAGGTCAACCCGCGCATCCCCGGCGGCATACTGCATCTGAGTCGC
Source organism: Devosia sp. P1_H9 (assembly GCF_056405135.1). Taxonomy (NCBI): domain Bacteria; kingdom Pseudomonadati; phylum Pseudomonadota; class Alphaproteobacteria; order Hyphomicrobiales; family Devosiaceae; genus Devosia; species Devosia sp. P1_H9. Next base: position 188,899 of record NZ_JBFUCQ010000001.1, read on the forward strand.
GTCCTCGATCCCACCCGCATGGCGGTGCTTGCCGCCGTGCCCCTGCCCCAGCTCACCGTCGAATCCGCCATCGAGTCCAATCTCGCCCTCGCCCGCGCCTTCATCCCGCGCGCCAAAACCCTCTGTGCATCTTTGGGCGTAGACTGGCCCCACGCCTTCGAAACCGCCACCCGCAAGAACCTGCAACGGGCGCTCCCCACCCGCAGCATCGACTGGTAACTCAGACAGGCGCATAGTGGCGCCACCGCCCGCGGAACCGTCTCCGTGAAGATCGCCGTCCTCACCGCTGTCGCGATGCTGGCTTTCGCCGCCAACTCGGTGCTGGCCCGCCTGGCCTTCGCCACCGCCAATGCCGAGCCGCTGAGCTACACCGGCATCCGCCTCGCCGCGGGCGCCATCGTGCTGGCCGCGTTGCTGGCGCTGCGCCGCACGCCCGGTGCGCCGTTCACTGGCGGCGGCAGTTGGGCCGGTGCCGCCGCCCTCTTCGGCTACGCCTTTGCCTTTTCCGTCGCCTATATCCTGCTCGGCGCCGGCACCGGCGCGCTGATCCTCTTCGCCAGCGTGCAAATCGGCATCCTCGGCTGGGCAGTCTACCGGGGCGACCGGCCGGGCGCGCTCGAGTGGCTCGGCCTCGCCGTCGCCCTTGCCGCTTTCGCCTACCTCGTCTCCCCCGGCCTGGTCGCCCCGCATCCGCTCGGCACGCTGCTGATGATCGGCTCAGGCCTGTGCTGGGCCGCCTATACCTTGCTCGGCCGCGGCTCCAAAGCGCCGCTCGTCGATACCGCCGGCAACTTCATCCGCTGCCTCCCCGTTGCCGTGGCCATCATCATCGCCGGCCTGGTGCTCCACCCGGTCGATCCTGCCGCAGCAGCCTACGCCGCCGCTTCGGGCGCGGTGGCGTCCGGCCTCGGCTACGCCATCTGGTACGCGGTCCTCCCCAGCCTCGCCCGAACCCAGGCGGCCATCGTCCAGCTCACCGTCCCGGCCATTGCCGCCGCCGGCGGCGTGCTGCTGATTGCAGAGCCGCTGACCGTCCGCCTCGTCGTCGCCTCCATCGGAATCCTCGGGGGCGTCGCGCTCGCCCTCGTCGCGGCCGATCGCAGGCGCCGGGCCAAGCCGGCAACCTGAGCCACCAACGGGTTGACCTCGCCGCCTCGTCCGCTATGTTCCCACGCATCATGATGATGATCCGCAATTTCGCATCGGTGTTCCTCCTCGCCTGAGCGAGCCATAAGGCAACACCGCCGCGCCCCAGGGCGCCTTGCCAGCTCGTCCCGAGCAAATGCTCGTCGACTCCGTCGCGACACGTTGTTCGTCCCGCTGGCCCATGCGAATTCGGAAACAACCATGCCTGCTAACATTGCCGCGCTCACCGCAGCGCAGATCGACGCCTTCATCACCGATGGCTTCGTCCGCATCGACCATGCCTTTCCCGAGGACGTAGCCGCAAAAGGCCGCGATATCCTCTGGATGCTCACCGGCCTCGATCGGAACAACCCCGCCACCTGGACCCAGCCGGTCATTCGCCTCGGCGACAATCCAGCCGCACCGTTCCGTGAGGCGGCCAACACCCCGGTGCTGCACTCTGCCTTCGATCAGTTGGTAGGTCCGGGGCGCTGGCTGCCGCGCGGCAGCCTCGGCACCTTCCCGATCCGCTTCCCCTCGCCCGAGGATCCGGGCGATGCCGGCTGGCATATCGATGTCAGCTTCGGTTGGGACGAACACCCGACCGACTTCATGGCCTGGCGCGCCAATGTCAGCTCGAAGGGCCGGGCCCTGCTGATGCTGTTCCTCTTCTCCGAAGTCAGCGAAGAGGATGCCCCGACCCGCATCCGGGTCGGCTCGCACCTCGACATCGCCCSCCAGCTCGCGCCGGCGGGCGACGCGGGCCTGTCGCTGCGTGAGCTGGCCGCCAACAGCTTCGCGGAGACGGCGCACCTGCCCGAAATCCTCGCCACCGGAGGTCCGGGCACGGTCTACCTCTGTCATCCGTTCCTCGTGCATGCCGCCCAGCCGCACCACGGCACGGTACCGCGTTTCATGGCCCAGCCCCCGCTGATGCCACGCGAGCCACTGAGCCTCGACCGCTCCGACGGCGACTATTCCCCGGTGGAACGCGCCATCCGCCAGGCCATCGCCTGACCATCGCAGGGGCCGGCCGCCACGCCGGCCCCTGCACTCGACAAACCAAACCGATGCGCCGCCGCCCGATTTGCTAGTCGGATTTTGCCGCCGCGCCCGTCGTCACGCCAAATCCTGCTCCCCACAACGGTGGTCGCCGCTGTGCCGCCCCGTTAGTTTGCGCCACCATCATGCCGGGAGCGTGCATTTGATCTGGGGCATTGATCCGCTCTATTCGCTGTCGGGCTTCTTCGTGGGGCTCATCGTCGGGTTCACCGGCGTCGGCGGCGGCTCCCTGATGACCCCGCTGCTCATCCTGCTCCTCAACGTTCACCCGGCTACCGCCGTCGGCACCGACCTGCTGTTCGCCGCCGCCACCAAGACTGCCGGCACCGCCGTCCATGGTTTCAACCGCCATGTCGACTGGCTGATCGTCGGCAAGCTCGCCCTCGGTAGCGTCACCTCCGCCGCAATCACGCTCTACGTGCTGTCGCAGCTCGGCGGCTCCGATCCCGCCGTCGCTCGCGTCCTCGCCGTCGTGCTCGGCGTGATGCTGGTGCTGACCGCGCTGTCGCTGATCTTCCGCAACCGCCTGTTCGGCTTCGCCCGCCGTCACCGCGAACTCTCCCCGCCGGTGCAAACCGCCGTCACCATCGGCTTCGGCGCGCTGCTCGGCGTATTGGTGTCCATCTCGTCCGTCGGTGCCGGCGCCATCGGCGTCACCGTGCTGATGCTGCTCTATCCGCGGCTCTCGCTCGTCCGCATCGTCGCCAGCGACATCGCCCATGCCGTGCCGCTCACTCTCGTGGCCGGCCTTGGCCACTGGGCCATCGGCAATGTCGAGTGGGGCATGCTGATCTCGCTGCTGGTCGGCTCAATCCCCGGCATCCTGATCGCCAGCTTCTTTGCCGCAAAAATCCCGGAAAGCGTGGTGCGCTTGCTGCTCGCCGCCGTGCTGAGCGTCGTCGGCGTTCGCCTGCTGCTGGCCTAGGGCCGAACTGCCACGACGATCAGCCCCTCGACCGGCACGCCCCGGTCCATGCGAATGGTAACCGCCTCAGCCATCGCGATCTCGAGCCCCAGTGACCGGCATAGCGCCAGCGTCGGCTCCGCCCCATGCTGGAACCGCAGCGATGTACCAAGCCGCACAGCGTCCTCGCCGCCATGGGTCTCCAGCGAAAAGGCCAGCAGCCCACCCGGCGTCAACGCCCGGCTGGCCGCTGCCAGTGCCGGGTCCAGCGCCCCCACGTAGTTGAACACATCGGCGGCGACGATCAATCCGACGCTCGCCTCCTCGGCGGCGAGGAACGTCACCAGGTCAAGCTTCTCCAGCCGGTCGTAGACGCCCTTCCGCAGGGCCTCGACCAGCATCTTGGCCGACAGGTCGACGCCCTCCAGCCGCCCAACCCACGGCCTGAGTTGCACTCCCATCAGGCCCGTGCCGCAACCGAGATCCAGCGCCCGGGCCACGTTCGGAACGCCGCGCGCCGTCAAGACGGCACCGATCGCTGCCGCGAGCGCCTCCGGAATGCGGTACCCCAGCTTCGCCACCAGCGACTCTTCGAAGCGCGGCGCATAGTCGTCGAACAGCGCCTCGACATAAGCTGGAGCCGGCCCGCTCGTCCCAGCTCCGTGCGCCGCGAGCTTCAGCCCTGCCCCGAACAGCCCCTTGGCATCGAGCTGCCGCAGCTGCGTCCACGCGACTATTGCTCCGGCAATGTCGCCTGCCGCCTCGCGATATCCGCCAAGCAGGTTCCAGCCCGCCACCCATTGCGGCACCATCTCGAGCGCCTGTTCCATGAGGTCGGCGGCTTCAGCAAAAGCGCGCTCGGCGGCGAGCGCCGCGGCATAGCTCGCACGGCGATCGGCAACCAGGTCGCCGGACGAATACTGTATTTCGCGCAAGTTGTTTTGATACCGGGTGGGACGGCCATGCGTTTAGCGCGTCGCCTTGCCGCGGGGAAGATGGGCAAGCGCCGGAATTTCCACTTTGCTGTCACATTGGCAGGGCATAGAATGCGTTATGGGCATCCGGCGCGAGCTGGGCCCCGCCTTCCGGGCTGAGTCGCCTGGTATCTCTACGCCTTAGTGTCCCACTCCCTGGGCGCGAGGACTGCTAGTCAGATCGAATTTCAACCCGTCGCGCCACCTGCGCGCCGGGCAAAAGTCGTTTTGCCGCCCGTATTGATAGGCGGAAAATTTCGGTCTACAAGTTAATGGTCGAATATTGCGGCCGACACTTCGTGCCTGGCGTCTCAAACGCGCCTGCTGAGGTCATACCAAGAATTCGATTGGCGGAGTTTCCATTGGGGTGGGAACTGCCACGGCAGACTGCGAAAGGGACTTATATATGGCTACCGGCACTGTGAAATGGTTCAACGGCCAGAAGGGCTACGGCTTCATTCAGCCCGACGAGGGTGGGGCTGATGTGTTCGTGCATATCTCTGCTGTCCAGCGTTCGGGGCTTTCGGGCCTTGATGAAGGCCAGAAGGTGACGTACGAGATCGTCAAGGACAAGCGGACCGGCAAGAACGCCGCCGACAATCTCCAGGCGTCCTGATCCCGGATGCCGTCAGGCATCCAGGATCGGATGCTCTTTGCATGATCCAGGCGTCGACGTAGATCGCAGAGGCGCAGTCTCCGGGCTGCGCCTTCTGTTTTCGGCGGAGGTTCATACCCCGCCCGAGAAATCCTCGTAGCAGTCGTAGTTGACCTGGCGGATGATCCGCCCGTCCTTCAGTGTGATGACCATGCAGATATGCGCCACCATGGCATCGCCCGGCTGCAGCGACCCGAGCGGCACATTCAGGATCCCCTCCCACCGAGTCTCCACCGTCACCGTGTCGCCCGCCTCGAAGATCGCGCCGATCGGATAGCTCTGCTGCCGCAGCACCTTCGCTCCGCGCGGCAGATCGCGGGTCATCTCGGAGTAACCGCGAGTCTGCCCTTTGGCGTAGAGCTTATTGGGCCGCTCGATCTGCACTACGTCCGGATCCAGCAGCCGCCCCACCGCCTCCACGTCGAACCGCTCGATGGCCGCAATGTACTCCCGCACCACTCCGACGTTGCCCGCTTTCAGGCTCATGCGACACCTCCTAGAACATCGTTCTGATCACTTCTCTAGAACATCGTGGTAGTTTCATCTGAGGCGGCCTGGGCCGCCGTCCGCATCAGCCCTTGACCAGCGGGCTATCCGCAACGATATGCACCGCTCGCGCAGGGCGGACACCACCCCGCTTGACCGAAGCCTTCGCCGAAGGCAGTTTACGCACACGCTCCCCCTCAGGTCAGCATGCTGACGACGCCGAATGACTTTGGCAGGGGAGCCTTTCTTTGAGTTGGAGACGGCTATGGACAAGATTCCGATGACACCCAGCGGTCACCAGACCCTGTCGGAGGAATATCGTCGCCGCACAGCCGAGGACCGGCCGAGCATCATCGCCGCGATTTCGGAAGCGCGCGCCCACGGCGACCTCAGCGAAAACGCCGAGTACCATGCCGCCAAGGAGCAGCAGAGCCTGAACGAGGGCCGTATCAAGGAACTGGAGTCGTTGCTGGCGCTCGCCGACATCATCGACGTCACCAAGCTGAGCGGCTCGACCATCAAGTTCGGCGCGACGGTCAAGCTCGTCGACGAGGATACCGAGGCCGAGAAGTCCTACCAAATCGTCGGCGACGCCGAGGCCGATCTCTCCAAGGGTCGCATCTCGATCTCGTCGCCCATCGCCCGGGCGATGATCGGCAAGGAAGCCGGCGATTCGGTCGAAGTCACCGCCCCCGGCGGCGCCAAGACCTATGAAATCCTCGACGTGAAGTTCATCTGACGCGATTTCGGCTTGCCGCCCGTCACCTAAGCTGTGACTTTTCGGTGGTTCCGCGCGCTCCATCGTCCCAGGACGATGGCAGTGCCCTTGAAAGGTGCGCGCCGAACCTCCTATTTTGGTCTAGGGCTTAAGTCTCAGAGTAAGTGGAGCGTAAGGTGCACGCCAAAGTCGTCATCATCGGATCGGGTCCGGCCGGCTATACGGCCGCCATCTATGCGGCGCGCGCCATGCTCGAGCCCGTCATGATCGCCGGCATCCAGCCGGGCGGTCAGCTCACCATTACCACCGATGTCGAGAACTATCCCGGCTTCGCCGACGTCATCCAGGGCCCCTGGCTCATGGACCAGATGAAGGCCCAGGCCGAGCATGTCGGCACGAAGATGATCAACGACATCATCGTCGAGGTCGATTTCGACAAGCGCCCCTTCGTCCTCATCGGCGACGGCGGCACGCGCTACACCGCCGACTCGGTCATCATCGCCACCGGCGCCCAGGCCCGCTGGCTCGGCCTCGAGTCCGAAGAGAAGTTCCAGGGCTTCGGCGTCTCCGCCTGCGCCACCTGCGATGGCTTCTTCTATCGCGGCAAGGAAGTGATCGTCGTCGGCGGCGGCAACACCGCTGTCGAGGAAGCGCTGTTCCTCACCAATTTCGCCAGCAAGGTCACGGTCGTGCATCGCCGCGGCGAGTTCCGCGCCGAGCGCATCCTGCAGCAACGGCTGTTCAAGAACCCCAAGGTCGAAGTGATCTGGAACGCCGAGATCGAAGAGGTCTATGGCGACCAGATGCCCCGCTCGGTCAAGGGCGTGAAGATCCGCGACACCAAGACCGGCCACGTCACCGAGAAGAACGTCGACGGCGTGTTCATCGCCATCGGTCACTCCCCGGCCACCTCGATCTTCGCCGGCAAGCTCGACATGAAGCCCGGCGGCTACCTCGAGGTTCAGCCCGGCAGCACTGCCACCAACATCCGCGGCGTCTTTGCCGCCGGCGACGTCACCGACGACGTCTACCGGCAGGCTGTGACAGCTGCGGGCATGGGCTGCATGGCGGCCCTCGACGCGGAAGAATATCTGGCATCGCTCGAGCTCGCAGAAGCGGCGGAATAGCCGATGCTGGATTGGGACAAGCTCCGCATCTTCCACACCGCTGCTGAATCCGGGTCTTTCACCCACGCCGCCGAAAAGCTCAACATGAGCCAGTCTGCCGTCTCGCGGCAGATTTCGGCGCTCGAGGAAGATCTCGGCCTCAAGCTCTTCATCCGCCACGCCCGCGGCCTCGTGCTGACCGAAGTTGGCGAGCAGTTGTTCCGCACTGCGCACCGCATGCACTGGGAACTACAGCAGGTCGAAACCCAGATGTCCGAGAGCCAGGAGGTCCCCACCGGGCCCCTGCTCGTCACCACGACCGTCGGTATCGGCTCGACCTGGCTGTCGTCGCGCATCCACGAGTTCCTGATCCTCTATCCGGAAATCCAGATCGAGATTAAGCTCAACGACGCCGAGCTCGATCTCGCCATGCGCGAGGCCGACGTCGCCATCCGCCTGCACCGGCCGAACCAGTCCGAGATGATTCAGCGCAAGCTGTTCACCGTGCACAACCACTTCTACGCCTCGCAGAGCTATCTCGAAGAGTTCGGCGAGCCGCAGGCCGTGGAAGACCTCGACCGCCACCGCATCATTTCCTTCGGCGAGCCGGTCCCCTCCTACCTCGGCGACATCAACTATCTCGAGCGCCTCGGCCGCCCCGATTCCTCGCCGCGCCGCGCCTCGATGAAGGTCAACGCCATCTACGGCATGATGCAGGCGGCCCGCGCCGGCATCGGCATTGCCATGCTGCCGGCTTATGTCACCGAAAACGAGAACACGCTGGTGCGCGTCCTCGCTGGCATCGAACTGCCGGCCTACGAAGCCTACTTCGTCTATCCCCCTGCGCTGAAGAACTCCAAGCGCGTCGGTGTCTTCCGCGATTTCCTTGTCGGCAAGGCCCGGGAGTGGTCGTTCTAGAGGACATCGCCGGCATCGTCTGAGCCGGCGGAACCATCAGCCTCCACCTTGGTTGAGTGCGCGAACGCGATCCTGCGTCGCACACCCCTCCGGAGGAAGCAAATGGCTACCGAAAAGACCCTCGACGACCTGTTCCTTGATACCCTCAAGGACATCTACTACGCCGAAAAGCAGATCGTGAAGACGCTCCCGAAGATGGCCAAGGCAGCCACTGCCCCCGACCTCAAGGCCGGCTTCGAAAAGCACATCGAGGAGAGCGAAGGCCACGTCGAACGCCTGGAACAGGTCTTCGAACTGATCGGCAAACCGGCCCGTGGCAAGACCTGCGAAGCCATCCTCGGCATCATCGAGGAAGGCAAGTCGATCATGGACGAGTTCAAGGGCACGTCCGCCCTCGACGCCGGCCTGGTCTCTGCGGCGCAGGCCGTCGAGCACTATGAGATCGCCCGCTACGGCACCCTCAAGACCTGGGCCCGGCAGCTCGGCCTCAACGAGGCGGTCAGCCTGCTCGATGCGACCCTCAAGGAAGAAGTCGCAACCGACAAGAAGCTCACCCAGGTCGCCGAAAGCAACGTCAACCGCATGGCGGCCTGACCACAGCTCGAGTGGGGCCCAGCGCCCCACTCACCATTCTCGGCGCGGCCCGGCAAGTCCCAACTCCTTCCCGTTCATCGGCAATTCAGCGGCCTCGGCTAGAACGGGCCAATCTTGGGGACCACCATGAACCGCTTCGCCACCGCTGCCGCGCTCTGCCTCGTCGCCACGCCGTCATTCTCGCAGATGATCACCATCACACCGACGCAGATCGGTGAGATCTTCTGCATCTCTCGTACCGGCAACGACATGGCGCCGGTCGAGGGGCTCCTCACCGTCGAGCTGAAGGCCGCCATCGCCGAAGCCGAAGCCAAGAACGACGCCATCCAGAAAGCTCACCCCGACGAGAAGCCGCCGCTCGGCGACGGCATCCCGTGGCAGGCCTTCCCCGACTATGCCGCCGAGTGCAAGGTCGGCAAAGTCACCCTGGAGGCAGATCAGGCCACGGTCGATATCGCCTATGGCTTCCCCGAATACCCCGACGCCAACTTCACCGATCACCTGCAGCTGAGGCTGGTCTCATTCCCGATGGTCTCCGAGCCGCTCTGGCGTATTGACGACCTGACCTATGCCACGGAAGGCGATCTCCGCACCGTCCTCGTCAGCGTCTTCGAGAACTGATCGACACGGGGCACCTCCCCCTTGACGCCCCACCGCCAAAGGCGCATTGCGGCTCAGTTCCGGGCGCTTGCACCCGGACCTTCATCAAGGACTGAAAATGAACCCCGACAGTCGAAGTCGATCTTCGATCTTGCCGGCGCTCTAGGCTCCTCCCGGGCCGGCGCGCCGGTGCGGCTATCTCTTGGAGCCCCGCTATGCTGCGTGCCTATATCCGCGAAGGCGACCGCCTCGTTCCCACCGATTTCGATCCCGCCACCGGCACCCAGCTCGCCGGCGCCGTCTGGTACAGCCTGACCGATCCGACGCGCGAAGAGGACAAGTTCGTCGAGTCCTGCCTCGGCATCGATATCCCGACCCGCCGCGAAATGCAGGACATCGAGCCCTCCGCGCGCCTCTACAGCGAGGAGGGCGCCGAGTTCATGACCATCACCGCCCTGATCGATTCCGATACCGACCAGCCGGTGAAGACCCCCATCACTTTCGTGCTGCGCAACGACCAGTTGGTCACCGTGCGCTATGCCGACCCCAAGCCGTTCCGCCTCTACGAGCGCCTCGTCTCCCGCCCCACCATGGGCGAGATCGGCGGCGAGCGCGTGATGATCGGCTTGCTCGAGTCCTTCATCGATCGCCTGGCGCAACTGCTCGAGAACACCGGCGACGGCATCGACCAGATCTCGCGCGAGGTGTTCGGCAACAAGTCCACCAAGCCCACCCGCAAAACCCGGGATCTGCAATCGCTGATCGAGCGCATCGGCAAGAAGGGCGACGTCCTCACTCTCGCCCGCGAGAGTCTCGTCTCCATCAGCCGCCTCGTCAGCTTCCACCAGTCGAGCGGCTCGGAAGACCAGAAGGCCGCCCGCGACCGGAAGCAGGATCTGAAGGTGCTGCTGCGCGACGCCGCGGCACTCAGCGACCACGCCGCCTTCCTCTCCGACAAGATCACCTTCCTGCTCGACGCCACCCTCGGGCTGATCAATCTTGAGCAGAACCAGATCATCAAGATCTTCTCGGTCGCCGCCGTGGTGTTCCTGCCGCCCACCCTCGTCGCCTCGATCTACGGCATGAACTTCGAGTTCATGCCCGAGCTGCATTGGGCCGTGGGCTATCCGTTCGCGCTGGGGCTCATGGTCCTCTCCGCTGCGGTGCCTTACCTGTTCTTCAAGCGCAGCGGCTGGCTCTGACGCACAAGATTCGCGCGTCGAAACTGACAAAAAACTGTCACAATCAAGCACTTGGCGCCGCATTCGCATCCGCGTGCGACGCCGTGGCGCACGTCGGAAACCGCAATACACGAGCAAACTCATCGACTTAACAGCCATGCAAAAATTGCATGCCCCTCATTCAGCACTCTTCGGTTGATGGGTCAGCAGTCACGCCATATATCCCCGCTCGACAGCAGCTGAGCGCATCTCCCTCCTCCTCCTCGCGCTCGTTGTTTGTTCCTCCCTGTAGCCAGAAATGGCTGCTACTCGGCCCCGCTCTCCCCTCGAGCGGGGCCTTGTTTTTTCCGCATTCCGTTTCGCGCGGGCTATCCGTAGTTGACGCATACGTCACGGCAGCATGGCTGACCTTTACCTGCGCAAACTGCATAGCTGGCATGTAAAGCTCTGCATTGTGGACCAAACGGTCAAAGTGCATATTGTGAGTGTCGATGTGAGCCGCACCGTATCCTCCTCCCTCGGTCCTGCTCTGCGACACCGGTTTCAAGTCGTATCCTCCTCCCTCGACTTGGGGCCATCGGCAAATGGCGTATCCTCCTCCCTCGTCCATTTGCCACCACTTTAGATTTGGACTTCGGTCCTTTTCATTGGGCCCCATCTTCGGATGGGGCCTCTTTTTTTGCTTGCGCTGATCTGTGCCCACCTGCGGCAGCCTGCCGCACCCGATCGCCTCGCGCCCAGTGCATGGCTGACGTTCCGACTTGGCGATTGTTCCGACTCCGCCCCCGACCGATAGTTGTTCCGACGAATTGCAGCCGCTCCTCCTCCCTGGCTGCGTTCTGATGGGTCACCCGCTTCGGCGAGCCGGCCTTTGAAGGCCCCGCTCATCCCCTCGAGCGGGGCCTTTTTTCATCCAGCGCATTGTCTAGGATGAAATCCGGCCCATCCGAGACATCCCAATGGCATCACCAGTCCCCACCATCGACCTGCCCTCGGGCACCAGCCTGCCGATCCTCGGCCAGGGCACCTGGCGCATGGGCGAGGACCGGCGCAAATACGCCGACGAGGTTGCCGCCCTGCAGCGCGGCATCGATCTGGGGATGACACTGCTCGATACCGCCGAGATGTATGGCGATGCCGAGCTGGTCGTCGCCGAGGCGATCAAGGGCCGCCGCGGCGAAGTCCAGGTCGTCAGCAAGGTGCTCCCTTCCAACGCCAGCCGCACCGGCACCATTGCCGCCTGCGAGCGCAGCCTGAAGCGCCTCGGCACCGACCACCTCGATCTCTATCTCCTCCACTGGCGCGGCCGGCACCCGCTCGCCGAAACCGTTGCCGCCTTCGAGGAACTGAAACAGGCCGGCGTCATCCGGGAATGGGGCGTCTCCAATTTCGATGTCGACGACATGGAGGAGCTCTTCGGCGTCCCCGGCGGCAACCGCTGCGCCACCAACCAGGTGCTCTACCACCTCGACGCGCGTGGCATCGAGTTCGACCTCCTCCCCTGGTCCATCTCCCACCGCATGCCGATCATGGCCTACTCGCCGCTCGGCAACGACGGCCGCCTGCTGCGGCATCCGGAGTTGCAGCGCATCGCCCGCGCCCACGACGCTACCCCTGGCCAGATCGCGCTAGCCTTCGTCCTCGCCCGGCGTGGCGTCATCGCCATTCCCAAAGCCACCCAGCAGGCGCATGTGGTCGAGAACCGGGAGGCGCTGGATATCAAGCTCACCGAAGCCGATCGCGCCACGCTCGACGCCGCCTTCCCGCCGCCGCGCCGCAAGCAATCGCTGGATATGATCTAAGTCGTGGGCTCTTGGGAGGAACCACCACCGGCCTCGCGGTGATCCTCCCCCGCGTGGCGGGGGAGGGGCGACCAGCGAAGCCGGTGGAGTGGGCGGCTCTGAACCCCGGCGCCTCCCGCCACGCAGTCCTTGCCCGGCATTTCCTGCCGCCTGCCCCATCCTACCCCGCCCGAACGCCCGGAATCCCAGCCCTCCACGCTGGCACGCCACCTGCATGGTGGTGCGCGTACGCCCGGAGGCAATCATGACCAGCGTCGGCACGTCGACCAGCACCAGTTCCCTGACCTACGCGCAGATCATCGCCAACGCGCAGAAGACCCAGCAGCAGGCGCTGACCAACCCGCCTGCCACCACCTCGACCGAAACCGGCGCCACCAACGTCACCCTGTCCGACGCCGCCAAGGCCGCCCTCACCACCATCAAGGATTTCGCCACCGTCACCACCGACGCGCGCGCCACCCTCGACAAGCTCCTCGCCGACGCCAAGCTCACCACCCCGCTGAAGGATGGCAAGCTCGCCCTGGACCTCAGCAAGGTCGATCGCCGTGAGCTCTATGCCATGAGCACCAATTCCAACCAGCTGTTCACCCCCGACGAGCAGAAGGCCGCCGCCATCGAGCTGCAGAGCCGCTTCGACCAGGCAATGGCCGGCCCCACCGCCGTCGGTCGCGTCACCGGCAGCGTCAAGGGCCTCTACGTCGCCGCCCTCGCCTACTTCGACGCCATGGGCCCCGAGGAGAAAGCCTCCGCCGCCTATGTCGACCAGCGCGCTGCGCTCGAGGATATGCTGAAGCAGCTCGAAGCCGACCCATCCACCCTGCCCGGCACCGTCGCAAACGATCCGGTCAACGCCTACATGGAGCGCCTCGCCGGCGGCGAAACCGGCAAGCCGCGCGATATCGCCAACGTCGCCGCCGATGCCCGCACCACGCTCGACGCGCAATACAAGGTCAGCGGCAACAACAAGCCCGACTACTCCGAGTTCGACAGCCGCTCCCTCGCCTCCGTTGCGCTGAACTCGAACGGCAAGTTCAGCCCCACCGAAGTCCGCACCGCCTCGATGGAAATGCGCTCCCGCTCCGGTGCCGCACTGCTGCAGAGCCTCAAGTCCGCCGGCAACAGCGACCCTGCCGCCTTCGCGCAAAACGTCATCTCGCTTTACGGCGCCATGAGCAGCGAAGAACGCGCAGCCGCCGGCTGGTCCGAAAACCTCTACGCCGCCGCCGTCTCCAACTACCAGACCGCCAGCAAGCTGGGCTCGATCCTCGGCCAGGTCACGGGGTCATCGTCATTCGGCGGGAGTGGTGGCAGCGCGATGAGCCTGATGGACTACCTGTAGGCGATACCACCAAAAGCGCAGTCAGTGCCTTCTCCCCTTGTGGGAGAAGGCACTTCCCTCGTCCTCGCGGCAGCTACCGCCGCGCAAACCTGTCCAGCGCCGCGACCAGCGCCTCACCCATCCCGGCATCGCCGCTGGAGTGGCCGGCCCCGTCGATTACCACCAGCTCGCTGCCTGGCCAGGCCTTGGAGAGCTCCCACGCGGTCAGCAGCGGCCCCTGCAGGTCCACCCGGCCCTGCACCAGCACGCCCGGTATCTCCTTCAGCGCCCCCGCACCGCGCAGCAGCTGGCCCTCCTCCAGCCAGGCCAAATGCCGGAAATAGTGCGTGACGATGCGCCCGCGCGCCAGCATACGGGCAGAATCCACGCCGTCCGACGCCCGCCCAACCTGCACATTGGCCGATACCGTCACGTTGTCCCAATCATGAAAATCCCGCGCCGCCTTGGCCCGCACTTCCGGGTCGGCGTCGAACATCAGGTCGTTGTAGGCGTGGACCATCCGGTCGGGCGGCGTGTCCGGCGGCACGCCCGCACGGAACCGCTCCCACTGCTCGGGAAACAGCGGCGCCACGTCGCGATACATCCAGTCGATCTCCCGCTGCCGGGTCGACGTCACCCCGGCGAAGACCATCGCGGCAACCCGGTCCGAATGCAGCTGCGCGTAGGCGAGGCCCAGCGTCACGCCCCACGACATGCCGTAGATCACCCACCTGTCGACGCCGAAATACAGCCGCAGCCGCTCGATGTCGCGCAGCAGGTGCGCCGTCGTGTTCACCGAGAAATCGACGCCCTCGCCCGACGCATGAGGCGTACTCCGCCCACACCCCCGCTGGTCGAAACCGATGATCCGATATCGCGCCGGATCGAAGAACCGCCGCATCGATGGCGAAAACCCCGACCCCGGCCCACCATGCAGGATCAGCGCCGGCACCCCATCCGGATGGCCGGCCTCCTCCCAGTAGACCGCATTGCCCTCCCCCACCTCGAGCCAGCCGCTCGCGACGGGCTCGGTGACGGGGTAGAGCGCAGCCATCAGCTCACCCTGGCGCAGAAGTCCTGGATGCGGCTCACCGCATCCTCGAGCTGGGCATTCGACGCCGCGTAGCTCAGCCGCATATGCCCGGCGAGCCCGAACGCCGTGCCATGCACCAGCGCCACGCCGGTCTCTTCGAGCAGTGCCAAGACGAAATCCGCATCCGTCGCCAGCGCCCGGCCACCACCGGAGGTCCTCCCCAGCAGCCGCTTCACCGAAGGGAACACATAGAACGCCCCTTCCGGCGTCAGGCAATCAAGCCCGGTATTGGCGTTGAGCCCGCGCACCACCAGGTCGCGCCGGCCCTGGAACACCTCGCGCCAGCCCTTCAAGAACCCCTGCGGACCGTTCAGTGCTTCCACGGCCGCCCATTGCGAAATCGACGACGGGTTGGTGGTCGATTGGCTCTGCAGCTTGTTCATCGCCCCGAGCAGCGGCCGCGGCCCGGTGCAGTAGCCGATGCGCCAGCCGGTCATGGCGTGCGACTTCGACACGCCGTTCATCGTCAACGTCCGCTCCCGTAGCTGCGGCTCCACCCCGGCGATCGTCGCGAACGTGCCGCCGTCATAGACCAGCACTTCATAGATATCGTCGGTGAGGATGTGCACATGCGGATGCCGCAGCAGCACGTCCGCCAACCCGCGCAGTTCATCCCTCGTGTAGGCAGCCCCAGTCGGGTTCGACGGCGTGTTGAGGATCAGCCACTTGGTCTTGGGCGTGATCGCCGCTTCCAGCACCTCGGGCTTCAGCTTGAAGCCGGTCGAGGCATCGGCCACCGCGAACACCGGATCGGCGTCGCACAGCCGCACGATCTCGGGATAGCTCACCCAGTACGGCACCGGGATCACCACCTCGTCGCCGGGGTTCAGCGTGGCCATCAGCGCGTTGAAGATGATCTGCTTGCCGCCCGACGAGACGAAACAGTCCGCCGCCGTGACGTCCAGCCCGTTGTCGCGCTTGAACTTCGCGGCAACCGCTTCCTTCAGCTCGGGGATACCATCCACCGCCGTATAGCGCGTCTTGCCCGAGTTGATCGCCCGGATCGCCGCCTCGCGCACGTGCTCGGGCGTATCGAAATCCGGCTCGCCCGCTGCCAGCGAGATCACGTCCTCGCCCTGCCGCTTCATCTCCACGGCTTTGGAGTTGATCGCGACGGTGGCGGACGGCTGGATGCGGCTGAGCGCTTCAGACAGGAAAGCCAAGACAATCTCCCGGAAAATGGCCGGAAATCTCTACGGCCTCAAACCGCGGCACACAACCGGGACGTTGGTCACAAGGCTTGGCTCACAAGGCTTGGCTCACAAGGCTTGGGTCAAACAGCGCGCGCCGGGACCGGTACGCGAGCCGGCACTGCCACGGCGCCGCCGTCGGCTCGGGCCGTGCTGCTGCCGATCTCCATTGCCTGCTCGCCATCGGGCATCAGGCTGACAAGAATGGCGGCAAGTACGGCGGAAACGATCAGAGCCTTCAACGGAAGCATCCTGCACAACAACAACGGGAACGACGGCGCCCTTGTCGTGCCGCAGCTTTGAACGCCGACTGATACCGCCGTTCATCTGCCGCTCAGAATTCGTTCAGACGCCCATCCCAGCCTGCTTCAGCAGTTGCACGCCCTGCACCCGCCAGCCGTCCTTTTCCTCGGCCAACTGGTAGAACGCCTCGTAGAGGCTCTGGTCGTTGCCCACCAGCTTCACCTCCTGCACTACCGCCTTGTCGCCCATCTTCTCGAACTTGCCGAAGCTGTGCGAGCGCGACTCCATGATCGGCGCGTAGCCCGCCCCGACAATGGCGCTGAAGAATGCCTCGGCAGACGGAAACGCCACCTGGAACCCCGCCCCGGCATACTGAAACGCCCCCGGCGCATCCTTCGCCCGGAACGCCTCGATCTGGCTGGTGATCACGCTCTGCCACGGTTCGAGCGCCGTGCTCGGCGTCGTCGTCTCCTGCGCGCTCACCGCCGCCACGAGCAGCATAAAAGCGGCCAGCACGCCCGCCAGACTGGTCACGAAACGCTTCATCATCGCCTCCCTCCATCAGGTGCGCCGCGATCCCGCCACAGGATCGCCTTCAAATCGTACCCTCTTCACCGCGTTAGCAACGAAACATCCTCGCATTCGGGGGGCCTTTTCACCCCGTTGTGATCTGCCGAGTTAGCGAGTCCTCATGTCTCCCACCAAGCTCCCCCAGCCCCGCAAGACGAGGTTCAAGCCGCGCCGTCCGCTGTTCCGCAACGCGCTGAGCGCCGCGACCGCCATTTCGTTCTCCCTCACTTTCGTGGGCGCCGGCCTCGCCTTGCTCTTCGGCCTCATCCCCCCGCGCACCATCACCGGGGCCGGCGAGATCGATACCGCCGTCGTTCTGCTGTTCGTGCCGCTTTGCGCGCTGCTCTTCGCCATCCTCGTCGAGGTGGTGCGCGCGATCCTCCGCGAAGGGCTGCAGCCGGCCAAGCCGCGCCAGCCCAATCCCCTCTCCGCCTGGAAACCGGGACACGGCGAGAGCTGATACGGGCCACGTCGGAAAAGCATTGATTCAGCGCGTTTAGCGCCACGCCGTTCATCTTCCCGTTAGCTACGGTAATCTAGAACCGCGGTGGCGCTCGCTTCGGGCCGTACCCCGCGCTGTGTCCCCCTCGCCCCCAAGGCGAGCGCGGGACGCGGCGTCAAATCATTTTGCGACTGAGGAAACCGACATGATCCGTACCGCTCCCGCTCCGCTTGGCCGCCTGCGCCCGGTGCGCACCCTCCTGCTCGGCACCATCTTTGCCGGCTTCGCCATCACCGGCGCCTCCGCCGATACGCTGAGCGTCACCGGCATCACGTCGGCCGGCGCTGCCGGGATGTACCAGGTCTCGGTCCCCACGGTCGAAGTGGTCGACGGCAACATCAATGAAGGCGCGGTACGTGGCCTGTTCAGTGGCGCCCCCGGCGCGCTCGACGCATTGGCCACCCTCGACGCCAAGTCGGTCACCATCCCCGAAATCAAGATGACCTACCCCGGCTATGGCGATGGCGGCGCCCCGATGGTCGTCACCTATCGCGACGTCACCCTCACCGACGTCACCGACGGCGTCGCCGCTGCCGCCCATGTCGGCGGGGCCGATTTCACCGGCGCCGAAAAGACCACCGGCACCTTCGGCGAAATGTCGATCGGCCGCTTCGACCTTGCGGGCCTGCTCTCCTTCTACGGCCTCACCACCACCGTCACTGCCGGCACCGAGATGAAGGAGGTCTATTCTGACTTCAAGTTCTCCGGCGGCACGCTGTCGGGTGGCGACGTGTTCAAGTGCGAGTTCGGCACCGCCGCACTCGGCAGCTTCAGCGCCCGCCCGCTCAAGCAGAACTTCGCCGAGATCAATACCCTCATAATGGAAGCCGAGGCCGCGCAGAAAGCCGGCACCGAGGTCGCGCCGGCGACCGTCGACAAGCTCGTCCGCTTCTATGCCGATATATTCACCGCGTTCTCCTCGACGCCGATGACCTTCGATGGCTTCAGCTGCTCGGGCAAGGACGAGAAGGGCAACCCGCTCACCGTCGCCTCCGGCCCGATCACCGTCGGCGGCTTCCAGCCCGCCATCTACCCCGAGATATCGCTCAACGATTTCAACATGACCGTCGAGAACGACGGCTTCCTGAACTTCGGCAACTTCACCTGGAAGAAGATGGACTTCACCGCCGCCATCGCGGCGATCGAAGCGGCCACCACGCTCGATGAAGCCTACTTCGCCGCCAATTGGCGCAAGCTCGTCCCCTATCTCGACGGCCTGAGCCTCGCCAACCTCAACATCGACGTGCCCGATCCGGAATCCTCGGGCAAGCGCATCACCGGCACGATCGGCGCCTTCGACGCGACGCTCGGCAATTATGTCAACGGCATCCCGGCCGATATCGCACTCAGCCTCGGCAACTTCATACTGCCGATCACTGCCGAAATGACTGACCTCCCGGTCGCCGACCTGCTCGCCCGCGGCATCGACAAGCTCGATATCTCGCTCGGCACCAAGCTGGCCTGGGACAAGGACACCTCGACCATCAAGGTCAATGACGTGCTGATCGACCTGGGCACGCTCGGCCGCATCAACCTCTCGGGCACCTTCGGCAACGCCACCGAGGCGCTGTTCGCCGATAACACCGACCAGGCCACCATGGCGGCTATGCTGCTCACGCTGCTCGACGTCACCGTCGAGGTCGAGGACCGCGGCATCGGCTCCATCGCCTTCGCCGCCGGCGCCAAGGATGCCGGCCAGCCGGAAGCCGCGTTCCGCACCGCCGTCGCCGGCATGGCCCAGGGCATGACCCTCGCCTTCCTCGGCAACACCACCGAAGCCCTGACTGCGGCCCAGCAGCTCGGCACCTTCCTCAGCGGTGCTTCGCACCTCAAGCTGACGATCACCGCCAAGGACACTGCCGGCATCGGTCTCGCCGATCTCGCCGCCGCGGAAAAGGATCCGACCGCCCTCGCCGGCAAGCTCAACGTAGTCGCCGAAGCCAGCGGCGAGCCGGTCGCGCTCCCCCTCATCGAGACTCCCACCGAGTCCGTCCAGGACCAGAAGCGCGACCTCAAGGCCCCGGCTACGGCGCAGTAAGCCTGGTCTCTCCACACCCACCGAACGGCACCTCCCCCCTTGTGGGGGAGGCTGGGAGGGGGCGCCGCAAGCACCGGCCCCACATCTTCTGCACCTGCAACATAGGACTCTTGTCCCCTCCTCCCCTTAGGCGCACTATGGTGGCCTGAAAGGAGGACTGCCGATGCAAGTCGAGAATATCCTTCAATCCAAGGGCCACACCGTCCACACGGTGGAAGCTGGCGCGCCGCTCTCCGAGGCCCTGCGCATTCTCAATTCCAAGAAGATCGGTGCCGTGGTCGTCGTCGACGCCAAGGGCAAGGTCGCGGGCATCCTCAGCGAGCGTGACATCGTCCGTCACCTCGAAAAGGATCCCGTCGCGGTTCTCGCCGGTCCGGTGCGAAACGTCATGACCACCAAGGTCATCACCTGCACATCTGCGGGCTCGATCTCGGACCTCATGGAAACCATGACCCGCAACCGCATCCGCCACATCCCCATCGTCGAAAACGGCAAGCTCACGGGCATCGTCTCGATCGGCGACGTGGTTAAGCGCAAGATCGAAGAAGCCGAGCAGGAAGCCAACGCGCTGAAAGAATACATCGCGTCGTAGCGATCGGCGTCACCCAGCCGGATTCAGCCACAACCTCGATGCCCACCTCCCCCTTGACGGGGGAGGCAAGCGAAGCTTGGGAGCGAAGCGACCTAGCGCAGCTCTGAGGGGGGTGCCAAGGCCACGATGTTTGCCCACCCCACCTTTCCAACCTTTCCGCGATTTCACCTTGCCGCAACGCCCCGGCAAGCCGACGCACCGCATCCTCCCCTCATTGCCGCTCACCCGATGGGAGACCACGATGACCTCGACCCGTGCCACCGTCCTCGCCGCCCTTGTCGCCGCCCTCGGCCTCACCGCCATGAGTCCCGCTTTCGCCGCCGGCCCAGATCGCCACGGTGACGAAGGCCGCACTCTCGAGTTCCGTCGCGACGGCGGCGGCAACGCCTTCCGCTTCGCCGAGTTCTCCTGCAACGACCGCGCCGCCGATCGGCTGGAGCACCGCCTCGATCGCATGGCCGGCAAGCTCGAGCTGAGCAAGGACCAGGAGAAGCTGTTCGAGGACTTCCGCACCACCGTGCTCACCGCGCAGACCGATTTCGCCGACAAGTGCGACACCATTCGTCCCGCCGCCACCGCCAGCAAGAACGAGCGCCCGGACTTGATCCAGCGCCTCGAGCAGCGCCTCAAGTTCGACGAAGCCCGCCTCGCCGCGATGAGCGAACTGCTGCCGCAGTTCAAGAGCTTCTATGCCAGCCTCACCGACCAGCAGAAGCGCGAGCTTGCCCCACGCCGCCGCATGATCATGCAGGGCATGGAGATCCAGCACCCGGGCAAGCACCTGCCCCATCCCCCCGCCCCGCCCGCCGGCGCCGATTTGGACGGCTGACCCCAGTCCCCGCCGGTCCAGCCCCAACAAGACCGGCCGCGACGCCGTCCCCTGAGAAGCCCCGGTGTCCCCTCCCGCCGGGGCTTCTTCTTGCCTTGCCGACATCGACGCGTACCGACCCCAGCCTATCTTTCGCGCCGCACCGCCCATTTTTCCACACGCCGTGTTGCCGCCGTCATCGCCCTCCGCTAACCATCGATCTCCCTCCTGCGAGCGCCCCGATGACCGCCCTGCCCCTCGATACCGCCCTGATCCGTGCCGAGTTCCCCGCCTTCCGCGAACCGAGCCTCGAAGGCTGGGCCTTCTTCGAGAACGCCGGCGGCTCCTACACCAGCCAGCAGGTGCTCACCCGCCTCGATCACTATTATCGCGCCACCAAGGTGCAGCCCTACGGCTTCTATCCCGCCTCGCGCGAAGCCGGTGCCGCCATGGACCTCGCGCATCGCCGCATCGCGCAGGCGCTCAATGTCGGTATGGACTGGATCCATTTCGGCCCTTCGACTTCAGGCAACACCTACACGCTCGGCCACGCCTTCGCGGGCTGGCTGAAGCCCGGCGACGCCATCGTCGTCACCAACCAGGATCACGAGGCCAATGGCGGCGCCTGGCGGCGTCTTGCCGACCGCGGCATCGTCATCCGCGAGTGGCAGGTCGACCCCGAGACCGGCCACCTCGATCCCGCCGCGCTCGACAAGCTGCTCGACTCGAAGGTCCGCGCCGTCTGCTTCCCGCACGCCTCCAACATCGTCGGCGAAATCAACCCGGTCCACGAGATCGTCCAGAAGGCCAAGAGCTTTGGCGCGGTCACCGTCGTCGACGGCGTCTCCTACGCCCCGCACGGCCTGCCCGATCTGCTCGAGCTCGGGTGCGACATCTACCTGTTCTCCGCCTACAAGGTCTACGGCCCGCACCAGGGCGTCATGGCCATCCGCCCCTCGCTGGCGTCGGAACTCCCCAACCAGGGCCATTTTTTCAACGACACCCAGCCGCGCAAGCGCCTCGTCCCCGCCGGCCCCGACCACGCCCAGATCGCCGCCTCCGCCGGTGTCGCCGACTATCTCGAGCGCGTCGGCGAGCTCGCGGGTGACAGCGTCGAGGGGGCCAATCCGTTCCGCAAGGCCCACGCCGCGATGCGCCGCCAGGAGGAAATCCTCCTCGCCCCGCTGATGGAGTTCATCCGCACCCGCAACAACGTCCGCCTCATCGGCCCCACCGATCCGGCCAAGCGCGCGCCCACCATCTCGCTGGCGCTGAACGAGCTCGCCGTCGAAGCCGCTGATCGCCTGTCGCGCCACAAGGTCATGGCCTCGGGTGGCCATTTTTACGCCTACCGCCTGCTCGAAGCCCTCGGCCTCAACCCCGGCCACGGCGTCCTCCGCGTCTCCTTCACCCACTACACCTCCGAGGCCGAAGTGCAGCAATTGATCGAAGCGCTGGATGCGGAGCTGAAGTAGGCTGTCACGCTACTTCATAGAGATACGAGGGCCCCGAAGATGACTGACAAACCATCGACGCAGGGAGAACCAACCCTCACCGAAGTTCTGCTCGAGGCACTGAAGGGCGCGGCAAAGGCACACGGCGTGTACGAGGCAAAGGAACTGGCTGGCGTCTACGACGACAACTGGCCCCAATGGTACGCCGAACACATGACGCACGCCCTGGAGGAGGCCGGCTACCGCCTCACCAGGGCCGAGACGACCGGCAGGTAGCTAACCGGCCGCGAACACTGCTTCATGCCTTGGAGACTGCATTGGCTAAGTCGGTTTCCTACACCAAACAAACGATCGCCAATCCCAACCCGCTGGCCCGCTTCGCGCACCGGTCGCGGCACCAGCTCTCGCTGTCATTGATCGAAAGCCACTCGCCGCCCGGCGGGTTGATCGTGGATTTCGGCGCCGGCACCGGCGAGATGTTGCACCAGCTCGGCGAACGTCGGCCGGATCTGCGGCGCGTTGCGATCGAGCCGTACATGCAGGTGCACCACGCCGGCTTCCCGCACTTGGCGAACCTCGCCCAGGTCGAGCCCGGGACCGTCGATGTCCTTACGGCGTTCGAAGTCCTGGAGCACCTATCGGATCAGGATGTCGCCGGCTTCATCGCCGCCGCAGTTCGCGCCTGCAAGCCGGGCGCCGCCCTCATCCTCTCCGTGCCGATCATGCAGGGGCTCGCGCTGCCCTTGAAGGAACTGAACCGGCTCCTGCTGTTCCGCCGTCCCTCGGACCATTCGGTGCAGGAACTACTCCAGGGCCTCATCGGGAATCCGGTGCAACGGGCCTCCGATATCCGACGCTCACACAAGGGCTTCGAGCATCGCGCGCTGCGGGCCCTGATGCAGCGAACCTTCGACCTGCAATCGCATTTCAGCGCCCCCTTCACCGCGCTGCCGTGGTGGCTGAACTCCCAGTCGTTCCTGGTTTTCTCCGTCCGCGACCCGGGAACGACTGCCCGGTCCCATCACCAACCCTGATCGTCCCCATCGCCAAAATCCGTTCGACGCGCCCCAGCCACACCAGCTACACAGCGCCGATGTCTCGCCCGCTCGCTGTCCTGCTTCTGCTCATCGCCACCGCCATCTGGGGCTTCGCCTTCGTCGCGCAGAAATCCGCGATGGATCATATGGGGCCGATGACCTTTGCCGGCATCCGCTTCCTGCTCGGCGGCGTAGCGCTCCTGCCCTTCGCCATCTTCGAATTCCGCGCCAAGCGCGCCAGCGTCGCCGCACTCACCCGCCAGCAATGGCTGCTGATCGGCGCACTATCGCTGACCTTCTTCCTCGCCTCCGCCATCCAGCAATACGGGCTGATCTACACCAGCGTCACCAATTCCGGCTTCCTGACTGCGCTCTACGTGCTGTTCGTGCCGCTGATCGCTTGGCTCGCCATCCGTACCCGACCGCACCCGGTGATTTATCTCGGTGCGCCGCTGGCCCTCATCGGCATCTTCTATCTCAACGGCGGCCACCTCGCGGCCTTCAACGCCGGTGATGGGCTGATGGTGCTGAGCGCCGCGTTCTGGGGCGGGCAGGTGTTCCTCATCGGCTACCTGAGCCGCCAGACCGGCCTGCCGGTGGTGCTCTCCGCCCTCAGTTTCCTCGTGGTCGGCGTGCTGTCGCTGCTCGTCGCCTTCGGCTTCGAGGCGCCCGATTTCACCACCATCGGCAATGGCTGGCTCGAAATCCTCTATGCCGGCATCATGTCCACGGCCATCGCCTACACCCTGCAGGCCATCGGCCAGCAGCACGTGCCCGCCGCCAACGCGGCCATCATCCTCTCGGCCGAAAGCCTGTTCGCCGCGCTCGGCGGCGCTTTGCTACTGGGCGAACGCTTGCCCCCCGTCGGCTATGCCGGCGCGGCGCTCATCTTCTTTGCCATCATCATCGTGGAAGCTGTCCCGGCGCTGCTGCAGCGCCGGGTACCCGCCTAGCACTACTTCTGTCGCGTCATCGGGTACTCCTTGCAGAGCACCACGTAGATGCAGACCTTGACGTCGAGGTTGTTGGCGCTGCGCAGCGCTATGAACGCGTCGCCGGTCTGCCCGAACAGATGCAGCTTGCCCTTCCAGCGGTTCTTGCCGTTCAGCTTGGCGTGATCGAGGATCACCTTGTTGAGGTACGGCCGGTTCTTGTCGGTGTCCATGTGGTCGCGCAGGCCCACCACCGTGATGCACAGCTGTGTATTGTCGTCCCCGCACAGGCTCGCCAGCCAGTCTGAACTCTTGTCGGGATGCCACATCCCAGTCACGTCGGCGCTCTGCGCCAGGCTCGGCGTCGCCATCGCCGCCGCCATCAACAAACCCAGTCCGGCTTTCAGAAACCCAGTCATGTAGCTCTCCAGCAGCCCTGCCCGCAGACTATCCGCTATGGGCTGAAAATGTCGCCATTATGAAAGTCCGTCGTCATCTGCTTGTCACGTCGCCTCAATAGCTTGCGGGTGTCCCGGGGCGTCCCCCATTGCCCCGGCCTCTACCCAGTTGCACCCGCCATAATGGCAACTGGACGGTCTTTATGAGCAGGACATCGCCGCCAACTCGTATGTCCTGTGCCGAGCCCCAATTCGGCATTTTATCGGCCGCCCCCGCCAGGCGGCCGATTTTTTGTTGAGAGCTTCCGATTGGCCTCGCCGCCGCCGCCAGCCTGCGGCATGAACACCCGCATGGCCAAGCTCTACTTCTCCTACTCCACGATGAACGCCGGCAAGTCGACGCTGCTGCTCCAGGCGTCCTATAACTATGTCGAGCGCGGCATGCGCACGCTCCTTTTCACCTCCTCGCTCTACGCCGAGGGCGATGTCGGCCGCATCACCTCGCGCCTCGGCATCTCCGCCGACGCCGAGATGTTCGGCGGCGAGGACGATCTGTTCCAGCGCGTCAACGATCACCTGCAGGAATCGAAGGTCGATTGCGTCTTCGTCGACGAGGCGCAGTTCCTCACCTCAGATCAGGTCTGGCAGCTCGCCCGCGTCGCCGACCGGCTCGATGTCCCGGTGATGTGCTATGGCCTACGCACCGATTTCCAGGGCAAGCTCTTCGCCGGATCCGCCGAGCTCCTCGCTGTCGCTGACGAGCTGCGCGAAGTCCGCACCATCTGCTTTTGCGGCCGCAAGGCCACCATGGTGGTGCGCCGCGATGCCGAAGGCGGCGCCCTTCGCGAGGGCAATCAGGTCTCGATCGAGAAATCGGTCTATGTTTCCCTCTGCCGCCGCCACTGGGAAGAAGAAATCGGCCGCTGGCCCCCGAAAGGACCTCGCGCATGACCACCGAAGGCCCCGACCATAACGAGCCGCACGGCGGGCTCACTATCCGCACCCTCGCCATGCCGGCCGACACCAATCCGGCCGGCGACATCTTCGGCGGCTGGGTGATGAGCCAGATGGACATCGCCGGCGCCATCGCTGCAGTCGAGGTGGCGCGTGGCCGTGTCGTCACCGTGGCGGTCGAGGCGATGACCTTCATCGCGCCGGTCAAGGTCGGCGACATCCTTTGCGTCTACACCACCGTCGAACGCGTCGGGAACACCTCGATCACCATCGACGTGGAGTCCTGGGCCCGCCGCAATCGCCTCGCCGACCGGGTCAAGGTCACCGAGGGCCGCTTTGTCTACGTGGCGCTCGACGAAAACGGACAAAAGCGCGTCATCCCATGCTGATCCGACGCCAGTCTGAGCGCCCGGTTCAGCCCCCGTTCAGCCGCGAAGCGGCAATCTGCCCACCATCACGTCCCGGGATGGGTGGCCTCTACCCGGTGATGATGGGGGAGGCGCTGCGCGAGGGATTCCGCGCGGCGCCCTTCCTCCGCAAACTTTCCTCCACCCTGTTGCTGCTCCACCCTTCCAACCGTCATGCGCGGACGCTACGCTCACCTGAGTTGATCTTTCGGTTCGGGGCATTTCGATGAAGCAATTCTTGGCGAGCCTGACTGCACTGGCCGTTCTTGTTCTCGGCACTTTCGCCGCCACCGCGGCCCCGGTCGGCAGCCCGGCCTGGTCGGTCCGTCCCCTGGTGCTGTTCGAAGGGCCCGGCACTGCTTACGACGTCACCGGCGAGATCGACGGCAAGGTCCGCGTCTATGTCGATCGCTGCTCCAGGCAGTGGTGCCGCGTCCATTCCGGCCACGTCGCGGGCTGGACCAGCCTCTACGACATCGCCTTCGGCAAGGTCATCCGCCACCCGTGGCAACTCGCCCCTATCCCCTACAAGTCGGGCGGCCCGGGCCTCGTCTGCCTCTATGAAGGCCACAACTTCACCGGCGACGCGTTCTGCGCCAAGTCGGGCGCCCGCGTCCGCGATTTCCTGCTGCTGCATGCCGACAATCGCTATTCCTCCGTTTCCATCGAAGGCGATGTCTCGGTCGACCTTTGCCGCGATCGCGACTTCCACAGCTACTGCGAGCGCATCAACGACAGCGAAGGCGCACTGCACGGCTTCCTCGACAACAACGTGAGCTCGATGCGGGTCTACTGATCGCCCGCCTCGCGCTCCAGTACAAATGGTCCGCAGCCCCCCGGCGCGGGCCGTTTCTCCGTTGTAATTCAGTCGATTTCCTTTCGAATCGCGAATAATCCTGTGCTCGGCCGCATTGGCGTGCAGCACACCTGCCTGCACCGATCTGCGCCCGCGGAACCGGACCCGGCCCGCCAATCAGGGAACACATCATGAAGCGTCTCCACCTCGTCGCCGCCGCAGCGCTTGCCGCGCTCGCCGGCTTAGCCGTCGCGCCTGCCTTCGCCGCCCCCAACGCCCATGTGCTGCAGGACTCCAACGTCCGCAAGACCGCCAACCCCAACTCACCGGTGGTCAACTCGGTCGAGGCCGGCCAGCTGGTCACCGTCGTCGATTGCCAGGGCACCGTCTGCCTGATCCAGATCCCCGGCCCCGACGGCTGGGTGCGCCAGAACCGCCTCGGCGGCCTCAACAAGGGCAAGCCCGCCTCCAACGTGCCGTTCAGCTTCAGCTTCGGCGTCGGCGGTGACGGCAAGCCGTCCATCTCCATCGGCGTCGGCAACCAGCCCAAGCCCCAGCCGCTCCCCGAGCCGGTCGAGGAAGACCAGGTCTGCTTCTACAAGAACGCCAACTTCAACGGTCAGAGCTTCTGCGTCGAGCCCGGCGACAGCGATGACGCCCTCGGCGGCAGCTGGAACGACTCGATTTCGTCGATCGAAGTGTTCGGCGATGCCGACGTGTTGGTCTGCCGCGATTTCGATCTCGAAGGCATCTGCGCCGACATCAGCTCGTCGAAGTCTTCGCTGCCCAACCAGCTCAACAACAACATCTCGTCCTTCGAAGTTAACTGACCGTCGCCATGGTCGAAACCCGAACGCCGCCCTGCGGGGCGGCGTTTGCATTTTGGACGCATTCCCCACCAAGGATTGGAACTCACTTGGCGGCCGGCCGTTCTCGCCACGCGGCGACAACCGACCCAAGGCCTGCCCAAGGAACGCCCCACAGCGTCACAAAGAGAGGACTCCCCGAAATGTACCCCATCAAATTGGCAGGAGCAGCCGCGCTGCTGCTCGGCTCCCTGTTTTTCGCCAGCGCGGCCAATGCGGCCGTCGCCACCAGCACCGTCAACGTCCGCAGCGCACCAGTGAGTGGCGCCGTCGTCGACGTGCTCCGCCCCGGCCAGGAGGTCGAGATCGACCGCTGTTCCGGCGGCTGGTGCTACGTGCTCAAGTCCGGCCCCGATGGCTGGGTCTCCGCCAGCTATCTCAGCGACGATGATTCCGGCTATGACGACGGCTCCGGTTACGACGACGGTTCGGGCTACGATGACGAAGACGACATCGATACCCGCGTCATCGTTCCTGATCGCCCGGGCCCGGGCCGCCCCGACGTCGACGTCAGCATTGGCTTCGACGTCCCCGGCTTCAGCTTCCAGGTCGGCTCCGGCGGCTTCGACATTCGTCCCGGCCGTCCGGGCGGCACTCGTGATCGCGTCTGCTTCTACGAGCGCACAAACCTGCGCGGCGACAGCTTCTGCGCCCGCCCGGGCGAGCGTCTCGCTCGCCTCGGCCGCTGGGACGACACGATCTCGTCCATCGAAGTCCGCGGCGATGCCCAGGCTCTCATCTGCGAACGCCCCAACTTCAACGGTCGCTGCATCGTCATCTCGCGCACCGTCGGCAACCTCCGTGGCGCCACCGGCGAAATCAGCTCTATCCGCGTCCGCTAACCCGGCTCGCTTCGCCCCCCCGAACGCCGCCCCTCACAGGGCGGCGTTTTTCATCGTGCTAGCGCCGGAAGATCGCGTCGAGCAGCTGCCGCTCGATCCGCGCCAGGTCCTCGGCGCCACGCAGGCGCGGGCGCTCGTGTTCGACCAAGATGTCGAGCGCAATCTTCCCCTCGTCCAGCACGATCACCCGATCGGCCAGCGCGACCGCCTCGGCAACGTCGTGCGTCACGAACAATGCCGTAAACCCCTGCTCCTGCCACACCCGCTCGACCAGTCCCTGCATGGTGATGCGGGTCAGCGCATCGAGCGCTCCAAGCGGCTCGTCGAGCGCCAGGAAGTCCGGCCGGCTGACCAATGCCCGGGCCAGCGCCACGCGCTGCCGCTGCCCGCCCGACAGTTGCGACGGCCAATCGTCTGCCTTCTCGTCGAGCTGCACCTCGCGCAGCGCCGCCAGCGACTTGTCCCGCGCCGTGCGGCCGGTCTGACCCGGTCCCAGTCCCACCGCCACATTGCCGGCGACGCGTTCCCACGGCAGCAGCCGCGGCTCCTGGAACACGATCCGGGCATTCGGCGTCACCGTCTCGCCGGCCGAACCAATGAAGCTGATCCGTCCAGCGGTAGGCTCGTCGAGCCCAGATAGCAGCCGCAGCAAGGTGCTCTTGCCGCACCCACTCTTGCCGACGATGGCGAGAAACTGCCCGGCCGGCACCTCGAGATCGAGGCCGCGCAACACCGAGACATTGCCGAACGACTTATCCAGCCCCTCGATGCGGATGCCGACCGCGCCGCTGCGCTCTACCGCAGGGGACGGCGCCCGCGGGCCATACTCGGGCTCGATCGTCTTGCCCCACGCGTTGAACTTGCGTGCTGGTTCGATGTGGCTCATCGGATCACCCTTTCGCCGGAGTCTGGTATGCGGGATGCCATTGCAGCGTCCGCCGTTCGAGGAAGCGCGCCGTGGCGTCGGCCAGCTTGCCGAGCAGCGCGTAGATCACCAGCGCCAGCACCACCACGTCGGTCATCATGAATTCGCGCGCCGAGTTCGCCATGTGCCCGATGCCCGACGATGCATTCATCGTCTCGGCCACGATCAACGTCAGCCACATGATGCCGAGCGAGAACCGAAGCCCCACAAAGATCGAGGGCAGCGCGCCCGGGAAGATCACCTTGCGGAACAGCGTCCAGCCGCTCATCCCGTACACCCGCCCCATCTCGATCAGCTGCGGATCAACCGTCCGCACCCCGTGCAGCGTGTTGAGATAGATCGGGAAGAACACCCCGAGCGAGGTGAGGAACAGCTTCGCCTCCTCGCCGATCCCGAACCACAGGATCACCAGCGGAATCAGCGCCAGGTTGGGAATGGTGCGGAGCATCTGCAGCGTCGTATCGGTGAGCCGGTGCGACAGGCTCGAGACACCATTGGCGAGCCCGAGCAGAAAGCCGATCGAGCCGCCCACGAAAAGCCCCGATAGCGCCCGCTGCGCGCTGACCGCGATATTGACCCCGAGTTCACCCGAGACCGTCTTGTCCCAGAAGGCACGGAGGACGTCGAGCGGCGCCGGCATGAGCCGGTTGCCGATCAATCCCAGGCTCGACGCAACCTGCCATGCGACGACGATGGCCGTCGGCAGAAGCAGGGGGAGCGCGCCGCCCAGCCGGGACGAAATCCAGCGGCCGGCCTGGCGGAGGTTTGGCCCGCCCGGCAGGGCGGCCTGTTTGGGAAGATCGGCAACCAGGGTCATTTGGCCTCTCCTCAGAGTTCTGGCGTGAACCAGACGTCGGCGATCGAGAGCTTCTTGGGGATGATCCCCAGGCCGAAGAACTCGTCGGCGAGCGCCTGCTGATAGGCGAGGATGGTATCGTCGAGCGCCAGGATATTGCCGAGGTCGGCGCCCTTGCGGGTCAGGACGATCTTCTGGATCGGCTCGGGCACGCCGGTCGCCTGCGAGATCAGGCCGACAGTGGCGTCGAGATCGGCCTGCGCGGCCTTGCCCACCTTGGCGAGCTCGTCGATCACTTCGGCGACGATCGTCGGGTTTGCTTTGGAATAGGTGCCGTTACCCAGGTAGTAGCCCCACGAATCGACGAGCCCTTCGGTGGTCACCAGCACGCGGGTGTCGGGGTCCTGCTCGGCGATCGCGAAGTAGGGGTCCCAGATGATCCAGGCGTCGATCTGGTTGCTAGCAAAGGCCGGCGCCGCATCCGGCGGCCCGAGATCGAGCGCGTCGATGTCGCTGAGGCCCAGCCCCACCGAGCGCAGCGCCTTGACCGCAAAGTTGTGCGAACTGGAGCCGCGCTTGAACGCAACTTTCTTGCCCTTCAAATCGGCGATCGACTGGATCGGCGAGTCCCTCTTGACCAGAATTGCCGAGCCCGCGACGCTGCCCTTGGTGGCCGCGATGTAGACGAGATCACCGCCCGCCGACTGGGCGAAGAGCGGCGGGATGTCGCCGGTCGAGCCGAAGTCGATGGCGTTGGCGCCCAGGGCTTCGAGCAGCGGCGGACCGGAGGTGAACTCAGACCAGGTCACCTTGATGCCGCGGGCTTCGAGCCGCTTTTCGAGGGCGCCCGAGGTCTTGGCGAGCGCGAACACGCCGCCCTTCTGCCAGCCGATGCGGAATTCCTTGGCGCTGTCCTGCGCCCGCGCGGCGCCTGGTATAATCGCCAGCGCCGAAGCGGCGGCAAACAGTTTCAGTGTCGATCTGCGATCGATCATGGTCGTCTCCATCAGTAAGGGAAAAATCAGGCGATCGCCCGCAGCGGCCCCGCCGCCTCGGTACGCTTGCTCTGCAGCCGCCAGTTCAGCTCTTCGGCCACCCGCTCGATCCGGCCCAGCAGCAGCGAATTGTGCGGCTGGTGCTCGGCGAAGTCGGTCTCCGTCGCGTAGATCCCGGTGGCGATGATATCGGCCGAAAAGAACGCGAACAGCGGCCTCAGCCCATGGTCGATCACCAGCGCATGCCGCTCGCTGCCGCCGGTCGCCGACAACACGATCGGCTTGTCCTTCAGCGCCTTGGGCTCGATCAGGTCGAACAGGTGCTTGAACAGCCCGGTATACGTGCCCTTGTAGACCGGCGACCCGACGATCAGCGCATCCGCGGTGGTGATCTCCGCGATCAGCTCCTGCAGATCCTGCGGCGCCTGCCGCGGGTCCAGCGTCGAGCCCAGCGAGGGGTGGATCTCCGTCAGGTCATAGATCGACACCGCTGCGCCCGAACGCTTTGCAGCAGCGCCGGCTATGGCTTCGACCAGGTTGCGGGTACGCGAGGGTTGCGACGACGAGCCGGCAAAGCCGACAATCTTGAGGCTGTTGGTCATCAGGCGCTCCGCTCTTCCAGGGTTTCGGCACGCTCGACGAACCGATTGACCGGCCGCTTGAGCCCGAGGTTCTCCCTGAGCGTCGTGCCTTCGTATTCGGTCCGGAACCAGCCGCGCTTCTGCAACACCGGCACCACCTGGTCGACGAAGTCCGTCAATCCCGTCGGCAGCACCGGCGGCATGATATTGAACCCGTCCGCCGCCCCACCGTGGAACCACTCCCCGATCGCATCGGCCACCTGCTCGGGCGTCCCGACCACAGTCCGGTGCCCACGAGCCGTGGCGAGCGACAGATAGAGTTCCCGCAGTGTCAGCCCGCGCGCCGCGAGGTCCGACACCAGTTTCAGCCGGCTCTTGTTGAGCTCGGTATCGGTGGGCAGCGGCGGCGCCTTGTCGTCGAGCGAATAGCCCGAGAGATCGACCCCGACATAGTATTGCTTGAGGATCGACCAGGCGATCGTCGGGTGCACCAGCGACTGGATGAACTCGTAGTTCTCCTTCGCTTCCCTCTCCGTTCCCCCCAGCACCGGGAAGATCCCGGGCATGATCAGCAGCTGCTCCGGCCGGCGACCGAACTTGGCGAGCCGCCCCTTCACGTCGGAGTAGAACTCCTGCGCGTCGGCCAGCGTCTGGTTGGCGGTGAAAATCACCTCCGCCGTCCGCGCCGCCAGCTCACGGCCCGGCTCGGAAGCGCCGGCCTGCACCACCACCGGCCGGCCCTGCGGCGAGCGCGCCACGTTGAGCGGCCCGGCGACATCGAAGAACTTGCCGTGGTGGTTGACCTTGTGGACCTTGTTGGGGTCGAGAAAGATGCCGCTCTCTTTGTCGCGGATCAGCGCATCGTCCTCGTAGCTGTCCCAGAGGTCGAGGACGAGATCGACGACTTCCTCGGCGCGCTCATAGCGATTGGCGTGCGCCGGGTGGCCGGCAATGGAGAAGTTCTTCGACACATCGGCGCCAGTCGTCACCACGTTCCAGGCACCGCGGCCCTTCGAGACATGGTCCAGCGAGGCGAACTTGCGCGCCAGGAGGTACGGGTCCTCGTACGTCGTCGAAGCCGTCGCCACGAACCCGATGTGACTGGTCACCTGCGACAGCGCCGACCACAGCGTCACCGGCTCGAAATGCGCCGAATGGCTGACCCGGCTGCGTGTCTCGGGGTCCTTGTCGCCATCCCAACCCGCCGGGCTGTCGGCCACGAACACCAGGTCGAACTTGCCGGCTTCCGCCGTTTCGGCCAGCCCGCGATAATGGTCGATACTGTGCCCGGCGTCGGCGTCCGCATCGGGATGGCGCCAGGCCGCGATATGGTGCCCAGTCGCCATGATGAAGGCGCCGAGCTTGAGCTGTCTGTTCTCGGTGGTCATTTCGGCATCTGTCCCCGGTGCCGTGCTCCATGCCCGGCTTCGATGCCTATTAAACTACTAAATCACTATACATTGTCGACTGATGGCTTTGCGCCGATCTCGCGCTTCGAGAGCTTTTTTTGCCCTGTGGAACCGAATTCCCGGGAACGGCGAGCCCCGCGACTCAAAACTGAGTGGTTTCCGCAACCGACGTTCAGCGCCTTATCACCGCCATATGCTGCTCTGTCGCCGGCCGCACCACCCAGCACTCCACCAGCCCCCCTTCCCCACCCCCGAATACCGCGGCGGCCACGCCCGCACGGCATCCGCGTCGTCTGCCTCCGCTCCGAGGCCATGCCCGAGACCTGGCCCGTGGCCCCCGAGCACGCCGAAATGTTCAAGGAGTTCAAAGCCTACATGACCTCAGGCACCGTCCTCGGCCGCATGACGACCCTCGCCGAGCTCGCCAGCGCCGCCGCCTTCGCCGCCTCCGACCGCGCCACGGCCATCAGCGGCGCCATCCTCAACGCCACCTGTGGCTCGGTCATGGACGCGGATCGACCGCCAACAAACCGTCGTTCTGCACGCGATTTCCACTGCAACGATAAATACACGCTGCCCTGTTGCTTGTGACAATATCTACTGACATCATCCGCCATCAGTTATTCTGTCGGTATCTGAATATTCGGCTCGGGGGCGAATGCGATGAACGACAGGTGGCAGAATGTTGTGCTGCGGAACATGCATCCGAAGCTGCGGATGTTCTCTAATTGCGACCCGGACGTCAGTTCCGCCAAATCTGAGGTACAGCCGGCACTACGAGTAAAGACCCAGCAACTGGCCGCGGTCACGCCGCCCGTTGCCACGGCCATAGCGCCCGCCGACGCGCCGCGTCGCGGCACCGCCAAGAAGAGCGGCGTCGATGTGCAGGCGCAGCGCGAGGCCGTCGAAGTCAGCGTCTTCGTGCGTGCGACCGACACGCTGCCGCCGGTCGCCGGCCAGCAGACCCTGCGCGGCATGGGCACTCGGCGCATGTCGCTCGACGAGGCATATGATCTCGCCCGCGACGGCAGCACCATCTTCATCGAGCCGGCCGACGCACTGAAGCTGCCGCGCCCGTTCAAGGGCAGCGCTGGCGCCACCGCTCCCGCTGCCCGCGCGCCCGATGCCACCGCGGCTCAACTCGGCGACGGCAAGGGCATGATGATTGGCATCATCGATGTCGAGGGCTTCGACTGGGCCCATCCGGACTTCATCTCCGCCGGCAAGTCCCGCTTCGTCAGCATCTGGGACCAGGGCGCGAAGGAAGGGCGCGACCGCAAGGGCCTCAAGCGCGGCCGGGTTATCACCGCTGCGGCGATGGAGGCGGCGCTCGCCGACGCCGAGGCCATCCACGTCTCGCCACACGATCTCGAGCCGCAATCCCAGATGGTCGTCGGATCGCACGGCACCCATGTCGCCTCGATCGCCGCCGGCAACAGCGGCATCTGCAGCGGCGCCGAGATCGCGGCGGTGCTGATCGCGGTGCCCGAGGACGAGATGGATCGCCGCACCTCGTTCTACGATTCCACCACCCTGCTCGATGCCATCTATTACCTGCTCGATCTCGCCGGCGAGCGCCCTATCTCGATCAACATCAGCCTGGGCACCAACGGCCACGCCCATGACGGATCCAGCATCCTCGATCGCTGGATCGATGCATTGCTCACGGAACCGGGCCGCTCCATCTGCATCGCCGCCGGCAATGCCGGCCAGGAACGACCCGAGGCACCCGACGATCTCGGCTACATGATGGGCCGCATCCACGCGAGCGGCAGGATCGACGCCCAGGGCCTCGACCATATCCTCGAGTGGCAGGTGGTCGGCGACAAGATCAAGGACGCCTCGGAAAACGAACTCGAAATCTGGTACGAGCCGCAGGACCGTTTCGCTATCAGCATCCGCCCGCCCGATGGCGACTGGATCGGCCCGGTGCAGCCCGGCGAGTTCATCGAGAACCATCAGCTGCCCGACCGCACCCTGATCAGCGTCTATAACGAGCTGCACCACCCCACCAACGGCGCCAACTACATCGCCGTTTATCTCAGCCCATTCTTCGGCACTGACGTGATCGTCGGCATCCCCTCAGGCACCTGGGAGGTGAGGCTGCATGGCCGGGTCATCCGCGACGGCGCCTTTCACGCCTGGATCGAGCGCGACGATCCGGCGGATCTTGGCGACGGCAACTACTTCTGGCCCTCGTTCTTCACCGAAGCCTCGCATGTCGACACTTCGTCGGTCAGCGCCCTCGCCTGCGGCCAGCGCGTCGTTTCCGTCGCAAATCTCGATGAACTGAAGCGTCGCGCCCACATCACCTCAAGCCAGGGCCCTACCCGCGACGGCCGCCTGAAACCTGACATCACTGCCCCCGGCACCCGCATCGTCGCCGCCAACGGCTTTGGCGACCCGGACAACCTGTGGATCGAGATGACCGGCACCAGCATGGCCAGTCCCTATGTCGCGGGTGTCGTCGGCCTGATGCTCGCCGCCGAGCCGACGCTCACCGCCGCGCAGATCCTCGGCATCATCAAGGCCACGTCCCGCCCGCTGCCCGGCGCCACCTACAAATGGGCCAACGATCTCGGCTTCGGCGTCATCTCGCCGGCCGCCTGCGTCGCCGAGGCCTCACGCGCACTGGATCGCATCGAGCTCAAGAAGTCGGCTCCGGCAAAGCCGGCCATCGCCGCCGGCGCTGCCGCCGCCGGCCCGGCGCGTCGGCGCAACGCCCCTCCAAAAGCCGTTCCAACCCGCCGCCCCCCGACCGCCGAGGACAAGTCATGAAGATCACTCTCCTGCCCTCCGGCAAGGGCGATTGCCTGTTGCTCGAAGCCGGCGCCGTCAGCATCCTCGCCGACGGCGGCATGCCCGACGCCTATGCCGCCGAAGCACGGGGCTTCCTCGGCAAATGGGCCGAGGACACCGGCAAGCATTTGGATCTGGTCTACGTCTCGCATGTCGACCAGGACCATATCGCGGGCGTC
Source organism: Devosia sp. P1_H9 (assembly GCF_056405135.1). Classification (NCBI taxonomy): domain Bacteria; kingdom Pseudomonadati; phylum Pseudomonadota; class Alphaproteobacteria; order Hyphomicrobiales; family Devosiaceae; genus Devosia; species Devosia sp. P1_H9. Next base: position 224,748 of record NZ_JBFUCQ010000001.1, read on the forward strand.
CTGCAACTGCTTGAGGACACCGTGCTCTGGCGCGTCTACGACCACAAGCATGGCCACGGCCTGCCGGCCACCAAGCCGTCCTTCCGGAAGCCGCCCGAGGTCAAGCGCATCTGGCACAACGCCTTCAAGACCATGGTCGATGAGTCCGAGGCCATCGGCAGCGTGCTCGCCTCCCGCGCCAACAGCCTTTCCAGCTCTTCCACCCCGACCCTGCTTCGCCTCGCCGACGCCTTCCGCTCCGTCGCCAACTCCATCCCCGAAGCCATCAAGGTGTCGCGCCGCATCGCCGCCGACCAGTTGAACATCCCGCTGAACGCCGAATTCGGTCACTTGCTCGCCATGGTGCGCGGCCAGGAGGTGATCAGCCTCGCCCCCGGCAGCACCCTCGAAGTCCGCCTCATCGGCCCGTTCGAGAAGGATCTCGAAATCCTCCGCAAATACTGGAAGAACTGGCTCGCCGATGCCGGCAACGCCGGCAGCGTCGCCAAGCTCGAAGCCTGGCTCGAGGACAACGAAGGCCCGGTCCCGCCCGGCTTCGGCGTCTCGATCGATGACGAACTCGGTCACCGCCAGAGCGTCACCGAACCCAACCTCGCCTCGCTCATGCTGCTGCTCGAGGAGCCCAAGGCCGGCGGCGGCACCACCCGCGTCATCATGAGCGGCGACGGCCATTCCGAGGATATCCTCGCCGGCCTCACCCATCACGGCCGCCTCGCCGATGGCGGGGGGCTGCATGTCGACGTGCTGAAGCTCCAGCACCACGGTTCCGAGAACAATCTCGACCGCGCATTCGTCAAGCGCATCACCGCCGACAACTACCTGATCTGCGCCAATGGCGAGCACGAGAACCCCGACCTGCGCGTCCTCGAAGTTCTGCTCGACTCACGCCTCGGCCCGGCCGACAAGCTCTCGCCCAATCCGGAGGCTGGCCAGCCGTTCACTATCTGGCTCAACTGCAGCACGGCCTACCTGGAAAAGCAGCAGGCCGCGTTCATGGCCAAGAACAACAACAAGCCGTCCGACAAGCTGACCAAGTGCCTCGCCCAGTTCGCCGCTATCGAGCAGAAACTCGCCACGGCCAAGCAACAGAGCCACGGCCGCCTCAAGCTGAAATACCTGAAGAACAAACCGCTAGAGCTGGAGGTCTGAGCCGGGGCTGAAAATCCCCGGCGCCGCATGCTAGTCTCCGCCAATCCAGCGGAGCCCTCCTCATTCCTGACTCCATCCACATAGGCGGCGCCGTGCATCTCCCGCTTGCGGAGATCGGCATCGACTACATTCGCAGTCCCGGCCCCGGTGGCCAGAACGTCAACAAGGTGGCCAGCGCCGCTCAGCTCCGCTTCGACCTGATGGGCTCGCCATCGCTCCCCGAGCCGCTGAAGCACCGCGCCGCCGCCCTCGCCGGCAGCCGCCTCACCACCGACGGCGTCATCGTCATCACCGCCAATCGGTTCCGCAACCAGCCGCAGAACCGCGACGACGCCATCGACCGCCTGACGCAGATGCTTCGCGCCGCCCTCGTCCCGCCAAAACCGCGGCGACCCACCAAGCCGACCTTCGGCTCGAAGCAGCGCCGCCTCGAAGGCAAGACCCAGCGGGGAGCTGTCAAGAAGCTGCGAAGTTCGAGGAACTTCGACTGAGCTTTTGGCTACGCCGAGAGGCTGGCCCGCGCCGCCGCGCCCACTTCCGCCTCGCCAATGAACACCGGCGGGGGCATCTCATCGCGATGCTCCGCGTGGTCCGCCTCGATATGTGCCTTGAACGCATCCATGTCGTGCTGGAATTCCTTGGCCGACGACTTCAACCCCGCGTCCGCCATCATCCGCCCCACCAGCGGCCCGCTCGATTTGCTGAAGATCTGCGTCAGCCGAGTCCCCGTCGCCGTCTCCTCGAGCCGCAACTCCGTCAGCCCCGTCACCCCCTTGATGGGGATCGGCGGAATGTACTCCACCACCATCTGCTCGAACGGCTCCCACTCCAGCACCGTCAGCGGAATGATCGCATCCCCGTGGTAGCACTGGAACACGCTGCCGACCGCCACCCGGCCGCCGCTCTTTCGGTTCACGTCCAGGCGAGTCGCCGCCAGCAGCACCATGTAGTGCTCGGGCTGCACCAGATAGTCCCACACCCGCTCGCGCGGCAGGTCGATCTCGGCGCTCACCTGCATCAGCGTGCGATCCGGCGGAATCGTCACCCGCGTCAGCCGGCGCTTCTCCTCCCAAACCGGGTGCATGTCCTCGATCCAGACCTGCACGGTGCCGAAATTCTCGTAGCTCTCCTCATGCACCACCAGCCCCTCGGTCCCAAGCCCGAGCTTGTTGAGCGCCGCATCGGTGAACAGCGTATAGGCCCGGAACCCGGTCGCCTCGGTCACATGGTTCTTCAGCAGCCGATGGATCAGGATCACGTCCGAGCCCACCAGCTCGTCATGCGCATCGAGCTTCTGCACGGCGAACTCGCCGTGATGCACGAAGAACTTCAGGTCCAGCGACCCGATATTCCGGCACGCGTTGCACGGGCACGTCGTGTTGTGCACCATCCGCTCGATCGCCCTGCGGAAATCCACATAGGTGTCCTCGATCGTCTCGGCGAAGGTCTGCCCGGTGAGGAAGTTGTCGCTGAGCCCATAACTGATCACCGCATCCCCCGCGAGCCGCGAGATCACCAACGGCGGCCGCGTATCCCGGATCAGCAAATTCAGCAGCGCCGTCAGCGTCTGCTGCGCATGCTCCAACTCCGACGCGCTGAGGTACTGGGTGTAGCCGGTGATGTCGGCAATGAGGAAATAGCCAAGCCGAGTGGACACGATAACCCTCCCCCGCCGCGAGGGCAGTTTGCCACGGAATGCGGTGGAGGTGGTAGGGGGGCAACCGGATCAGGCCTCGCCCCAGGCCGCCCACTTCCAGAAACCCGCCTACAAACCAACCACCATCCCATACCTCTGCCTCAAATCCTCCCCAATTTGCACGCCAATCTACTTTGCATCGCAAACCGAGCCCACACCCATGCCCGATCTCGACAAAGCCCTGGCCGATATCGTTGAGATCAAATCCCGCCTCGCGCAATCCAGCGAGTTCCTCGGCCTCGGTCCCGCTGCCCTCGCCACCTCCGGCGCCCTCGCCTTCGCGGTTGCTGCGCTACAGTCGATCCTCCCCGGCGCCGCCGAACCCGCCGCCTACTTCGCCGCCTGGGTGCTCACCGCTATCCTCGCCGTCGCCCTCATCGGCGCCGAGATGCTGCGCCGCTCGCGCCGCCATCATGCCGGCCTCGCCGACCAGATGATCCGCGAAGCCGTGCTCAACTTCGTGCCTTCAGGCGTCGCCGGCGCCGCGCTCCTCGCCTTCTTCGCCCGTTTCGCGCCCGAGCAACTGTGGCTGGTGCCCGGCCTGTGGCTGATCCTCGTCAGCCTCGGCATCTTCGCCGCCGCCCGCTCGCTGCCCCGCGCCATTGCGCTGGCCGGCGCCTGGTACCTGCTCTCCGGCTTCGCCGTGCTGATGCTCGCCGCCGCCGACCACACTCTCTCGCCCTGGCACATGGGCCTGCCCTTCGCCGTCGGCCAGCTGCTCGTCGCCGCCATCGTCCACCGCGCCTCGGAGGCCGCCAATGTCCGCTGAGCCCGACGCCCCCTTCGCCTATGATGGGCTCGATCGCGTCATCCACGAGAAGGCCCGCCTCGGCATCCTCACCTCGCTCGTCAGCCGCCCCGACGGCCTCGCCTTCAACGACCTGCTGCGCCTCTGCGGCCTGACCCAGGGCAATCTCAGCCGCCACCTCGCCGTACTGCAGGAAGCCGGCCTCGTCGACATCCACAAGGGCTACACCGGTAACCGCCCGCTCACCGAAATCCGCCTCACCCCCGCCGGCCGCCAGCGCTTCCTCGATTACCTCGGTGTCCTCGAACGCGTCGTCCGCGATGCCTCTGCGCGGGCCAGCACTCCGAATGCCCAACCAAAGCTCCGCCCAACCTGACGGCCCCCTCTGATCCTCCCCCGCGTGGCGGGGGAGGAGGACCGGCGAAGCCGGTGGAGGGGGCGACCCAACCATCAGTCCCCGTCACCGAGCACAAATCATGCCTACCCCCAACGCTCACCCACGAGGTTTACAATGCAAACCACTCCCCACCACAAACTCCACGTCGCCATCATCATGGACGGCAATGGCCGCTGGGCCGAAGCGCGTGGCCTCCCCCGTCCCGCCGGCCATGAGGTCGGCGCCGATGCAGTCCGCGCCGCCGTCCGCACCGCCATCGCCAACGATGTCGGCGCCCTCACCCTCTACGCCTTCTCCACCTACAACTGGCGCCGCCCCGAGCCCGAAGTCGCCGGCCTCATGGCCTTGCTCCGCCACTTCCTCCTCGTCGAAGCCCGCCAGCTCCGCGACAACAATGTCCGCATTTCCATCCTCGGCCGCCGCGACCGCCTGCCGCTCGGCCTCGTGAAAGCCATCGCCGCCGCCGAACGCACCACCGCCGCCTGCACCGGTCTGCACCTGCGCATCGCCATCGATTATTCCGCCCGCGACGCCATCCTCGCCGCCGCAGGCCAGGGCCTCACGCCCGAAGCGCTTGCCGCGCAGCTCGGCACCGAGGATGTCGACTTCCTCATCCGCACCGGCGGCGACCAGCGCCTTTCCGATTTCCTGCTGTGGGAATGCGCCCAGGCCGAGCTCTATTTCACCAAGACCCGCTGGCCCGATTTCGGCCCCGCCGAGTTCGACTCTGCCCTCGCCGACTATACCAGCCGCACCCGCAGCTTCGGCGCCATCCCGGCATGAAGAGAGCGGCGGGTTCGGATGGAACGCGCCTCCACCCTTACCTCTTCCCCAACCCTTCCTCGACACCTCCCGATCGGCGTAATGCCGGTCACATCTTCGGGACCCGCCGTGATTGCGGCGACTTTGCAGCGCACTATTCTTCCAGCAAGCAGGGCCAGGGCACGAGCCGTTGGGCGCCTCGCGGGCCTAGCATCGGGCACACGGACACCAGCGGGGCAATTCGGCCAGCGGCCCCGCCTGTGCAAGCCCCGAGGAGGCCCCCATGAAGCACCAAACCCCCGAACAATTGCGCGAAGCTGCCGCCATCGTCGCGGCAAATCCCATCACTAGGATGACCCGTCGCGAGCGCCTCAGCCGTTGGGCCGATCTGCTCGATCGGCACGGCGGTCCGCTGGAAGCGCTGTATCGCATTGAGTATCTGCCCGAGGACGAGCGCCGCGCCTATCGTGGCGGCGATACCACCCCGCTCGCCCTCGCCTACCGCGACCCTGTCCTGCTCGGCGACGGCCTCACCGGCAACACGCTCGGCGACGCGATGGACTACTTCGAGATGACTGACGAGGACGCCCATCACCTGCTCTGCGATTGCCACTACATGGGCTCGCTCACCGGCCACAACCTGGCAGCACGGCTCCGCCGCTATGCCGGAGGCGGCGGCGTCATGGCGTGGGCCGGCAGCATCTTCGGCGCCCACTCCGGCTGAATAGCCGCCCACGCGCGAGTAGATGAGGCGGCTCTGGTGTACGGCCGCCTCTTCTTGCCCCACCACGAAGCGCCGCCGGCCGGCCCCCGCAGCGGCTGCCCTGGTCGGCCCCTAGGACATCCACGCCCTCTCGATCGGCGCAATGCCGGCCACCAGGTCCCGCGCGAAGAAGGCCTGCGTGTGCGGCGTCTGCATGTGCAGGTCCAGCGCCGCCTGGTCGGCGAAATCCTCGATCAGCAGGAACGAGTGCGCCCGGTCCAGCGCCTGGAAGAAGCCGAACTCATCGCAGCCCGCCTCAGCCGCCGTCGCCTGCTGCAGCGCCAGCAGCGCCTCGCGCATCTGCTCCGCCACTCCGGGCTTGGCCTCGATTCGCACCACGCGCCTGATCTTCGTCATTCTGCAGTCTCCGTTTTGTTGATGCGCACAGTTTGCATCGCGGCACGGATGTGCAAAATCTGGCAATTACGTGCACCGGCTGTGAGAAATTTCCCAATGCTCGACTGGCAGGATCTCCGCCATTTCGTCGCCCTGGCTGATGCCGGCACCCTGTTGGGGGCGGCGCGCGTCCTGCGCGTCGAGCACGGCACCGTGGCCCGCCGCGTTGCGGCGCTGGAATCGGGGCTCAACCAGAAGCTCGTCGACCGCCGCTCCGGCCGCTACATCCTCACGGGGGCCGGCGAGCGCGTCGCGGCGTCGGCGCGGCGCATGCTGACGGAAGCGCTGACGCTCGAGCGCTCGCTCTTCGCCGAAAGCGGGACCGCTGCAGTGGAGGTGGCCGTCAGTCTGCCACCGGTGATCGCCTCCCACCTCGTCGCGCCACGCCTCGACCGTTTCCGCGCCACGCATCCCGGTCTCCACCTGCAGCTGCTCGGCGAAACCCATGCCGCTTCGCTCACGCGGCGTGAGGCAGACATCGTCCTGCGCCTCTCCCGCCCCGACGATCACTCGCTTGTCGTCCGCCGCGTCGGCGAGGTGACGTACCGCGCCTATGCCGCGCCGGACTACCTCGCCACGCACCCCGTCGCCGACCGTGGCTTCATCGGCCTCAGCCATGAGCTCGACGAGGCGCCCAACCAGCAATGGTTGAAGCAGCTCGCCGGTGATCGCCCACTGCTACTCCGCAGCAACGACCTCGTCACGCAATGCGCCGCGGCGCAGGCCGGTGTCGGCGTCGCCGCGCTCCCGACTTTCCTTGCCCGAAGCATCGGGCCCGAGCTGGTCGAAGCCGACCCTGCATCGTTCCGCCGCGACGCCTGGATCGCCTTCCACCGCGACCTCCGCGGCGCTCCCCACGTCAGTGCCGTCGTGGCATTTCTTGCCGAGTGCATGCGCGGCGCGTAGCCTATGGCCGTTGGAAGGTCCGATATTCCGCCTCGCCCGCCCGCTCGAACACCTGGATATTGAGCCCACCCGGCGTCGTGTCGTTCCGCAACGCCCGCATCGCCGTGGCGACCCCGCCGTCGGCGAACAGCTTGTGGCCCGCACCAACGATCACCGGCGCCACGACCAACCGCAGCTCATCGACGATCCCGGCCGCCAGCAGCGACCCAGCAAGGCTTCCGCTACCGTGGACTTGCAGCTCGCCACCTTCACGGTCCTTCAGCTTTCCGACCTCATTGAGGATGTCGCCCCGCAAGATGGTCGCCGGCCCCCACGCGGTGGTCCCGAGCGTCGAGGACGCCACGTATTTCGGCAGGCTGTTCATCATCAAGCCGATCGCATCGTCCGGCTTGTTCATCTCCGGCCAGTCCCGCGAGAAACCCTCGTATGTCCGGCGGCCAAGCAGCAGGCCTCCCGCCTTCTGCAGCCACTCCCTCGCCTGGTCGAGAAACACCTGGTCGAGATACGGCACGAACCAGCCACCGCGAGAAAAGCCGTCGCTGCGATCCTCCTCCGGGCTCCCCGGCCCCTGATATACACCGTCCAGCGAACCGAACGTCATTACGACCAGTCTCATTTCGATCTCCAACACTTTGCCTTTCGGCTAACTATCAACGCAAGACAGTTAGCGCAACGGCTAAGTGATGCAGGCTCTAAAATACTTAGCCATTGCACTAAGCATACCCCGGTGCTAGGCGTCGGAAATGCACGCAGACACCGAGCAACTGAACGGCATCTTCCAGGCCCTCGCCGATCCGACGCGGCGAGCCATCCTGCGACGCCTGGGCTCTGGCTCAGCCGGCGTGGGCGAACTGGCGCAACCATTCGATATGGCCTTGCCCTCGTTCATGAAGCACATCACCGCCCTCGAGCAGAGCGGTCTGATCCGCACCTCCAAGTCCGGCCGGGTCCGCACCTGCACCATCGAGAAGGCAACCTTCGACGCAATCGAGGACTGGCTGAGCGACCAGCGCAAGCTGTGGGGCGAGCGCACCGATCGCCTCGAAGCCTTCGTCACCAGGGAACAGCAGCCGTGACTGAACCGATCGATCCGGAACGCGACCTCACCATCGAGCGCTTCATCCGCGCGCCAAAATCCGCGATCTGGGAGGCTTGGACCCAGCCCCGCAAGTTCGAGCAATGGTGGGTTCCGGAGCCCGCCAAGTGCCGCGCCGTCCGCTTCGAGGTGGTCCCCGGCGGCCCGCTGGTCACCGAAATCAGCGAAGCCGGCCAGCCCTTCGCGCCGCACATGAACGGCTGCTTCCTTCTCGTCGAACCGCAGCAGCGCCTCATCTTCACCGACGCTCTGCTCGGCGGCTGGCGCCCCGCCCCCAGCAGCTTCATCACGGCGGAAATCGCGCTGCACGCCGTCGACGGCGGCACCCAGTACAGCGCCCGTGTCATGCACAGCGACCGCGCCCACCGCGACAAGCACGCCGAACTCGGCTTCTACGACGGCTGGGGCACCGTCATCGGGCAGTTGGCAAAGTTCGTCGAAACGCCACTCAGCTGACCCGCACCCGTTCCCATTACGTTCCTCTCGTGCTAGCGTCTCCCCACGCCGCTACTGACAGAGTCTGACAGCGCACCTATCTATGGTGCTCGCTGCCGACGCCAGCTGTACGAGATCGCCATGCCCTCGCAGAAGAAGCCCGCCACCACCGAATTCTCCATCGACGACTTCCTCGGCGAGATCGAGAAGGCGGAGGATGAGCGCCTCAACAAGCGCCTCCCCCAGGAGCGGCTGAAGAACAAGCGTGCCCTCGACAATGCTGCCCGCCGCGCCGCAGAAGCCAGTGGCACGGGCATCCAGCCGCTCGTCCCCCAGCCACTCGAGCCCAAGCTAAAGAAGACCGCACGCTCTGCCGCCACCGGCATGCAGCTCAAGGCCCCCAAATCGAAGGCCAACTCCGTCGATCGCCCGGATTTCGGCGGCATGGGCGAGTCCGACCAGGCCGGCTTCGGCCATCTGCCCTCCCCAGCGGCGCGTAGCGCGCGAAACGAAGACTCTTCCCGCGTCACCGCTCGCGACATCTCCCGCCAGGCCGCCAAAGACCCCGAGGTCATGGAGCAGCTGCGCGAGGCGCTGGAGACCTCCAAGAAGAAGGTCAAAGCCAAGAACATGCCCGGCCAGTCGCTGGCCGGCGCCCAGACCGTCGGCATCTCCGCCACCGTGAAGGCCCTCGAGGACATCATCCTCCACGGCCGCAAGGAGGTCGAAGGCAACAAGGAGTGGAAGCCCCACCGCCCCGCCCCGCGCGACAAATCCGAAGGCGGCGTGCCGTTCAAGCTCGTCACCAGCTACGAGCCCCGCGGCGACCAGCCCACCGCCATCGCCGACCTCGTCGAAGGCGTGAACAACGGTGAAACCGACCAGGTGCTGCTCGGCGTCACCGGCTCCGGCAAGACCTTCACCGCCGCGCAGACCATCATGCGCACCCAGCGCCCCGCCCTCATCCTCGCCCCCAACAAGACGCTGGCCGCCCAGCTCTATGGCGAGATGAAGTCGTTCTTCCCCGACAACGCCGTCGAGTACTTCGTCTCCTACTACGACTACTACCAGCCCGAGGCCTACGTCCCGCGCACCGACACCTATATCGAGAAGGAATCGACCATCAACGAGCAGATCGACCGCATGCGCCACTCGGCGACACGCGCCCTGCTCGAACGCGACGACGTCATCATCGTCGCCTCGGTCTCCTGCATCTACGGTATCGGCTCGGTCGAAGACTACACCGCCATGACCTTCGACCTCAGGAAGGGCCAGAAGGTCGACCACCAGGAACTGCTCCGCTCCCTCACCCAGCTGCAATACAAGCGCGGCGACACCGGCTTCGTCCGCGGCACTTTTCGCGTCCGCGGCGACACCGTCGAGCTGTTCCCCGCCCACTATGAAGACGCAGCCTGGCGTATCACCCTGTTCGGCAACGAGATCGAGTCGATTGCCGAGTTCGACCCGCTCACCGGCAAGAAGAGCTCCGACCTGCTCTCCATCCGCATCTTCGCCAACAGCCACTACGTCACGCCGCGCGCCACCCTCACCGGCGCCATCAAGGAGATCCGCAAGGAACTCGCCGCCCGCCTGCAGGAGCTCAACGGCGCCGGCCGCTTCCTCGAGGCCCAGCGCCTCGAACAGCGCACCCTGTTCGATCTCGAGATGATGGAAGCCACCGGCTCCTGCGCCGGCATCGAGAACTATTCGCGCTACTTCTCCGGCCGCAAGCCCGGCGAGCCGCCCCCGACCCTGTTCGAGTACCTGCCCGACAACGCCCTCGTCTTCATCGACGAGTCCCACGTCACCGTCGGCCAGCTTGGCGCCATGTATCGCGGCGACCTGCGCCGCAAGGCCACCCTCGCCGAATACGGCTTCCGCCTGCCCTCCGCCATGGACAACCGCCCGCTCCGCTTCGAGGAGTGGAACGCCATGCGCCCCCAGACCGTCTACGTCTCCGCCACCCCCGGCGCCTGGGAAATGGAGCAGGCCGGCGGCGTCTTCGCCGAGCAGGTCATCCGCCCCACCGGCCTCATCGATCCTCCGGTCGAGATCCGCCCCGCCAAGACCCAGGTCGACGACGTCGTCGACGAGATCCGCCAGGTGGCGAAGGCCGGCTACCGCACCCTCGTCACCGTGCTCACCAAGCGCATGGCCGAGGATCTCACCGAATACATGCACGAGCAGGGCATCCGCGTCCGCTACATGCACTCCGACATCGACACCATCGAGCGCATCGAGATCATCCGCGACCTCCGCCTCGGCGCCTTCGACGTCCTCGTCGGCATCAACCTGCTGCGCGAAGGCCTCGACATCCCCGAATGCGCGCTCGTCGCCATCCTCGATGCCGACAAGGAAGGGTTCCTCCGCTCCGAGACCTCGCTGATCCAGACCATCGGCCGCGCCGCGCGCAACGTCGACGGCAAGGTCATCCTCTACGCCGACAACATCACCGGCTCCATGGAACGCGCCATGGCCGAAACCAACCGCCGCCGCGAAAAGCAGACCGCCTACAACGTCGCCAACGGCATCACCCCGCAATCGGTCAAGTCGAACATCAAGGAGATCGTCGACTCGATCTACGAGCAGGACCACGTCACCGTCTCGATCGGCAAGGGCAAGGACGGCAAGGAAAAGATCCAGGTCGGGGCAAACCTCGCCGCGGTCATCAAGGACCTCGAACGCGAGATGCGCGAAGCCGCCACCAACCTCGAATTCGAAAAAGCCGCTCGCCTCCGCGACGAAGTCAAACGCCTCCGCGAAATGGAACTCGACGCCCTCGACGCCAACCCCGCGGACTAGCGCCGGCCCCCTTCCTTCACCCTCCCCCTAGTGGGGAGGGTAGCGCAGCTAGGCGCAGCCGTCGCGAAGCTGGGAAGGGAGGAGCTTCCCGCGCCGCCCCCTCACCGACCGCCTCGCCGCCCTCGCGACCCCATACGCCCGCTCGGCCCACCGCACGAGCTCATCCGGATCATCGGCGATCTCCTCCGGCAGCGCGTAATAACTCGCGACCGTCACAGTCCCCGATCGCCCGCCATAGGTAAACGCCGTCGCGTCCAGCGCCTCGAATGCCGGGCGCGTCTCGTCATCCACCCGCAGATACAACGTCCCCTTCATCACAAACCCGAACTGCACCCCCTCGCATTTGAGCCCGGCGCCGCCGAAGAACCGGCCGACCTCGACCGGACCGATGCCAACCAGCTGCCCGGCCAGCTCGAGCGCCCGCTCCTGCGCCGATCCCGGGCTCACCGCAGCTCGTCTCCGCCGGATGAGTGAAAGAACCCGCTGATCGCCTGGAACTTGCCGTCCTCGGCCAGCGTGCTGAAGCTGGTGCCGGTCTGAAGCGCCGCGCCATCCGGCCCCTGCAGCGTCCAGTGCGAGATGCTGCGGCCGTGATGGTGCAGCACGGTGCGGATGTGGAACGCCCCGCCCGGCGCGCTCTGCTGGAAACCGCCCATATAGGCCGAGAGCGCCGCCTGCCCCTCGATCAGCCCGTTCGGGTCACAATAGGTCACGTCCTCGGCAAGGCATGCGGCCAGCTCGCTCCCCCGCGCCTCGGCGTCGAGCGACCAGATCGCGGCTTAGCGCCTCCAGAGAGTTTCAGGCGTCATGCGGCTTACCTTCCAGGTTGTCGAATTCATCATTGATCATGGCAGTCAGCGCCGCCTTGTCCGAGCCGGCGCGCACCAGGACGAGAATGCCCTGATAGAGCGCCAGCAGTTTCGCGCTCGCGGTCGCCGGTTTCACGCCGCTCGCCAACAACCCGGCGCCATGCGCGCTGGCCAGTCGATCGGTGAACGTGTCCGAGAGAATGCGCAGCCCTTCGGCGACGCCGGGATGCCCCATCCCGTTCCCGCCGAACTCGATGGCCGCATTGGTGATGAGGCACCCGAACGCTTCGCCATTGGCCTCGTGCAGCAGCGTCAGGAACAGCTTCCTGACCCCGCCGAGCCCCGCCGCTTCCGGGGCATATTGCGCGATGCGGCCGCCGAGCACCGCCCGGTTGTAGTGGGCAAACGCAGCGTCAAACAGCCCGGCCTTGTCGCCATAGCCGTGATAGATGCTGCCGCCCTTCAGCCCCGTCGCCTGTTCCAGCTCCTTGATCGAAACCCCGCCATAGCCGCGGCGCCGGAACGCCCCCATCGCGCCGGCCAGCACCGCGTCCTCGTCATACTCCCGGGACCGCCCCATGCTCGCAACCACCATTCTTGATTGATCATTCTAAAATGAACGATCAAGAATAGCCTGTCAAGCCGCCCTCCCCGCCCCCTGAACACCCACGTCACCCCCCATTCACCCCCGCTTCGCTACCCTCACACCCTCCAGCGATCCGGATGACCCCGCTGTCGACGGCTCGCGAAAAGCTGATCCACCAAGGAGGACCATCTGATGATCTCCCTGCAACGCCTTGGAACAGCCGCTCTGCTCGCCAGCGTGCTGCTCTCGATCGCCATGCCCGCGAACGCCGCGCTCAAGACCTGCTATGGGCCGATGGACGGCGTGGGGCGCGGCCCCACCGCCGCCATCGCCTTCAACAAGGCAAAGATAAACTGGCGCATCCACACCGAAGACGCCTACGGCATGTACTTCGCCGAGTGGACCAACGCCGAGGAGCACGGCCGGAGCTGCAAAGCGAACGGCGCCCTCACCTACTGCCGCGTCCACGCCAGGCCCTGCAACGCCGGGACCGGTTTCGACGGCGGCGTCAACAAAAACCCCGTCTACGACTGACCGGACGCGGCCGGCGCCGGCCTGGAGAGCCACGCTTGAATGGCTGGTAGCGCAGCCAGGCGCCAGCCGTAGCGAAGCTAGGAAGGGGGGGAGCGTCAGGCACGGAAGCTCACCAAGTCGCGCGCCATCAAGGCCACCGCCACCATGCTGGTCTGCCAGCTCACCATGCGCACCATCGAAGCCGGCGAGCCCAACATGTACAACGCCCACCACACGGTCTGGCTGGAGCCGAACGGGCAATGGCGGACGCGGTTCCAGCCGAATTATTAGGGGGTCTGAGCCGGCAATTACCCATGTCACATCGGGCCGTGGCTGAGAGATCCGAGCGAAGTTTTTCTCAGTCAGGACCAAATCCCTCCCAGTGCAGCCACAGCAGCAGGCGTGGCAGGAAGGCGAGTCTCTATGACCTTGGCCGCAACATGCCGTCCAACGAGCCTGCAACACTATCGAGCACTGGTGACAGGCAGGTACCGGGCCGATCCTACACGAGTGACGGCGATCGTTTTATTCACCGCAGGCACTGCCAGTCTTAAACCACCCCTTGGCTGTTCCTCCCCTGACCTAGCCTCAGTTCCTAGGGTCGCGATACCTGCGTACTCCTTCTGTTGCGCCCAAGGCTCCTTTGCGGCTACCACTTGCTGCGTCGCGATTTGAGAAGATGGCACCATGCCGGGTAACTTTCTAAACGAACCCCAATACCAGCTATTTCGTCGCGCGGTCAGCGAACGAATTGCACCACTTGTATTGGTGGCTGGGTCGGGTCTGAGTGCTCCTGCTGGATTACCAGATTGGAAGCGCCTACGAGCCGACCTACAAATACAACTTAACAACTACCAATCTTCACTTGAAGCAAATGGCGTCGAATACGATGCGTTTGCCTTTAAGGAGGCCGTAAAGACAGATGACTACTGGATTTTCTTCAAATCTGCCAAGAAATTGCTCAGCCCGGCCACATTCAACGAGCTGGTCCGCCAAGAGCTCGATCCTCCGGACCTAAAAGTACCTCCTGCATACGCGGCCCTCCTGGCTCTGAAGCCGAAGGGTCTGGTTACGCTCAACCTTGACCGAATTTCAAGCACTGCAATCGCCTCAGCATATCCTGGAAGGCCAATTCCTACAATAAATGGCACAGAACTGCAGTATAAATGGAATGTCCTTAAAGAAGAATCGCCATTTCTGGTTCATCTTCATGGCCATGTCATTGACAGTTCGACGTGGGTTCTTGATCAGGACGAATTGACCAATTTAACATCCAACGTCGCTCACAGCTTATTTTTGTCGTCGCTATACATGGACAACACCGTACTGCTAGTTGGTGTCAGCGCAGATGACATTGCACTGTCGGCGCCCCTCCTTAGGCTTCGCCAGGCCGGACTAGAGCCGCACCGCCTATTCTGGTTTACCAATCGTAGCGATGCGAAAACTACCCGATGGGCCGCAGACAATCACGTTCAGCTAATTCGTTACACTGCAACGACTCAGGCCGAGCACGAAGCAGCGATAGGCACCTTCGTCGCGAATGTTCGAGGCTTCAGGTCTCTGGACGATATACCTCCCCCCACCATCGCACCCCCAAAGGCATTCAACCCAACGCTGCAGCAAAAGACGCCGGACGAGATCGCCCTTCTCCCTCCCGACGAGGTGCGAAAATCACTGTCCGACTTACTGTGGAAATCGCTAGATGGCCTGCACGGGGACGCGCTCTACGATCGATTCGTGGAGTTCTGCGACGAATACAATTTTCCTATCTTTACTCGTGCGTTCTACAGGCACCGCAGCGGGCACAATGCATATTTCTTCGACTATAAGCTGCAGTTTCCGGAACTCGGCAGCGGAAACTTCGGCACGGTGTATGCTGCAAAATCTGCAACAGGCGCGGATGTTGCCATCAAGGTCATGCACGACAACATTCTTAATGCCAGGGAGATGCTTGGCGGCTTTCGCCGCGGCAGCAGATCGATGCGAATTCTGACTGATAGGTCGGTTGCTGGCATCGCAAAGATAATAGCAGCGTACGAGATGCCGCCCACAATAGTGATGGAACTTGTACCAGGAAACAGTCTTGAGGAATTGTTTTCTGAGGTTGCAAACATGCCGTGGCTGACGAAGGCCGCGATTGGGCGGGATATTTCTGTAATCGTAGATTCATGCCACAAATTGCCAGAGATGGTTCTTCATCGCGATATCAAGCCATCCAACGTAATTGTTTCTGGATATGATTACACCGACAAGACTTACGCTGACCTCGTGGTACTTGATTTTGACATGTCGTGGCACAAGGGGTCCAGCGAGAAGGATGTAGTGTTCGAATCTAGAGACGATTTTGGATACTTGGCACCAGAGCAGACTGATAGCCAACAGCTGGGGAACGCACGTTCGGCCAAGGTTGATAGCTATGGACTAGGCATGACCCTCTTCGCGTTGTTCGCCGGAAGGCATCCCATCCCGAATATGCCGATGGCTGACGGTTGGACGGATGCCGTCAATCGCGCCGTGAGAGTGTCATATATCGGCAGTTGGACCTGCTTACCTATGAGAATGGCGAGAACAATCTGTGAGGCAACCGCCGTCAGCCACTCCGATCGGCTTGAGTTCAGCAGCCTCGCTCACCGGCTTTTTAGGATCGCTGAGGCAATGACATCGTCCACTCAGGTTACTTCCGATGTATTCGCCGAGGAAATAGTGGCGCAGCTCGCGAGAAATGCCTGGCAGTATGAGTGGGACGATATTGCAGACAAAGGCGCGTTGATGCTTCCAGGTGGATTTCAGGTTCAGGTTGAAGCCGATATCGCTACTGGAAGAACTTCCCTCAGCGTAACGTTCCAGGACCCCGGAGGTGCTGCCTATAAGCGCCGTGATGAGATGCTTCGCTCCTGCCGAACGGAACTTGAGAAGGGTTTTCAACGAGACGGGGCCAAAATTGAGAACGCCACGGTGCGATCCGGGTTTTTGTCCTTTATTGCCAATCTTAGTCTCCCAAGGACGATTTCGTCCGCGCGGGAGGTAGCTGCGGTGGTGGAAAGCGCTATGCGACCGCTCCGTGAACAAGGATAAGCGCCTGATCCAGGGGCCCTCCGCGCGTGAACATCCCATCACGTCACAAAAATCTCCCCCTTGTCCCGGCGCTCTCCTCCCAGACGACTCTCGCCCGTCTTCCGCACGGGACGGGGTCACACGAACGGTGTACGCCGGAAGATGGTGGGTTGGAGCGGTGGTCTCGCCGCTCTAGCCTGAAGCCACGACGTCGCTCCCGTAAACGGCAGAAGCCGCTAGCACCCGCGACCCGCACCCCCCCTTATCCCCGCCCCCTCACCCTCCCGCATACTCCGCTGTTGTCCCACCACAGCAGGAACCCCCGATGCGCCTTCCCCCCATCGATCCGCCGCACCACGACACCGGCCCCGTGCCCCATCTCCACCGCCCGGCCCGCGAAACCATCCCGCACACCACGCACGACAAGGCCGCGCTCTATCTCGTCATCGCGCCCCACATCAGCGCGCTCGCCGATGAGCTCTGGGCCCTCACCATGAAATCCTCGGGCCTTGCCGCCGATCCGGCGGTGATCGCGCTCGCCGCCCGGCTGCTGCGCGAGGCCCAGCGGCTGCTGCGCGGCGAGCCCGGCGCCGGCCACATCGGCCTCGTCTTCGCCCCGCCCATGCTGCTCCACGCCCTCGCGCTCGGCATGCGCCAGCTGGCCCGCGCCGTCGCCGGTTTTCGCGAGCGCTACTACGGCCACAACCCGCTCACCGGCGGCGACGCCTGGGCCGTGTGCGACGCCTTCGGCAACCCCGACCCCCGCTGGCTCGGCCCCCGCGCCCTCACCAGCCTCGATGGCGAGATCAGCGACCTCAACCTGATGACCGCAGAAATCATCCGCACCCACCTGCTCCGCCTCGCCGGCCACAGCAAGACCCCGCTCCCACCCAACCTGCAACGCCCCAACCCCGAGGACGACCCGGAAGCAGCCGCCGCCAAGCCACCCGAACCGCCTCCGACGCCCACCAGTACCACCCGCTATGACAACCGCCGCCGCCAGGTCCGCCTCGTCCGCCAAACCGTCCGCCGCACCCTCCCGGCAGCCCCGCGGACCTGAGTCGGCACCGACGGCCGGAGCGGTTGGCTTAATCGCGTCCACTAACGGCACTCTTGCAGGTGTGAGCGTCTCCTCCCCCCTTGCGGGGGAGGGACAGGGTGGGGGGTACGTTTCCCGCACCAGCCCATCCCCAGCTCGGTTCAGTAGCCACAAACAAAACTTATCCCCGCTCCCGCCGCCCCCATTACCCTCCCCTCACCTGCTCGCGCCGGGACGGAATCGCGAACGAACGATGCGCGGGTGGGGATCGGGTGGAGTGCGGGTCGCCGTGCTCCAGGCCCAAATCCGGCCGGCCGGGCTGCACCACAGCCAAGCCGCCAGCAAACGCCGGGCGGGTCCTGTGACGGACCTGCCGATGGCCAGGCGCCCGGTCACACGGGAGCCCGGACCGGTCTGTCTGGAAACGTCCGGGGCTTGCCCCGAGGATCTGGATCGGCAGGCTCGGAGCCGAGGTCAGGCGATGCGGCATCGGGATGTCCCGAAGCCCGCCGGAGATAAGCCCAAAACCCCGATCGGCCGGCGAGGCGATGCCTCGCACTAGCATTGCGGACTACCGCCCGAGGCAAAGCCTCGCCGGCCCCGTCCCCCTGCCCGCATCCCCCGAGGCCCACGGCCGTCGGGCGCTCCGGCACGTCCTTCCCCCGCCCACGCTTCCGCGCTACCCTCCACTCGATCGAGGCGAAACCCTCAGCCATCGCCTCGCCGGGAGGCGCCGATGGGCACTGCAGAAGACGCGATCATCGCCGAAGTCGAGGCGTTCACGGCGGCCTGGAACCTCGCCGATCCGCAGCGCGCTGCCGCCTTCTTCACCGAGGACGGGGTTCGTGTCGGCGCCTTCGGCGATCAGCAGCGCGGCCGCGCCGAGCTCGCCGCCGCCTACAAGAAGCTGTTCGAGGGGCCGATGGCCGGCGCCGCCATTCACCAGCAGCGCGGCACGGTGCGGCTGCTGACCCCCGATCTCGCCATCTGGCAGGGCGGCATCGAAGTCACCGGCCCCGGCGGCGCCCCGCTCAAGGGCCATGTCGTCCAGGTGATGAAAAAGGTCGGCAACCGCTGGCTGGTGCTCGAGGCCCACCCAAAATTCTTCCCGCCCCGCCCAAGCTGACCGCTGCCGCTCAACTGAGGCGCCCCCTCACCCCTGCTCGATCGTCAGCGTCCCATGCGTCCGGTCCTCGATCGTCTGCAGCGGCAGGCTCAGCCGGAACTCCTCGCCTTCGGGATGATAGATGGCGAAGCGAAACCCCTTCTGCAGCAGCGCTTCCACCTCGTCCTGGGTGAATTTCGGGTGCCGCGTGGTGCGGCCGTTGAGGGCAATCGTGTGTCTGGGCATGGCGCGTCTCCGGCATATGTTCTCGTTTCGTTCTAGACATGAGGCCATTGCCGAGTCCACTCCCCTGCACCGGATTTTGCGCCCGCCGCTCCGGCCTTCACCACTCCGTGACTCCGCATTGCGTCGCCGCCCGCCGGCTCCTAGCCTTCGGCGCTCATCCAGAGAGGAGGCCCGCATGCGCAACCCGTTCGTCGTCGCCGCCCTGTCCCTGCCCCTGGTGCTGGGCGGGCTCGCCCTCGGCGCCCTGCCCGCCGACGCAGCCGGGCACACCGTCACCATAGCGGGGCACAAGTTCTCCCCCGCCAAGCTCACCGTCGCCGCGGGCGACACCATCACCTTCGTCAACAACGACAGCGCCCCGCACACCGCCACAGCCAAGGACGGCGCCTTCGACACCGGCCGCCTATCGACCGGCGAGAGCGCCACCGTCACGGTCGCCGCGGCCGGGGCACACGCCTACATCTGCAAGATCCACCCCTCGATGAAGGGAACCGTGACCGCGAAGTAACCGGCTCGTCGCCGCACCGCGCAACCATTCGAAATCTTCATCCCAGCCATCAACTCCACTCCGTTGACTGCCCGGGCGCCGCCGCCGATCATTGCGCAATGCTCGACGATGAACGCCCCGCACCCGATCCGCGCTCGAACGGCGGCCCGCCGCTCGACGACTCTCCGCGTCCCTGGGGCGCAAATGGCATCGGCAATTACTTCGAGTGGAAGGCCGCCAGCGAAAAGGCCTTCAACGACGTGCCCTACGACATCGCCGTGATGCGCGCCCGCCGCGCCGACGCCCTCGGCCTCACCTACCGCGAATACACGCTCGAAATCCTCGAGCGCGGCCGCTACCTCAGCGCCGAGGCCGACGCCGACCGCATCGCCGAAATCAAGCGCAAGCGCCCCATCCCGTACTGAGGCTCGGCGATGGCCTTCAGCGGCGCACGCCTTCGGCCGTCCCGCAGCAACCTCTTATTCCCGTCGCACCGCCGTCGGATACTCTCCCGACGTTCGACCCATCCCGAGAGCATCCATGCCTTCACCACCCTACCCCCTACCCCCCGGCAGTCTTGGCTCCTGCACGCAGCAGTTCTATGAGTGTGCCGCGATTTAGCCCGCTTTCCGGCGTTGCTGATCCTCAACAAGAACAACAAGGCCATCCGGAGCCCGCCCATGATGCGCACCGCCCTTCTCGCCCTCAGCCTGCTCGCCGCCAGCCTGGTGGCCATGCCCGCCCAGGCCGCCTCGCGCGGCACGGCCCGCGCCTCGGCCGATATTCCGGTGCGCAGCGGCCCCGGCGCCGGCTACCGCACCATCGGCACGCTCGAAAAGGGCGCCCGGGTCCAGCTGCTGCGCTGCACCCGTGAGTCCAACTGGTGCCTGTTCCTCGATGCCGACGGCGAACCCGGCGGCTGGGTCCGCGGCTCCTACCTCGTCGGCTCCGGCGCCAAGCTCGAGGTCACCCCGCACAGGTTCCTCGGCTTCGATCCGCTCGATCCGCTCGATCGCTGTGAGGGCAGCTTGTTCTGCCGGTGAGGCGTTTGCGGCCCGCCACAAAGATGAACGAATTGCGCTGACGGCGCCAAATAATTCTACCTAAACAAGGGTTTCAGCTTCGGTTCAGGCACTTCCTTCTAACTTCACGGTCAAGGCAGTGATGCCAACCCTGAAAAACGAAGGAAACCGAAGATGTCTTTCCGCGCTCTGAAGACCGCCGCCCTCGCCACCCTCGTCGTCGTCGCCACCGCCGGCGTTTCGATGGCTGCCCAGTACGCCTGGGTCGACAACAACGCCAAGGTGAAGAAGCATCACCAGCTGGCTTCCCAGACCGTCAACTGGGTCCAGGAAGGCCAGAAGGTCAAGATCATCGGCCAGTGGAACAACTGGTACAAGATCCAGATCCCGGGCCAGGATGGCTGGGTGAAGTCCGGCGTGCTCGATTTCAACCCCGGTCCGTTCCCGGGCCCGTTCCCCGGCTACGGCTATGGCTACGGCAGCTCGTTCTGCATCAACGGCCAGAACGCCTCGTTCTGCCTGAGCGGCGGGTACTAAGCCCCACGGACCATCGGGTCCATGCAGCGCGCCCCCGGTTTCCGGGGGCGCGTTTCTGTCAGGGGGTTTCAGGCTGCGTTCAGCTTGGCACTGTTAAACCTCATGACAAGGCAGCGATGCCGCAACAGACTCCAAAGGATCCCATCATGTTCATCAAGAGCATCAAGACTGCAGCCCTCGCCACCGCCATCGTGATTGCAACCGCCGGCGCCTCCCTGGCCGCCACCTGGGCCTATGTCGATCACGACGCCAACGTCCGGAAGAACCACAGCAACGGCTCCGTCGTGGTCAATAACGTCGATGAAGGCGATAAGGTCAAGGTCATCGGCCAGTGGAACAACTGGTACAAGCTGCAGATCCCGGGCCCGGACGGTTGGGTCCGCGCCAACGTGATCGATTTCGACTACTACGATGATGATGACTACTACCCGACCAAGCCCGGCTACGGCTTCGGCAGCAACTTCTGCGTCGAGGGCAAGAACGCCCAGTTCTGCCTCGGCACCAGCTACTGATCTTCATCCGACGCAAGTCGGGCCGATCCGAAGCGCTCTCGGGACCTCCCCCGGGGGCGCTTTCGTTTACCGGCCGTTAGACATACCCGAAGCTGGCGCCGCAGCTTTCCGCCAGATCGCGAGTTTCTACCCAAGGGAGGAACCCGAAATGTCCCTGCTTCGAGCCGCTCTGTGCCTTTCCGCGACGTTTGCCGCCCTCGCCTTCGCCCTCGTTCCCGCCGCTGCCGGTGGAGTCGTCGCGTCCGCTGCCGTCAACGTCCGCGTCGGCCCCGGCGGTGGCTATCCGGTCGTCGATGTGCTGGGCGCCGGTCAGCCGGTCCGCATCAACTACTGCCAGGGCCCGTGGTGCCTGATCCGGCAACCCGGTCCGGACGGCTGGGTCGATGCCAACTATCTCACCACCCCGCGCCACTACGCCAAGCACGGCTACGTGGAGAACGTCGATCACAAGAGCCCCTCCTATGCCGGTGGCTACTATGGCGGCGAACGCTTCTACGACGACTATTCCTTCCTCGAGCGGCCGCATAAGCGCTACCGCAGCTACGATTTCTACGGCGGCATCATCTGCATCCATGGTGACTACGCGAAAGTCTGCCCCCGTCGCTGATCGTCGCAGCGCCGCACATAGCTCGTCGATGCCAGCTCCCGCCGCCTCGACCTCGGGATCGCCGTTCATTTTCAGTTCAGGAAACCCGGCGCAGGTTCGCCGCGTTTGGGGACAGTTACGACAAAGATTTCTCCTGAAAGGAGCCCCCTCATGCCCCTCAATCGTCTGGCCCTCGGCGTCACCAGCGCCCTCTTTGCCCTGGCCGGTGGCATCACCGCTGCCAGCGCCGCCAGCGCCTATGCCTCAAGCACCGTCAACGTCCGCTCAGGCCCGGGCACGGGGTACTCGGTGGTGGACGTGCTGCGTCGCGGCCAGCGGGTCGAGGTCGACTACTGCAGGGGCTCCTGGTGCCGCATCGAGCAGCGCGGCGCCGATGGCTGGGTCAACGCCAATTTCCTCAACGCCGACCGCTACGACGACGACGATCGCTACTACGACGATTACGACGATGACTACTTCGATGATGGCTTCTATCTGGAGCGGCCGCGCTATCGCTACCGCTACCCATTCTATCGCAGCCAGGCCTGTTTCGGCGGCTCCAACGCGTCGTTCTGCTTCAGCAACTGACCCGCTTGCCGGGCGTCGTGGCGCGGCCTATCTAGGTCGCACCACACAGCGCCCGGTGCCCCATGGCTACGCAGCAGATGAAGCCTTACGTGAAGCTCGCCTCGACCCTCGCCAGCGTGGGCCTGGGCATCTTCTTCATCGAGCGCTTCGGCCTCTCCGAGCTGCAGAAGAACGGCACAATCCACATCGACGGCACGATCCTGTCGCTCATGGTGCTGGCGCCGATCGTGCTGGTCATCGCCGGCGCGATCGTCTTCATGGTCGGAAAAATGCGCCGCCTCTGATCCTCCCCCGCGTGGCGGGGGAGGGAGACCACCCGAAGGGTGGTGGAGGGGGCGACTGCAGATGCCGTCCCCCGGCTCTACTCGACCCTTAGCCGCTCAACGTCGATGCCACGCGCCAGCAGCGGCTCCCGCATGCGCCGCCCCAGGAACTCGTTGATCCCGTAGAGCGCCACGGCAGCCACCAACAGGACGATGCCGAAGCCGCGCGTGCCTTCCTCGGTGCCGATCGCAATAGCCGCCAGCACCGCCGCGGCGCCGCCACCCAACAGGATGTACCACTTGCGCTCCGCCTGCACCCTGAGATTTCGGGCGCTCGACAGCAGCAGGTCCTTGAGCTCCAGGTCACCCATCGCCGCCAGTTCCGAGCCGCCGCCCTCGCGCCGGATCGTCTGGATATAGGCCTCGACCCGCCGCTCGATCACCTCCTGCCGCTCGGCATCGCGCCGCCCACGGAAGAAGTAGCTGCCGACAATGCCGATCAGCCCCAAAACCAGCGCGATTTCCAGCAGCACAACCATGGCCAATCCCCTTCCCGGAGCGTCAGCGCCCATCGCTCATCAGATGTCCCCGGGGGTTCGACGATTCAAGAAGTTGCCCGGAAACTTGTCCCGACAATCGCCACATCCACAGAGCGACACCTCCCCCTCTGACGGGAGGATGGGTCGGTGGCCGGAGCCACGATGCCGCATCAAGCCGCCGCCCTCGCGCCCCTCGGCAGGTGCCCGCTCAATGCGGCGGCGTCTCCTCCTCTGCCGCCGTCGCCGCAGTCTTCCTCCCCACCTGGCTCAGGTGCCGCTCCCGCGCCATCACCACCAACCCGGCGCCGACGATCACCGCCGCGCCGACCAGCGAGATCGGGTCGATCAGGTGCCCGAACACCTGGTAGCTGAGGAAAATGCCCCATGGCAGCGAGAAGTAGCTGAATGGCTGCAGCGTGCTGGCCGGTGCCCGCGACAGCGCCACCATCATCAGCCCATGCGAGGCCGTCGAAGTCACCATCACCAGCGCCATCTGCAGCGTCGCCGTCAGATCCATCGGCTGCCAGAAGAACACGCCGGTCGCGGTCGTCAGCGCCAGTCCGATCACCCCGACATAGACCATGCTGGTCGCGGTCGTATCGACGCTCGACACCTTCCGCGTCAGCGCGATGTAGACCGCGTAACTCGTCGCCGACACCAGCGCGAACAACACCCCGCCGTCGATCGGCAACCCACCCGGCCGGATGATCACCAGCGCCCCGCAGAACCCGGCAAACACCGCAACGATCCGGAACACTCCAACCCGCTCACCGAGGATCGGGATCGCCACCAGCGTCGCCAGCAGCGGGTAAACCAGCGTGATCGCCTGCAGCTCCGCCAGCGGTACGGTTCGCAACGCCACTGCGAACGTCCAGATATCGACCACCAGCAGCAGCGCCCGCAGCCCTTGCAGCCATGGATATTTCGAGCGGAACGCCTGCTTCAGCGGCCCCTGCCGGCTCACCAGTACCAGGGAAAACGCCGCGAACGCCCAGAAGCGGAGCATGGCGATCTGAAACGGCGAATGCGTCTGCACCAGCGTCTTGGACACTGCGTCCTGCACGCCGAAGATCACGATGGCGAGGAGAGTAAGGCCGATAGCGAGCGCGACATTGTCGGCTCGGCGGCGGGGTTGCCCGGTTGTGGGCTCAGTCATGGAACGAACTCTGCAGAAGTCAAATGCCCCGGGCCTGCGGCTCGGGGCAAGAGGCGGGAACTAAGTGAGCAATCAGCTGCTGCTCTTCATCGTGGCGTTCTTGATCAGCCCGGCGATCGTGGTCAAGAGACCACCACCGACCAGACCGGTCAGGCCCTGCCCGGCGAGTGCGCCGATGTCCATCCCACCCGTACCGGCCGCCGCCGCAGCCGTACCGACGAGACCGGATAGCCCGGGGATCATGCCCGCCAGCCAGGTGCCGAGCCAGCCGCCGATCGCGCCCGCGATCGTATTGCCCACCGGCCCGAGATTAACCTGCTTCAGCACGGCCGCGATGCCGTTACCCCCCACGCCGCCGCCAATCAGTTGAACGAGAATCGGAATAATTGCTTCCATTTGGACGCTCCTCAGATCCAGCTTTTGGAAGCCGAGTGGCCCCCAACTCGCAATTGCGACGATACGCCCGATCGTGGAGAGTCGGTAGTCACCAACGCGCACCTACTTGAATGAATGGGGGAAATCTCGCCGGGCCAAAGTTCTCGCGGTTCAAACCTGCGGTTTTTGCTTGCCGTACGTCACTCATCATTGCCCTCAACTTGCCGATGCGGCACCGCAGCGCCATCAATTGAAGCGGGCCACGCGAAGCCCTATCTTTCGCCTCGACTCATGACATCAGCACCCGAACATTCCCCGGCCGATCTCAGCCGCGTCGCCCCAAAGATTGCGCTCGTCACCGGAGCTGCCGACCGGGTCGGCGCTGCCATCGCGCGCCGCCTCGCCCGCGACGGCTGGGCCGTGATCATCCACTACCGCTCATCGGCCGAAAAAGCCGAAGCCGTGGCCGCGGAAATCCGGGCCGCCGACATTCGCGCCGGCGGCGGCAAAGCAGCGACCATCGGCGCCGACCTCGCCGACCGCGCCCGCCGCGCTACACTCATCGCCGATGCTGCCAAACACTTCGGCCCACTCACCCTGCTGGTCAACAACGCCTCGAGCTTCGAGCGCGATTCCGTCGCCGATCTCGACGAGGCTCTTTGGGACGCGCACTTCGCCGTCCACGCCGAGGCACCGGCCTTCCTGTCGCGTGATTTCGCCGCCCAGCTTCCCGAGGGCGCCTCCGGCAACATCATCAACATCATCGACGAGCGCGTCCTCGACCTGTCGCCGGCCTTCTTCAGCTACACCCTGTCGAAGTCCGTGCTTTGGATCATGACCCGCACCCTAGCCCAGTCGCTCGCCCCCCGCATTCGCGTCAACGCCATCGGCCCCGGGCCCACGGTGCCGCCGCCGCATGTCTCGTCCGAAGCCCACCTTCGCCGCCTCACCGAACTGCCACTCGGCCGCGCCGCCGGCCCCGATGGCATCGCCGACGGCGTCGCCGCGATCCTCAGCCTCGATTCGATGACCGGCCAGATGATCGTCCTCGATGGCGGTGAGCATATCGAATGGCCGGCCCGCCGCGGACCGACCCCGAGGCGCAAATGACCGACACGTCTCCTCCGCTGCACGGCGCCGAAGTTATCAAGAGCTTCGTCAAGACCCTGCCCGCGTCGCCCGGCGTCTACCGGATGTTCGATGCGGCCGGCGAAGTCGTCTATGTCGGCAAGGCGCGCAACCTCAAGGCGCGCGTTACCAACTATACGCGCCCCGAAGGCCTCGATATCCGCATCCGCCGGATGATCGAAGCCACCGTCAACATGGAGTTCGTGCGCACCGAGACCGAGGCCGAGGCACTCCTGCTCGAAGCCAACCTGATCAAGCGCCTGAAGCCCCGCTTCAACGTGCTGCTGCGCGACGACAAGAGCTTCCCCTACATCCTCATCGCCACCGAGCACGAAGCCGCCGAGCTGAAGAAGCATCGCGGCTCCCGCCGCATCAAGGGCCACTATTTCGGCCCCTTCGCCTCGGCATTGGCGGTCAAGCGCACCATCACCGCGCTGCAGCGCGCATTCCTGCTCCGCACCTGTTCGGACAGCTTCTACAAGGCCCGCACCCGCCCTTGCATGCTGCACCAGATCAAGCGCTGCTCGGCCCCTTGCACCGGCGAAATCTCGATCACCGACTACAACGAACTGGTCGAGGAAGCCCGTCAGTTCCTCTCCGGCAAGTCGAAGTCCGTCCAGGACCACCTCGCGGCCGACATGAACGTCGCCGCGGAAGCCCTTGATTTCGAGCGCGCCGCCCTGCTCCGCGATCGCCTCTCGGCCCTGGCCCTCGTCCAATCGCAAGGCGACGTCGCCTCGAAATCCGTCGAGGAGGCCGACGTCTTCGCCATCGGCCACGAAGCCGGGCAATTCTGCGTGCAGGTGTTCTTCTTCCGCGCCTACCAGAACTGGGGCAACCACGCCTTCCGTCCGCGCGCCGACGCCTCGCTCTCCGATGCCGAAGTGCTCGAGGCCTTCATCAGCCAGTTCTACGAAGACCGCACCCCGCCCAAGCAGATCCTGCTCTCGCACGAACTCAGCGAGAAGGATCTGATGGAAGAGGCTCTCTCCGCCCGCGCCGGCTCAAAAGTCTCGATCCAGACCCCGCAGCGCGGCGAGAAAAAGGACCTGGTCCAGCACGCCCTCAACAATGCCCGCGAGGCACTCGGCCGTCAGTTGGCGGAAGGCGCGACACAGAAGACCCTGCTCGAAGGCGTCGCCACCCTCTTCGGCCTCGACGAGCCGCCGCGCCGCATCGAGGTCTACGACAACTCCCACATCTCCGGCACCAACGCCGTCGGCGCCATGATCGTCGCCGGCGAAGAGGGGCTGAACAAGAAGTACTATCGCACCTTCAACATCCGCTCGACCGACATCACCCCCGGCGACGATTTCGGCATGATGCGCGAGGTGCTGACCCGCCGCTTCACCCGCCTCGCCAACGAGAGCGAGCCCGAGGCCGAGGACGAAAACACCGGCATGCCGGATTGGCCCGACGTCGTCTTCATCGACGGCGGCGCCGGCCAGCTCAATGCAGTGCGCGAAGTGATCGCCCAGTTGAACCTCCAGAAGGAGGTCATCTTCATCGGCATCGCCAAAGGCGAGGAGCGCGACGCCGGCCGCGAAAAGTTCTTCATGGAAGGCCGCGAGGCCTTCATGCTCCCCCACCGAGATCCTGTCCTCTACTACGTCCAGCGCCTCCGCGACGAAGCCCACCGCTTCGCCATCGGCACCCACCGCGCCAAGCGCAAGAAGGACATCATCAAGAACCCGCTCGACGAAATCGAAGGCATCGGCCCGACGAGAAAGCGCGCCCTGCTCCAGCGCTTCGGCAGCGCCAAAGCGGTCGGCCGCGCCGCCCTCGCCGACCTCGCCGCCGTCCCGGGCGTCTCCACCCAACTCGCCCAACAGATCTACGACCACTTCAACGGAAGCTAGTGAACCACCGGCCCCATCTCCCCCATGCGGGGGAGAAAGCGAGTTCTTAGGCCCTTCGCCAAGTCTTAGAAATCGCCAGAGAGGGGACCGTTCGGGTTACGACTCAAGTAACTCGCGTACCCCCAAAAACAAAAGGCGCCCGATGGGCGCCTTCGTTCATCTCATCGCTGAGAACGCTGCTTAGTTGACCGCAGTACGGGCAACGACCTTGATGTCGTCGCGGGTGATGCCGAGGTCGCGGAGCTGGGTGTTGCTCAGCTGCGAGAGCTCACGGACGGTGCGGTTGTAGGCGGCGAACTGCGAAAGCTTCTGACGGATGTTCATTTGGTTTCCCCTTCTGTTTGGTGACGCTGATATATGCCCGCCAACCCGACCCAACCAGTAGGGTATTTCGCACCCGAGCTATGCACGTTGCGCATGGTCGATTAACTGCTGTTAAGTTTCCGTTCAGACTCATCCATCCAGCCCGCGCGCCGGGCATCTCCGGGTGGAAACCTGTTCAGACACCATTCACCATCATGGCGTTAGCAGGGCGCCAACGAGGCCTGGGGATCGAACCTGCCATGCGTCTGACGCTCATCGCATTGCTCGCCACCACCGCCGCGACCCCCGCCCCGGCCGACGCTATCACCTACAAAGGCACGCTCGGCACCCTCCCCATCATCGTCGAGTTCTCGTCCAATCCGGCCGAACCCGACGAGCTGTTCGTCGGCCGCTATGCCTACATGAACAAGGGCATCGACATCCCCCTCGATGCGGTCAACTTCGAGCCCGGCCGGTTTGATCTCGCCGAGGAACTGTCCTGCGACGAGACCAGTTGCGACAACACCGCCGACGACACGCCGCCCGCCCCGCGGCTCGGCGCCAAATGGCACCTCGAAACCGCCGGCACCCGCCTCACCGGTACCTGGGCCGGCAACGGCAGGACCCTCCCGATCAGCCTCGAAGCCGTTGGCTCCCGCTCGTTCGAGTACGACCCGCCGCTGACCGCCGACAGCCTCGCCAGTGTCTACTACGGCTTCTTCGCGTCCGACGCCCGCCTGACCGCGGAGACCGACCCCTATGACTGGGTCAAGCTCGATGTGCCACTCGAATACTCGGCCGAAACCACCTGGGGCGACTCGGCTTTCCACTACGCCACCGACCCCCGCACCATGTTCCCCTATCCCCGCGTTATCAGGGCCGGCGACACCGACGTCAGCCTCACTAACGCGCACCTCCGGTCGAACCACTTCGCCATGAGCGCCGACGCGCTGAACTGCCCGGCCCACGCCTATCTCGGCCTCGGCTGGGACCCAATAAGCGCCCACTCGATCGACACCCTTGCCGGCTACGAAGACGAGACCGTCACGGTCACTTACCTCTCGCCCAGCGTCATGACGTGGATCGAAGCCGGCAGCCTGTGGTGCGGCGGCGCCTACCCGGAGAACCACGCGCGCTACTACAACCTCGATGTCGCAACCGGTGAGTTCCTCGACCTGAGCCGCATCTTCAAGGGCTGGGTCTTCAATCAGGGCGCAGAGATCACCGCCGATCAGGAAGAGGCCAGCCACGATCCGCTCGACTACCGCTGGGGACCCGATGCGGCTCTCGCCGAGTTCATCCGCACCCATCACACCACGACTGAAGCTGACGCCGAGTGGGAAAAGGAATGCGGCATCGACGACGTGATCGCCACCAACCTCCGCATCAGCTTCGAGCAAGGCGACATGGTCCAGTTCCGGGTAGGCGACCTCCCCCATGTCGCCGGGGCCTGCGAAGGCACCGTCTACACCGCCCCGATCACCGAACTCCGCGAATTGCTGGCACCCCAGGCGGCCGACTACTTTCCGGTCCTCAGGAACTAGACCGCCGCGGCACACCGTCAGTAGCCCACAGGCGTTTCGTCACGGCGGGCACGCGCAACCCGGTGTTGCCCATCACCACTCATTTGTGCTTGTTCCTCCGCCAAGTCGCCCCGCCGACGTGAGACGAGGATACGATCTGATGCCTACGGAGGACCGCAAACTCCTGCTTCGCGACCTGACGCGGGACCTGCTGCTTGCCGGCCGCCTATGGCGCAAGATGGCGCGCGCCGCCGCCGCCAAGCACGGCGTCTCCGAAGCCGCCTCCGCGCCCCTGATCTGGATCGACCGCCTCGGCGAGAATGTCCGCCAGAACGCCCTAGCCGACGCCATCGGCATCGAGGGCGCCTCGCTAGTTCGCCTGATCGACGAGCTGCAGGCCTCCGGCCTCGTCACCCGCGAGCCCGACCCCAACGACCGCCGCGCCAACGCCGTCTCGCTCACCGCCCGCGGCCGCGAGGTCGTCGCCAAGGTCAACGAGGACGTCATGACCCTCCGCCGCCAGGTGTTTGCCGACCTCGACCAATCCGACTTCGAAGCCACCCTCCGCGTCTTCGCCGCCATCAAGGCGGCCGCAAAGGACGGCTCAGAGCAATAGTATTCGACGAACGGACTAACGCTCCCTCGTGACAAGTCGGAAAAGCTCGGCTACAAACCCGCCCATGAACCTTCGCGCCGCCTATTCGTATTGGTATTTTACCACCGGAAGCCGCTGGCAGCCGAAGGGGCGCGTTTGACGTAAAACACCAAACCGAGATTTCCCAAAAAGCCGCCAGATCACCTGGCGGCTTTTTTGTCGCCGGTGCCCAGAACCCCGAGGAGCCGACGAAATGCTGAAATCCACCGACGACCTGCGCATCAAACAGATCCGCGAACTCCGATCGCCCGAAGAGGTGATCGGCGAGTTCCCGCGTACAGATGCGGCCACCCGCACCGTGCTGAGCTCTCGCCACGCGCTCCACAACATCCTCCACGGCACTGACGATCGCCTCGCTGTCGTCGTCGGCCCCTGCTCGATCCATGATCCGAAGGCCGCGCTCGAATACGCCCGCCGCCTCGCCCCGGTCCGTGAGCGCCTCGCTGGCAGCCTCGAGATCGTCATGCGCGTCTATTTCGAGAAGCCCCGCACCACCGTCGGCTGGAAGGGCCTCATCAACGACCCCAACCTCGATGGCAGCTTCGACATCGACAACGGCCTGCGCCTTGCGCGTTCGGTGCTGCTCGAGATCAACAATCTCGGCCTGCCCGCCGGCTCCGAATTCCTCGATATGACCACCCCTCAATACTTCGCCGACCTCGTCTCCTGGGGCGCCATCGGGGCGCGCACCACCGAGAGCCAGGTGCACCGCGAGCTCGCCTCGGGGCTGAGCTGCCCGGTCGGCTTCAAGAACGGCACCGACGGCAATGTGCGCATAGCGCTCGACGCGGTGAAATCCGCAAGCCAGCCGCACCATTTCCTGGCAGTGACCAAGTCCGGCCACTCCGCCATCGCGGCGACCACCGGCAATGACGACTGCCACATCATCTTGCGCGGCGGCAAAGTGCCGAACTTCGGCGCCGAGAGCGTCAATGCGGCCTGCCTCGAGGCCGAGAAGGCCGGCATCCGCCCTGCTGTGATGATCGACGCCAGCCACGCCAACTCGTCGAAGAACCCGGAGAACCAGCCCTTGGTTCTGGCCGACGTCGGCGCGCAGATCGCCGCCGGCGACAAGCGCATCGTCGGTGTCATGGCTGAGTCGAACCTGGTCGCCGGCCGCCAGGACCTCGTCCCCGGCAAGGAACTGGTCTACGGCCAATCGATCACCGACGGCTGTATCGACTGGGACTCGACGGTCACGGTACTCGAAAAGCTCGCTGAAGCGGTGGAAACCCGCCGCCGCGTCACCGGCCAGTTGGTAGCGTAGCCCACTGAGACAGACGGCCCCCTCCCATCCTCCCCACAAGGGGGAGGCGCGGCATCCCGTGTTTGGCAGCCGCCTCGACCCTTCACCTCCCCCTTCATGGGGGAGGCCGGGAGGGGCCGTCTCTATCCGTAGCGCTCAATCGTCCCCTCAACCCTCTCCTTGACCCCGCCACGCCGATAGCGTCTTCTTCCGACATGCAAATTCCGCCGCAACTGATGACGCTTCCCAACCAGCTGACTATCGGCCGCATCCTGGCGATTCCGGTGATCTGCCTGTTCCTCGTCGCCGGCTGGGATTGGCTGCGCTGGATCGCCCTGCTGCTCTACATCGCCGCCGCCGTGACCGACTGGCTCGACGGCTTCCTCGCCCGGCAGATGAACCTCAACTCGGCGCTCGGCAAGATGCTCGACCCGATCGCCGACAAGCTGCTGGTCGGCGCGCTGCTCATCACCTTCGCCTGGACCCGCGATCTCAACGGCTGGGACCTGATCCCGGCCATCGCCATCATGCTGCGCGAGATCTTCGTCTCCGGCCTCCGCGAGTACCTGGGCAACCGCTCCATCTCGGTCCCAGTCACCTTCCTCGCCAAGTGGAAGACCACGGTCCAACTCGTTGCGCTCGGCCTGATCATTGCCGCCCCGATGCTGCTCGGACTGGGCTTCATCAGCCATCTGTTCCTGTGGATCGCCGGCGGACTCACGGTCTGGACCGGATGGGAGTATCTTCGCTCCACTTGGCCGCATCTCTCGGGACCCGAGCTATGAAGATCCGCTATTTCGCCTGGCTCCGCGAACGGCTGAATCGCGGCGAGGAAGATGTCTCGCCGCCGCCAGAGATCCTCACCGTAGGTGACCTGATTCAGTGGCTGAGAAGCCGCGACGAAGCCGCTGACCTGGCGATGCAAAAGCCGAACCTGATCAAGGCTGCCCTCGACACCGAAATCGTCCCGCATACCGCCCTGATCGCCAACGCCAAGGTCATTGCGCTCTTTCCCCCGATGACCGGCGGCTGATCATGTCGGTCCGGCTGCAGGAAGCGCTCTTCGATCCCGGCGCCGAAACCAACGCGTTCCTTGAAGCCGCAGCCGGTGCGGGCGCTGCCGTCACTTTCACCGGCCTCGTCCGTTCTCGCCCCGATGATCCCGTCAGCACCCTGACGCTCGAAAGCTACCCCGAACTGGCCGAAGCCCAGATCAGCAAGGCTATCGCCGAGGCCGTCACCCGCTTCGGCCTGATCAAGGTCTCGGTCATCCATCGCTACGGCCGCCTCGTCGTCGGCGAGCCGATCGTCCAGGTCATGACCCTCGCCCCGCACCGGCAGGCCGCCTTCGACGGCGCCTCGTTCCTGATGGACTACCTGAAAACCGACGCCCCCTTCTGGAAGAAGGAGGCGACACCCGACGGCGACCGCTGGGTCGAAGCAAAACAAGAAGACGATGCGGCACGCGATCGTTGGAGGAAGAATGACTGAAGCCCGCCCGCCCTTCTCGCTCGTCGGGATCGACCACGTTGTTTTCATCGTCGACGACCTCGCCAAGGCGACCAAATGGTACGCCGACGTGCTCGGCTGCCAGCCCGGCTATTCCTACCCCACGCTCGGCATGGAGCAGGTCTGGTGCGGCGCGGCGCTAATCGTCCTGTGGGACATCACCCACCCCGGCGCCGCTTCGGCCGTTCCGCCGATCAAGGGCGGCCGCAACGTCGACCATGTCTGCATCGCGCTCAGCCCCTTCGACGAGCACGAGATGCGCGCCCATCTGAGCAGCCACGGCGTCAAAATCGAGCGCGAGGCCCTGCACGGCGGCGCCCGCGGCATGGGCAACTCATTCTACGTGCTCGATCCATGGAGCAACAAGCTCGAGCTCAAGGGACCGGCGGTCTACCCGGATGGCCGCGATTGGGGAAAAGAGGCGAAATGATCAGCGATAGCGACCTGAGACACCTCGTCCGAGCCGTCGATCTTGCCGAAGCGGCGCTCGCAACCGACAACGATCCGTTCGGCTCGGTGCTGGTCTCCGCCGATGGACGTGTGCTGTTCGAGGACCACAATTGGGAATCGACAGGCGACGGCACCCGGCATCCCGAGATCGACATCGCCAAATGGGCAGCGGCCAACATGACCCCCGAGGATCGGGCCACCGCGACGGTCTACACGTCCGGGGAGCACTGCCCGATGTGCGCGGCGGCCCATGCCTGGGTGGGGTTGGGCCGCATCGTCTACGCCGGCTCATCCGAGCAGCTCGGCCACTGGCGAGCGGAAGTCGGAGCATCTGCCTCCCCGGTCGCGGCCCTGCCGATCAACGCCGTGGCGCCGGGCCTGCCTGTCGAAGGACCGGAACCGAGCCTGAGCGCACGCTTGCGGGAACTGCACCATCGCCGGGCGGCCGCGAAGGCCGGCCGGGCGGGCTAGCCACGGGCCCAAACAAAAAGGCCCGCTCAGCGAGCGGGCCTTTGAAATCACCTGAGCCGCGACCTCACTCGGCCGCAACCTTCTTTGGCGTCACCGCTTCGGTGTACGCATTGATCAGCGTCGTGCAGGCCTTGGCCGGCTTGAACTTGAACTCGCCAACTTCCGAAACCGGGGTCAGTTCGGCGGCGGTACCGGTCAGGAAGCACTCGTCGTAGTTCGCGAGCTCTTCCGGCTTCATGTGCCGCTCGATGACCTTGTAGCCGTTTTCCTTGGCCAGCCCGATCACCGTCTGCCGGGTGATGCCGTTGAGGAAGCAATCCGGGGTCGGCGTATGGATCTCGTCGCCCTTGACGAAGAACACGTTGGCGCCGGTCGCCTCGGCGACATAGCCGCGATAGTCGAGCATCAGCGCGTCGGCATAGCCATTGGCCATGGCCGCGTCCTTCGACAACGTGCAGATCATGTAGAGGCCGGCCGCCTTGGCCGACGACGGGATGGTCTCCGGGCTCGGGCGTTTCCAGCGGCTCCACTCGAGGCGGATGCCTTTCAGCTTCTCCTCGACGGAGAAATAGCTCGGCCACACCCACGAAGCGATCGCCAGGTGCACCTTGTTGTTGCGGCCGGGAACCGACAGTTCCTCGGAACCACGCCAGGCGATCGGCCGGACATAGGCATCGACCAGACCGTTCTTTTCGAGCACCAGACGCTTGGCCGCTTCGATCTCGTCGACCGAGTAGGGAATAGTGAAGTCGAGCGTCTTGCCGCTCTGGATCAGCCGCTCGGTGTGCAGGCGCGACTTGAAGATCTCGCCGCCATAGGCCCGCTCGCCTTCGAACACCGCGCTGGCATAGTGCAGCCCGTGCGTCAGCACGTGGATCTTGGCGTCCTTCCAGGGAACCATCTGACCATCAAACCAGATCCAGCCTTCGCGCTGGTCCATCGGCAAGCCTGCCATCTTCATCTCCCACTCGTCTGGTGCGGCCCTTGGGGTCCGCCGTGTTATTGCCTGTGATCCTGCCCCACCGGCTTGCTATTGGCAAACCGGAACGGCTTTGGGATAAGGCAAAGAGCTGTGTTTTCGATGGGGTGATGATGGCATCGGGCAAAATAAATGTCAACAAGGCTGACATAAATTTGGCGCAGGCCGACGATCCGGCCATGCCGCTCGACGTCATGGGTTTGTTTTTCTTTGCTTATCGGGACTTCGTTGGCGATGCTGATGCATTGCTTGAGCGACAGGGTTTCGGTCGCGCGCACCACCGGGTGCTCTATTTCGTCAATTTGAAGCCCGGCATGCCCGTCGCCGACCTGCTCGATATCCTCAAGATCACCAAGCAGAGTCTTGCCCGCGTGCTGCGCCAACTGGTCGACAACGGCTATGTCGAACAAAAAACCGGTGAAAGCGACCGCCGCCAGCGCCTGCTCTACGCCACCGAAAAAGGCCGCGCCTTGTTCGAAACCCTCTCCGCCACCCAAACCAGCCGCATCGAAGCCGCCATCGCCGCCCTCCCCCCGGAAGGCAAGCGCACCGTGCTCCGGTTCTTCGTCGGCATGGTGGAGCCGGATGACCGTGGATTGCTGGATCGGCTGAAGCTGACGGAAGAGCTTTAGCCCCCGACTAAGCTCCCGGCTGCCGGTACCCGACCGCTTGGGCACGTCCAAGCGCCGCCAAGGTCTCCTCGACCGTCAGCAACGGCGTCGTCTCGAACTCCGAACACGCACCGCCGCCCCCGATGGCGATGGCCACCGCCGCCATGGCGACGTTGTCGGGGGCTTCCCACAGGTTGTAGCCGTCATGTGGGCCGAACGCGTACCAGAATCCGTGCAGCTTACCGCCGACGGACCCGATGTACTTGCGCGCGGCCTCACGGCGATCCTCGGGATTCTTGGTCAGCCGCGCCCAAGTTTCAGGCGTGTAGCTGAAGCGTGTCAGATAGAGTGCCATGGCTGAGCTCCTCCGCTCTTCCCCAAAAACACCCCACCCTACAGCCGTTGGCAGGCCACGGGTATTGGCGAACTCAGCAGAGCCGCTGGCCGTTCGGCACGCCACGCTCGACGGCCGCCAGCACGATCGCGCCGTTCTCGTCCTCGAACCCCAGCGTCAGCACTTCGCTGCGCACCGGGCCGATCTGGCGCGGCGGGAAGTTGACAACGGCCATGACCTGGCGGCCGACCAGCGTCTCCGGCGTGTAGTGCACCGTGATCTGCGCTGAGCTTTTCTTCACCCCTATCTCCTGACCGAAATCGATCAGCAGAATATAGGCGGGCTTCCTGGCCTCGGGGAAAACTCGGGCTTCGATAATCGTGCCGACGCGGATGTCGACCTGCTCGAACTCCGCATAGGTGATCTCAGCCATCAGTTCGCACCGACCTTATTGGGAGCCGAGGCGGCCGTCAGGCCCGCCCGAGCTCTTCTGATCGCTGGCGCGCCGCACGAACGGCACGATCGAGCAGCGGCTCGAGCCCATCCGGCGCCATCAGCACCTGCAGCGCTGCGTAGGTAGTACCCTTGGGCGAGGTGACATTCTCGCGCAGCGTTCCGGCCGGTGTCGGATCGGCGTCCATGAGCGCTGCAGCGCCAGTCACGGTCGCCCGCGCCAGCTGCATCGCCTGCTCGTCGTCAAAACCCTGCCGGCGCGCCGCCGCGGCCAGGGCCTCAACCATATAGAATACGTAGGCCGGGCCCGACCCGGAGACGGCCGTAACGCCGTCGATCTTGGCTTCGTCGTCGAACCACATCACCTGCCCCGCCGCGCTCAGCAGCGCATCGGCGGTCAGCCGGTCCTCGTCGCTTATGGCGAGGCCAACTGCGCCGGTGATGCCGCGGCCGACCTGCGCCGGCGTATTCGGCATGGTGCGGATCACCCGGTCGGTCTGCAGTCCCTCGGACAGGCCGACCAGCGAAATCCCGGCTGCGATCGACAGCACCAGCGTATAGCTGCCCACCACCGGCTGGATCTCGGCCATCACCTCATAGATCACCTGCGGCTTGACCGCGATGACCAGCACATGGGTCAGGACGCCGATCGGGCTCGCCTGCAGGCGAACGCCGTGCTGCGCGGCAAACTGCGCTGCGTGCTCGGACGGCTGCGGATCGCACAATACCAACCGATCCGGCGGCAGCCCGCCGGCAATCCAGCCGCGGGCCAGCGCCAGGCCCATCTTGCCGGCCCCGACCAGAACGACGGGGCCGATATCTGATAAATTCAAGCTTCGCCTACCGTTTCGAACATGACCTGGCTGAGTGCCTCGGAGGCGCCCTTGCCAGCCCATATCACGAACTGGAACGCCTGATAGTAGAGATCGCAGCTGTCGGTAGCCGAGCGCAGCAGCGCCTCGCACTGCGCCGCGCTGACCTCCGCCCCGCCGGTCAACAGATGCGAATTGCGGAACAGCACCACGCCTTCGTGGTTCCACATGTCGAAATGCCCAATCCACAGCTGCTCGTTGATCAGCGAGATCAGCTGCTTCACTTCCGTCCGGCGCGTATCCGGCACCTTCAGGTCGAACGCCGCCGCAATGTGCAGCGACTCGAGGTCTTCCATCCAGTTGAAGGAGACGTGGTAGTCGGCCCAGTTCCCGCGCACCGAAATCGAGATCTCATCGGCGTCCTGCCGCTCGAAGTTCCAATCGTTGATCGAAGCAATGTGTTCGATAATGTCGACCGGATGCACCGTGCGGTCCGGTTCCAGTTCCAGAAGATGTGCCATTGGCTGAGCGTCCCATTGGGCGAAACGTATGAAGGCCGGCCGGTCATTCCCGGTCCTACGCGTTACTTGCAAAGAACTCGCACGCAGAAGGCCTACGAATCGTCCCTATGGAGGAACGCTACACTGGCGCCCCGATTCCGGGGATTGTGCCGCCAGAGCCATCCAAGGCTTTCTTCTGTGGATGATCCGGCTCGAAGGGTTAACAGGGTCTTAACTGCCCGAGTCTGTCCCCACCCGATTTGGCTGATTTTGGGACATCGCTGCTGGCGCGACTCGCGCTAGAATGCGCGGCCCGCATGACGAAGCTGTCATGTGCCGGAGTAGGCTCCGAAGCCTCAGAACAGCCCGTCAGCTCCAGCCCATCCCGTCCGGATCGGCTCAGCCCATCTCGGGAACCCGTTGGCAATCGCCTGCTGGGCCGCTGCCTCGAAGTCATAGGCAACTGCGCGCAGCGCCGCCGACCAATTGCCGCCGTGCCGCTCGAGCACCGCATAGCGCGCGTCCGGCGCTCCGTAGTTGATCTGCAGCCCGACCGAACCCGGATTGACCACCATCCGCCCGTCTCGCAGCCGCACGACCCGCGACACGTGTGTGTGGCCGCACAGCAGCACGGGGAAATCGAGCCCGTTGGCCTTCGCCGTGACCTCGGCCTCGCCGGGCATGGTCACGGTGCGGTCGGTCCACCATGCGTCGAGCCACGGCTCTTCATCGCTCCGTGCCGTGCCGTGGCACATGAAAACCTCGCCCTCGATGTCCATCGTTGCCGGCAGACTCTTTAGGTATTCGCGGTGGACAGGCTTCATCAGCTCGTCCGCGTAGACATCGACGGGCGCCCGCTTCCTGGAGCCGGGATCGATCATCCAGCGGTCGTGGTTGCCGACTACGGTCGGGTAGTTCCGCTCGATCAGCATGTCGCCGGTGCCGACCGGGTCCACCGGACCGGCCAGCAGGTCGCCGAGGTTGATGGTGACATCCACCCCGACCATGGCGATATCGGCTTCCACCGCCTCCAGCGCCGGACGGTTGCCGTGAATGTCGGAGATCACTGCGATTCTCATGCCACCACCGTCCCCAGCAATTGCGGCCTCGAAAAGACTAAAGCCCCAAAGACTACAGCCCCTTGGGGCTCGCCCACCCCCAGGTCAGCGCCTCCGCCCATTTCGGGTAGCCGCGATCCAGCGCCTGCTTTGCCGCCGTTGCGTGGTCATACGCAACCGCGCGCAACTCCGTATTCCACCCGCTACGACGCTTCTCGACGATGGCGTAGCGCGCATCCGGCGAGCCGATCTCGAACGGCAGCCCGACACTCCCCGGGTTCACCACCAGCCGGCCATCGGCGAGGCGCAGGCTGCGCGGCACATGTGTATGCCCGCACAGCAGCACCTCGTGTTCGAAGCCATTGGCCTCGGCCTCGATGTAATCCTTCGTCAGCAGCGACGATATTCCGCCCACCATGCCGTCCATGAACGAGGCGTTGTCGTCGCGCGGCGTGCCGTGGCAAAGGAACACGTCCTGCTCGAACACCCGCGTCGCCGGCACGGCAGCGAGCCACGCGTGCTGCCGCTCGTCCAGCATGCCGCGCACCAGCGCGTCGATGTGCCAATCCTTCTCGCGGCCATCGGTGATGTAACGGTCGTGATTGCCGCGCACCGCGGGCATATCGAGCTCGATGAAGCGATCGGCCACGCCGGTCGGATCGCTCGGGCCGCTGAGGAAATCGCCCAGCGCCACGGTCGCCTCGACGTTCTGCCGGGCGATATCGTCCAGCACGGCATCCAGCGCTTCGAGGTTGCCGTGGACGTCGGAAAGAACCGCGATCCTCACTTCGACTTGAGGCTCTCGACTGCCGCCTTCAGATCCTTGATCTCGGTGCTCTGGGCCTGCACCAGTTCGCGCAGCGCGTCGTAATCCTCGCGCTTGACCAGGTCCATGTCGGCCACCAGCCGCTCGAGCTGCGATTTCACGGCCGTCTCGATCTCGCGGCGCACCCCGTCAGCGACGCCGGCGGCGTTGTTCATCAGCTTGCCCAGCTCGTCGAATATCTTGCCACCCTGGATCATCGTGTATCCTCGCCTTCACGGTTTTCAGCTCGATATCTAGGCTGCCGTCCGCGCCTTGACCAGAGCATGGCGGAGGCTAAAAGGTCTCAGCCTGTCCACAGGAGCCGCGGCGCGTGCCCTTCCCCAATATCGATCCCATCGCCTTCGCCATCGGACCAGTCGTCGTCAGGTGGTATGCGCTGGCCTATCTCGTCGGCGTCCTAGGTGGCGCGGCCTACGCCACTACGCTGCTGCGCCGGCATGGCCTGTGGAAGGACAACCGCCCGCCCTTCGAGCCGGCCGCGATCTGGGATTTCGCCTTCTGGGCCGTCATCGGCATCATCATCGGCGGTCGCATTGGCTACGTGCTGTTCTACAACCTGAGCTTTTACGCCGCGAACCCGGGCGAGATCATCGCGCTGTGGGACGGAGGCATGAGCTTCCACGGCGGCCTCGTTGGCATCATGCTGGCCATGGCGCTGTTCGTGCGCTCGAAGGGCGGCAACATCCTCTCCGGCATGGACCTGCTCGGCGCCATCGGCACCATCGGGCTGTTCCTCGGCCGCGTCGCCAACTTCATCAATGCCGAGCTCTACGGCGCGCCGACCACCCTGCCCTGGGCCGTGGTGTTCCCCACCGATCCGGAGCAGCTGCCGCGCCACCCGAGCCAGCTCTACGAAGCCCTCCTCGAGGGCGTGCTGCTGTTCATCGTCATCCGCGTCGCCACCAACCATCTCGGCGCACTGAAGAAACCCGGCCTCGTCGCCGGCATCTTCGGCATCGGCTATGCGCTCAGCCGCATCTTCGTCGAATTCTTCCGCCTGCCCGACGCGCAGATCGGCTACCTCTATGGTGGCTGGCTCACCATGGGCATGGTGCTAAGCCTCCCTATCCTCGTCGCCGGCATCGCCCTCATCATCTACGCCATGAGGCCCGCCCGTGGCTGATACCCGCTCCCTCGGCGAAATCATCGACATGCAGCTGAGCCAGACCGGCCCGATGTCGCTCGCCACCTATATGAGCCTTGCGCTGACCCATCCGCGCTCCGGCTACTACACCGGCACCGATCCGCTGGGCGCCAAAGGCGACTTCATCACCGCTCCCGAGATCAGCCAGATGTTCGGCGAGCTGGTCGGCTTCTTCATCGTCAATCTCTGGCAGCAGCTCGACCAGCCGCGCAGCTTCACCCTGCTCGAACTCGGCCCCGGCCGCGGCACCCTGATGCAGGACGCCCTGCGCGTCGCCGCCAAGGCCGACGGGTTCCTCGATGCCTGCCACCTGCAGCTGTTCGAGACCAACCCGGCGCTCAAGGCGCAGCAGGCCGAACGCCTCAGCCAGTACAACCCGTACTGGGCCGATGAAGTCGATGCGGTGGCGGACGACCCGATCTTCGTCGTCGCCAACGAGTTCTTTGATGCCCTGCCGATCCGCCAGTTCGTCAAGGCGCCCGATGGCTGGCACGAACGCCAGATCGGCCTCCGCGACGGCAAGCGCGCCTTCGGCCTGTCACCCACGCCCATCCCCGACAGCGCCATGCCGCCCGAACTTGCCTCGGCCCAGCTTGGCGAAACCTACGAAGTCAGCCTCGCCGCCGCCGACATTGTGCAAAAGCTCGGCAAGCGCATCGCCGCGCAGAAGGGCGCCCTCCTCGCCATCGACTACGGCTACGCGGCCACCCAGACCGGCGAGACCCTGCAGGCCGTCCGCAAGCACGCCTTCGCCGATCCGCTCGATGCACCGGGCGAGATCGACCTCAGTGCCCATGTCGATTTCGGCGCCCTCGGCAAGGTCGCGGCGGAACTCGGCCTCACTGTTGAAAAGCTGTCCACCCAGCGCGATTTCCTCGGCGGCCTCGGCATCGTCGAGCGTGCGACGGCACTGGTGAAATCCAATCCCAACCAGGTCGACGCCATCGCCGCGGCCCTGCGCCGCCTTGTCGACAGCACCGAGATGGGCACCCTGTTCAAGGTGTTCTGCGCCCATTCCGGCAACATCGAGCCTATCGGTTTTCCGCAATGAGCATGCCCTTCGAAACCAGCCGCGCCCTCGAGCGCATCCCCGGCATCCGTCACGGCTTCTTCG
Source organism: Devosia sp. P1_H9 (assembly GCF_056405135.1). Lineage (NCBI taxonomy): Bacteria > Pseudomonadati > Pseudomonadota > Alphaproteobacteria > Hyphomicrobiales > Devosiaceae > Devosia > Devosia sp. P1_H9. The sequence continues at coordinate 266,290 of NZ_JBFUCQ010000001.1, forward strand.
GCCGGCGCGGGGGCGTGTCGACCGGCGAGTTCTCCTCGCTCAACGTCTCGCTCTCGGCTGGCGACAAGTTGAATCACGTCATGGAGAACCGCGCCCAGATCGCTGGTATCCTTGGCTTTTCACTGAGCCAGCTGGTGACGTTGAAGCAGGTCCACTCGGTCACCGTGCTTGAAGTCACCCGCCAGCCTAACCCCGACGACATCCCCGAGGCCGACGCGTTCGTCACGCGCGTCCACGGCCTGGCGCTCGGCATCCTCACCGCCGACTGCACCCCGATTCTCTTCGCCGACCCCGAGGCGCGCGTCATCGGTGCGGCGCACGCTGGGTGGAAGGGCGCCACCGGCGGCATCGCCGAGGCGACCGTCGCTGCCATGGTCGATCTCGGCGCCCGCCCCGATCGTATCGTCGCCGCCATCGGCCCCACCATCTCGGCCAAGAACTACGAAGTCGGCCCCGACTTCACCGCCGACCTGCTGCGCGATCATCGCGACGCCGAAAACCGCATCACCAAGCCGAACGGCGGCCGCGAGCACTTCGATCTCCCCGGCTTCGTCTTCGACCACCTCATCGCCGCCGGCGTTGGGCTGGTGGACGACCTCGGCATCTGCACCTACGCCGAGCCCAAGAAGTACTTCTCGCACCGCTATGCGACGCACAAGGCGATCACCACCGGCCGGCAGCTCAGCGTCATCGGCCTGGGCGGGCTCTGAGCAGGATTCCTTCACCGATCCGTCACAAGGCGCATTGCGCCTTGCCGCGCCCCAAGCTAAAGACCCGCGCATCAGGAGCCGGCAACTCCCCGGACCGGCCCGATACCGGAGCGCGCTCGTGAAACTTGTCACCGGCAATTCCAACCGCGCGCTTGCCGAAGCCGTCGCGAGCTATCTCGAAGTCCCGCTGACCGACTGCACGGTCAAGCGCTTCAACGACAAAGAGATCTTCGTCGAAATCCACGAGAACGTCCGCGGCGAGGATGTCTTCATCCTGCAGTCGACCTCGTATCCGGCCAACGACAACCTGATGGAGCTGCTGATCCTGTCGGATGCGCTGCGCCGCTCCTCGGCTCGCCGCATCACCGCGGTGATTCCGTATTTCGGCTATGCCCGGCAGGACCGTAAGTCCGCCTCGCGCACCCCGATCTCAGCCAAGCTGGTGGCGAACCTGATCACCGAAGCGGGCGTCAACCGCGTGGTGACGCTCGATCTCCACGCCGCGCAGATCCAGGGCTTCTTCGATATCCCGACCGACAACCTCTATGGCGCGCCCGTCATGGTCCGCGACATCCAGGAGCGCTACACCAACGGCAACGTCATGATCGTCTCGCCCGACGTCGGCGGCGTGGCCCGCGCCCGCGCTACCGCGCAGCGCATCGGCGCCGACCTCGCCATCGTCGACAAGCGCCGCCCCAAGGCCGGCGTCTCGGAAGTCATGAACATTATCGGTGACGTCGCCGGCCACGCCTGCATCCTCATCGACGACATCGTCGATTCCGGCGGCACCCTGGTGAACGCCGCCGAGGCCCTGCTGAAAGCCGGCGCCACCGAAGTTTCGGCCTACATCACCCACGGCGTGCTGTCGGATGGCGCCGCCGAGCGCATCGCCAAGAGCAAGCTGAAGGAACTGGTGATCACCGACTCGATCATCGCCACCGACGCCGCCAAGGCCGCCAAGAACATCCGCATCATCTCCATCGCCCCGCTGATGGGCGAGGCGATCGCCCGCACCGCCAGCGAGCAGAGCGTCTCGAGCTTGCTCGACTGACGTGTCGAAGCGCCCGACGGCCGTGGGCCTCGGGGTTTCCTGTCAGTCTTGCCGTTTCTTGCGAAGCGGCATGGGCGGGACTTCGTCCCTGTGCCGGTCGTCCGGCAAACTGTACAAGGGTTGGGACTCTCGCCCCGCCCATTGCGAACGGTCTTTTGGCCCGATGGTGCGCAAAGCGGACGCTTCCACCAAACCCTAGAAGCGGCGCCCCGCCCCTAGCCCGAACCCTCCCCGCGACGCCGCGTAGCGCCTCGCATCGGTGAGGTGGATGCAGATTACCACCGGAGATTCGCGCGGGGATAAGTCGGGGCAAGCGCCATATCGTCCACGCGCCAGCATCCAGTACAGGTTCGCTCTAATCACGAACTTAATATCGCCGCCGGGGAAATATTTCGGCTCCCCCGGTGTTAGTCAGCTGAGGGCTTTTCGGAGGAGATGCAAAATGAAGCTCACTCTGTTGCTCGTGGTTGGAGCCGCGCTCTGTCTGGGACCGGCTCTCGCCGATGACCACCTCGTTCAGGCCACCAGGTCCGGCGGATTGGTGTTCGACGCAGCCAACGACGTGATCATGAACAAGAAGGGCCACGTCATCCCGGATACGGCGCCCGGCCAGGGCAGCCCCTTCATCGGCGAGCACCAATGCACCCCGGCCACCGCCACTTCGGCCGCGCAGGACCACGCCCACGTCAAGGCAAAGGGTGCCGACGACGTAGCGGACTGCGCCGAAGAGGAGTAGCCGCCACCTTCCTGGAGCTCTCCCCACCGGGAGACGGCTCTGTGAGACAACGTCCCACCGCCCATCTCCCTTGGCCAAGGGAGATGGGCGCCAAGCGTGCTGTTTCTCCCCTTGGTTGCCCTCTACATGTCGAAATCGGCCCCCCTCGTCCGACATTGCCCTGAAGGGCTATGCTGCCGACCGAGGAGACACCGATGCGCTACATGCTGATGCTCTACGCCGACGAGAAAGCCGGCGCCCAGATCCCGCCCGACCAGATGCAGAAGGCGATGGAGACGCTCTACGCCTACCAGGAGGCGCTGACCAAGGCCGGCGCCTTCGTCATGACCGCCCCCCTCGCCCGCACCCACGACGCCAAGACCCTGCGCATGGAGGGCGGCGATGCTACCTTCCACCAGGATGCCAAGGGCGCCGCCTTCGTCAACGACACCGGCGAGCTGAAGGTACATGACGGCCCCTATGCAGAGACCCGCGAACAGTTCGGCGGCTTCTACATCATCGAGGCGGCGAACATGGACGAAGCCCTCACCTGGGCCAGGAAGTGCCCCGCGGCGCAGTGGGGGCCGGTCGAAGTCCGCGCCATGATTCCGGGCTTCTGAAAGCCATCGCTTTTTTTCGTCCGCGATTTGTAGAAGTTTTGTCGCCCCCTCCGTCATTGTCGTGCCGGGCGCGGTGTCCGGCACGAAACAGGAGACGAAAATGAAGTACATGCTGCTCATCCACGGCGACGAAACGCAGATGAATGCGGCCACGCCCGTCGACGACACCGGCATGAGCGCCGACTACGCTGCGTTCAACGAGGCGATGATCAAGGCCGGCGTCATGGTCGGTGGCGAGCGCCTGCGGCCAACCAGCGCCACCACCTCGATCCGCGTCCGCGACAAGAAGGCGGTTGTCCTCGCCGGGCCCTATGCCGAGACTCAGGAGCAGTTGGGCGGCTACTACCTGATCGATGTCCCCGACCTGGACCAAGCGATCGAGTGGGCCCAGCAATGTCCGGCCGCTCAGTTCGGCACCATCGAGGTCCGCCCGATCTGGCCGACGCGCGGCGCATGATCTGACAAAATCGGCTCGTCCCTGAAGTTTTTTCGGGGACGAGTCGAAATGGCCGGACCAGGCCCGTCATTGTTGCATCGGGGCACGGTGTCCCGACGTGACAAACGGAGAAAACCGATGAAGATCAAGCTGACCACCGTGTATGTCGACGACCAGGAGAAGGCGCTGCGCTTCTACACCGACGTGCTGGGCTTCACCCCCAAGGCCGACTTCGGCAACAGCGGCTTCCGCTGGCTGACCGTTGTTTCGCCCGATGACAAGGACGGCACCGAACTGCAGCTGGCGCTCAACAGCAACCCCGCCGCCAAGGCCTTCCAGCAGGCAATGTTCGAGCAGAGCCAGCCTGCCGTGATGTTCTACACCAGCGACGTGAAGGCCGATTACGAGCGGATCAAGGCCAAGGGCGGCGACTTCGCCATGCCCCCGACCGATGTCACCGCATCGACCATCGCCCAGATCAAGGACACTTGCGGCAACCTGCTGCAGATCACCCAGTTGAAGTGGTAAGCGGTCCGACAAGAAGGAGAACCACCATGGCAACCAAGCAGAGCACCGCCAAGCGCACCGACGCCGCCGCCGACAGTTTCACCGCCGAAGAAAAGGCCGCCATGAAGGAGCGCGCCAAGGAGCTGAAGCGCAACGCCAGCGCAGCCGAAGACGAGCAGGCCGTGGTGGAGAAGATTGCCGCGATGCCGGACGCCGATCGGGTCATGGCCGAGCGCATCCACGCCCTCGTCAAGGCCACCGCGCCGCATCTCACGGCCAAGCTCTGGTACGGCATGCCGGCCTACTACAAGGACGGCAAGAGCATCTGCTTCTTCCAGGATGCCAACAAGTTCAAGGCACGCTACGCCACCTTCGGCTTCAACGAGGCGGCGAAACTCGACGACGGCAGCATGTGGCCCACCAGCTACGCGCTGCTGAAGCTCACCGCGGCCGACGAAAAGCGGATCGCCGATCTCGTGAAACAGGCGGCAAGCTGAGGAACCCGGCCATGCGCTACATGATGCTGATCCACCACGACGAGGTCGCGCTCGCCAACGCTCCGCAGAAGGAGCTCTGGGCCGACTACGCCGCCTTCAACGAGGCGCTCGCCAAGGCGGGCGGCGGCATGAGCGCCGGGGAGCGGCTGCAGCCGGCCTCGGCGGCGACCACCGTGCGCTCGTCCGACGAAAAGACCGACGTGCTCGACGGCCCCTATGCCGATACCAAGGAGCAGTTGGCCGGCTACTTCATGATCGACGTCGCGGACCTCGATGAAGCCATCCGCTGGGCCAAGCGCTGCCCGAGTTCCCGGTACGGCTCGATCGAGATCCGTCCCCTCGCCCCGGAATACCCGAGGCCCGACCTGAGCCTGCGGCGCCAGGACTCGTAGCATGCGACATGAGGGTAACGAGGCGGCCCGCGCAGCCGAGCGGGTCGCCCGCGAAAGCTACGGCCGCCTCGTCGCCTTCCTCGCGGCCCGCACCCGCGACGTAGCGGGTGCCGAAGACGCGCTGGCCGAGGCCTTTGCCGCCGCGCTGCGCATGTGGCCCGCCGAGGGCGTGCCGCTCAATCCCGATGCCTGGCTGCTGACGGTCGCCCGCCGGCGCCAGACCGATGCGCTGCGCCGCCGCACCACGCGGCACGCGGGCGAGGAGCATCTGAAAATGATGGCCGATGAAATCGAAGCCGCCGCAGAAACCCCCGACGAGATCCCGGACCGCCGCCTCGCGCTGATGTTCGCCTGCGCCCATCCGGCGATCGAGCGGGGTATGCGGGCCCCGCTGATCCTGCAGACCATTCTCGGCCTCACCGCCATCGACATCGCCGCGGCCTTCCTGATCCCGCCCGCCACCATGGGCCAGCGCCTGGTGCGCGCCAAAACCCGCATCAAGGACGCCGGCATCCCGTTCGGCATTCCCGACAAGGAGGAACTGCCCGAGCGCCTCGATGCGGTGCTCGACGCCATCTACGCCGCCTACTCGAAGGGCTGGGCCGAGATCGGCGACAGTGCGTCCGCCCAACTCGCCGACGAGGCGATCTGGCTCGGCCGGCTGGTCGTGTCGCTGTTGCCCGAACAGCCCGAGGCCAAGGGTATGCTTGCGCTGATGCTCTACACCGAGGCCCGCCGCGCCGCCCGGCGCTCGCCCGGCGGCGCTTACGTGCCGCTCGAGGAACAGGACACAAGCCTCTGGGACGACTCGCTGATCGGCCTCGCCGAAGCGCTGTTGCGGTCTGCAAATGCCGGTGGCCCCTCCGGACGCTACCAGATCGAGGCCGCCATCCAGTCCGCCCATGTCGCCCGCCGTAACCTGGGCGCTAACACATGGCCCGCCATCCTCGCGCTCTACGATCACTTGCTCGCGCTCAGCGCCTCGCCGGTCGTGGCGCTCAACCGAGCCATGGCCATCGCCGAACTCGAAGGTCCCGACGCCGCGCTGGCCGCCATCGAGCCGCTCGGCACCGACAAGCGCATGGCCGACTACCAGCCCTACTGGGCCGCCCGCGGCCACCTCATGTCCAGTGCCGGCCGCAAACCCGAGGCCCGCGAGGCGCTCACCCTCGCCCTGGGCCTCACCACCGACACAGCCGTGAGGCATTACCTGCAGGGCCGGCTGGCGGCGCTAGCGGACGGCTGATCGACCTATCGGTGACCGCCTTCTTCCCTTGTGGGAGAAGGTAACCGGCTTCCGCGACGGCGCTACTTGCCCGAAACCCGCATTTCCCCTATACGCACCGCCCATGAAGCACCCGTCACCCCTGGAGGACGGGTGCGTGAGCTTTGACTTCTCAGAGTTCACACCAACCCATGAATGGATCATTCAATGGCTACTGCTGCTACGGAGCTCAAGGCTCAGGCGCGGAGCGGGGTGGGCAAGGGGGCCGCTCGTGCACTGCGTCGTGAGGGGCTCATCCCTGCTGTCATCTATGGCGACAAGAAGCCCCCGCTTCCGATCACCATCTCCTACAACGAAGCCATGAAGCGCATTTACGCCGGTGGTTTCCTCTCCCACATCGTCACCCTCGACGTTGATGGCGAGAAGCACCGCGTCATTCCGCGCGACTACCAGCTCGATCCCGTCAAGGACAAGGCGCTGCACGTCGACTTCCTGCGCGTCGGCAAGGGCACCAAGCTCAATGTCCAGGTGCACGTGAAGTTCATCAACGATGAACTGTCGCCCGGCATCAAGCGCGGCGGCGTGCTGAACATCGTCCACCACACGCTCGACCTGACCGTCGACGCCGACCACATCCCCGAGGAGATCGTCGTCGATCTCACCGGCATGGATGTCGGCGACAGCGTCCACATCTCGTCGATCAAGCTGCCGGCCGGCGCCACCGACCACAGCCATGAAGACGACCTGACCATCGCCACCATCGTCGCTCCGTCGGGCCTCAAGGCCGAGGAAGCCGAGGAAGGCGCCGCCGAGGGCGAAGCCGCTCCGGCCGCCAATGGCGAAGCCAAAGAGTAAGCACTTCGGGAGCGGGCTTGATGTCCGCTCCCACCCTGCCCTGCTGCCTGGAAGTTAGCCGATGCATCTCATCGTCGGCCTCGGCAATCCCGGGGACAAATACCGCAACAATCGCCACAATATTGGTTTCCTCGCGGTCGACGCCATCGCGCGCCGCCACAGCTTTCCCGCGTTCCGCGAGAAGTTCCAGGGGTTGATCTCCGAAGGCACCATCGATGGCGAAAAGGTGCTGCTGCTGAAGCCGCAGACTTTCATGAATTCCTCCGGCGACAGCGTCCAGAAGGCTGCAACCTTCTACAAGCTCGGGCCATCAGACATCTCCGTCCTCTATGACGAGATCGACCTCGCCCCCGGCAAGACTCGCATCAAGATCGGCGGCGGCAATGGCGGTCACAATGGCCTGCGCTCCATCGACCCGCAGATCGGGCTCGGCTACCGCCGCATCCGCCTCGGCGTCGGCCACCCAGGCCACAAGGACCTGGTGATGCCGCACGTGCTCGGCGACTTCTCCAAGGCCGAGCAGCAGGCTTGGCTGATCCCCCTTCTCGACGCCGTGGCCGACAACGCGGCGATGATCGTCAAGGGCGACGATAACGGCCTGATGAACAAGCTTGCCATCGCCACCCAGGGCGACGGCGCCGACCGCGCCCAGCGCCCCGAAACCGCCGACCCGACCCGCAAGAAGGCCCCGGCCCAGAGCCACATCCGAGCCGCCCGGCCGAGTGAGCCGCAGGCCAAGGTACCGGAGACCGGACCGATGGCCGATATGCTGAAGAAGCTGTTCGGGAAGGACTAGTGCGTGGAGCTCCTACGCACACCAAACCAATTGACTTCCGCGCCTCTTCAACCGATGTGAAGCGCAACAATTGGCGCGTCGCTTTCGCGCCTCCAATGACGAATTCCGGAGACTGTCATGGGTTTCAAGATGGGCATCGTCGGCCTGCCCAATGTGGGCAAGTCGACGCTCTTCAATGCGCTGACCCGCACCGCCAACGCCCAGGCCGCGAACTTCCCGTTCTGCACCATCGAGCCGAACACCGGCGAGGTGGCAGTGCCAGACGCGCGCCTCGACAAGCTCGCGACGATCGGCAAGTCGATCAACATCCTGCCGGCCAAGATGAGCTTCGTCGATATCGCGGGCCTCGTGAAGGGCGCATCGAAGGGCGAAGGCCTCGGCAACCAGTTCCTCGCCAATATCCGCGAGTGCGACGCCATCGCCTATGTGCTGCGCTGCTTCGAGGATGGCAACATCATCCACGTCGCCAACAAGGTTGACCCGCTCGCCGACGCCGAAGTGGTCGAGACCGAGCTGATGCTCGCCGACCTCGAAAGCCTCGAGAAGCGCCGCGCCGGCGTCGAGAAGAAAGCCAAAGGCGGCGACAAGGAAGCCAAGGCGACGCTCGATCTGATCGACCGCTCGCTGGTACTGCTGCGCGACGGCAAGTCGGCGCGCCTGGTGCAGCGTTCCGCCGAGGAAGAGAAGGCTTTCACCGAGCTGCAACTCCTCACGTCCAAGCCTGCGCTCTACGTCTGCAACGTCGATGAAGCCTCGGCTGCCACCGGCAACGCCATGACCAAGCAGGTCGAGGAATACGCCAAGCAGCACAACGCCGCCGTCATCGTCATCTCCGCCGAGATCGAGAGCCAGCTCGCCCAGCTTCCCGATGCCGAGCAGGCCGAGTATCTCGAGAGCCTCGGGCTGCACGAGCCCGGCCTCAATCGCCTGATCAGGGAAGCCTACCAACTGCTTGGTTTGCAGACCTATTTCACCGTTGGCCCGAAAGAGACGCGCGCCTGGACCATCCACAAGGGCGACCGCGCCCCGCAGGCCGCCGGCGTCATCCACACCGATTTCGAGCGCGGCTTTATCCGCGCCCAGACCATCGGCTACGAAGACTTCGTCACGCTGGGCGGTGAAGTCGCCGCCAAGGAAGCCGGCAAGGCGCGGGACGAAGGCAAGGAATATGTCGTCAAGGACGGCGACGTGATGTTGTTCAAGTTCAATACCTAAGCGATTTCAGCACTTTAACTCATAGCCCCTGAGCTCCGTCATGCTCGAACAGATCTTCGGCTCCTGGTGGCCGATGGTGTCGTCCTATTTCGCGGGCCCGCTGGCGCTCGCCGCCGGCACCGTCAGCCCCTTCACCATCGTCCCGACGGTCGGCTTCGCGCTTCTGGTGCTCGGCATGATCGTCGCCGTTCTCTGGCGCGAGAAGCAGGCCGTGTGGGTGATCGGGCCGGTCATCGCTTCTGCGCTGACCCCGGTGATCCTCGCCATCGCCAACATCCTCGGCGGCTGGTTCGTGGTGATCTTCGCGCTGGTCATCGGCGCCGTAGGCCTGCTGCTCTGGATCGGCGTCATCTCCGCCGACGCCACCCGACGCCTTCCGGTCTGGCTGCTCGGCCTCTTCGCGGTGAGCTTCGTCGTCTATTGCACCGTCGTCAGCGTGGCGATCATCTGGGGCCTCGCGTAAGGGAGCACCCGAGATCTCAGATCGCTACAAGAGCTTTGCCGAACTGACTGGCAGCCTCCGAGACGGAGGGCGTCAGCTACGCCATCCATCTGATCGATCGCCACTCGCCTGTCACCGTCATCGCTCCACACGGCGGCGCCATCGAGCCCGCCACCTCGCTCATCGCTTCCAGCATCGCCGCAATCCGTTACTCGCTCTATTGCTTCGAGGGCCTGCAACCGCACCGCCCCCACGCCGACCTGCACCTCACCTCCACCCACTTCGACGAACCCAGTGCCGTCGCGCTCGTCGAACGCTCCTCTTTCGCCGTCGCCATTCACGGCTATCTCGAGCCACAGTCCGCCGCGCCGATCCTGATCGGCGGCCTCGATACCGCGCTGATCGGGGCGATCTCCCGCGTACTCACCGCGGCCGGCCACCTGACCAGCACCGCCGGCCACGCCTTCCCGGCAACCGATCCCGCCAACATCTGCAACCGCACCATCCGCCGCGCCGGGGTCCAACTCGAACTGCCACGCGAACTGCGTGACCGCCTGAGCGCCGACAGTGCTGCGCTCGCGTCATTTTCGGCCGCCGTGGGCCGCGCGATCGAGGCATACCTCCCCGCCATCGGGTGATCGGTCTTCGATCCTATGCCGCCGCAGCCGCCCTCGCCTCGAGCTTGCACCCCGGCTGACGATTGACGTATACGTCAACCCGCGATGAACCCAGTCACCGTCGACCGCCGCCATTTCGAGGATCTCGTCGTCGGCGAGACCATCAATCTCGGCTCTATCCTCGTGACCAAGGAGATGATCATCTCCTTTGCCCGCGAGTTCGATCCGTTTCCGTTCCACCTCGATGAAGAAGCCGCCAAGCGGTCGCTGCTCGGCGGGCTCGCCTCCTCCGGGTGGCAGACCGCGGCACTGACCCTGCGCCTGCTCGGCGACAATTTCCTCAGCAAGATCGCCTCGGCCGGCGGACTCGGTTTCTCCGACCTCAAGTGGAAGAAGCCGGTGATGAAGGGCGACACCATCTGGGCCACGGCCACCGTCGCCGAGCTCCGCCGGTCCCGCCACCACCCGCAATGGGGCATCGTCGCCATCGACCTCGACGTGAAGAACCAGAAGGGGCAGCCGGTGATGACCATGCGCCTCGCCAACCTGGTCGAGTCGCGCGACCCCGAGGAAGGCACCCAAGCCCAACCCGAGCAGCCTTATGACGTCGAACACGGTGGACCTGCATGACCCGCTGGTTCGAAGACATCACCATCGACGAGCCGTTCCCGCTCGGCAGCCACACCTTCACCGAAGCCGAGATCCTGAGCTTCGGCCGCGAGTACGATCCGCAGTACTTCCATCTCGATCCGGCCGCGGCCGCGCATAGCCATTTCGGTGGCGTCATCGCCTCGGGCTGGCACACGGTCCTTGTAGGGCACCGCAAGATGGTCGATGCGCTCGATGCCGAGGAAGTCCGTCTGCGCGATCTCGGCCAGGAACCGGGCGTTTCCGGCCCCTCCCCCGGCGTCAACAAGATGGAATTCAAGTCGCCCGTTCGCCCTGGCGACACCGTCACCTACACGCTCACCGTCACCGGCAAGCGGGCGTCCAACTCGATTCCGGGCTGGGGCCTGTTGTTCAACAGCCTCGATGCGGTGAACCAGCGGGGCGAAAAAGTCTACCATGCGGAACTGGTCGGCTTCTCCAAGCTCCGCGACTACAAAATGCCGCCACACTTACGGGTTCTTGAGGCGTTGACCAAAATCCCCGGATTGGGGAAGTTGCTGACCCAACGGAGTTGAGTCACCCAATGCGCCTCACCATCGCTTTTGCCGCCCTCGCGTTCCTCGCCGCGCCCGCCGCTGCGCAGTCGCTGACCGGCGTCGGCGTCGAAGGCAACTGGGGTTGCCGCGCCATTATCGACGGCACCCGCGCCGGGCTACTCACCATTTACGCCGGCTCCTACGGCTACGCCTCGGCCAATTACGGCAGCACGGCCTCGGGCAGCGGCACTGCGGAGATGGCTTCGAACGGCGTCACCTTCCTCGATGGCAATCTCGTCGCCGGCGCCGGCATCACCAGCGCGATCCTCGGCTTCGACGATGCCGGCCGGGACGTCCTGCAGCTCTTCACCGCAGAAAAGAACGTCCTCACCTGCACACCGCGCGGTTGATGCCCAAGGCCACCGGCGTCTCGGAGATCGCCTTCTCCCCTTGTGGGAGAAGGTGCCCGAAGGGCGGATGAGGGGTTCTGTCCGCGCACTCTGTCGCTCGTCGCTTCGCTCCGATCGCGCAACCTTGGGGTTGCGGGTCCCCTCATCCGGCGCTGCGCGCCGCCTTCTCCCACAAGGGGAGAAGGCAAGTGGCGCCGGCCCACCACCCTCCAGCTTGACCTCGCGGCCCTCCAGCGCTAAACAACGCGCCTTCCAGAGGAGTACTGCCCGAAAATGATCTGAGCACTGTTGCGGACGCCCGAGCTATCCCCTCCCTCGCATCGCGAGCGGCGGATGATGCGCGGATGCCGGTCTCAACAACGCTCCAGATGATGGGCTGACTCTGTCCGACGTCCCTGGCGTCCAATCTCCAACTGAACTTCATCGCTAACCTGTGGCAGGTCCGGAGCATTGCTTCGTTGCGCGCCACAACTTGAGCCCGTTCGCGCGTAACTGTCGCGGCGGGCAAGGAGATTGTTCATGCCCAAGTTCATGACCTACCAGCGCCCTACCCCAGTCAACAAGGCCGGCTGGAGCGGCAGACCGGCGGCCAATCCGTACCAGCCGGAGCGCAAGCCCGGGGCGTCGCACGCGGCCCACGAGCGGCAGAAACCGGTACTGCCGATTCTGCCGACGAGCTTCAAACTGCTCTGACCAGGAGCGCCCCGACCAAGCGGCCGGGGCGTCTCATCAGGAGAAAATTGTAACCGAAGATTGCCGCCCCCGGCGCCGGAAAACCCCGGACACCGGGGCTTCATCCCCTTAACGCCCGGTTAACTGCCGCAACGCCCTGCTCATTTGCGGCCGGTCTTCGGCCCGACAATGGAGGTCACACAATGTCGATCAGTGGGGTGGGAAGCGGCGCTGCGTTCATGCGTCCGCTTCAGCCGCCCAGCTTCAGTTCCATCGATAGTAACTCGAGCGGCGATATCACGCTCGATGAGTTGAAGGCCGGCGCGCCCGGCGGCGCCAGCGACACCAAGAGTGCCGCGCGCGCCGAAAAGCTCTTCGCTGCCATGGATGCCGACAGCAACGGCTCCGTCACCAGCGACGAGAAGGATGCGTTCGACGGCAAGCTCGCCGAACAGCGCCAGGCCATGCAGTTCATGACCCAGCTGATGGCGGGCGGCAACCAGCCGCCGAGCAACGAAGATGTCTTCGCGGCTACCGACACCGACAGCTCGGGCTCGGTCAGCCTCGAAGAGTTCTCCTCGAGCGACTCCGCCGAGGGCGTTTCCACCGACGAACTCGCTGAGCTGTTCGCCACCATCGACGCCGACGGCGATGGCGCCATCACCGAGACGGAGTCCTCCGACTTCCTCGATACCCTCAAGTCCGCCATGGGTGACCGTCCGATGGGTCCGCCTCCGGGCGGTCCCGGTGGTCCGGGTGGTCCGCCGCCCGGTGGTCCCCCGCCCGGCGGCAAGAGTGACGAAGCCGAGACCGAGGACGACGATTCGACCCTCGCGCTCGATCTGCTCGCCGCCGCCAAATCCGCCTACTCGGCTCAGTCCAGCAGCGACGACCTGCTCACGACGCTGTCGAAAATCCTCGACGAAGCCGCATGAGTTGCGCGCGGGGTGGCTCATCCGCCCCGCCGCCTCAGGCCGGGGTGGTCCCACCCGAAGCGACCCCGGTCTAGTCGGCAGGTGGCGTGGCTAATCGCAGCCGCACCACCTGCCGCAGCCCGCTCTCCGGCCGGTTGCTGATCTCGATGCTGCCCGCGAACCGCTCGATGATCTCCTTGGCAATCGCGAGGCCGAGCCCAGCCCCCTTGGTGGTCTGCGTCCGCCCCGGATTGACCCGGAAGAACGGTTCGAACACCCGGGGGATCAGTTCGTCAGGAATGCCTGGTCCGTTGTCTTCGATGACCACCCGCGCCTCGCCGGCATCCACCTCGAGTCGCACCCGCGCGCCGCCGCCATGCGTCGCTGCGTTGGTGATGAGGTTGCGCAGCGCCCGCCGCAGCGCCAATGGCCCGGCCGTCACGGTTGCCGGCACGATCTGGCCCAATTCCACCGGCAACCCGGCCTGCGCCAGCTCCGCCGCAGTCTCCTCCACCAGCTTGTCGAGATCGACCTGCCGGCGATCCTCGCCGGCGCCCTCCTCCTTCACCAGCCGGATGGCGCTGTCGGCAATCGCGTCGAGCTCGTCGAGGTCGTTCAGCCAGGCCGCACGCTCCTCCTCAGGGATGAACTCGGCCCTGAGCCGCATCCGCGTCATCGGCGTCCTCAGGTCATGCCCGGCAGCCGCCACGAGCCGCATCCGGCTTTCCATCGCGGCTTTCAGCCGGTCCGACAGCGCGTTGAGCGCCGCCGCCGTCTGCCGCGCCTCACTGCCGCCCGTCTCCGGCACATGCGGCAGCACTCCATCAGGCCCCACCGAGCCGATGGCGCGTTCGAGAATCGCGAAGGGCTGTGTCGCGCGCCAGGCCAGCGCCAGCACCGCCCCCATCACGCCGATCACCACCAGCGCCAGCCAGGCCAGCAGCGCCAGCCATATCTCCGGCGGCGGCCCCATCTGCCGCGGAAACGGGAACAGCATGTAGCGCCCGTCATCGAGCCGCTGCGCCGCCACCCGCTCGCCGCCACTCCGCTCGATCACCTCTACCGTGCGCAGTTCTCCCTCATGCGCCAGCGCGCGTTGCAGCGCCGCTGCCAGCTCCGGCCGCGCTGTTCCGACGGGTAACGCGTCGACCACCTTGTCCAGCTCGTGCGGCGGCTTCGGCGGCGGCTTGTCGCCCTTGGGCGGCCTGCCCTCCGGCCCCGCCGCGATAATGTCGTTGGCGATCGCCATGTGCCGCGCCATCGGTCCCATCAAGCGGTCGGTGTCGCCGACGCTGAGCACCAGCGCCGTGATGGCGGTGGCAACGAACACCACCGCCAGCACCGAGCCGACGAAGATCAGCGCCAGCTTGACCCTCAGGCCGTGCATCAGTCCGGCTCTCCGGCTTCGACCCGCGCCACCAGTTGGTAGCCGCCGTTGCGCACCGTCTTGAACAGCGTCTCGTTGGTCGCCGCGCCGAGCTTGCGACGGATGCGGCTCATCAGCACGTCGATCGACCGGTCCAGCGGCCCAGCCTCTCGCCCCTGCGTATGGCCCAGCAATTGTTCACGCGACAGCACGCGCCCCGGCCGGTCAAGGAACACCCGCAGCAGCTCGAACTCGGCGCCGGTCAGGTCGATCAGCGCGCCATCGGCCGTCGCCACGCTCCGTGACCCGGCATCCGCGAACAGCCCAGCGAACCGATAGTTCGCCCCGGTGGTCGCCCCGGCGGCTCCGCCCGCCGAGCGGCGCAGCACGGCGCGCATCCGCGCCACCAGTTCGCGCGGATTGAAGGGCTTCCCGATATAGTCGTCGGCCCCGATCTCGAGCCCGATGATCCGGTCGACCTCTTCCTTCAGCGCCGTCACGAGGATCACCGGCACGTGCGGGGCGCGCTGCCGCAGGTAGCGGCAGAGATCGAGCCCCGACCCATCCGGCAGCAGCACGTCGAGCACCACGATATCCAACCGCTCGGTCGCCACCCGCTCGAGGAACTCGCGCTTCGAGCCGGCCAGCGACACCTTGAAGCCCTGCTCGCCGAGATAGCGGCCGAGCAGCTTGCGGATTTCCTGGTCATCGTCGACGACCAGCACGTGCGGGGGAGCAGACATAACGGCACAATCCCTTCCGCAAACGCATCTGACAAGCGCGCCTGGAGCACAGATTTGCGGCTGAGTTTTTCCCGATCGGATCGCGGAAACATTGGGCAATACGTCGGATTCCAACCGGCGATGCAGCTGCCGCCCGCAGCGCTGGCCAAGCCGGCTACACCCTATTAACCGAAACAACCGAACAGCTCCCGGCCTGCGGGCACGAATTCCCGCATCCCGGCAGATAACGCGTGGGTAACGCGTATGAGCCGCTAGGCTTTCTATTCAACCCTTTAGTGCTTCGTTATGCGCCCAGGCGCACAATTCGCCTACGACATCTGTTGCCTCACCCGCTAAGCGAGGTCTGCCCGGTATGGAGTCGCCCTGGTATAGCCTGATGACCAATGTGGCCGTGGTCGCATTCTTCGTCAGCGCCTGGACACAACTTCGCGACGTCTTCGAGCGCCTCGGGCCACGTGCCGTCGAAGTCGCTTTCGGCGTCGTCATGGGCCTGGGCGCCGTCACGACCATGCTGTTCCCGGTGTATTTCGCACCAGGTATCTTCTTTGACCTGCGGACCTGCCTGCTCGCCCTTGCAGCCTTCTTCGGCGGCCCCATCTCCGCCGTGATCGCCACTACCTTTGCCGTCGCCTATCGCCTCTCGATCGGCGGCGTGGGCGTGCTTGTAGGCCTCACAGCGATGGGCTTGGTCACCATCACGGCGCTGCTCGCCCATTTGGTCCGCCGCCGGCGCGGTCTCCGCCTCGCTCGCTGGCACTCGCTTGCCCTTGCCCTGTCCACCGCGGGAATAGCCATTGCGGTCACTATACTGGCGCCGACGAGCGTCCGGGCCGCCGACTGGCCGCTGATCGTCGGCGCGCAGAGCCTGTTGCTTCTCCTGGCGGTGCTGTTCTCCGGCCTCGCGCTGACCCACGAGGAGGAACTGCGCGCCGCCAGGCGCGACAACCAGACCTATCGCCAGGTGATCGACGAGTTGCCCGACAGCATCAGCGTCAGCGATCTCGAGGGCCGTTTCGTCGTCGCCAATCCCGCCACTGCGCAGTTGCTGGGTGTTTCCGGACCGGCCGCTCTCATTGGCCATTTGAGCGATGAATTCGGCGCCCGGCCGCCGGCGGGACACTCCCCTGCCACCGGCGGACCCTCGGAGTACCAGCGGGCCGTGGAACACCCTGACGGCACCACCAGTTGGTTGCAGACACTCGAGGTACCGCTCAACGACAGCCGAGGACAGCCGTTCGGCCTCATCACCCACAACCGCGACATCACCAAGCAGAAGCAGCTCGAGATCGAGCTCGACGAGCGCCAACGCGTCCTCTCCTTCGCCATGGCGCAGATGTCCGATGGCGTGGCGATGTTCAATCGCAACGGGCGGCTGCTGTTCTGCAACGCGCAGTACCAGCAGCTCTTCCCCCTCACCTCCGATGTACGCGTCCCGGGCGCCCATATCCGCGACATCCTCGCCGCGGCTGTCGAGCGCCGCGAGCAGCAGGTGGGCGCTTCGACCGCCGACGTGGCCGCCTGGACCGATGAGATCGCCGCCTCGCTCTACCGCGACTCCGAAGAGGAGGTGCACCTGTTCGACGGCAGCTGGCTGCGCGTCTCCACCCGCCCGTCGCCGGATGGCGTATCGATGGTGGTCGTCTCCGATATCACGCGGCTGAAGCGCACCGAACTGGAGCTGCTCGATGCCACCGAGCGGCTCCGCCAGGAAGCCACCACCGACGCCCTCACCGGCCTGGTCAATCGCCGTGCCCTCGATCAGCGGCTCGAGATCGAGATTGCGCGGAGCCTCCGCGCCAATACCGCGATCAGCGTCATCCTGCTCGATATCGATCACTTCAAGGCCTACAACGACACTTACGGCCACCTGGCGGGCGATGCCTGCCTCAAGGCGGTCAGCGAGTGCCTCGGCCAGATGTTCCGCCGCCCGGCCGATCTCGTGGCCCGCTATGGTGGTGAAGAGTTCCTGGTCGTTTTGCCCGAAGTCGATTCAGACGGCGCCGATAGCCTCGCCAACGACTATCGCGATGTCCTCGCTGCGCTCGCCCTGCCGCACGAAGCCAGCAGCACCGGCAGGATTACCGTCAGCCTCGGTATCGCCAGCTATACACCAGGCGAAACCGAGCGCAGCGCCGCCGAACTGATTGGACGCGCCGACGAAGCCCTCTACGCCGCCAAGACCGCCGGGCGCGACCGCGTCAGCGCCTGGCGCCGCCGCTTCCGCGTCGTCCCGCGCAGCCTGCGCGTCGTGCACTGAGAGCTAGTGCCCCTCGAACGGGATCAGGGCCTCGACCTGGACCCCGGTGGCGCGAAGCTTGTCGGCGCCGCCCAGGTCGAACAGGTCGATGACGAAGCCCGAATGCGACACCTCGGCACCCGTCCGCCGCAGCAGCGACACCGCCGCCACCGCCGTGCCGCCGGTCGCGATCAGATCGTCGACCAATAGCACCTTGTCGCCCGGGCCGATCACGTCGGCATGGATCTCGATGGTGTCGACCCCATATTCCAGCGCATAGTTCTGCCCGATGGTCTCGCCGGGGAGCTTGCCCTTCTTGCGCACCGGAATGAAGCCGACGCCGAGCGCAATCGCCACCCCCGCCCCGAAGATGAAGCCACGCGCCTCGATCCCCGCGACATGGGTGATCCCCAGGTCCTTGTGCAGGCCGGCCAGCCGGTCGACGCTCTCGCGGAACCCATCAGGGTCCTCGATCAAGGTGGTGATATCGCGGAACAATATCCCCTTCTTGGGATAGTCGGGGATCGAGCGGACGAGCGATTTGAGGTCGAGCATATGGGTGCTGCGGCTTGTTGGAAAACGAGGGAATGGGTGGTCCGATGCGGACCGGGAACGATTAGCGCCTGGTGCTGTCGACGATCTTCCGCGCCAGCTGCCCGGCCTTGTAGGCCGTGCTGAGGGTCACGTCCTTGGCGGCGGCCTTCACCTTGGGCGTCAGCAGCAGCGGCGCCGCGGCAATGCCGGCGCGCACCATCGGATGGGCGATCACTATGCGGGCAAGGGCGGCGGCCGTGGCGGCGCTGCGAATGATCGACATGTGGGGCCTCCTGCAAATACTGCACCGGCGAATATCAACGATGCGGCTGGTGATCGCAAGGGCTCCGCCGGCCGGAACGACAGAGGGCCCCGCGGGGCCCTCTGGAATTCATATCGTGCGTCGGATCAGTGCTCGATCCTGGACCACAGCTTGCGCTTGACCAGGTACATCAGCGTCGCAAACACCAGGAGGAACGCGATCACCTGGAAGCCCGCTTCCTTGCGCGCCACGAGGTGCGGCTCGGCCACCCACATCAGGAACGCCGCAACGTCGCGCGAATACTGGTCGACCGTCAGCGGCACACTGCCGCTCTCGCTTTCCTCGTAGGTCACGGAGCCGTCGCTGAGCGGCGGCGCCATGCCGAGGAAATGCCCCGGGAAGTAGGTGTTGTAGTGCTTGCCCTCCGGCACCTCGATACCCTCGGGAGCCGGGTCCACGTAGCCGTTGAGCAGCGCATGGATATAGTCCGGGCCGCCTTCCGAGTACGCGGTGAAGTAGTTGAGGATCCACCACGGGAACGGCTGGGTCGTGCCGCGGGCCTTGGCCAGCACAGACATATCCGGCGGAAGCGCACCACCGTTGGCGTCGCGCGCGTCGCGGTCATTGGCGAACGGCGACGGCCAGCGATCCGCTGCAATGCCCGGGCGCTTGCCGCCCTCGGCGTCCGCATCGGCGATCTCGTATTCGGCGGCCAGCGCCTTCACCTGGCCCTCGGTGAACTCGGGACCACCCGGCTCGCTGAGGTTGCGGAACGCCAGCAGGCGGGCCGAATGGCAGCTCGAGCAGACTTCCTTGAAGATCTGGAAGCCGCGCTGCAGCTGGTTGCGGTCATAGGTGCCGAACGGCCCCGCAAAGCTCCAGGCTTCCTTGTGGATTTCCGGGGTGGCGTGCCCCTCCTGCGCAACGGCCGGAACCGCCGCAAAGAGGATGCTCACCAGCAGGGCGCCGATAATGGTTTTGGTCTTGATCATTGCCGTTGGGCCCCGGGTCAGTGCGTCGTCGACGCTGTTGCGGCGGTCGCCGCGACAGGCGCTGCGTGCTTGGCCAGAACCGACTCGGTGATCGAGGTCGGCAGCGGCCGCGGCGTCTCGAAGCGTCCGAGCAGCGGAAGCACGATGATGAAGTAGGCGAAGTAGTACGCGGTGGCGAGCTTCGACAGCAGCACGTAGATGCCCTCGGCCGGCGCCGAACCGAGCCAGGTCAGGAACACGAAGTTCAGGACGAACAGCCAGTAGAACCACTTGAAGATCGGGCGGAACGTGCCAGAGCGAACCTTCGACGTATCGAGCCACGGCACGAAGAACAGCACCAGGATCGCGCCGGCGAAGAAGATCACGCCGCCGAGCTTGGAGTCGATGAACAGGATGTTGAAGTCGATGGCGCGCAGGATCGCGTAGAACGGCAGGAAGTACCATTCGGGCACGATGTGCGCCGGGGTCACCTGGCTGTTCGCCATGATGTAGTTGTCGGGGTGCCCCAGGATATCCGGCGCGAAGAAGGCGAACCACGCGAAGGGGATGCAGAACACCACCACCGCGAACAGGTCCTTCATCGTGTAGTACGGATGGAACGGCACTGCCTCGCGGCTCGACTTCACCTCGACGCCGATCGGGTTGTTGTTGCCCGGCACGTGCAGCGCCCAGATGTGGAGCACCACCACCGCAGCGATGATGAACGGCAGCAGGTAGTGCAGCGAGAAGAAGCGGTTGAGCGTGGCGTTGTCGACGGCGAAACCGCCGCGCAGCAGCTCGAGGATCGGCGTGCCGAGCACCGGGATGGCGCCCAGGATGTTGGTGATCACCGTCGCGGCCCAGAAGCTCATCTGGCCCCAGGGCAGCACGTAGCCCATGAAGGCGGTGGTGACGACCAGCACGAACAGCACGACGCCGAGGATCCAGAGGATTTCGCGCGGTGCCTTGTACGAGCCGAAATACAGCCCGCGGAACATGTGGATGTAGATCGCCGCAAAGAACATCGAGGCGCCCGTGGCATGCACGGCCTGGATGATGCGGCCGCCGTTCACGTCGCGGCGGATGTGCTCCACCGAGTCGAAGGCGAGGCTGACATGCGGGGTGTAGTGCATGGCGAGGATGATCCCCGTCACAATCTGCACGCCGAGCATGAAGGCGAGGATGGCGCCGAACGTCCACCAGTAGTTGAGGTTCTTCGGCGTGGGGTAGTCCATCAGGTGTTCTTTGGACCACCGGATGATCGGCAGGCGGTCGTCGATCCACTTTTCGACGACGTTACCGGGGACGTAGCTGGATTCGTGAGCCATCTGGTCGGGTCCCCTTAACCGATCTGCACAAGCGTGTCGGTGACGAATTCATAGGGCGGCAGCACCAGGTTCTTGGGTGCGGGGCCTTTGCGGATGCGGCCGGCAGTGTCGAACTGCGAACCGTGGCACGGGCAGGCCCAGCCGTCGTAGTCACCCGACTCGCCCACCGGGATGCAGCCCAGGTGCGTACAGTTGGCGATCATGATCAGCCACTGCTCGTGGCCCGGCTTGGTGCGCTGCTCGTCGGTCTCGGGATCCCTGAGATCCGACAGCGGCACCGCCTTGGCCTCGGCGATCTCGGCCTCGGTGCGGTTGCGCACGAACACCGGCAGCCCGCGCCACTTGATGGTGACCGACTGGCCGGTCTGGATGCTCGACAGGTCGAACTCGATGCTGGCAAGGGCCAGCACCGAGGCGTCGGGGTTCAGCTGGTTGATCAGCGGCCAGGTCACCCCGGCTACGCCAACCGCGCCCACGGCGCCTGCCGCGATATAGAGAAAATCGCGCCGTCCCGGATTAGGGGCGTCCTGATGTGCCAGATTGGATTGCGTCGCCAAGGTAAGCTTCCGTCTGTTGTGTCTTGATCAGCGCCTCGGTGCCTGTTGGCATCAGGCACATAGCCAAAGCCAACCCCCGCCCTCAACAGCGCGTGATTTGGGCGTTCTTTTGACACTATGAATGGGGCTTGTCCAGCCGGAGACAGGGTGACTTTCCCCCGATGCGACACTATAGCAACCGCCAAAAAGCTTACCATGGAGGTCAGGAATGATGACGGTCGATCTGGCCCTCTATCAGCCGGATATCGCGCAGAACACCGGCACCCTACTCCGGCTCGGCGCCTGCCTCGGAGTGATGGTGCACATCATCCACCCGACGGGCTTCCAGTTCTCGCCCCGCTCGATCCGGCGCGGCGCCCTCGATTACCTCGAACACGCCCGCTTCACCGAGCACGACAGCTATGCCCATTTCGACGCCTGGCGCCGGGCCGAGGGGCGCCGGCTGGCGCTGCTGACCACCAAGGGCAGCACCTCGGCCTATGAGGTGACCTACGAACCCAACGATGTCCTGCTCCTCGGCCGCGAGTCCGCAGGCGTCCCGGAGGAGGTCGCGGCGGACGCAGACCTCCGCGTCCGCATCCCCATGCGACAAGATATGCGCTCGCTCAACGTGGCCGTCGCCGGCAGCCTCGTGCTAGGGGAGGCGCTGCGACAGACCAATGGTTTTGCAGCCCTGACATGACATTACCCGCCGACATTGAATCAAAGCAGCAACTCGCCACCGCCTGGTTCAGGAGCTTCCGCGACCAGCTCTGCGCCAGCCTTGAGGCCGTCGAGGCCGATGTCACGGGCCCGCATGCCGATCGCCCGGCCGGCAAGTTCGAGATCGAACCCTGGACCCGCGAGGCCGGTGGTGGCGGCGAGATGGGAATGCTGCACGGCCGGGTGTTCGAGAAGGCCGGCGTCCACATCTCGACCGTCCACGGCCACTTCTCCGAGGATTTCGCCCGCCAGATGCCGCATACCGAGGCCGGTGCCGAGTTCTGGAGCGCCGGCGTCTCGGTGATCATCCATCCCTGGAACCCCAACGTTCCGGCCGCGCACATGAACACGCGCATGATCGTCACCGGCAAGTGGTGGTTCGGCGGCGGCGGCGACCTGACCCCCGTGCTCGATCGCCGGCGCACGCAGGACGATCCCGACAGCCTCGCCTTCCACGCCGCCTACAAGGCCGCCTGCGACGCCCACGGCGTCGACTACGCCGCTTACAAGAAGTGGTGCGACGAGTACTTCTACCTGCCCCACCGCAAGGAGCCGCGCGGTATCGGCGGCATCTTCTACGACAACCACAATACCGGGAACTGGGACGCCGACTTCGCCTTCACCCAGGATGTCGGCCGTGCCTTCCTCGACGTCTACCCTGCCCTCGCCCGCCGCAACTTCGAGACGCCCTGGACCGAGGCCGACCGCAACGAGCAGTTGATCCGCCGCGGCCGCTATGTCGAGTTCAACCTGCTCTATGATCGCGGCACCACCTTCGGCCTGAAGACGGGCGGCAACGTCACCTCGATCCTCTCCTCGATGCCCCCGGAAGTGCGCTGGCCCTGACCTCGCGGCGGGCTCTTGCCCGTCCTTGCGCCTTACCAACCTTGCCGAAGCTTAAGCCGCCGGAAACTACCCCCGGCGCGGAGGCACGCCTAGGTTTCAGGGGCCGGTGCAAATGCACCCCCGAACGGTTCCAGCCAGCGCAACGGAACCGCGCTTAGCCCCGCTGTCTGAGGAGTTCCAAATGAACAGAGTTCTCAAAGGCCTGGGAGCCACGGCCATCACCGCAGCCGTTATCTTGGCCGCCGTCCCGGCGTTCGCATCGACGCCCGCATTCAACACCGCCAAGGCGGGTAGCGGCATGTCCGTCGACAACTTTGACCCGCAGGTGCAGATCTTCAACCGCGCCGAAGTCGCGGACCTGCTGCACGCGAGGAACGTCTCGGTGGTGAAGTTCGACACGGCCTGGGCCGATGGCGGCGACGCTTCCAAGGCGTTCGACGCAGTCGATGCCAGCGACCAGTCGATCCACCTGCTGCGCGACGCCCTGAAGGCCGACCCGGCCGCCATGCGGCTGCTCGCCCAGAACCATATCTCCGTCGACCGGGTCATCGACATCACCCCGACCGGTAACGGCGCGGTCCAGCTCTACGTTTCATGAGGCCACAAGCGGTTCGCGAGACCTCTCGCGGACCGCTTCAATCCATCAGCCGGCCGCGCTACATCTGCCTAAGGGCACGAGGGAGCCGGCCGACCGATGACGCTGACCGATGTCGAGATCAAGGGCTTCCGCTCGGTCCGAAAACTCCGCTTCCCGCTCCGCCAGCTGACCGTCCTCATCGGCGGCAACGGCGTCGGCAAGACCAACCTCTACCGCTCGCTCGAACTGGTGCACTCCGCCGCACGTGGCACCCTCGCCGATGAAATCGCCCGCGAAGGTGGCCTCCGGTCGATCTTCTGGGCCGGTGGCAAAAACCTCACGGCCGATGGCAGCTTCAACCCGATGCATCGCACCGACGGCTACCGCGTCCACGAGGGCGGCAACCGGCTGACGCTCGAAGCCCGCCTCGAGCTCGACGACTTCGCCCCGATCTACCGGATCGAACTCGGCTTCCCCGGACCGGACTCCGCTGCCTTTTCCACCGAGGCACAGATCAAGCAAGAAACGATCGAGCTTCGGAAGGGCACTAGGGGCGTCAGCTTGCTCGAGCGGCGCAACAACGCCGTCTTCGCCCGCGGCGCTGACGGTCAGCGCCAACTCATCGATGAGCGAGCGCTGGCGAGCGAAACCGCGCTGTTCACGGTTCGCGGCGGCTATCCCGAGATCGCCGTCGTCCGCCAGGAACTCAGCAACTGGCGCTTCTTCCACGGCTTCCGCACCGACGTCGACTCGTCGCTCCGCCGGCCATCCCGCGCCGTCACCTCTCCAATGCTGACCTCCAACGGCAGCAACCTCGCCGCAGTTTTCGCCACCCTGCGCCATATCCGGCAGGAGACGGTCGACCTCGACGCCGCCATCGAGCTCGCCTTCCCCGGCGCCGAACTGGTCGTGCCGCACCCGGAGGAATTCGCAAGCTTCGGCATGATCTTCCGCGAAACCCCCAAGCGCACCTTCTGGGCACACGAGCTCTCGGACGGCACGCTGCAGTTCCTCACCCTGATGGGCGTCCTGCTCTCCTACCGCCTGCCGCCCTTCATCGCGCTCAACGAGCCCGAGACCAGCCTCCATCCCAGCCTGCTCCCTGCCCTCGCCCGCACCATCGTCAAAGCCGCCGAGCGTGCACAGATCTGGGTGGTCACCCACTCACAGCCGCTGGCCGACGCGATCGCCGAGGAGAGCGGCATCATCCCGCGCGAAGTCATCCGCACCGAGGACGGCACGGCCATCCGTGGGCTCAGCTCGCTGGGCGTGTTCGACGATGATTGACTAGAGCCGCGGTCGGGCGCCGGAGAATCCGCGCACCACCTCGCCGAACGCTGCGGGCAACCCGATGCCGAAGCTCCCGGCCAGCGTCCGCACGGCGGAGTAGTCGACCTTGCTGCTGATCGTCATGTCGACCAGCATGGTCACGGCCTCCTGCGGCGTCCGTGTCTCCTTGTACGGCCGCGTCTCGACCAGCGCCGCGAAGATGTCGCACACAGTGAGAATGCGGGTCAGCGGCGTGATCTGCTCGCCGCGCAGCCCGTCCGGATAGCCGCTGCCATCCAGGGCCTCGTGATGGTGGCGCACCGCGTCGAGGATCATCGGCGATACGCCGCCCTGTTTGCTCAGGTAGTCGAAGCCTGCTCCTGGGTGCAGCTTCACCGCCTCGAACTCTTCCGGCGTCAGCTTGCCGGGTTTGTCGAGGATGTGACGCGGGATCACCGCCTTGCCGACATCGTGCAACAGCGCCGCATTCATCAGCGCGCCCGCCTGCCCGCCACCGAGCTTGCTGCCGCTGGCGTATCCCGCGGCAACGCCGGTCACCAGCAGGCAGTGCTGGAACGTCCCCTCGTGATGCTTGCGCACCGAGGCCAGCCACGCGTCCGCCCCCACGGCCTTGACGGTCGCCAGAACGCCTGCCGCTACCTCGGATACACCCTGCATCGACAGCGGCGCGTCATCCAGCATCCCCTCGAACAGCAATGCTAGCGAGCGTTCCGCCTCAAGGATCGAAACGCCCCCGACATCGGCACGAACCGTTGCTTCCGCCGCCGAGCTCCGGCGCGCCCGCCCGGTAATCGAGTACTCCCGCCGCAACTCCGCCAGCGCGAACTTGCGCATCATGTGACGCGTCGCACCCAGCGCATTGGCCTGCACGCGCAGCAACCGCTCGCCGCGGCCTTCGTCGATCAGGAAAGTCCTGGATTTGATCGCCGGCACGCGGTCGAGTGCATGCTTCAGCTGGCCCACCGACGTCATGTCGCGGAGATCGGCATCGACGACGACCTGCTCGGCATCGGCCAGGTCATCGAGAGTAAGTTCCGAAATCAGGTGAACGGGCGCACCGAGTTGTCCGCCTAGTGCCTTGCCGTGCTCCTCGCAATGCGAGTCGCAAACGAACACGATCGTTCCCCGATCCGTTCGCTCCGACACTTGTGCGTTCTGGTCCATCAACTGGAGTGTAGACGTGATTTCGCTCAACACATCTACGCATCACATTCGTAGATGTTTCGTAAATCACCGAGTAAATTGAATCGATGGCAAGGCCCCGTTCTCGGCCCAGCCCTCGCCGCATTCCCATGGCTTCATATCCTGCCACCAACGATGGAGCAAAGACCATGAAGTCGTTCGAATGTGGCACCCTCGTTCCCGGCTGCACTTGGCACACCCAGGCTGAGGATACCGCGGAAGTCGTCCGCCGCGCCGCGGATCACCTGCGCACCACCCATGGCGAGGAAATGATCCGGCCCAATATGGTCGATGAGATCAAAGCCCGCGTGCACGAAAAGGGCGAGGCGGTACACTAACGCCGCGGCACCGCCATCCCGAGTAGCGCCTGCCGATCGAGGGCGAAACCGCTCTCGATCCAGGCGCGTTCGAGCCGCTCCAGCTCCACCCCAAGCTCGCGCCCCGGCACCATGCCGAGGCCAACCAGGTCGTTGCCGCGCAACGGAAACTGCGGCACGTCCATGCGCTGCAGCTGCTCGACGACGGCGAGCTTGCCCGCATCACCCCAGTTCGACAGCGCCGCCGCTACGTCGATCCCATCGGCCAGCGCCCCTGGGTGGCGGTACGCCGCCTCGTTCAAGTGGAACTCCGCAATCAATCGCGCCGCGGCCAGGATGGCTTCGGCCGTTCCGATGTCGTCATTGGAGAGCCGCCACATCTCCTGCAGCCGATCGGC
Source organism: Devosia sp. P1_H9 (assembly GCF_056405135.1). Classification (NCBI taxonomy): domain Bacteria; kingdom Pseudomonadati; phylum Pseudomonadota; class Alphaproteobacteria; order Hyphomicrobiales; family Devosiaceae; genus Devosia; species Devosia sp. P1_H9. The sequence continues at coordinate 292,818 of NZ_JBFUCQ010000001.1, forward strand.
GCCCAACTCGGACACGAGGATCGCCAGCCGCGCGCTGTATTCGGGCTTCCGCACGCGCCGCTCATAGCCATGCAGCAGCCGCACCGCCGTCTCCGGCAGCGGCAGGATCTCGGCCTCGCGCATCGCCTTGAGCGTATTGGCGACGCGCGGCAGCGCCAGCATCCGTCGCATCTCGGCGCCTACCCGCTCCGCTGCCAGCCGTCCCAGCGTGCCGGCAGCCGCGGTACAAGCCGCCAACCCATCCACGTCGAACTGCTCGCTCGCGTGGCTCGCCGAGAACCGGAAGAACCGGTAGACCCGCAGTCGATCCTCAGCGATCCGCTCCGCCGCCTTCCCGATGAACCGCACCTTGCGTGCGAGACAATCCTCCACCCCGTGCAGGGGGTCGAACAGCGTGCCGTCCATCCCGGCATAGAGCGCGTTGAGCGTGAAATCGCGCCGCATCGCATCGTGCTTCCAGTTGGTCCCGAACTTGACCACCGCATGCCGCCCGTCGGTTTCGACGTCTTCGCGCAGCGTCGTCACCTCGGCAGTGAGCGTGTCGAGGCGCAGCGTCACCGTGCCGTGCTCGATGCCGGTCGGATAGACCGAAAGCCGCGCCCGCTCGGCCCTGAGCGTTACCTCCTCGGGCAGCAGTTCGGTCGCCATGTCGATGTCGGAGTTCTCGCGCGGCAGCTCCAGCAGAGTGTCGCGCACGATGCCGCCCACCACCCGCGTGCGGCCGTCCGCGCCATCGAGCAAAGCCAGGATGCGCTGCGTTTCCGGTCGCATCAGCCACTCGGCGCGCTTCAGGCGATCGTCGATTTCCCCCAGCTTGCTCAACCGGTCTCCGGGCTCCAATCCGTTTCTGGGCTCAACGCCAGATCGTGGAAGCGACGTGTAAGGTTCGCTGTTATCCCCCAGATGACAAGCCCGCTATGTTCGATTTGCCAGGTGCTGTGCTCCTGGCCGTTCCGCTTGATGTGGAAGGTTGAATAGCTGTCGGGCGTCATCAGGTAGTCGAGCGGCACCTCGAATACCGAGCGCACCTCGCCCGGATTGGGGATGAACGGCCGCGTCGGTTCCACCACCGCCACCACCGGGGTGATCAGGTAGTTCGTGCCGGTATAGTAGAGCGGCATGAAGCCCAGTACCCGCGCCTCGGTGCGGTCGAGCTGCACCTCTTCCCATGCCTCGCGCAGCGCCGCGTCCGCCGCATCCTTGTCGGTAGGGTCGACCTTGCCGCCCGGAAACGCGATCTGCCCCGAATGCGAGCGCAGGTCCGGCGAGCGCTCCGTGTAGAGAATCGACAGCCCCTCGGCCCGCCTGACGAGCGCAATCAGCACGGCGGCCGCAACCGGTGGCCGGCCTGGCGGAGTCTCGGGCACCCAATCCGGCCGCAACCCCGCCGCAGCCGTGATCGGCTCGGGTTCACGCAGCAGCCGGCTGGCGATTCTGGTAATAAGCGCGTCGTCGGCCAGGACCGGCACTCCAAAAAGGCTCCCGCCGAAAAATCGCAGACTTTTCAGCCAAGGTCATGCGGCAAATCGGCAAGGGCGCAGATGCGGCTACTTCGCGGATCGTAGAAACGTCCCCGGCAACCAACTTCTCGGCGGACCGGCCGCGTCCGCCGCACGAAATCGAAAAGCTCGCTGAAGTTGGTCTGGCAGCGCGCCGCGCCAGCTACGAACGCATGCGCGCGCCGAACGCCTTGATCGGCCCGGCAAGCCGCACAGCCATCGTCGGATCGTTCGAGTAGACCAGCACGCGGGTCGGATCGACCGGGCCGGGGAACTGGACAGCGCCAAGCTGCGTCGGCACCCAGCCGAGCGGGCAATAATAGTCCCGGTCGCCGACGAGCAGCACGAAGCTGCCCTGGCCGCGCTCCAGCGCAATCCGCGCCACTTCCTTGGCGAGGAGCTTGCCGGCGCCGCGCTTGCGGAAATCCGGATGCGTCGCCAGCGGGCCAAGCATGTAGCCGTCGATGCCGCCGACGCTGATCGGGGTCATCCAGACCGAACCGCAGGCCGTGCCGTTCACTTCGGCAATGAGGCTCAGCGAGGGGTCGATGGGAAACTGCTCGCGCACGCGGAACGCCGTCCGAGCAAAGCGGCCCGGGCCGAAGGCAAGCGCCTGCAGGTCCTCGACGAACTGGTCGTCGGCGGCGGTTGCGAAACGAACGGTGGGCAGGCCAAGTTGCGGAGGCGCTGCTTCAGCAGCGACGGAGACGGAAGGCGCGATCATGTGACTGGTCCAGGAACGAAGAGACGAGGACAAACGTGCCGGCCAACGAAGCCAGCTGCCGACCGATTACGGTCGTCGGGTCACCTGAAAAGCCTTCTCCATCCTGGGCGCCTCCTGACGCCTGAAAAGCGCATTAGCATCACCGCGGCCAATGCGTCCACGCAAAATTATGGACCTGCAGTCGAATTTCAAGACCGCCTCCTCCGATTTTGCCCGCCCGGTCCTCAACGCGTTCTGTGCACAGGGCTATTGGCAAGTCGTGGTGATTTCGAGGCGACCACGCTTGAGGAGGCAGGGCGCGGCCCGGTGGTGGGTCAGAACTGTCCGCCCACCCCTGCTCGCAAGGCGTGCGACTGGCCGGTCGTCGCGATGTGTCCGTCATAGCTGACCGACAGATCGAGGCCGCTGCCGAGGTCCAGGTCGAAGCCGGCCTCGAGCAGCAGGGAGTCGGCGGCGGCGGGGGTGGCCGCAACAGTGAATGGCGAGCCGCCGATAAACCCGAGTTGCGCGGTGGGCGCCTCGCCAAAGCCGCGACGCCAGCCGATGCCACCGCTGAATGTCGCAAGACCACCCTGGCCCACCACGAATTGATACGCGCCACGCAGACCGAGCGTAGCGAAGGATTGGTTCACGACGTCGGCCTCGCCCGAAAGCGCTGCGCCACCGCCGTTGCCGGTCTCCTCGTAGGCATCCGTCGCCTGGACGAGATGGCCCACCCGTGCAAAGGGCGTCAGGCTCGCAGCGCCGTTGTCGAACTCGTGCTCGAGTTCGGCAACCACCTGGCCGGTGGTCGCGCCGTAGTCGGCGGTCAGCGTCTCATTGAGACCAAGGCCCACCTCGCGGGTGATCGAGATGGCGTGCTGCGTCGCCGTGCCGGCGACCGAGAACCCGGTGTCGCCCCACGTCGTCCCGGCATAGAACCCGGCGCCGAGATCGGTGGTCGTCGCGTCGGTTGCGCGGTCGGCAATCGATACGTGGGTCTGCCCAGCCTGCGCAGCGAGACCAATCTGCCAATCTCCAACGGCGGCGTCGGCGCCAAGCAGCAGCCCGCCCGACGACGAGGCGGCGTCCGCCGCGTTGCCGTCGCTGGCCCGATCGCCAAGGCCGCCGTAGAACTGACCCCAGATCGCGTTGCTGCCGCCGTCTTCCGGCAGCGTCGGCAGGGCGGCATACCCGCTGGTGACGCCCGAGGTATCGAGCGTCCGTGCCGCATCCAGCCGCTGCAGCAGCGCGTCCGACACCAGCCCTGCATTGTCCATCAGCACGCCCTTGAGCGTCGCGTGACCTTCACCCGAGAGCGCATCGAACATCGCCTGCGCCTCGGCTTCGTTGAGGCCGAGGATGGTGTTATGGGCAGCGTTGTTCGTGCCCAGTGCCTCGAGCGCCCCGGCGGCGCTCGCCTGGTTCGCGGTCTTGGCGACATCGGCGAACGCCACGTCGTTGCGATTGAACTCGAGCGTCAGCAGGTCGCTGAAGCCATCCGAGCCAAGCTCGAGCTCGGGCGCGACGAAGGCATAGTCCGAGATGACCTCGCCAAAGCTGCCGTAGAACCCGTCTTCCGCGCTGAGGATGATGTAGCCGGCGCCAAGCGCAATTGGCCCCGTGCCGCGCTTGATGGCGATATCCGCACCATCGACATAGGCAATCCCCAGTACCTGGATCAGGTCGCTGGAGCCGGAGTCGATTTCCACTTCGTAGGTCGAACCCGGGCCCATGTAGAGGTTCCCCTCCATTGCCAGTGTACCGATCCCATCGTGACCGGGCGCGATCACCCCGCCGCCAATCACGCTGACATTGCGTACGATGCCGATGCCACTCAGCCGGCCCTTCGAGGTCATGTCGCCGCCGAGCCAGCCATCAACCATCAACTCGCCGTCGAGCAAGCTGATCTCACCGTAGAAGTCGCGGCTGATGCCGGTCAGCAGCGTTCTGCCAGGGCCGAGCAGCTCAATTATCCCGACGCCGTCAATGTCGGCATCGAACGTGTAGTCGGCATCCGTGTGGTTGAAGACGAGCCGCGCGGTGGCAGAAGCCAGGTCTATGCTGTCCGTGACAAGCGTGCCCGCCGCAACTGGCACATCCTCTGGCGCCGCGCCGATGACCAGCGCGCCCGTATCACCGATCGCCACGGCGTCCGCACTGACCGCCGCCCCGTTCGCGATGATCAGACTGCCGCTGCCCTGGTCGCCGATCGTCAGTGTGTGGGCGACGGTCCAGCTCGATCCGACCCCGTCGACGAGCACGCTTCCCGAGGACCCCGCGACTTTTCCAATAAGGGCGGCCGTGCTGCTGACGACGCCCCCATCGGTCATCTCGATCGCGCCCTTGCCTTCCCGCCCTACGGTCAGGTCACCGGTGGACCAGCTCGACCCGGCGCCGTCCACCACGACTTTTCCGTCCCCGTCAGGCAGGAAACCGACATTGGACCATTCAGCGCTCAGCGTGCCCCCGTCCGTGACCTCGATCGTGCCCTTGCCGCTAAAGCCCACTGCGAGGGACACGGTATTAAGGACCGACCCCGGGCCAGTCACCGTAACGAGACCGGTGCCGCCCATGGCACTGTCGTAATTCTGGCCGACAAAGGCCGTGTCGCCGACGCTCACGACGCCGCCGCCGCTGATATCAAGCGTACCGAGGCTATAAACGCCCAGATAGATATTGTTCAGGACCGTGAGGGTAGACCCGGAGCCGCTCACCTCGACGGCGCCGCTGCCACCACCCGTGCCTATGATCACATGGTTGCTCACAGCGTCGTCGCCGCCCGTGACCTGCGCCTTGCCACCATTGTCCACGTACGGGGTCTCGTCCGAGGTCGGAATGCTGCCGTGGTCCCAGTTCGCCGGGTCCAGCCAGTTGCCCGAGCCGGGATTGACCCACCGCACGGCGCTCGGGTCCACGGCGCTCGCCGGCGACGCGCTCAACGCCGTCGCCGCCAATAGCAGCGCCCGCAAGCTGCATAGCCGCCGCGATGCGCGCACCATCCCGGCGTTGCCGGGTGCCGGCCCCCGAGCCCTGTCAGAACGCACCAGTGAGGCCCACACTTGCGACAGCCGATTGGCCGAGTTGATCGTCCAACCGCAACTCGAGGTCACCGAACAGGCTGTCGCCTCCAGCGAGCGCGTAGTCGAGATCGACCCCCGCGAAGCCGCGATAGGTAGTGCCAGCTGCAGCGGAGGCAAACGTGATGTCCTGCCCCAGCAGCTCGGCGCTGACGTCGCCGCGGCGATCGATGGCGTCGGCGCCGGCCCTGAGCGTCCAGGAAGCTTCGCCGGCTTCCGTCGCAACGGGCGTCAGCGCAAGCGCCGCCTGTGCCCTGATCTCCAGCTCGTGCACCGTGCGGGCGTCGACCGCGAGCTCGTCGCCAGAGCCGGCTTCGGCATAGCCGTCGAGCTTCAGCGCGGTATAGCGCAGCCTGAGGCTGGGCGTCAGGATGCCGTTTGCCGTGTCGAGGTCAGCGCCGATGGTGACGGCGGGGTTGAAGAAGGTGCCACCCTCGGTGGCGCTCGCTGTATACAACCCGCCGTCGATCGAATTGTTGGCGACCGTCCGTTCGCTCTCGGTCTCGAGCATGCCCACCGCGGCATAGAAATCGACGAAATAGCCGTCACGCGCGAAGCCGGCATAGCCGCCGGCCACGCCGCCGGAGAGCGCCGTCTCATCTGCCGTGCCGGCGCTGCCGCGTGCCCCTGCGCCACCGATGAACAGGCCGCCGGTGAAGCCGTCTCCCGGCGAGAACTCCACCCCTGCCAACGCCCCACCGTGCCCATATGCGGATGCGACCGAGCTCTCGTCGCCCTCCCGTCCACCGAAACCGCCGAAACCAGCGAGCCAGGCCGTTGTCGAGCAGTCCTCGGCCTCGCCGGATGGCGTACCATCCGCCGCGAGGCAGGTGGTGGTGCCGCGACCAACGGCGCCGGCGATATCGCCGGCCAGCGACAGCGCCATGTCCTCCTTGAGGGCGAAGCCGGTCCGGTCGAGCACGGCGATGGTGTTGCCGTCTATGGCGAACGGGTTGCCGCTGGTCTCGATGGTTCCGGGGATCCCGGCGCCGGTGAAGGTCATCACCGCATTGAGGCGGGGGCCGAAACTCACCGTGTTGCCGGTGCCGGAGAAGAACAACGAGCCCTGTATCGCGCTTCCGCTCAGCAGCTTGAGCGTAGCGTTGCCCTGGCTAAATCGGATCGCCTCGTAGGCGATGATGCTGCCCGAGTTGATAACCGTGGCATCGGCGCCAGCGGCATTGATGCCAGTGCTGATCGACCCCGTTGCCGCGATGCGGCCGGAGTTGGTGATCGTTGCGTTGGCGCCATTAGAGTAGATGCCGTCGCCTACAGCCCCCGTTGTTGCGATGTCGCCGGAGTTGGTGATCGTGGCATCGGCGCCAGCGGAGAAGATGCCGTAACCGAAAGACTGCGTTGTCGCGATACTGCCGGAGCTGGTGATCGTGGCTCCGGCGCCAGCCGAGAAGATGCCATAGCCGAAGGCATCGGCAGTTGTGATGCTGCCGGAATTGTCGATCATGGCGTCGACGCCGAGGGAGTAGATGCCGTAGCCGAACGCTCCCGTCGTCGCGATGCTGCCGGAGTTGTCGATCGTGGCATCGGCGTTTTGGGAGTAAACGCCGTAGCCGAAAGCGCCGGTGGTCGCGATGCTGCCGGCGTTGTCGAGCATCTGGTCGACGGCGCCCATGATGACGCCAGTCTGGCCTGCCGCCGGGCTTACGGTCCCGCCCAGTTCGATCACACCGCTGTCGCCGACATTGAGCATTACCTGCTGGCCGGTCGTCTGGCCGTCGACGACAGTGAAGCTCTGCGCCACGGCTGTGCCAGGCTGCAGTGCCAGGCCGACCACCAGCACAAGCGCAAGAGCCCCGAGACCAGCCAGTGACAATCCTCGGCTGCCAATCGGCAGCCCCATCCCATCAACAGTCACGACATCACCCCCAGAACCCATCGTCAGCCTTGCCGATGCCTGCCCCGCCGCGTCGCGGCTGCGGCGGCGAAGCACCGGCGTCACAGCTTCATCTCATTGCCCACGAGCCAAGTCCTGAAAGCGCCGGGGTGGCGTTCTGAAATTTTTCTGAAATTCGTGTCTTTCGCTCCGGGCGCTTGAATTCCGTAGGGCGCCGGGGCATCGAGAACGCCGGGGGGCCCAGGGGCATGACGGTGTTCCGGTTTGCCGGATTTGAGCTGGACGAAGAGCGCGCCGAACTGTGCGGTCGCGATGGCACGCCTATCCGGCTGCGCCCCAAGACCTTCGAGATGCTCCGCCTGTTCGCCGCCAATCCCGGCCGCGTGCTGAGCAAGCAGGAGCTGATGGAAGCGGTCTGGCCGAACATCCATGTCGGCGAGGACGGGCTGTTCCAGTGCATCCGCGAGATCCGCACCGCGCTCGGCGACGAACAGCGCCAGATGATCAAGCTGGTCTCCGGCCGCGGTTACCTGTTCGCCGCCGAGGTGTCGACCGCCGACGCCGGCCCAGCGGACCTCATGTCGAAAGGCGGCAGCTCGCCCGCCCCCACGCGGTCCGCCTCCCTGTTCGGTTTGCGCAAACCGGTTACCATCGGCACCCTGGCGATCATCGGCCTCGCGGTCGCGGCCTCAGTCTTCGCGCCCGGCCAGACGCTGCAGCGAACACCGCGAATAGTCGCCGTCGTGCCCATCGTCGATGCGAGCGGCGATCCAGGGGGCGGCGCGATGGCCGCCGGCATAACCGCCCGCCTGGTCGACGGACTGGCGAGGATCGACAATATCAGCGTCGTGGCACCCCGGCCCGCCGAAGCCGCAGCCGCAACGCCCTCGGACTACGTGGTACAGGGCGAGCTGCAGAAGGGGCCGCAATCCTGGACGCTCGAAACCCGCCTGCTCAAGACCGCCACCGGCGAAGTCCAGTCCGTCGCAACCGTCTCGGTCGAGGCCGCCCTGCCGGATGTGCAACTGCAGCGCTCGCGGCTCGCCGCCGGAACCGGCGACCCGCTGGCGCGCCAGCTCAACGCGGTGCTCGAGGCTGGCGAGGACCGGCTCGTCTCGGTCGACAACAAGATCGACGTGGTCGTCCAACAGGCCCTGGCCTCGATCAACCACACTACGCGCGAGCGATTTGCCACGGCGCAGACGATGCTCGAGGGCGCACTCGCCGCCCGTCCGGACAACGTCGATGTGCAAGTCGCGCTCGCCGGGCTGCAGCTGCGCGGCATCCAGATGACCTGGTACAGCGAGGCGGAGCGCGCCGCGGCGGAAACCCGCGCGCGGTCGCTGCTGGAGCAGGCGCTCAAGCAAAAGCCCCGCTACATCCCGGTCCTCGAATCCTATTGCCGGCTGCTCTCTGCCACCAACGACTTCGTCGGCAGTCTCGTGGCCTGCGCCAATGCCTTGAGCTTCGATCCATGGAACGGCTCGGCCCTCTACCTCACCGGGCTCGGCCAGCTTCATCTGGGGCGCTTCGAAGAGGCGCTGGCGACCTTCGAGCAGGCGGATCAGTTCGATACGCCGCTGGTCTCGCGCTGGACCTGGCTGCTCGGCGCCGCCTGGGCGAACGAGCTGCTTGGCCGCTACGAGGCGGCGGTGCCCTGGCTGCAGCGGTCGATCGCCATAACGCCGGCGTCGGGGCGCAGCCACCTCCTCCTGGCTGCGGCCTACCAGCAGCTGGGCCGGCACGACGAGGCAAAGGCCGCACTCGCCAAGGCGCTGGACCTGCGTCCTGGATCGACCGCCGTCAACATAAGATCACCGGACCGCAACGCCAGCCCGGTATACATCGCGCGGAACAACCAGATCGTCCAGGCCATGGTCGACGCCGGCCTGCCAGCGCGCTGACCGGCCCCGCTACGCGCCCGGCATCGGTTGAGCGCCGTTGCCCGAAAGGTTCGAGACGAAGCGCTTGGTGCGCTCCCGCGAGGGAGAACCGAACACCTGCCGCGCCGGGCCGGCTTCGACCACCTCGCCGTGATCGAGGAACACCACGTCCGTCGCAATCGTCGATGCCAGCCGCAGGTCATGCGTTGCCATCAGCATTGTGGTGCCTTCGGACGCCAGCTTGGCCAGCACTTCCACCACCTCCGTCGCGAGTTCGGGATCGAGCGCCGAAGTCGGCTCATCACAAAGCAGGACCTTTGGAGCCGGCGCCAGCGCGCGGGCAATGGCGACGCGCTGCTGTTGCCCGCCGGAGAGGTTGGCGGGCCAGGCATCGGCCTTGGCCGACATCCCGACTTTGTCCAGCAGTTCCCTCGCCCGCTCCTCTGCCCTGCCCCGCGGCCATTTCAGCACGGTGACGAGGCTCTCCATCACGTTCTCCAGCGCCGTCAGGTGCGGAAAGAGCTGGAAGTTCTGGAACACCATGCCGGTCTTGCGGCGCAACTCCAGCACCGCGTGGCGCGTCGGCTTTGCCGCAGCCGAGAACTCGATCACTGCATCGTCGATCTCCACCCGGCCCGATTGCGGTCGCTCCAGCAGGTTGACGCAGCGAAGCAGCGTGCTCTTGCCGCTGCCCGAGGGGCCGATCAGCGCGGTGACATTGCCCTCGGGAACCCTCACGCTCACGCGCTTGAGGACCTGCAGGGCATCGAAGCTCTTCTCGATGTTCTCGAGCGCGATCATGACGCGGCCTCGATGTACCCGCCGTAGCGGGAGAGCCGCTTTTCGACGCGCGTCTGAAGGGCCGAAAGCACGGAGCTGACGACCAGGTAGATCAGCGCCACCTGCACGTAGAGGATCAGCGGTTCATAGGTGGTGGCGACGATCCGCTGCCCTGCCCTGAACAGCTCGGGCACCGTGATGGCCGCGGCGAGCGAGGTGTCTTTGACCAGCGAAATGAAGGTGTTGGAGAGCGGCGGCACGGCCACGCGGCCGGCCTGCGGCAGGATGATGCGGCGCATCGCCTGCGCCCAGGTCATGCCGATCGAGTATGCGGCCTCCCACTGCCCCTTCTGCACCGACGAGAGCACCGCTCGAATGATCTCGGAGGTGTAGGCACCGACATTGAGGGTGAAGCCGATGAGCGCCGCCGGGAATGCGTCGAGCACGATGCCGACGCTGGGCAACCCGTAAAAGATCAGGAAGAGCTGCACCAGCAGCGGCGTTCCCCGGATGATCCATACGTAGAACCGCACCAGCATGGCAACGGGAGCAGGAGCGAACAGCCGCGCGAGAGCCGCGACAAATCCGAGCCCCAGGCCGAGCGCGAAGGAAAGCACCGTCAACGGCACCGTGAACAGCACGCACGCCCATAACAGCGAGGGCAGAGACTCGATCATCAGAGAAAGCCAGTGCGGCATGGGGCGGGGTTCCGTCGGCCATGAAAAAGGATCGGCCGAAGCTTCGGCCGATCCACGCGGTTAGTCCAGTGAGGCGGCGTTTACTGCGAAACGTCGGCGCCGAAGTACTTCTGCGAGATTTCGGCGTAGGTGCCGTCGTCCTTGATCGCCTTGAGCGCCTCGTTGATCGCGGCGAGCAACTCGGGCTTGCCCTTGGCGAGCAGCACCCCGGAGAAGTCGGCCTCGGGCTGGGTGGCGGCGATCTTCACGTCGGCGTCCGGCTTCTGCTTCTTGAAGTCGAAGAACGACAGGCTGTCATTGATCGTCGCATCGGCCCGGCCCTGCAGCACCAGGGTGATCGACTGGTCGAATCCCTCGGTGGGGACGATCTCGGCGCCGTACTTCTGCGCGAGCTTACCGAAATTGCTGGTCAGCGTCTGCGCGGAGCGCTTGCCGGAGAGATCCTCGAAGGCCTTGATGTCCGCATTGTCGCCCTTGACGACGAGGGCGGCCTTGGAGGCGATGTACGGCTCGGAGAAATCATATTTCGCCTTGCGCTCGTCGTTGATGCCGACCTGGTTGATCACCACGTCGTAGCGGTTCGCGTCGATCCCGGCGATCAGCCCATCCCACGGCCCCTCGACGAACTCGGCCTTCACCCCGAGACGCTCGGCGATCTGCTGTCCGATCTCGACGTCGAAGCCGACCAGCGTGCCGGTGCTGTCGTGGAAGGTGAAGGGTGCATAGGTGCCCTCGGTGCCGATCCGGAGCGCACCGGCCTGCTTGATCTGGTCGAGCGCCGACTGCGCGAGCACCGGTGTTGCCAGCGCCAGCTGCACGAGGCCGATCGCGGCCAGCCACTTTGAGATCTTCATTCTTGTTCTCCTTGTTGGCCAGCTTGTGCGGTAGGAGCAGCAAACCGGCGTTCGGGCCGCGAAAACTGCCCCTTCCGCCTGAGCGCATCAACTAGCTGGTAGAATCTTTTACTAGCCCGGTGTCGCCGCGATACGGACAACTCCACCTCTCCCCCGCAGTAGACGACAATTACAGGAACGCCGGTCGGGACGGATCCGATCCATTCGGCCTGCCGCCAGAGACAGGCCCGGCCCTGCGCCGGCTGGCGTCGATCACAATCGCGCCCATCGCGTGGCGCCTTCGGCCTATACCTGCTACTTTCGCTTCCTCTGACGAGCAGACCACCCAGTAGATACGAGGCCCGGCCAGCCCAATTCGCACCGATACGGAGCGGAACAACAGAATGGCGAGGCACATCTCCAGTGCACCTGCTTTCTCTCGTCGCCGAATTCTGGCGACCGTCGCCGTAATTTGTGCTGCCGTCTTGTTCGTTGGAGCAGAGGCGTCGTCGAATACGCCCCCCGGCGTGCCGCCGCGACTGCTGTCCGAGACCGGGCTTTACGCCGACGCCAGCGATCTCGTTGTCGATCCGCGTAACCTGCCCTTCTCGCCCCAGTACCCGCTATGGACCGATGGCGCGACCAAGAACCGATGGGTCCGGCTGCCGCCGGGCACCACGATCGACGGTTCCGACCCCGACGCCTGGAAGTTCGCGGTGGGCACGCGATTCTGGAAAGAATTCGCCTTCGGTGGCCGCCGGATCGAGACGCGTTATATGGAGCTGCTGCCGACCGGCCAGTGGCTCTACGCGGCCTATGAATGGACGCCCGACGGGCGTGAGGCGGTGCTCGCCGACGAGAGGGGCTATCGCAACGCCTTCGCCCTCGGCCACGGCCGCTTTCACGCCATTCCGGGCACCACCGATTGCAAGGTATGCCACCAGGGCGGACCAGCCGAGGTGCTCGGGTTCAGCACCTTGCAGCTGTCGCCGGCCCGCGACCCGCATGCCCTGCACGCCGGCAGCGTGCCGGGCGTAACCCTCGATTACCTTATCGGCAACCGGCTGATCGACGGCTACGAGCGCTGGCCCTCGCGCGCTCCGGTAATCAAGGCGGCTACCGAAACCGAGCGGCTGGTGCTGGGCTACCTCCACGGCAATTGCGGCCATTGCCACAACAGCCGGGCACAACTCGCCAATCTGGGCCTTTTCCTGCGCCAGGAGCTGTTGCTCGGGAAGCAGGCCGCCGTCGAAACCACGGTGCGGCAGCCGGTCAAGAAGAGCGCGCCGGGCCAATCGGCCGATGCGCTCTTGCGTGTCGATCCCGGCCACCCGGAACGCAGCGCGCTGTTCGAGCGCGTGTCATCTCGCTACCCGGCGCTGCAGATGCCGCCACTGGGCACTGCGCTGGTCGACGATGAGGCGGTGGCGGTGGTGAGAAAATGGATCATGGAGCTTGGGGCCGATGACGGCCGATAACCAGGGAGGACCAACGATGAAGTGCTTGTTCGGACTTGTAATCCTGTTGCCTATGATGGGGGTGGCGGTCGCCCAGGACGCCGCCAACGCGGACCTCGTGAAGCGCGGCGAGTATCTCGTGAACGCCATGGGATGTCACGATTGCCACACGCCGTTCAAGATGGGGCCGAGTGGCCCCGAACCCGATATGACCAGGGCCCTCTCCGGCCACCCGCAGGACATCGTGATAAGCGCCCCTGCGGCCTTGTCCGATCCCTGGATGGGGGCGAGTTCGGCAACGAACACCGCCCACTCCGGACCATGGGGCGTAAGCTTCACGGCCAACCTGACCTCCGACCCGGAAACCGGTGTCCTGCGCGATTACACCGAAGCCCAGTTCATCCAGATGATGCGCACGGGTCGCAAGCAGGGACAGGGACGGGCCATCCTGCCGCCAATGCCCTGGCCGCCCTTCGGCCACCTGAACGATGACGACCTCAAGGCGATCTTCGCCTATCTCCGGCAGGTCCCGCCGATCAACAACAAGGTGCCCGCTCCACTTCCGCCGACGCAGTAGCGCACAAGCGGCTCCGGTGGCGCGATGCGCGACATCGCGCGACCGGAGTGCCAGCGCCGGACCAGACCCACTGTAGCGACTCGAGCCTGCACGAACTCGCGCTCACCAAAGCGCGGGCACATCCTTCGTTCCGGCCGCGATCTCCGCCACCCGGCGCGCCGTTCCCGGCTGCGTCTCCTCGGGCAGCGCATCGAAGGCGAACCAGCCAATCTCGGCGATCTCACCGTTGGGACTGAACGGCTTCACCTGCCGGAAGGACCGGCCTACGTACACCGCCACATGATCGCGGTTTGTCGCCTCGTGCTTCTGCAGGTACAGGCCCAGCAGCGTCATGGGCCCTTCGACCCGAAGCCCGCTTTCTTCCTCGGCCTCGCGGCGCGCCGCTTCCTCCGCCGTCTCGCCCGGCTCCACCCCGCCCCCGGGGAAGTGCCAGCCCGGCATGTAGGTGTGCCGCAGCAGCAGCACCCTGTCGCCATCCAACAATGCGGCGCGGGCGCCGAGCACCATGCGCCTTCGCACGCCGACCACAAATAGGTGCGCGGACGTCCGTACCCGCTGCCAGCGGCTCATCTTCATGGTGGTCCTCCCGCTAACCTTCAATTGGCCACGGCGCCATTTAGGGCATTTTCTTGCCGCGCGCCGCATGGCATTACGCCCGGCAATGATTACTCTTGCCCACCTATCCGACGTTCACCTGGCCCCGCTCCCGCCCGTCCGGGCGCGCGACCTCATGAACAAGCGGATCACCGGCTTCCTCAACTGGAAGATCAAGCGCGAGCATACGCTCTCCGGCGACAATCTGACCAAGCTCGTCCGCCACATGCGGGAGCAGAACCCGGATTTCACCGCGGTCACCGGCGATCTGGTCAACCTGGCGCTCGATGCCGAGATCAACACTGCCTACAACTGGCTCGAGACAGTCGGCCCGCCCGAGCAGGTCTGCGTCTCTCCCGGCAACCACGACGCCTACCTCAAGGGCCAGTTGCAGAAGGCGATCGATCGCTGGGACGGGTACGTCATGGGCGAGACCGTCGACGACAATGCCTTCCCGTTCGTCCGCCGCGTCGGCGACGTTGCCGTCGTCTCCTGCAACAGCGCCGTGCCCACCGCTCCCTGGATGGCGTCGGGCCGCTTCGAGGAGGACCAGGCGGCGCGCCTCGCCCGCTGCCTCAAGCTGCTCGGCGACGGCGGCTATTTCCGCGTCATCCTGATCCACCATCCGCCCAACCAGGAACAGGCCCACCCGCGTCTCGGGCTCTATGGCGCCAAGGCGTTCCGCCGCGTCATCGCCGAACAGGGTGCCGAACTGGTATTGCATGGCCACACCCATCAGTCCTCGATCTTTGCCATCCCTGGCCCGCACGGCGACGTCCCGGTGGTCGGGGTAGCAGCGGCCGGCGCGGCCCAGGGGGAAACCGGCGGGCACGACCCCGCCCGCTACAACCTGTTCTCGATCCAGCGCCTCGGCACCGCCTGGCAGTGCACCTTGCGCGAATTTGGCTTTCAGCGCCTCTCGACCGATATTGTGCTGAGATTGAGCCTCAGGATCTACTGATCGTGACCGAAGCCTTCACCATCGATCGCCCCGCCTTCGACGCGACGACGGGCGTCGCCACCTTCGGCTATGCCGTTGGCGACCTGGCCTTTACCGAAATCTTGAGGTTCCCCGCCATCAGCGACCCGACGGCGGCCGAAACCTCCTCGTTCGGCAAGCTCCTCGACCTCGCCGCCCTCGTGCTGGGTGTCAGCTACTACAAGCTGCGCGCCCCCTACCTCATTCGCGTCGCCTTTCCGCTCACCACGAGCGAGCGAGGCTTCGCGCTGGATGTCTACGAGAACGGCCTCGGCGAGTTCTACGCGCGCAACGACCTCAAGCGCTTCGGCCTGATCCATATCGAGGCGGAAGAAGACACCCGCGCGGACTTCGTGCCGCCGGTGCTCGACGATCGCGCGCTGCTGCCGATCGGTGGCGGCAAGGATTCGCTGGTCAGCCTGCAGCTGCTGGAGGCCGCGGATGTCGATTTCACTCCGTTCGCCGTCAACCCCAAGGGCCCGATCATCGGCTCGGTGGACAAGATCGGCCGCCCACCCCTCTACGTCACGAGGACGCTCGATCCCGAGATGATCCGGCTCGGCAAGGAGCCCGGCTACTACAACGGGCACGTTCCCTCGACCGCCATCAACTCGATGATCGCGGCGCTGACCGCACTGCTCTTTTCCTACAATCGCATCGTGCTCTCCAACGAGCGCTCGGCGAGCGAAGGCAATGTCGAGTTCGACGGCCGCGAGGCCAACCACCAGCATTCCAAGTCGCTCGACTTCGAAAACCTCATCGCAAAGGTGCTGGAGCACGCTACGGGCGGAAGTTTGAGCTACTTCTCCCTGCTTCGCCCGTACTCCGAGGCACGGATCGCTGCACTTTTCAGCCGAGTCCAACGCTTCGACCACGTGTTCTCGAGCTGCAACGAGAACTTCAAGCTGGCCGGCCACACCGGCCCGCTCTGGTGCGGCAGATGCCCCAAATGCCACTTCGTCTTCCTGATCTTCGCCCCGGTGATGGACAAGCAGCGGCTCATCGGCATCTTTGGCCAGAACCTCCTCAGCCAGCCCTCGCACGAGCGCTCGTTCCGCGAACTCACCGGTCTCGCCGGGCAGAAACCGTGGGAGTGCGTTGGCGAAATCGAGGAAGCAGCGGCCTGCCTCTGGGCCCTCACCAAGCTGCCGGAATGGGCAAATGAGCCAATCGTTTCAATGCTCAAGCCGGACCTGCTGACTCAGTATGGCAGCCAGCGGCTCGAAGATGCTCTTGCCGAACTGCTGATCGATAGCCCAGAACACCTCATCCCGAAGGACATCTTCGAGCGAGTCGCCCCGCATGCGCTTTGACGAACCCGTCCTGCTCTACGGCGCCGGCCGCGAGGCCCGCTCCACCCGCGCCTTCATCAAGGCCAGGTCCCCGCAAGCAAAGGTGTACGTGACGGTCGACAGCGGCGAGGCCGACATCGACGACGCGACCTTCATTGCCCCGGCCGATCTGACGCAAGCCATTGAATCCCGGCTGTTTTCGACCATCGTCAAAAGCCCCGGCGTGTCGCGTTACCGGCCGGTTTTCGCCATGGCGCGGGAGGCCGGGATCGTCGTCACCTCGAACCTCAACCTGTGGGGCGAGGCCTATCGCGAGGGTCGGAAAGTCATAGCAATTTCAGGCACTAAGGGTAAATCGACGACTGCCACCCTGGTGCACCTGATGCTGACCGAGTCCGGCCTCGATGCAGGACTTGCGGGCAATGTCGGGCTGGCGCCATTGGAGATCGCCGACAAACACCAGATCGTGGTGTTCGAGCTCTCCAGCTACCAGACCGCCGACATGGCGTTCACGCCGGATATCGCAGCAATTACAAACCTTTCGCCCGAGCACACCGACTGGCACCGCAGCGTCGAGCGCTACTACCAGGACAAGCTCAACCTGATCGACCGCGATGCCCCTTTCACGGTAGCGCTGGGCGTCGGCGCCCTTGGGCATCCGCTCGTGATGGAGGCCCTGCGCGACCCCAAGCGGCTGATCTCACCGCTCGCGCCGTTCATCCACGATCGCATAGCCTCGGCAGCGACGCGTTCCCGCCTCAAGGGCGAGCACAATCTGAACAACGCGCTGCTGGCGGCTGCCATTGCCATGAAGGCCGGCGCCGATCTCGAGGGCGTGGTGCGCGGCATCGCCAAGTTCGAGCCCCTGCCGCACCGGCTCGAAGAGCATCGGGTCGGCGACACCACCTTCGTCAACGACTCGATCTCGACGACGCCGGAAGCCACCAAGGCCGCCCTCGCCGCCTATGAGGGCACCCGCATCGCGCTGATCGCCGGCGGCCACGAGCGCCACCAGGATTACTCCGAGCTGTCACAGCTTCTGGGTCCGCGTGGAGTCACGGTGCTGGTCTGCCTGCCGGTGACGGGCGACCGGCTGGCGACGCTTACCTATGCCGCAGCGCCCGAGATCGAGGTCATTGAGGCCGGGACGCTCGAGGATGCGGTGAAGGCTCTCGCCGGGCGGCAGGCCAAGTTCGAGACGGTGATCCTCTCCCCCGGCGCCCCGAGCTACGGCCAGCTCGAAACCGCCGGCAAGGTGTTCAAGAACTTCGAGGAGCGCGGCGCCGCCTTCGTCCGCCTCGCCGGCAAGTATTTCGGGGCAGCGGCGTGATCGCCTACCTCTATCTGGGCGTCGCCATTATCGCTGAGGTCATCGCCACCACCGCGTTGCGGGCGTCCGACGGCTTTACCCAGCTCTGGCCGTCGGTGATCTCGATCGCCGGCTACGTCGTGGCGTTCTACTTCCTGTCGTTGACGCTCAAAACCATGCCAGTCGGCGTGGCCTACGCCATCTGGTCCGGCGTCGGCATCGTGTTGATCTCGCTCGCCGGCTGGCTAATCTACAAGCAGTTGCTGGATCTGCCGGCAATCATCGGCATGGGCCTGATCATGGCCGGCGTCGTCGTCATCAACCTGTTCTCGAAGTCGACCGTGCACTGACCCTCAGGTCGGCGGGTCGCGGGGATTGACGATCACCCGTCCGGCGATCTCGCCCTTCAGCATCTGGTCGGCCAGTGCCGGCAGGTCCTCGAGCCGCGCCTCGGTGAGCATCGGCTCGAACGCCGCTGGCACGAACAGCGTCGTCAGCCGGTCCCAGGCCGAGCGCCGCGCCTCGAACGGTTGCATCACCGTATCGATTCCGCAGAGCGAAATGTTGCGTAGGATGAAAGGGATGACGCTGGCATCCCAATTGCGCCCGCCGGCATTGCCGATCGCCGCCACGGTGCCACCGTAGCGCACCTTCTTCAGCAGTTCGCCAAGCAGCGGACCGCCGACGGTATCGACGGCCCCCGACCAGGCTTCCTTGTCGAGCACTTTGCCGGTCGGCTTCAGCACCTCGTCGCGCGACACGATCCGCGTCGCGCCCAGCCGCGTCAGCCGCTCGGCCAGCTCGGCCCGCCCTGTGAGCGCCGCAACATCATAGCCCAGCCGGCTGAGCAGCAGCACCGAGATGCTGCCGACACCCCCGCCGGCCCCGGTGACCAGCACCTCGCCCTCACCGGCTCTGATCCCCTCGGCCTGCAGCCGGTTGATCGCCAGCATCGCTGCGAGGCCTGCGGTGCCGATCATCATCGCGGTGCGGGTGGAAAACCGCTTCGGCAACGGCACAAGCCAGTCGGCGCTGACCCGGGCCCGCTGCGCGTAGCCGCCCCAGTGAAGTTCACCGACGCGCCAGCCGGTGAGGATCACCGCCTGCCCCGGGTGATAGCGCACGTCGCTGCTCTCGATCACTCGCCCGGCAAAGTCGATGCCGGCAACATGCGGATAGCTCCGCACGAGCCCCGCCTGTCCCGTGAGGCACAGCGCATCCTTGTAGTTCAGTCCGGCCCATTCCACCGCCACCAGCACCTCGCCTGGGGGCAGCTGTTCTTCCGGCAGTGTATTGATGCTGTTGCGCAATTCACCGTCGGGGAGCCGTTCGGTGACAAGGGCGCGGAAAGTCATGAGAACTCCGAGACTACAAAATCTGGCCGGTTCAATAAGGCCCGTTAAGGGCAGTCGGATCAATTCCCGCTGCGGCAAGTGCATTGCCGATCTCGGCGCGCAGATCGGCATCGCCCAGCCGCTGGCGAAGCACCGGCAGGATACCGAAACGACGGAACCGCGTCACTTCCAGTAACTGCGCAATATAGCGGTTGAGCACATCCTCCGAGCCCAGCCGATAGGCAGCGACCGCCGCGATGGCCGAAGCCAGTTCGGCGTCCCCTACCGCCAGTACCTCCGACTGCAGCAGCGCTTCGGCATTGTCGCCGTTCCGCAGCGCGTTGACCGCCGGGGCCTCGTGATACCAATAGGGCGGCACCAGCGCGCGACGCAGCGCTTCGGCTGCCATCGCTTCACCCTTCTGCGACTTGCCGCGCAACGACAGCAGCCGCGCGTATCCGGCATATGCATCGAGATTGGACGGATTGAGCTGCAGCGCCGAGATATAGGCGGCCTCAGCCTCCCCAAGCCGGCCGACCGCCTCGAGAAAGAACGCGTACTCCCGCCAAACCGGGCTCGACGTCGGCGCCAGCTTCAGCGCCTCGCCGATCTGCCGCCCTGCCTCGGCAATCGGTTCGGGGTCCTGTCCGCTGGGAGGCTGCGTCCTGAGGGCCCTGTCGAACAGCAGCGTGCCGTTCATCACGAGCGCTACCGCGGATTTTGGCTGCGCGCGCAGCAGGCCGGTCACGCAGAGCCGAGCCCGTTCCCCATCGTCGGCCCGACCGCTCTCGCGATAGCGCGTGAACAGCAGGCCACACAGGTACTCGGTCTCGTTACCAGCCAACTCGGTATTGGTGGCGAGCCATTGAATCGCATCGGCATGCAACGGCCCATCCGTCGCGCCGAGTTGATCCGCAAAGGCCTGGGACAGCCGATCGATGCTGGTGGGGAACTCGGCGGCCGGGATCTTCTGGGTCATGCTCCACACCGCAGCATCCGAACCAGCCCGCTTCAGGCTGGCGGTGATCTGCATCTCGCTGCCTTCCGTCCGAGCTATCCCCGAGAGCTCAAAGGTGGCTCCGTCCACCTGTTGGCCCGTCTCTTCGGAGCGTTGCAGGTAGACTGCATCGATGAAGGGGAACAGGCCTAGGTCGGTCGTCAGTTCCACCGCGAGGCCAGCGACACTTGCGCTTGGCTCCTGGCCCGCGGCTACCGACGTGAACTCGCTGACCGACACCCTAGGCGGTTGCGGCACCACTACGCGCACTGGCCGAGGCAACAGAACCTGGGTCATCACTACCGCGATACCCAGCGCCACGAACACCAGCACGACCAGCAACACGATGTCGTCGAGGCGCGCCAGCCACGACCGCTCCCGCGTTCGGACGGTTGTCCCGGAAGGACCAACGGGCGCTACCGATTCATGCGGGGCCCTTGCTGCATCGTCTTCCGGCGGCCTGAATTCGGGGATGTAACGTCCCACGGGGAGGTAAAATCTGACGGTCTCCGCCGCCCCGTCGCCGGCATAATATTCTTCCAGCGCTGCACGTAGGCGGCGCGCCTGTACACGCACGATCGGATCGCTCTGCGGATCGAAGCTTTGCGGCCGCCCCAGCACGTCCACGGCGATGGAGTAGGCCTTGATTCCGGCCTCGTTTCCGTCGAGCCGCGCGGTCACTATGTAGTTGAGAAACCTCGCGAGTTGCGGCGAACGAGCCAGCCCAGGCCACTCCTGGATTCGCTCCAGGGCCGCCTCGATCTCCGCTCTGGGCGGCATCGTCTGTGACGATGGTTCCCCCACGCGGGCACCTCCTGCCGCAACCTGTGCGATTTACATGTTAATCGCAAGGTGGGTTACGGCGTTGTTACATGCCTTTGCCTACCGCCAGTGTCATCGAACCATCATATGGCCGCTTGTCGCAGCACAGTGCAGTCAGCCTCGAGTGGTTTCGAGGTGGTGAGGGGGAAGCAGCGTGGCTCCCCCCAGCGCTTCCAGGGCCGGCGACGAAATACCGACTTCGTTTCGAGTTTTCGGCCATTGCCACGGCAACGCGGCAACAAGGAACCATCATGGACGCTCTTGGTACCGGCCAGCCCTTCATGGCACTGGTCGACGACGACTCACATTCCGCCCGGCTGATGATCCGGATGCTGCTCGCCCATGGCGCGCCCTCCGTGAGCTGGCTGAACGGCGAACCCTTGGCGGCCGCTGAGATCCACCGACTGCTCGAGGATGATCGGGCGGTTATCCCGGGTCTCGTCATTGTCGATCTCAAAGCCTCGTCCAATGCCACCCTGGACTTTATCGCCAAGCTCCGCGGCATGCGCGACGGGCGCTCGCTGCTGATTGCGGCCATTGCCCCGACGCTCGATCGCGAGCCGCGAGAGGCTCTCCTTTCTGCCGGCGCCGACGCCGTGTTCGAGCGGCACGCCGATATCAATTCCTACCGTCGCGAAGCGGCGGCCATCGTCAGCTTCTGGGTGCGCAATCAGCACCTCGATGCGGTTGGCACGTAATCACTGCGTCCACAGGTTACGTGCCGGACGGGGAGCGCGTTGCATTGAGGCAGGCCACTGCCGATTGCATTCCCAAATGTGCTCCCCGTCTATCCTGACTGGTGGGACCCGACGGGTCCCATGACTGAGCTACCGTCCGGCCGCCGATATCCCTGCGGCGAACTGGGCGGTTCCGGGCCGGAGACCCCAAGCTCCGGCCCAACCGGCGGCTCGTCGCGTTCCCTCACGCGGCGGCCGCCATACGACGGAAAGACGGGGCGCGACCCTCCTGACGCTGCCCCGCCTTCCCGTTCGGTGTTTACCCCAGTTGCGGCGGGCCTCTGGGGCCAGCAGGCAGAGGCGCGGTTGCGGAGACTCTCCCGCCGCAACCACGCTTCGCCTGACCAGCGCGCGCTTGACCGCCAAGGGCGGATCACCGCACTCTCCCGCCTCCCCTGCAGGAGGCCCTCATGCTCAAGATGTCGATGTTCGTGGCCGCCATGATCGGGCTGCTTGCTACCCCTGTGCTTGCGCAGGACGAGGAGGCCGTAGACAACTTCGTGCTGCCCGCCTTCAACGGCATCGCCGTGTCGCAGGCGCCGGAGGCCGGGCTTGGCGTCTGCTTCGGTCCATTCGCCACCGACGCGATGGATTGCGCCGTTGCCCAATGCGTTCAGCAGAGCGGCCTGGGGCCAGAGGACTGCGCCCCCAACCTCTGGTGCTATCCGCACGGCTGGGTCGCCGATATCTTCATGCAGCACAATGAAGGCCCGCACTGGCACAAGTTCGTCTGCGACCAGCAAGATCAGGCGAGCCTGGAGGCGATCGTGAAGACCGAGTGCGCCAAGGATTTTCTCATGAGCTGCGAAGTGGTCCGCATCTGGGACAATGAGGGCCAGCAAATCTTCGGCGAGGGCGCCGATCCGCAGCTGCCGGCGCCCCCTACCGCTATCGAATAGCTAGTTCCTGGTTTCCTTCTTGTGTTCGGGCAGACCCTTACGCTTGGTCTCGGCGAACTCCTCGAGCTGCTTCTCGCTCATCGATTTGTACATCGACTTCGAGGCGCCCTTGAGCTCGCCCACCTTGGTGTCGCCGCGCTTGGCCGACAGGGCGGCGCCGGCCGCCTTCTGTTGCGCCTTGGATGTTGAGGGCATCGCTTCCTCCTAGGGTTGGATGAGGAATCAACGATCCTTCGCAGGCTCCGTTCCCTAGTGAGGCGCCGGTACCGTCAGCTCACGTAGGTGTCCCTGCCCTTGCGCATCAGGCGCCGCGGTCCGGTACCTTCCTTGCTCAGGTAGTCCTCGTGGTTCATCAGCGGGCAACTGATCGTGGACAGGCACCCGCAGCCAATGCAGCCGTTAAGCTCGTCGCGCATGCGCGTCATCAGCACGATTCTCCTATCGAGCTTTTCGTGCCAGACCTCTGACATGGCTCGCCAATCATCCGCCGTTGGGATGTGGCCCACCGGCACATGCTCCAGCGCCTCTGCCACTTCGCTGAGCGGAATGCCGAGCTCCGTGCCCATGCGGATGATGGCCAGCCGCCGCAGCACGTCGCGGTCGTAGCGCCGCTGGTTACCCGAGGTGCGGTGGCTGCGGATCAGCCCCTTCTTCTCGTAGAAATGCAGCGCCGACACCGCAAGGCCGCTGCGCTCGGCCACCTGGCCGACCGAAAGTTCACGCGACATTCTGCAGAATACCTCTTTACCTCAACCACACTTGAGGTTGTAAAGCCTCACCGACAATTTGAACAGCCCAGCAGGATTCGACATCATGACGACCACTCAAAACGGCTGGCGCGACCTGTTCGCGGATGGCCGGGCCCTCGCCGTGACCGTGTTTATCGGCGGCGTCGGCATGAACGCCATCGAAGTCTATATCGGCTCGACCCTGATGCCATCGGTGGTGGCCGAGATCGGCGGGCTCGACCTGTTCGCCTGGGTGACGACGGTGTTCATCGTCGCCTCGATCATCGCCTCGATCTTTGCCGCGGTGCGGCCGTTCGGGCTCGGCCCGAGGCAGAACTACCTGATCGCCACGGGCATGTTCGCCCTGGGCAGCCTGATCTGCGGACTGGCGCCATCCATGCCGGTGCTGCTGCTCGGCAGGGCGCTGCAGGGCTTTGGCGGCGGCCTGCTGGCGGCACTCACCTTCATGATGGTCCGGCTGGTGTTCCCGCAGCACCTGTGGGCCCGGGCCTTCGCGCTGGCTTCCGCCATCTGGGGCATCTCCACGCTGGTCGGCCCATCCATTGGCGGGATCTTTGCCGAGCTCGGCATCTGGCGTTGGGCCTTCTTCATCCTCGTCCCCTTTGCGGGGCTGGTCGGCCTGCTGGCGGTCAAGGTGGTGCCGGCGAGGAGCAGCGAGGCGGGCATGAGCAGCCTGCCGGTCCGCCAGATCGGCCTCATGGTGGTCGCAGTGCTGCTACTGTCGACCGCTGGCGCGGTGTCTGGCGACGTGATGCTGGCGGCCGGCCTGACGGTAGTCGCGATTCTCGCGCTGATTGCGCTTGCGATGATCGAGCGGAGCGCCACGCAGAAGCTCCTGCCGACCGGGACCTTCCGCTTCGGCACGCTGCTCGCCTCGCTGTTCGGCGTCATGGTGCTGCTGCAGATGGCGATCACCAGCGACATCTTCATTCCGCTGTTCCTGCAGACGCTACACGGCATGGGCCCGCTCGCTGCCGGCTACATGGTGGCGCTGGTCGCGGTTGGCTGGAGCTCGAGCTCGATGCTCACCGCCGGCTGGACGGAAGGCCGGGCGCGCCTCGTGATCTCCGGCGGGCCATTGCTGGTGCTTGTCGCAGCGGTTGGCCTGGCGCTGTCCGTTGGCCACGCGAACCCATCGGGAAGCCTCGCCTTTATCGTTCCGATCGGCCTGTCGCTGCTGGTCATGGGCGTCGGCATCGGCACCGCCTGGACCCAGCTCACGCCGCGCGTGATGCAGGCCGCGCCAGATGGTGAGCACGATGTCACGTCGGCGGCACTGAGCACCATCCAGCTCTTCGCCTCGGGCCTTGGCGCAGCCCTGGGCGGCCTTATCGTCAACCTCGCCGGCCTCGCCGGCGCGACCCCGACACCTGTCGCGGCGGCCAACTGGCTCTACGGCCTGTTCATCATCGTCGCGATTGCGGCGGTGCCGATCGGCTTCAGCATCGCGAGGACGGAGGCGCGGATCGCGGCCGTGCCACAACCGGCGGAATAGCCGGACTGACGGAATTTGCTACCGACTGGCGCCCCGGCGCCTCCTCGGCGGCATCCATCCTGACCGGCGGAGCGATGCTGCCTGCTCCTCCGGTCGGACTCGCGGTGCCGGCGATCATCGCGCTGGGCGTGATCGACCGGCACCGCGAAAACCAATTGCTCCACCACCCGCGGAGCCTGCATGGCGGGTCACATCTTCTTGTAACTCAAAGCCTTTTGGAACCAGCCGGCTGCCATGACGTTCGATAGGGACTGGTCCCTGACGGGATCGCTTCTCTTGGAGGCTCGAATGGAAGGACTTGGTTGGATCCTCAGCATCGTCATCGGTGCTTTGGCCGGTTGGATCGCCGAAAAGATCATGAAGACGAACCAGGGACTGCTGATGAACATCGTCCTCGGTATCGTGGGTGCAATCGTCGGTAACTTCCTCCTGATGTTGATCTTCGGCGCTACCATGGGCGGCATCGTCGGTCAGTTGATCGTCGCGGTAATAGGCGCCTGTCTGCTCATCGCCATCGTCCGCGCGTTCCGCGGCCGGCGCACGGTCTGATACCTCCGCGAGGGGCGCCGATTGGCGCCCCTCGCGCTCACACCGTCTTCAGCCAGCCGCCATCGACGAAATAGGTCGAGCCGGTCGAGTAGCTGGCCTTGTTCGAGCACAGGAAGATGAAGAAGTTCGCCATCTCCTCGGGGGTGGCGAAGCGCTTCATGCCCCCCGCTTCGTCGGCAACGCTCTGCAAATGGGCCTCAAACCCGTCTTCGCCCGCGAGCTGCTTGGCGGTTTTCACCCAGTCGGGCGTCCGCACCAGCCCGGGGTTCACGGTGTTCACCCGGATATTGTCGCCAACCACCTCGTTGGCGAGGGTCTTCGAAAACATCATCAGCGCCGCTTTGGTGGTGTTGTAGATCGGCTCGTACCACAGCGGCTGCACCGCGCAGATCGAGGCGTTGTGGAGGATCGCGCCGCCGCCATGGGCCTTCATCTGGGGCACCAATCCGCGACCGAGCCGCACCGCGGCCATCACGTGCAAGTCCCAGTAGTACTGCCACTTGGCGTCATCGGCCTCGGCGATCGTCTCGTTCGAGCCGGTACCGGCATTGTTGACGAGGATATCGGCGCCGCCGAGCCGCTCTGCGGCTGCGATCACGCGGGCGCAGCCCTCAGCCGTCGCGACATCCGCCGCAACGCCATGGGCCTCTACGCGGTACTTCGCACCGATCCGCGCCGCCTCGGAATGGAGCCGCTCGCTGCCCCGCGCCGTGATCAGCACATTGGCGCCCTCCGCGGCAAAGCCTTCCGCCACCGCCAGCCCGATGCCGACGCTGCCGCCGGTGATGACGGCGAGTTTGTTCTTGAGCCCGAGGTCCATTCTTTGATTCCCCTAGAAGACCCCTCACCCGCCCCGGCTTCGCCGGTCTCCCTCTCCCCGTCGGGGAGAGGGATTGGTGCCCTGATCGAACCGCAGCGTATCTTTCTCCCCGTCTGGGAGAAGGTGGCGCGAAGCGCCGGATGAGGGGGCTAAGCGTCCATCAATATCTGCAGCTTCACATCCGTCGGCCGCCCCTCGACCGCGCGGTCGAACGCCTTGATCGAGTCCTCGAACGTGAACGTCTCGGAGATCAGCGGCCTCAGGTCCACCCGACCCGAGGCCATCAGCGCAATCGCGCGGTCGTATTGGTGGGCGTAGCGGAACACCGAGGCGATGGTGATTTCCTTCACCGACAGCGACGCGATGTCGAAGTTCACTGGATCGACGGGCAGGCCGACCACCACGATAGTGCCACCCGGGCGGACCACGTCGACAATGCCCTGCCAGGCGCGCGGGCTGCCGGAGCACTCGAACACCACGTCAGCGCCCCAGTTCTCGGTCAGGCGGTTCACCTCGGCAAGGAGGTTCTGATCCCTGACGTTGACCGGGATGATGCCCTGGTACTGGGCGGCGATATCGAGCTTGGGCTGTGCCAGGTCGGTGATGATCACCCGCGAACAGCCGCCGGCCAGTGCCGCCAGAGCCACCATGGTGCCGATGGGGCCGGCGCCCATGACGATCGCCGTGTCGCCGGGAGTGATCTTGGCTTTGGTCGCCGCCTGCATGCCCACCGCAAACGGCTCGACCATCGCGCCTTCGGCAAAGCTCACATTGTCCGGCAGCTTGAACGTGTAATTGGCCGGATGCACCACGTAAGGCGTCAGTACGCCGTGGATCGGCGGTGTGGCCCAGAAGGTCACCGCTGGGTCGATATTGTACATGCCAAGCCGCGACGCCTTGCTGTTCGGATCCGGCACGCCCGGCTCCATGCAGACCCGATCGCCGACCTTGAGGTTGGTGACCCCTTCGCCGACTTCGACGATGGTTCCCGCAGCCTCATGCCCAAGCACCATCGGCGCGTTGACCACGAACGGGCCGATCCTGCCGTGGGTGTAGTAGTGCACATCGGAGCCGCAGACGCCCACCGTATGGAGCTTGATCTTCACCTGCCCGGGGCCGACTTCAGTCGGAAGATCGATGTCACGGAGTTTCAGTTCGTGCTGCTTCTCGAGCACGAGCGCGCGCATTTTAGTCATTGGACCTGAGAGACTTCCTCGCCGACTTTGTAGTGATGCGTCGGACCTGTGGCGCCTTCGACCGGCGGCTTCATCGCCCCGGTCATGATCGCCACGGCGTCCGACATCGAAAATTCCTTGGGGTTGATTATCGCGATGCGCTTGCCGAGCCGGTGAATATGGATCCGGTCGGCCACCTCGAACACATGCGGCATGTTGTGCGAGATAAGCACGATCGGCAAGCCGCGGCGTTTGACATCGAGCATCAATTCCAGCACCCGCCGGCTCTCCTTGACGCCCAGCGCCGCCGTGGGCTCGTCCATGATCACCACGCGCGAGCCGAACGCCGCGGCGCGCGCCACCGCGACGCCCTGGCGTTGACCGCCGGACAGCGTTTCGACCGACTGGTGGATGTTCTGAATGGTGAGCAGACCCAGTTCGCTCAGCTTGTCGCGCGCGATCTTGGCCATGCCAGACCGATCAAGCCGCCGGAACCACTGCCCGCTCCAGCCAGGCTTCCGCAACTCGCGCCCGAGGAACATGTTGTCGGCGATCGACAAAGCCGGCGAAAGCGCGAGGTTCTGGTACACCGTCTCGATGCCGGCTTTGCGCGCGTCCATCGGCGACTTGAAATGCACCGGCTGGCCATCGAGCAGGATCTCGCCGCTGTCGGGGATCACGGCACCGCAGAGCGCCTTGATCAGCGTCGACTTGCCCGCGCCGTTGTCGCCGATCACCGCGAGGATCTCGTTGCGGCGGAGGTTGAAGTCCGCGTTGTCGAGCGCCACGACGCGGCCATAGCGCTTGTTGAGGCCCCTGCCCTCGAGAACAATGTCCCCAGCGTTGCCGGACGGCACGCCACCCATACTGATCGTGTCGCTCATGCCGAAATCTTCCTGATCCACTGGTCGATGGTAACGGCGACGATGATCAGCACGCCGACCGCGAAGTCCTGCCACAGGAGGGCAAGGCCCGAGAGGGCCAGCCCGTTGCGGAACACGCCCACGATCAATGCACCGAACAGGGTGCCCACGATCGAGCCGCGTCCACCGAAAAGGCTCGTGCCGCCGATCACCACGGCGGTGATCGAGTCGAGGTTGGCGGTCTGGCCGGCCTGCGGACTGACGCCGCCGATGCGGCCGATCAGGACCCACGCTGCGATGGAGCAGATGAGTCCGGCAAGCGCATAGACCGCCAGCAGCACGCGGTTGGTATTGATACCCGACAGCCGCGCCGCGTCAGGGTCGTCGCCGGTCGCATAGACATGCCGACCAAAGGCGGTGCGCCCCAGAATGTAGCTGAGAATGATCGCAACAACGATCATCAGGATCGAGCCATAGGTCACCACCCAGCCCCGCAGCCAGGGCAGGTCGAGACCGAAGAACAGCCCGATATCGTAGAGCTTGAAGAGCTTCCCCAGCCACAGGAGGAACGGCGCAGCCGCCTCCATGTCCTGCGACCGGATGGTCTCGCTGTTGGAATAGAAGGTGTTGAGCGCGCCGAAAATGCTCCACGTGCCCAGCGTCACGATGAACGGCGGCAGCCGTAGCATGGTGACCAACAGGCCATTGAGGTAGCCGCAGGCGAGGCCAGCGAGCAGGCCCAGCGGGAAGGCGAGCCAGACCGGCACACCGAACACCACGGCCGTACGGCCCATGACCACCGAACAGAGGATCATGATAAGACCGACGCTCAGGTCGATGCCGGCGGTGAGGATCACCAGCGTCTGGGCCATGCCCAGGATGGCGACGATGGTCACCTGCTGCAGCACCACCGAGAGGTTCAGGGGCGACAGGAATTTGCCGGGAGCCGCGATGGCGAAGATCACGCTGCTGACCACGAGCACGATCAGCGGAATCATCGTGGGGTACTCGTGCAGTATCCCCTGGATGGTCCGGATGATCCCCTTGCGGTCTTCCTCGAAGCTCGCAACCTCCGTTGCGGCGCCCTTCAAGCCAGTTTCAGCCGTTGCCGAGCCGGTGGCGTCGTCACTCATCGTGTCCCCTCTCCCCTAGGACATGTCTACCAGAAGTCGGCCCCCGCGTGGAACGCGGGAGCCGGATGGTGTCAGGCTAGACGATCAGCCCCAGCAGAGCTCGGCACCCTTGGTGGTGTCGATAGACTCCACCCCGGCGACCGGCTTGTCGGTGACAAGCGTTGCACCCGTGTCGAGGAAGCCCATCGCCGGATCGATTGGCGGAATGGTGCCGCTAACGATCGCGTCGAGAGCCATCGAGGCCATCTTCAACGGGTACTGCTGGCTGGTGGCGCCAATCACGCCCGACTTGACGTTGGCGACGCCCGGGCAGCCACCGTCGACCGAGACGATCAGCACCGAGCCATCATCCTTGCCAACAGCTTTCAGCGCTTCGTAAGCGCCGGCCGCTGCCGGTTCGTTGATGGTGTAGACCACGTTGACGTTCGGGCACTTCTGCAGCGCATTCTCCATCGCCGTGCGGCCCTTTTCCTGGTCGCCCTGGCTGATCTCGTGCGTGCAGATGCGCGCGTCGTCCTCGTCGCCGTACTTGTTGGGATCCTTCACGTCGATGCCGAAGCCGGCCATGAACCCCTGGTCGCGCAGGTAGTCGACGGTCGGCTGGTTGGTAGCGAGGTCGAGAGCAACGATTACAGCGTCCTTGGCCTTGTCGCCCAGCGTGCCTGCAGCCCACTGGCCGATCAGCATGCCGGCCTTGCGGTTGTCGGTGGCGAAGGTCGCGTCGGCCGCGTCCATCGGATCGAGCGGGGTGTCGAGCACAATGACTTTGAGACCGGCGTCACGTGCCTTCTGGATGGTCGGCACGATGGCCTTCGAATCCGAAGGGACGATGGCGAAGCCCTTGGAGCCTGCCGAGATCTGGTTCTCGATGCAGGCGACCTGCCCATCATTGTCGCCGTCGAACTTGCCGGCGCAGGCGATGAGCTTCACCCCGAGTTCCTTGGCTTTCGCCTCGGCGCCTTCGCGCATCTTCACGAAGAACGGGTTGGTCTCGGTCTTGGTGATGAGACCGACCGTAACGTCCTGCGCATAGGCCGTGCCGGCCATTGCCACGGCCATCACGGCGCCGGCCAGCGTCAGCTTAAGAAAACCGAATTTTCCCATAAATTCCTCCCAATGTTGCGTTGCCTGCCTCGCCTGCCGGTTGGCTCCGGAAGCTGGGCAGAAGGCAAGGGCGACGTGCTGTTGCACGCACTCCTCCCCGAGCCGAACGCGATATTCAGCGCAACGGCTGCGGGCTGTCAATAAATTAATCCACTTGATTTATTAATTGACACGCGGGACGCGACGGATAATCCTTTCGTTCGGGAGGGGGTGCGAACCCCATGTAATCGATTGCACTTTTGTCTCCATCGTGGCTTCACTGCGCGCGACGGAGAACGGACGAATTGTCAATAAATGCAGTCGAAGAGAGGTCGGGAGCAGTGGTTAGCGGGCCCAGCACCAGAGAGGCCGGATTGAAGCCGGGAGCCGCCAGCCGCGGCACCAACCAGACCGGCGTGCGCCTCTACAACGAGCGACTGGTGCTGTCCCTGATCCGTCGGCACGGCGACCTGCCCAAGGCCGACATCGCCCGGATGACCGGCCTGTCGCCGCAGACCATCTCGATCATCACCAACGCGCTGGAGGCCGACGGGCTGCTGCTGCGGGGCAAGCCGTTGCGCGGCAAGGTGGGCCAGCCGCTGGTGCCCTATTCGCTCAACCCCGAGGGGGCACTGAGCTTCGGGCTGAAGATCGGGCGGCGCAGCGTCGATCTCTATCTCATCAATTTCACCGGTGAGATCCTGAAGCTCCTGCACAAGACCTACCCCTACCCCACGCCCGACGGCATCCGTGAGTTCGCCCGTGCCGGCATCGACGAACTGCTCGAAGGTATGCCGGCGCCACTGGTGGCGCGCATCGCCGGGCTCGGCATCGCGGCGCCCTACGAGATGTGGACCTGGCATGAGGAGATCGGTGCGCCCAAGGCCGAGATCGACGCCTGGCGGCAGGTCGATGTGCGCAAGATGATGGCTGCGATCTGCCCCTGGCCGGTGTATTTCGCCAACGACATCACCGCTGCATGCGCCGCCGAGCTGATGTTCGGTTCGGGTGCCGACCACATCGACTATCTCTACGTTTTCATCGGTTCGTTCATCGGCGGCGGGCTGGTGCTCAATGGTCACCTGTTCCCTGGCCGCACCCAGAACGCCGCCGCGCTCGGCTCGATGCCGGCGCGCGATCCCGGCCATGTCGTGCCCGCTGGCCGCAGCCCACAGCTGATGAATGTCGCCTCTATCTACGTGCTGGAGCGCGAACTGCTGGCCAGCGGACGCAACCCGGAGATTCTCTGGCAATCGCCCGATGACTGGGGCGACGACCTGGGCGACGTGCTCGAGCGATGGATCGACGAGGTGGCCGAAAGCCTCGCCTACTCGATCGTTGCGGCCATCGCGGTGATCGACGTCGAGACCGTGCTGATCGATGGCGCCTTCCCCAGCCATGTGCGCAGCCGCATCATCGAGCGCACCGACGCGGCGATCGCCCGGCTCAACCGGCAGGGGCTATCGCAATTCAAGCTGCTGCCCGGCAGCATCGGCAACGCCGCTCGCGCCATGGGCGGCGCTTCGCTGCCATTGCTGGCCAATTTCACGCAGGACCGCGAAGTCCTCTTCAAGGATAATGCTTAGTTTCCAGGCGTAGCGGGGAAGCGCGCCACGCAGTAACGACTTCCAAAGCTTCCGGTGTCAGTGTCTGGGCACCACGACTACGGCCACCATGTCAGACACAGAACGTGCCAAGCCAGGACGATCCTTCCCACTAGTCGTGATGACTTCAGTGCTGATCGTCTTTGCCGTTACCGTGGCGCTACTCGGTGCCTTCGTGCTCTGGACCGCCGGCGAAGTCGACGCGGACGCGCTCAACCGGCAAAGCATGCGGGTGGCGCATTCGGTCCGCGACCAGCTCGAGACCGTCCCCTACGACCAGCAGAGCGTGACCATCTGGGACGACACGATCGAGGCGGTCGAGCGGCACGACTACGCCTGGCTCGACAACAATATCGGCGGCTGGACCTACGAGTATTTCGGCCACGACGAGAGCTACATCCTGCTCCAGGACGACGAACCCGCCTACGCCTCGGTCGACGGCAAACGACGCGAGCCCAGCGCCTTCGCGTCACGGGCCGAACAAGTGCTCCCCTTTGTCACCGAGGTTCGCGATCTGGCGCGTGCCGGCTATGCCGACAAGCCACCATCGGTGAGCGATTTCGCCCTCATCGACGGCAAGCCGGCGATTGTCAGCGTCACCCCGATCGTCTCCGATACCGGCAACATCCAGCTCGCGCCCGGAACCGAGCCCATCCTTGCCAGCATCGCCATGCTCGATCTCGACTACGAGATGTGGCTCATCGAAAAGTACCTGGTGGAAGTCGGCAGGTTTACCTCGACCCCGGGCAGCTCGGCATTCGACGCGTTTCCGGTGACCAACCGGGCCGGCCGGATCGTCACCTTCTACGAGTGGGAGCCGTACCGGCCGGGCGAAACGCTGCTGCAGCGTACTGCCCCAGCGCTTGCTGCCGGCTTCCTGGTCATCAGCGTCGTCGTGGCGCTGCTGCTGCTCGGGCTCTGGCGCTCCTCCAGCGCCCTCGAGACCAAGAGCGCTGAGGCCGAGCGCCGCGCCACCGAGGATTCGCTGACGGGGCTGCCCAACCGCCTGAGCTTCGACCGCCAGTTCGAGGGTCGGCTCGCGGCCGCCAAGCTGCGCGATCCGCCGCTGGCGCTGCTGATGCTCGATCTCGACCGCTTCAAACAGGTCAACGACACGCTCGGCCACCATGCCGGCGACGATCTGATACGGGCCGTCGGAGACCGGCTGCGCGATGTCGTCGGTCCGACGGACGTGCTGGCGCGGCTGGGGGGCGACGAGTTCGCCATCCTCCATTCCTGTCACGGCGGCACCAACGAAGTCTCCGGTCTCGCCCATCGCATCGTCGAGAGCATCGCCAAGCCGTTCCGCATCCAGGGTAGCGACGCCTTCGTCGGTGTCTCGATCGGCATCGTCGTCGCCAGCGGCAACCAGCGTGACAGCCGCGACCTCAGCCGCAAGGCCGATATCGCGCTCTACGAAGCCAAGTCGGCCGGCCGCAACCGCGCCGCGGTCTACGAGGAGACGATGGATGAGCAGGTGCAGAACCGGCACATCATCGAGGCAGAGCTGCGCGAGGCGTTGCGCAGTCCCGGCCAGCTCTGGGTCGCCTTCCAGCCGCTCTGCGACAGTAACGAGGTGATCGTCGGTGCCGAGGCGCTGCTGCGCTGGACCAACCCGAAACTCGGAGTAATCGCGCCATCGCGCTTCATTGCCATCGCCGAGAGCACCGGCCTGATCGAGCAACTGGGCGAGTTCGTGCTGCGTCGTGCCGCCGAATTCGGCGCCCGCTGGCCCGGCCGCACCATTGCCGTCAACATCTCGCCGGCGCAGTTGCGCAACCCGACCTTCGTCGATCGCGTCTTCAGCTTGCTCGCCGACACCGGCATGCGGCCCACTGACCTTGAATTCGAGATCACCGAGGGCATCCTGCTCGACGATGAATTGACCGCCGCGAACACTATTCAGAGCTTCCGCGAGGCCGGCATCCGGATCGCCCTCGACGATTTCGGTACCGGCTATTCCTCGCTCAACTACCTCAAGCGCTATCCGGTTGATCGCATCAAGATCGACCGCTCGTTCGTCGCGCAGTTGTCGACGGCCAATGCATCCAACGCCATCGTCCAGGCCATGGTAACATTGGCCCACGCCCTCGGCATCGAGGTCACCGCCGAGGGGGTGGAGACCGACGAGCAGTTCCGCGTCCTAGTCGCGATGGGCTGCAACACCTTCCAGGGTTTCCTGTTCTCGACCCCGCTCGCGGTTGGCGACATCGACGCCCGCTTTGCCGGACCGCTCGCCGCCTGAGCCTAGCCGGCCGCGTCGAGCACCGCCGCCAGCCGTACCTCGCGCTGCCTCACGCCATTGGCCCCGTCTCCGCCAGCGGCCCACAGCGCTGCCAGGCGACCGTTTTCGAACAGCGCATAAAGACAGGGGGCGACATAGCTGTTGCGGGAGATGGCCGGCGTGTTCTGGAGGAACGCCGCCACCTGTTTGGTCACTGCCGCCATCTGCCGCTTCCGCGCCCTGACCGACTCTGCGGGCTCGAGTTTTGCCAGTGCTTCGCCCGCCAGCGCGCTCGCGTGCAGCGTCCGGAAGTCCTTCGCGGTCACGGCCACGCCGGCGATCTCGCGCAGGTAGCGGTTGAGGTCCTCGGTGCGTATGGCGCGGGCTTTGCCATCATCGTCGCGATACATCAGCAGACGGCGGCCGGGGATGGACTTCACCTCGAGTATTGCCGCAGCCAGCCTCGGATCGGTGAAACCGTAGCTGGCCTTCTTGCCGCTCTTTGCCGGAAAGCCGACATGAACCTCATCGCCATGCACGGTGACATCGCGGCTATAGAGCGTACCGGCGCCGCGCGTCCCGTGAGCGTCGAGATAGCGCTCGCGCCCGACCCGCATGGCCGTCCGGTCGATGAGCGCCACGCCGATGGCAAGGGCCAACTCCTTGCTGCCGGCCTCTGCCTCCAGCCCCTCCCGTACGCGCCGCCGGAGCCGTGGGAGGGCCGCAGTCAGCAGCGTCAGTTGCTGCTGCTTGTGCCGGGCACGACGCGCCTCCCAATCGGGGTGGTAGATGTACTGGAGGCGCCCGGCGGCGTCGGTGCCGAACGCCTGGATGTGAGCCCGCGGGTTGGCGGCGATGCGCACGTCGGTCCAGGCTGGAGGGATGCCAAGCCCGCGCGCCCGCTCTCTGATCTCCGGGTCGCGGATCAACTCGCCTTCAGCGTCGGTAAACCCGAAAGTGCGTCCGTGTTTTCGGCGGCGGATAGTCAGATCATCGCGTCCGACGCGCTTCAGTCGCGTCACTCGCCCTACACGCCCGTAGTGGTGTTGGGCGGCGGCGCTATCAGGAAAAACACCAGGTAGATCAGCCCGAAGGCGAGGACGATGCCGATGAAAGACCAGATCAGCACGCGGAAGTTCATCAGCCGCCGGCTGCCCTGGCGAACTTCCGTCGTAGACTTTTGAGCATCAAACGTTCGCATGGCGCTACTCGCTTGCAGATGAATGTGAAAATCAACGTTCCCACCGACCCGCGGTTCCGTCCCCACTTGACCGTGACGACCTGAACGCAGACTTTGGGACATGCTGATCACGGCCGCGTCATGACCATTTCCCCCGAGCTTCTCACCCGCATGATCAAGGCGGGCGCCGGCGAGGTTCCGGCCGATGTAGTGATCAAGAACGTCCGCCTGCTGGACGTGATCTCCGGATCGATCACCCACACCGATATCGCCATCGTCGCCGATCGCATCGTCGGTACCTACGGCTACTACAACGGCGCCCGGCTGATCGAAGCCGACAACCGTTTCGCCGTCCCCGGCTTCATTGATACGCACCTGCACATCGAATCCTCGCTGGTGACGCCGTTCGAGTTCGACCGCTGCGTCCTGCCCCACGGCGTCACCACGGTGATCTGCGATCCTCATGAGATCGCCAACGTGCTTGGCGCGGACGGCATCCGGTACTTTCTCGAGTGCGCTGAGCGCACCGTGATGGACATCCGGGTCAACCTCAGTTCCTGCGTGCCGGCGACGCCCTTCGAAACCTCGGGAGCTCGGCTCGAAATCGCCGACCTCGAGAAGTTCCGGCATCACCGGCAGGTCATCGGCCTCGCCGAAGTCATGAACTACCCCGGAGTGCTGTCAGGCGATCCCGGCATCATCGCGAAACTGGTCGCCTTCCAGGGCGGGCACATCGACGGCCACGCGCCGCTGGTCACCGATCTGGCGCTGAATGGCTATCTGGCCGCCGGCATCCGCACCGACCACGAGTCTACCACCGCCGTGGAGGCGCGCGAGAAGCTGAGCAAGGGCATGGCCATCCTGATCCGCGAGGGCTCGGTGTCCAAGGATCTCGAGGCCCTGGCCGAGATTCTCGATGCCAATACCTCGGCTTACGTGGCTCTGTGCACGGATGACCGCAACCCGCTCGACACGCTGGAGGAGGGCCATCTCGACAGCTCGATCCGGCGCCTCATTGGCCGTGGCAGGCCGCTGCACCATGTGTACCGGGCCGCCTCCCACTCGGCCGCGCGCATTTTTGGGCTAAAGGACCGCGGCCTCGTTGCCCCCGGCTACCGCGCCGACATCGCCCTGCTCGATGACCTCGAAGGCTGTCGAGTCGCCGAGGTGATCTCCGGCGGCCGCCTGGTCCGCCCGGAGTTGTTCGAGGCGCGACAGCCGGTGCCACCGGTTGGGCTCGCCTCGATGAAGGCGCAACGGGTCGGCCCATCGACGTTCATCGTGCCGCCAAACCCTCGCCAGAACGAAACGCCGGTGATCGCTGTCCGACCGGGTCTGATCCTCACCTATCGCGAAAGCGCTACCCTCGAAGTCTCGGACAAGGGCACCCTGCCCGACATCGAGAACGACGTGATCAAGATCGCGGTCATCGAGCGGCACGGCATCAACGGCAACGTGGCGCTGAGCTTCACCAAGGGGTTCGGGTTGAAGCGCGGCGCTATTGCGTCGTCGGTCGGCCACGACAGCCACAACATCACGGTGGTCGGCGCCGACGACGAGGACATGGCCGTGGCGGTGAACCGGCTGATCGAACTGGGTGGCGGCTTCGCCGTGGCCGACGGCGGCCGGGTGACCGCCGAGCTGGCGCTGCCGATCGCCGGGTTGATGAGCCTCCTCAGCTTCGAGACCGTCGCCGACAAACTCCACCACCTGCGCCAGGCGGCATTCGCGCTCGGTTGCACCCTGCCGGAGCCGTTCCTGCAGGTGGCGTTCCTCGCCTTGCCGGTGATCCCGCACCTGAAGATGACCGACCGGGGGCTGTTCGACGTGGACAAGTTCGACTTCGTCAAATGAGCTTCGCGAGCCGCTTCGTCGCCGACCTCTACAAGCTGCCCAAGCGCAAATGCGGCATCTTCCGCACCCGCAATATCCGCGTGCCCATGTATGACGGCATCGCGTTGGCGACCGAGCACTTCGCACCCAAACTGCCGGGCAAGCACCCGACCATCCTGATGCGCGAGCCCTATGGTCTGTCGGGCTTCGCCACCATCGGCGAGGTCTATGCCGAGCGGGGCTTTCATGTGGTGCTGCAAGCCTGCCGCGGCACCGACAAGTCGGAGGGTGAGTTCGACCCGTTCGGGCATGAACGCGACGATGGGCTCGCGACCATCGACTGGATCAAGGCGCAGCCCTGGTTCGATGGCCGCCTCGGCACGTCCGGCCCGAGCTACCTCGGCTATGCCCAGTGGGCGATCTGCGATGCGCTCCCCAAGCAGTCCGCGATGGCCATCAAGGTGACCAGCGCCGAGTTCCGCTCCATCGTCTTTCCCGGCGGCGGCCTCGCCGTGGGCCTGTGGCTCAGCTGGATCCAGACCGTCGAAGGCTTGCGCGGCAACCCGCTGCGGACCGCTCAGCGCATGTTCACCGGCGGCATCGAGCGCGCCACCCTCCGCGCGACCATGAAGTTGCCACTGCGCGATGCCGACAAGCGCGTTACCGGGCGCGAAGTGCCGTTCTGGCGCCGCTGGATGGACGAGGCGATCGGCAACGACGCGTTCTGGCAGCCACTTGACCATACCCACCGCATCGGTAGCCGCACCCCGCCGGTGAGCTTCACCTCGGGCTGGTACGATTTCATGCTCGACCAGTTGCTGCGCGACTACGCAACGCTGGTCGATGCCGGCCACACGCCGCAGTTGACCATCGGCCCATGGTTCCACGTCAGCTCGGACCTGCAGATGGAGAGCGTCAAGCAGACGCTCGAGTGGATGAACGCCAAGCTCCTCGGCGACGCCAGTGGGTTGCGCTCCAAGCCTGTGCGGCTCTACGTCTCCGGGCTCGACGAGTGGCGTGATTTCGACAGCTATCCGCCGGTGCAGCCGGACAACCAGATCTGGCATATCCACCCCGACAAGGTGCTATCGCAACGCCCGGTCCGCGCCTCGCCGCCCGATACCTATACCTATGACCCCGCCCATCCGACGCCTGCCGTCGGCGGAGCCATGTTTGCCTTCAACGGCGCCGGCCCGGTCGACAACGCGCCGCTGGAGAAGCGCGACGACGTGCTGGTCTATACCTCGGAGCCGCTGTTCAACCCGATCACTATCCTCGGCCAGGTCCGCGTTGCGCTGCATGCGCGTTCGACGCTGACCAATACCGATTTCTTCGTGCGGCTCTGCGATGTGGACGAGAAAGGCATCTCGACCAACATCTGCGACGGGATCATCCGCAAGACCTCGGCCGATCCGGCGGTGACGGACGACATCTGGAAGCTCAACTTCCGCATGCACGCCACGGCGCACCGCTTCAATCGAAACCACAGGCTGCGCGTCATCGTCGCCAGCGGCGCCCACCCGCGCTACGCTCGCAACACCGGGACCGATGAACCGCTGGGCGAGGCATCGCACCTCGCAACGGCGGATATCGAGATCTTCCACGATCCGGCGCGCCCAAGCGCCATCCACCTGCCGGTCGTGGAACTCGATCGGGCTTAGTTATAGAAGCCTGCCTCGCGACAGTCCCGGATCGAGATCGTATCGAGGTTGATCTTGGCGAGCGCCGCGTCCATGCCGTCGGCATGCTCCGCCCAGTAGCTCGAGGGATCAGCCACGATCACCCCAGCTGGCGGCTCTTCCGGCGTATTGGACGCCAACGAGTCCGCCTGCCGGAACCGCAGCGCGTCGCACTGGCGATCCACCCGGGCAGCATCCGTCGGCGAAAGCTCGATGCCCTTGATGGCGCTCTGCGCCATGGCGGGAGTGGCCAGCCCGGCAAGTACGGCGATCAGCAGAATCTGCTTCATCTTCATTCTCCTGCACGAACCATAACCGCGCCGCTGGCGAAGTTCATTGCCAACATATGAAAAGGGCGCGGTGTCTGCACCGCGCCTTGTGTGTCAGTCTTAGTTGGCCGTCACTTCACGAGGCCGGCATCCTTGCAGGACTCGTAGGTCAGCAGGGCCAGATCGATGCTCTTCGTGGTCGTGGCATCGATACCGGCATCGGTTTCACCCGAGGTAGCGTCGGTGCTCGTCTCGGCACTAGCGGCGGTGTCGGTGCTGGTAGCACCGCTATCCGTCTGCGCCTTGGCAGCCAGCGTGTCGCACGCCGCCTGAACCTTGGGTAAATCCTCTGCCGACACAGTAACGCCGCCCACCACCGTCTGCGCAATCGCAGCGCCGGAGAACAACATCGCACCAGTCAGGGCCATGGCGGAAATAAAGGAACGAGTCATTGAAAGTCTCCTACCGTTCTTTTCTTTTGAGGCCCAGGGAGTGGCCTGCCCCGAGAACGGCAGAGGTTGGGCATGGTTGCCCATTGCAAACATTTGTGACCAGGGAACCTACACGCTCGCCAATTTGATCTTTTCGCGCGCCGCGTGGAGAATTGGCTCTGTATAGCCCGATGGCTGCGATGCGCCTTCGAGCGCCAACGCCAGCGCCGCCTGGTAGGCGATCGACGTATCGAAGTGCCCGGCCATTGGCAGATACAGCGGATCGCCGGCGTTCTGCCCGTCGACCACCGCCGCCATTTTCTCGAACGAGCTCTTGACCTCGGCCTCGCTAACCAGCCCGTGCTTCAGCCAGTTTGCGACCGCCTGCGAAGAGATGCGGCAGGTGGCGCGGTCTTCCATCAGCCCCACATTGTTGATGTCGGGCACCTTGGAGCAACCGACGCCCTGATCGACCCAGCGCACGACGTAGCCGAGAATGCCCTGGGCATTGTTGTCGAGCTCGCGGATGATCTCGGCCTTCGTCAGCGTCCAGGCATCGAGCACCGGCATCGAGAACAACTCGCCTAACCCCGGCGTCGCCTGGTTGTGGCGGCGCTTCTGCGCCTCGAACACGTTGATCTGGTGGTAGTGGAGCGCATGCAACGTCGCCGCCGTCGGCGACGGCACCCAGGCGGTATTGGCGCCAGCATTGGGATGCGCCGCCTTGCTCGCCAGCATCGCCGCCATATCGTCCGGCCGAGCCCACATGCCCTTGCCGATCTGCGCCTTGCCGGAGAACCCGGCAGCGAGCCCGATCAAGACGTTCCGGTCCTCGTAGGACTGGATCCACTTTTCGGCCTTCACGTCGTCCTTGCGCAGCACCGGACCGGCCAGCATCGAGGTGTGGATCTCGTCGCCGGTGCGATCGAGGAAACCGGTGTTGATGAAGAACACCCGGCGACGCGCCGCGTGGATAGCAGCCTTGAGGTTGGCAGAGGTGCGTCGCTCCTCGTCCATGATGCCGATCTTGATTGCTTCGGGCTTGAGGCCGAGCATTTCCTCGACCGCGCCGAAGATATCGCAGGCAAACTGGACCTCGTCCGGCCCGTGCATCTTCGGCTTCACCACGTAGATGGCGCCGGTGGTCGAGTTGACCTTGTCACTGAGCGCGCAGAGCGCCGTCACCGCCGCATCCATCAGCCCTTCGCCGATCGGCTGGCCGGCCGGGTCGAGCACTGCCCTCGTGCTCATCAGGTGGCCGACATTGCGCACCAGCAGCAGTGCCCTGCCCTTGAGGGTCAGCGGCTGGCCGTTGATGTCCTTGTACTGCCGGTCGGCGTTTAGCTTGCGGGTGAGCGGCTTGCCGCCCTTCTTGAACGTTTCGCTCAGGGTGCCGTTCATCAGCCCGAGCCAGTTGCGATAGACCCCAACCTTGTCCTCGGCATCCACCGCCGCGACGGAATCCTCGCAGTCCTGAATGGTGGTCAGCGC
The DNA here is from genome assembly GCF_056405135.1 of Devosia sp. P1_H9. Lineage (NCBI taxonomy): Bacteria > Pseudomonadati > Pseudomonadota > Alphaproteobacteria > Hyphomicrobiales > Devosiaceae > Devosia > Devosia sp. P1_H9. Next base: position 333,721 of record NZ_JBFUCQ010000001.1, read on the forward strand.
AGACTCGATCACGAGATCAGCAAGGCCGGCCTTGTGCGAGGCGCCGATGGTGTTCGACGGGTCGATCACCATCACCACGTGTAGCCCATTGTGGCGCAGCACCAGCTCGCCACGCTCCTGGGTACCGCCGTAACCGACGAACTGCGCCGGATCCTTCAGCACAACGCGGCCGGCAGCGGTGTCTGCCACGAAGATTCTCTGTTCGCGCGTGCTGTCGGTGTGATTGCCAAGGATGTCGGAAAAGACCTCCCGGATGGTGCCCGTGACCACGTGGTAACCGGTGACGTCACGATGGCTACCCGAGGAGAGCGGGAACGACGCATCGAGGAACTCGGCAGCCCGCTCAACCACCGCAGCAGCGCGCGCTGCGTTGAAGCCCTTGCCCGGCGCCAGTTCGTCCTCGCGCGAAATCGCATCGGTGCCGTAGAGCGCGTCATAAAGGCTGCCCCAGCGGGCGTTGGCGGCGTTCAGCGCATAGCGCGCGTTCGACACGGGCACCACCAGTTGCGGGCCGCAGATCGATGAGATTTCAGGGTCCAGCCCCGTCGTCTCGATGGTGAAATCTTGAGGTTCGGCGACGAGGTAGCCGATCTCCTTGAGAAACGACTGGTACTTCGCAGGATCGGCGCCGACCGGGCCGTTGGCCTTGTGCCAGTCATCGATCTGGGTCTGGATCCGGTCACGGATCGCCAGCAGTTCGCGGTTCCTCGGCGCAAAATCCCGCACCAGCCCGGCAAGCCCGCTCCAGAACTGCTCGGCACTTACCGCGGTCCCCGGAATGGCTTCCTTTTCGACGAAATCGACCAGCAGCCGATCGACCTTGAGGCCGGATTTCTCGATGTAGTCAGCCATTTCTATCCTCAGTCTTTCCGCACCCGCCGGGTAATTCCCGCGAAAGCGGGAACCTCTGTTTCCTTCGCTTGCCGAGAGATTGCAAACGGAGTTTCCTGCTTTCGCGGGATGAACCCGTGCGAGCGGCAAGTTACGCGGCAAGCGCCGACTTCATCGGCTTGCCCATCACGTAGGTCTCGACCACCGCGCGGTCGTCGCCGCAGGTCTGCAGCAGGAACAGCTCCTGCTCCAGCGAATTGCAGGTTTCCATCCGCAGCGCCATCTGCGGCGTTGCGCCGGAGTTCAGCACTACGATGTCGGCTTCCTTGCCCGCCTCCAGCGTGCCGATGCGCCCGTCGAGGCTCATCGCCCGGGCGTTGCCCAGCGTCATATGGAAGAACGAGCGGAACGGCGTCAGCCGCTGGCCGCGCAGCTGCATCACCTTGTAGCCCTCGTCCATGGTGCGCAGCATCGAATACGAGCTGCCGCCGCCCACGTCGGTCGCCGTAGCGATCCGCACCCCGCGCTCATGCTGCCGTTCGTAATCGAACAGGCCGGAGCCGATGAACAGGTTCGAGGTCGGGCAGAACACCGCTACGGACCGCGTCTCCGAGATCACCTCGGTCTCGCGATGGCTGAGGTGGATGCAGTGCCCGAGCAGCGTCTTGGGTCCGAGTAGGTGGAACTTCTCGTAAATCCCGACATAGTCCCCGTAGTTCGGGAACAACTCGTTGGCGTAGGCGATCTCGGCGAGATTCTCGCTGACATGCGTCTGGATGTGGAGGTCCGGAAACTCCCGCGCCAGCGCCTCGGCCATCGCCATCTGCTCGTGCGTCGAGGTGATGGCAAAACGCGGCGTGATGGCGTAGTGCGCCCTGCCCCGCCCATGCCACTTCGCGATGCCGGCCTTGGTATCGTCGTAGCCCGACTGTGGCGTATCCATCAGGCCCGGCGGCGCGTTACGGTCCATCATCACCTTGCCGCCGACCATCAGCATGTCGCGCTTCTCGGCCTCGCCGAAGAACGCATCCACCGATTGCGGGTGCACCGAGCAATAGGCGGCCGCCGTGGTGGTGCCGTGCCGGATCAGCTCGTCGAAGAAGCGCGAAGCGATACGGGTCGCGTGCGCCTCATCCCCGAACCGCTGTTCCTCGACAAAGGTGTAGGTGTTGAGCCACTCCAGCAGCGCCGCCGCATAGGCGCCAATCACCTGCATCTGCGGGAAATGGATATGCGGGTCGATGAACCCCGGCATGATCAGGTGCGGCCGGTGGTCGATGATGTCGGCCGCATCGTGATGTGACGCAGCGCGCTCGTTCCACTCGCCCACCATGACGATCTTGCCGTCGCCGATCACCACGGCGCCGTCCTCGATGTAGCGATACGAGGCGTGGTCGTCCCGCCTCCGCGGCTCCTCGACGAAGGTCAGCACGCGCCCGCGAAGAATGGTGATCTTCACTGCGAGCCCTCGCGGAACCAGGCGACGATCAGCGCGCGCTCCTCGTCGGTCATGTCGGTGACGTTGCCGGGCGGCATGGCGTGCGAATAGCCGGCCTGCATCGCCACCTGCTCGGCGTGGTTGGCGACGGCAATGTCGTTGTCGAGGATCACGTTCTTGGGTGCCTCGGCGATGCCCTCCCACGCCGGCTCGGCGGTATGGCACATCGTGCAGCGGGTCTGCACCACATCGGAAGCAGCGCGGAAATGCGGCGACTGCATCAGCAGCGTCGCCTGGGGCGAAGCAACCGTTTCCGCCCCGGTCGGCAGCTTCGGGCCGCTCGATAGCCAGGCGCAGAGGATGAAGATCACGATCACCAGCGGCCAGGTCCAGGTCGGGTTGCCCTTACGCGCATGGCGAGTGTTGAAGAAGTGCCGGATCAGCACGCCCTCGAGGAAGATCAGCGAGGCGATCAGCCAGTTCCACTGCGTGGCGAAGGCCAGCGGGTAGTGGCTCGATAGCATGAAGAAGATCACCGGTAGGGTGAGGTAGTTGTTGTGCAGGCTCCGCTGCTTGGCGATCTTGCCGTACTTGGCATCCGGCACCCGCCCCGCCTTCAGGTCCGCCACCACGATCTTCTGGTTGGGGATGATGATCATCGCGACGTTCGCTGCCATGATCGTCGCGGTGAACGCACCCATGTGCAGCATCGCGGCCCGGCCGGTGAACACCTGCGTGTATGCCCAGCTCATCGCCGTGAGGATGGCGAACAGCACCACCATCAGCCCACCGGTCGAGTTGCCGATCCGCGACTTGCAGAGCAAGTCGTAGGCGTACCAGCCGAAAACGATCGAACCGAGCGAGATGAGGATCGCCTGCCAGTTCGCGATGTCGAGCACGTGCCGGTCGATGAGGAACAGGTCGGCGCCGAAATAGTAGACGACGACCAGCAACATGAACCCAGAAATCCAGGTGAAATAGCTCTCCCACTTGAACCAGGTCAGGTGCTCGGGGAGGAAATCCGGCGCCACCAGATATTTCTGGATGTGGTAGAAGCCGCCCCCGTGGACCTGCCACTCCTCGCCATGCGCCAGCGGCGGCAGGCTCGGCGTCTTCCGCAATCCCAGGTCGAGCGCGATGAAGTAGAAGCTCGAGCCGATCCAGGCGATGGCGGTGATTACGTGCGTCCAGCGCACCGCAAAACTCAGCCATTCCCAGAAGATTGCGTAGTCGGTCATCGGTTCCCTAGTCCCTGCCAACCCCACCGGTGTCATTCCCGCGAAGGCGGGAAGCGGGGTCGTCCCAAATGCCCTGGTGCGGCGGTTGGTCCGCACTAGCTCCCGCCTTCGCGGGAATGACGCTAGGTGATGGACACCACCCGTGAAAAGAGGCGGACTCGCGCCCGCCTCCTCTCAGTTCATAGCGAAATCAGGCAGCGCTTTCGACGCCCTTGACGAACCAGTCCATCACCGCGAGGTCGGCGTCGGAGATCACTTCGCCTTCCTTCACCTTCAGGTTGCCGTCCTGGTCGTAGATCGGGCCGGTGAAAATGTTGAACGTGCCGTCCTTGTAGCCGGCCTGAATCTTGTCCGCCTCGGCGACGACGTCCGCCGGGACCGCCTTGTTGTAGGGCGAAATCACCACGGTGCCTTCCTTGAAGCCATCCCAGGTGTCGGTCGAAGTCCAGGTGCCATCGACGATCGCCTGGGCGCGCTCGATGTAGTACGGGCCCCAGATGTCCTCGATGGCGGTGAGGTGGGCGTTCGGCGCGAAGCTCGACATATCTGCGCCCTGGCCGAAGCCATGGAGGCCCTTCTGCTCGAGGATCTGCAGAGCCGCCGGACTATCGGTGTGGGTGGTGACGATATCGCAGCCGAGGTTGATCAGCGTCTCGGTGGCCGCGGCCTCCTTCGGCGGGTCGAACCAGCTGTCGATCATCACCAGCTTGACCTTGGCGTCGGGGTTCTTCCGCTGCGCCGACAGCGCGAACGAGTTCACGCCCAGCACCACTTCGGGCACCTTGTACGAGCCGAGATAGCCGAGCGTCCCGGACTTGCCCATCATCCCCGAGATCGTGCCGAGCACGGCGCGGCCTTCGTGGAACTTGGAGTTGTAGGTCGAGACGTTGTCGGCGCGCTTGAAGCCCGTGGCGTGCTCGAACTTCACGTCCGGGAATTCCTTGGCGACTTCGATGGTCTGATCCATGTAGCCGTAGGAGGTGGTGAAGATCAGCTTGCAACCCTGCTGGGCCAGGTCGCGGATCACCGGGATGGCCGAGGCGTCTTCAGCGACGTTCTCGACATAGATCGTCTCGACCTTGTCGCCGAGCGCGGTGTTGACCGCTTCGCGGCCCTTGTTGTGGGCCCAGGTCCAGCCATAGTCGCCGATCGGCCCGAGGAAGATGAAGCCGATCTTGATCTTTTCCTGCGCGAAGGCAGTACCGCCGACCAGCGGCAGGGCCGCGGCGGCTGCGCCTGCGGCAGCGATGAAGTGGCGGCGATTGAGATTTGCCATGGACGTCTCCTGTTACGTTATTGGCGTTTCTACGTTGCGGGAAGAAAGGGCTTGCCGAGGCAAGCAGGCGCGTTGAGGCCGACCCGATCCCGCATGGAGATCAGCGTCAGGACCACAACGGTCATGAGGTAGGGCATCGCTGCCCAGAACTGCGACGGCAGGATCGAGAACCCCGCCGCCTTGGCGTAGAGCTCGAGCGCCATCAGGATGCCGAAGAAGTACGCCCCGGCAAGCAGCCGACCAGCGCGCCAGCCGGCGAACACAACGAGCGCCAGCGCGATCCAGCCACGGCCCGCGGTCATCCGCTCGGCCCACATCGGGGTGATCACCATGGAGAAGTACGCCCCGCCTATGCCTGCCATGGCGCCGCCGAAGGCGACCGCTGCGTAGCGCACGCCGACCACTGAGTAGCCGATCGAGTGCGCCGAAAGGTCGTTCTCGCCGACCGCGCGCAGGATCAGACCCGAACGGGTGGATTTGAGGAACCAGCCGACCGCGAACACCATGATCAGCGCGAAGTAGACGATCGGCGAGTAGCCGAAGAACACTTTGAGTAGCGGATCACGGGCCAACTCGGGCGGGAAGATCGAGCCGAACTGCGGGATGATCCGGCCGACGAAACTAAGGCCGGTCAGCGAAGAGAGACCCGTGCCGAAAATGGTCAGCGCCAGGCCGGTTGCTACTTGGTTGGAATTCAGCGTCAGGACGAAGAAGCCGAACAGCGACGCAGCAAGCGCTCCCGCGACCCCCGCGCCGAGCACTCCGAGCCACGGGTTTCCGGTCACGACCGTCGCCGCGAACCCGGCGATTGCGCCGACCAGCATCATGCCTTCGACGCCCAGGTTGAGGACGCCCGATTTCTCCACCACCAGTTCACCGAGCCCCGCAAGCAGGATCGGTGTCGAGATACCGACGATGGTGATGATGGCTGCGATGATGAAATCCATGCTCATCGCTATTCCCCCGCTGCCGGCTGCGGAGCAGCTTTGACCGACGGAACCACTCGCACGCGGTAGCGGACCAAGATGTCGCTCGCGAGGATGAAGAACAGCATCATAGCCTGGAAGATGCCGGCCGTGGCGTTGGGAATATGCACCGTGGTCTGCGCCACCTGCCCGCCGACATAGGTGACAGCCAGCACGATGCCGGCGATCAGACACCCGATCGGATGCAGCCGGCCGAGGAATGACACGATGATGGCGGTAAAGCCGTAGCCGGACGGGAAGCCGAGATTGATCGCCTTCAGCGCACCGGCAAACTCCAGCGCCCCGGCGAGGCCCGCCATGCCGCCGCCGATCAGCATGGCGAGCCACACCGTCTGGTTGCCATCGAAGCCGCCATGGCGCGCCGCATTGGGTGCCGAGCCGACGACGCGGATCTGGTAGCCGAACACCGAGCGCGACATCAGCAGCCAGAACACAAACGGCAGCACTACGGCGATGGCGACGCCGAGATGGACGGTGCTGCCGGGGAACAGGATCGGCAGCGTCTGGTCCGGCTGCAGCGGCGCGGTGGCCGGGAAGTTGCGGCCGTTGGGGTCCTTCCACGGGCCGCCAACCAGATAGCTCAGCACCTGCAGCGCCACATAGGTGAGCATCAGGCTGGAGAGGATTTCATTTACCCCGAAGCGGGTCTTCAGCGCCGCCGGGACCGTGGCCCAGGCGCTGCCGCCGACGATGCCGGCGAGGATCATGGTGACGACAATGATCGGCCCGCCCGCCGTGCCCGCGGCAAGGCCGATGCCGGCGGCACACAGGGCTCCGATAATGTACTGCCCCTCGGCGCCGATGTTCCAGACATTGGCGCGGTTGCCGATGGAAAGGCCGAGCGCGATGATGATGAGCGGCGCGGCTTTCACCGCCACATCCTGCCATTTGTACGACGCGAGCAGCGGCGTAACGAAGATGTCGATCACCGCCCGCTGGCCATCGATGCCGAGCAGGTCGAACACCACGACGCCGACCAGCATGGTGAGCAATACCGAGGCGATCGGCGTCACCACCTGCATCAGCTTGCTCGGCTCCTGGCGCTTCTCGAGCTTAATGCGCATGGGCCAACTCCAGCTCCGCGTCAGCAGTCGGCGTCGTCGGCGCTTCGCCGTGAATGCCGCCCATCAACAGGCCGATCTCCTCGATATCGGCGCCCGCGACCTGCATCGGCCGTGACAACCGGCCCTCGTTGATCACCGCCAGCGTGTCGCAGAGCGATAGCAGCTCATCGAGATCCTGGCTGATCACCACCACCGCCGAACCAGCGGCGGCGAGGTCGACGATAGCCTGGTGGATCGCCGCCGCAGCCCCTGCGTCGACGCCCCAGGTTGGCTGGCTGACCACCAGCACGCTCGGCTTCTGCAGGATTTCGCGGCCCATGATGTATTTCTGCAGGTTCCCGCCCGACAGCGAACCGGCTGTCGCACCGGGCCCCAGCGCCTTTACCGCAAAGGCGGTAATCACCTCGCCGGCATAGGTCTTGGCGGCCCCCGCCTTGATCAGCCCGGCGCTGACCATGCCGAGTCGGTCGCGGGCGGTGAGAATGGTGTTGTCCGCGAGGCTGAACTCGGGCACCGCGGCGTGGCCGTTCCGCTCTTCCGGCACGCTGGCGAGGCCCTTGAGCCGCCGCGACTTGGCCGGCAGCTGGCCGACCGGCGCGCCGTCGATGGTGATCGCCTCGGCGTCGCCCGACAGCACTTCGCCCGAAAGCGCCAGCAGCAGCGCATTCTGGCCGTTGCCAGCAACACCCGCGATGCCGAAGATTTCTCCGGCCCGCACCGTGAAGCTGATGTTGCGCAGCGGAATGCCGAACGGCCCTGCTCCCGGGATGGTCAGCCGGTTGACCACCAGCTTCTCCTTGCCGAGCGAGCGCCCGGCCGGCTTGCTGATCTCCTTGAGGCCCGCGCCGATCATCTTCTCCGCCATCGAGCGCGAGGTCTCGACCCTGGGATCAAGCGTATCGACGAGTTTGCCGCCGCGGAGGATCGTCGCGGTCTCACACAGCGCTTTAATCTCGTGCAGCTTGTGGGAGATGTAGAGGATCGAGCAGCCCTCGCTCGCCAGCTGGCGCAGCACCACGAACAGTTGCTCCACCTCCTGCGGGGTGAGCACCGAGGTGGGCTCGTCCATGATGAGCAGCGACGGGTTGAGCAGCAGCGCGCGCACGATCTCGATCCGCTGGCGTTCGCCGACCGACAGCGTCGAGACCGTGCGATGCGGGTCGAGCTTCAGCCCGTACTGCGTCATCACCTCGGCGATCTTCTTTTCGAGATCGCGGGCGTGGATCTTCGAATCCATGCCCAGCGCGATGTTCTCCAGCACCGTCATCGCCTCGAACAGCGAGAAATGCTGGAACACCATACCGATACCGAGCTTGCGGGCGGCCTTGGGGTTGGTGACGGTGATCGGCTGGCCGTTCCAGCGGATCTCGCCGGCATCCGGCTGCATGATCCCGTAGATCATCTTGACCAGCGTCGACTTGCCGGCCCCGTTCTCGCCGAGCAATGCGTGAATCTCGCCGGGCAGGACGGAAAACGAAACGCTGTCGTTGGCGAGGACGCCGGGAAAGCGCTTGGTGATACCCGTCAGTTGCAGACGCGGCGCGATGCTACTGTCCAACAGCGGCTCCCGACTTCGTTACGGTGGCCGGCCGCGCCTTAATGTCTTCGACTTCCCGCCGGCCAATGTGGACCAGAATTTCTGCCGCCGCCAGCGCCGCGATCACTTCCGGCCGCTTGTCCCCAAGCCCATCGGGGAACGCCTTGCCGCCGATCGGGAGGACCAGTCGCTCGAGCGGTGCTGCGGGATAGTTCTCGTCGAGATACCAGTTGCGGAACCGGGCCTTCTTGGTCTTCGAACCGACCATGCCGATGTACGGCGCGTCGGCCCGCTGCAAGGCTTCCGCGGCGATCAGGAAATCCAGCGCGTGATCGTGGGTGAGGATGACGTAGGCGCTGCCGGCTGGGGCAGAACGCACCACCGCCTCGGGCATTGCCACCGCGTGGGTTTCGACGTTGTCGGGGAGGTTCACCAACTCGTCCGGTCGGGTATCCACCACGTGCACCCGTAGCGGCAGCGCCGACAGTGCGCGAGCTAGCGCATGGCCGACATGACCGGAACCGAACAGGTAGACATGCGGGCGCGTCGCGAGCTCGGCCTCTAGCCGCGCGACCAGCGCCTTGGCAATCGCAGGAGTCAGCCGCTTCAGCGACACATCCACCCGACCACCGCAGCATTGGCCGATCTCGGGGCCGAGCGGGATATCGAGGCTGTCTTCGTGCTCGCCGCCACGCAGCACCTGCCGCGCGCGGTCGATCACCATGTATTCAAGCGCCCCGCCGCCGATGGTGCCGGTTTGCGCCTCGGACGAAATCAGCATGAACGTCCCCGCCTCACGCGGCGACGAGCCACGAACGGCAGTGAGTTCGGCGACAATGGCCGCTGGGTTGGCGGCGAGAAAGGTGCGTATCTCCTGCCGGGAGATGCTCACGCTGCGCGCCCTTTCCGCATCCGCTCGACGCCCATCAGCACGCGCTCCGGCGTCGCCGGCATGTCGAGCTGCGGCGCGATCTTGTAGTCGGCGACGGACGCCACAGCCATCGAGAGCGCCTCGACCACTGAATAGCCGAGCACCAGCGGCGGCTCGCCGACGGCCTTGCTCCGGCCGATCGCCGGCTCCTTGTTAATGCTCCACTCGGCAAGTTTCACATTGAAGATGCGCGGCACATCGGAAGCGACCGGAATCTTGTAGGTCGAGGGCGCGTGGGTGCGCAGTTGCCCCTTGTCGTCCCACCACAACTCCTCGGTCGTCAGCCAGCCAACACCCTGGATGAAGCCGCCCTCCACCTGCCCGATATCGATCGCCGGATTGAGCGAGCGGCCGACATCCTCAAGCACGTCGCACCGGTCGATCTGGTACTCGCCGGTGAGCGTGTCGATCGTCACCTCGGACGCCGCGGCACCATAGGCGAAGTAGTAGAACGGATGCCCGCGGCCGGTGGCGCGATCCCAATGGATCTTCGGCGTCTTGTAGAACCCGGCGGCCGAAAGCTGCACCCGGTTCATCCAACACGAGGTCGCCAGTTCATCGAACGGCACGAACTGCTGGCCGGCGCGAATACCGCCGAACTCCCACTGCACTTCCGAGGGCTCGACCTCGTAGATGAACGCCGCATGCGCGGCCATCCGCGCCTTGATCTGGTTGGCCGCGTCCAGCGCCGCCATGCCGTTGAGATCGGTGCCCGACGAAGCAGCCGTAGCTGAGGTGTTGGGCACCTTGCCGGTATTGCTCGCCGTGATCTGCACCCGCTCCACCGGCACGCCGAAGGCATCGGCGACCACCTGCATCACCTTGATGTGGAGCCCCTGCCCCATCTCGGTGCCGCCGTGGCTGAGATGGATCGAGCCGTCGCGATAGACATGCACCAGCGCGCCGGCCTGGTTGTGCCAGGTGGCGGTGAACGAGATGCCGAACTTCACCGGCACCATCGCGATGCCCTTCTTGAGCACCTTGCTGGTCTTGTTGAACGCGAGGATCGCAGCGCGGCGCGCGTGATAGTCCGAACTCTGCTCGAGGTCCTCGATCACCCGGTGGATGACATTGTCCTCGACCACCTGATGGTACGGCGTCACATTGTTGGTGTCGGTGCCGTAGAAATTGGCCTTGCGGATCTCCAGCGGATCCTTGCCGAGCGCATAGGCGATGTCCTCGATCCACCGCTCCGCTGCGATGATCCCCTGCGGACCACCGAACCCGCGGAAGGCGGTGTTGGAGACCGTATTGGTGAACAGCGGCAGCGAGTTCACCCGCACCGCCGGGTACCAATAGGCATTGTCGCAATGGAACAGCGCCCGGTCGGTCACCGGGCCCGAGAGGTCGGCCGAATAGCCGGAACGCGCCGCGTAGGTCGCCGTCACCGCCTGGATCTTGCCGTCCGAATTGTAGCCGACATCGTAGTCGACGACGAAGTCGTGGCGCTTGCCGGTGATCTGGAAATCGTCGTCGCGGTCCGGACGGATCTTCACCGCCTTGTTGAACTTCTTCGCCGCCACCGCAGCGACCACCGCGAACAGGTTCCCCTGCGTTTCCTTGCCGCCGAAGCCGCCGCCCATGCGGCGCATGTTCACTGTCACGGCAGCATGCGGCACGCCCAGCACCTGCGCCACCATCACCTGGATTTCGGTCGGGTGCTGGCTCGAAACCTGCAGCGTGACTTCGTCATCCTCGCCCGGAATGGCGAGCGCCGCCTGGCTTTCGAGGTAGAAATGCTCCTGCCCGCCGATCCGCACCCGACCCTTGGCCCGATGCTGCGACCCCGTGAGCCCCACATCGACATCGCCGCGCTCGAGCTTCAGCGGCTCGGTGACGAGCTTGCCGCCCGCCGCTACCGCCGCATCCACATCGGTGACATGCGGCAGGTCGCGATACTCGATCTTCACCAGCTTTGCCGCCCGCCGCGCCGCTTCACGGGTCTTGCCGATCACCGCGAACAGCGGCTGGCCCCAGGTGACGACATGGGTCGACGCAAACACTGGCTCGTCGTGCTTGTGCACCGAGCTGATGTCATTCTCGGCCGGGATGTCCTCGGCGGTCAGGACGCCGATGACTCCGGGCGCCTTGCGGACCGCATCGAGGTTCATCGAGGCGATTTCGGCGTGTGCCTTGGTCGAAATGCCGAGATAGGCGTGCAGCGTGCCCTCGGGCTCGACCAGGTCGTCGATGTAATCGGCTCGCCCGGCCACCTGCTTGATTGCGGAGTCGTGTGGCGCGGAAACATGCAGCGGCGAGGTGGTGATCGGAGATTGCTTGTTCATGCCACCTCCCTCGTCAGCCGCTGGCGCTCGCCAGTTGTCTCGAGGAAGAATCGGCGCAGCAGGTTCTGCGCGGCCAGCAGCCGGTACTCGGCCGAAGCGCGCATGTCCGTCAGCGGCTGGTAGTCCTCGGCAAACGCCGGGATTGCGGCTTCGACCGTCGCGACATTCCACGCCTTGCCCAGCAGCGCCGCTTCAACCGCCTTGGCCCGCTTCGGCGTCGCCGCCATGCCGCCATAAGCAATGGTGACTGCCGCGACCTTGTCGCCATGGAGCTTCAGCCGGAACGCGCCGCACAGCGCAGAGATGTCCTCATCCTTGCGCTTGGTGATCTTGTAGCAGGCGAACAGTTCGCCCTCGGGCAGCGACGGGATGGTGACGCTCTCGACGAACTCGCCGGGCTGCCGGTCCTGCTTGCCATAGGCGATGAAGAAGTCCTCGAGCCTCACCTCGCGGCGTACATCGCCCTTCCGCAGCGTGATCGAGGCGCCCAGCGCCATCAGCGGCGGCGGCGTATCGCCGATCGGCGAACCATTGGCGATGTTGGCGCCGATGGTACCCATGTTGCGCACCTGCGCGCCGCCAATCCGCATCCACAGCTCCTCGAGCTGCGGGAAGCGTCGGATAATCGCGCCGGTCGCTTCGGTGTAGGTCACCCCTGCCCCAAGCTTCAGCGCGCCATCCGTCTCTTCGATCCGGTGCAATTGCGGCACCTCGCCGATGAAGATCATCGGTCCAATGTCGCGCATGAATTTGGTGACCCAGAGGCCAACGTCCGTAGCGCCCGACACCAGCGTGCCGGTCGGGTTGGCCGCATACACCTCGGCCAGATCGTCGGCTGAAGCCGGGACGATCAGCCGGTCCTTGCCCTCACCAATCTCCACCCGCCTGCCGTCGCGCATAGCCTGCAACCGCGCCTTGATCGACTGGCGCTCGGTCTCCAGCGGATCAGCCGCCAGCGCCCCGTAGCTCGATATCGCCTTGCCTGCCTTGATGATCGGCGCATAGCCGGTGCAGCGGCAGAGGTTCCCCTGCAGTGCCGTCTCGATGGCGTTGGTGGAGGGGTTGGTGTCCTGCATCCACAGCCCATAGAGCGACATCACGATGCCCGGCGTGCAGAAGCCGCACTGGCTGCCATGATGATCGACCATCGCCTGCTGCACCGGATGCAGTGGGCCATTGGCGGCCGAGAGGTGTTCCACGGTCACTACATGCGTCGCATCAAGAGATCCAACGAAGCATATGCAGGCGTTGACGGATTCGTAGACCAGCTCATCGCCGCTAAGCCGCCCTACCAGCACCGTGCAGGCCCCGCAATCGCCTTCGGCGCAGCCTTCCTTGGAGCCAGTCATCCGCCTGTCGAGCCGCAGGAAATCCAGCAGCGTGCGCGTCGCCGAAATGCTTTCCAGCACGACGTCCTGGTCGTTGAGGATGAACCGTAGCTGGTTGCGAATCTCGGTCATTCAGCTCCCCCGATAGGTCGAGTACCCATAGGGCGAAACGAGCAGCGGCACATGGTAGTGCGCCATCTCGCTAAGTACGAAACGGACCGGCACCGTGTCGAGGAACGGGGTAGCGAGATCGACGCCCAGCCGCTCGAAATACTGCCCCACATGGAAGATCAGCTCATAGCTGCCCAGATGGAAGCGGTCGCCTTCCAGCAGCGGTTGGTCCACCCGCCCGTCGGCATTGGTGTGTCCGGACCATATATGGTGCGTGTGGTCGCCGTGTACCATGAGCAGGTCGAGCCGCATTCCGGCGGCCGGCTTGCCATGTGTAGTGTCGAGTACGTGCGTCGTCAGGCGTGCAGGACCCGCCATATGTAACTTCCTTCGCCCCTCGTTGGGCCGCCCGAACAGCCGCCGCTTGCCGTTGAGGCACTCGTTCAAGATTGCCCGACTATTGAGCATATTCGGCTCCGTTCCAAGGGGGTCGCCGTCGGAATTTTACCAACTGGTCCACTTTTGCTGCCCTTGCGGCGGGCCGCCGCCCCGGGCCATAAATTCCTGACGAACTACGAGGTGTACTCATGCGCTATCCCCGCAACCTGCAGGGCTACGGCCCGAATCCCCCGGACGCGCAATGGCCGGGCGGTGCGCACATCGCGGTGCAGTTCGTCCTCAACTACGAGGAAGGCGGCGAGAACAACATCCTCCACGGCGATGCTGCGTCGGAAGCGTTCCTCGTCGACGTGATCGGCGCCGCTCCCTGGCCGGGCAAGCGCCACTGGAACGTCGAGTCGATGTACGAATATGGCGCCCGTGCCGGCTTCTGGCGCCTGCACCGGTTGTTCACAGGGCTCAACCTGCCGGTCACCGTCTACGGCGTCGCCACCGCGCTGCAGCGCTCGCCCGAGCAGGTGAAGGCCATGCTCGACGCCGACTGGGAGATCGCCAGCCATGGGCTGAAGTGGATCGACTACAAGGACTACGACATCGAGCACGAGCGCGAGGACTTGCACGCCGCGATCAAGCTCCACACCGAGGTCGTCGGCAGCCGCCCGACCGGCTGGTATTGCGGTCGCACATCGGTCAACACCGTCGACCTCGCCAGCGAGGAAGGCGGCTTCGCCTATGTCTCCGACACCTACGACGACGACCTGCCCTACTACCGCGAGCATTTCGGCGCGCCGCAGTTGATCATCCCCTACTCGCTCGCCACCAACGACATGCGCTTCACCACGCCGTCCGGCTTCGCCAATGGCGACGAATATTTCCAGCTGCTCAAGGACAGTTTCGACGTTCTCTACGAGGAGGGCCAGGCCGGCTCGCCCAAGATGATGTCGCTCGGGCTCCACTGCCGCCTCGTCGGCATGCCCGGCCGCTTCGCCGGGCTGAAGCGCTTCGTCGACTACATCATAACCAAGGAGAAGGTCTGGATCGCCAAGCGTATCGATATCGCCGAGCATTGGCTGAAGACACACCCCTATGTAGAGCAGGAGATTGTCCCGTCCGAACTGGCGCTGGACGATTTCACCCAGCTGTTCGGCAACGTCTTCGAGCACTCGGAGTGGGTTGCCGCCCGCGCCCATAAGCGTGAGATGGGACCGGCGCACGACACGGCCACCGGTCTCCATGCGCTGATGTGCCAGGTGTTCCGCTCGGCCACCGACGAGGAGCGGCTCGGCGTGCTCAATGCCCACCCGGATCTGGCCGGCAAGCTGGCGGCCGCCAAGCGGCTCACCTCGGAGTCCGAAGCCGAGCAGGCCTCGGCCGGCCTCGATGCGCTCACTGACGCGGAACGCACGGCGTTTGGCGACATGAACCACGCCTATGTGGAGAAGTTCGGCTTCCCCTTCATCATCGCGGTGCGGGACAACACCAAGGCGCAGATCATGCAGGCCTTCGAGAAGCGGCTGGCCAATGATCGGGACGTGGAGTTCGCCACGGCCTGCCGGCAGGTCGAGCGGATCGCGGAACTGCGGATCCGGCAGATTCTGGGCGCGTAAGCCGAGGCAGACGGCCCCCTCCCATCCTCCCCCACAAGGGGAGGTGTCTCATCCAGTTCTTGGCACCATCAAGCCTGAGCACCGGCCCTTCTTCACCTCCCCTTCATGGGGGAGGCCGGGAGGCGCCCGTCCGCTTCCGCTTGCCCGGACGAAATCCCGCACCACCCGCTTGACATCCTCTCCGACATCAATGATAACCATATTGTTATATAGCGAACAGGTTATGAAATGCCCGCGACCCAAACCCAGCTCGATCTCACCTTCGCCGCCCTTGCGGACCCGACGCGGCGCGCCATCCTTGCGCGTCTGGCCGAGGGCGACGCGTCGGTGAACGAACTGGTCGAGCCCTTCAACATGAGCCAGCCGGCCATTTCCAAGCATATCAAGGTACTGGAAGCTGCCGGGCTGGTGTCCCGTGGCAAGGACGCGCAGCGCCGCCCGGTGCACATCGAGGCGTTGCCGCTGGCCGATGCGGTGGGCTGGCTCGAGAACTACCGCAAGTTCTGGGAGCAGAGCTACCAGCGCCTCGACAACCTGCTCGACGAGTTGCAGCGCTTCGCCCCCAAGGGCGACAAGAAGAACTGAAGCAAGCGGAGGAGCCGCCCATGTTCAAGCCCCTGTCCATCACACTGCCCTCCGACCGCGAGATCGCCGTGACGCGTGAATTCAACGCCCCACGCGACCTCGTCTTCGATTGCTGGACCATCCCGGCCCTGATCAAGCGCTGGCTTGGCCCTGCCGAATGGGTACTCCAGACCTGCGAATTCGATGCTCGCGTGGGCGGCAAATGGCGCTTCGTCGCTGTCGGTCCCGGGGGCTATGAGATGGCGCATGGCGGCGTCATTCAAGAGATCACCCGTCCCGAATGGATCAAGTCGACCGAGCGCTTCGATATCGACTGGACCGGCGGCGAGACCATCAACACCAACGCCTTCACCGAGGAGGGCGGCAAGACGCTCTCCGTCCTGACGGTGCTCTACGCCAGCAAGGAAGCCCGCGACGGCGCCAAGGCCACCCCGATGGCCGAGGGCATGGAGATGGGTTTCAAGCGCCTCGACGAATTACTGGCGGAGCGGCTGACCGCTTAGCCCAGCGCCCCATTAACCCGACGACCACTACGACCATTCCCGCCGCTGCACGTTACCCGTGCAGTGAACGAGAGAACTCAACCCCAACGAGGAGACGTCAAATGCCCAAGATCATGCCCTGCCTGTGGATAGACGATCGCATTGAAGAGATGGTCAACTTCTACATCAAGACCTTCAAGGACGGCGAAGTCCACAAGGTGGACCGCTATCCCGATGGTCGCATCATCACCATGACTTTCCGCCTGAAGGACCAGGAATTCATGGCACTGAACGGTGGCCCGATGTTCAAGTTCACCGAGGCGATCTCCTTCACCGTCGATTGCGAGGGCCAGAAGGAAGTCGACTACTATTGGGACGCGCTCACCGCCGATGGCGGCGAGGAGAGCCAGTGCTCCTGGCTGAAGGACAAATATGGCCTCAGCTGGCAGATCGTCCCCAAGCAACTCGGCGAGCTCCTCGGCGGTAGCGACCGTGCGGGCGCCGCCCGCGCCATGCAGGCTATGCTGCAGATGAAGAAGATCGTGGTGGCCGACCTCGAGAAAGCCTACGCCGGCAAGTAAGCCGGCCCCTACCCCCACAACCCATCGCGAGCCGGTTTTCACCGCGTGCACCCAGCAAGCGGGCGGGACCGGCTTGCCCAAAAAAGGAGTGCAAGATGCGCCGCCGAACCCTGATCCTTGCGGCAACGAGCCTCGCCGCCCCGTTCCTGCCGATCCGCAACGCGCTTGCCGAGGAGACGACTGCCATGCCCGAGCTGATCACCCACGATGTCGCCGTCGCCCGCACCTTCAATGCCTCGCCCGCGCGGGCGTGGGCCGCCTGGACTGAGGACGCCCAGGTGATGAAGTGGTGGGGACCAAAACCCTGGACCTGCCCGGAAGCCCGCATGGACGTGCGCGAGGGCGGCGCCTCGATCGTCTGCATGAAGTCGCCTGAGGGTTTTGAGATCTGGATGCGCTGGGACTACAGCAAGGTCGTGCCCAACGAGCGGATCGAATACACTCAGAACCTCTCCGACAAAGACGGCAACCTGATCGAGCCGACCAGCATCGGCATGCCCGCCGAATTCCCGCGCAACGTCGGGACCGTGGTGACGCTCGTTCCCGAGGGCGAGAAAACGGTCGTCACCATCACCGAGCACACCACCACGACACAGGCACTGATGGACGGCTCGCAACAGGGGCTGGAGATGGTAATGGATCAGATGGGCCAGACCTTCTGAGGGGCAGATGGACCTCACCGCCGACGCCGTCCTCGCGCGGCTGCACGAGTTGCAGTCGGGCGAGGAGCTGAAGAAGTACCAGCGCTATTTCAAGTTCGGAGAGGGCGAGTACGCCCATGGCGACACCTTCATCGGCGTCCGCATGGGCCACGTCTTCGCCCTCGCCAAGGAATTCATACTGACCCCACCGGCCGAGATCGAAAAGCTCATGGAGTCGGACATCCACGAGGCCCGCGCGGCCGCCATGAGCATCATGGCCAAGCAGTACGCGGCGAAGAAAACCGCGCCCGAGCGTCGACAGGAGCTGTTCGACCTCTACCTCCGCCGGCACGATCGCATCAACAACTGGGATCTGGTCGACCTCGCCGCCTACTACGTGATCGGCCCGCACCTCGTCGATCGCCCGCGCGACATCCTCTACCGGCTGGCAAAATCCGGCAGCATATGGGAGCGCCGCACCGCCATCCTCGCGACCTTCTCGTTCATCCGGCGCGGCCAGCTCGACGACGCTTTCGCCATCGCCGAACTACTGATCGACGACCGCGAGGACCTAATCCACAAGGCGGTCGGCTGGATGCTGCGCACCACGGACACCAATCGCCCGGCGCTGAACGCCTTCCTCGACAAACACGCCGCCCGCATGCCGCGCGTCATGCTTCGGAACGCACTCGAGCACTATTCCCCGGAAGAGCGCGCCCGCTACCTGGCGATGGGCAAGGCGAAATGACCTGCGAGCGCTACTGAGCCTCAGTCGCCGCCGCCACCGCCATCACCGCCACCCCCGTCCCCATCCGAGTCGCCGAACGAGAAGTCGCCGCCCCCTCCACCGCTATCTCCGCTGCCGCCGCGACGGGCTCTGTGGACCATGCTGCCGAACAGCCAGCCGAGGGCCACCAGCGCGATGACTGCCAGCACAGGCCAGAACGTGGTGAGAAATCCGTAGACCGGCTCCCGGAACGACTGCTGAAAGTCGCGGAGCCAATCCATCGGTCAGTGCCCCGGAGACAACCCGTCGCGCCGATCGTCCCTGGGTTCGCCGTCTTCCCAGTCGATGTCGGTGTTGACCTGCGGCTCGGCATGGCCGAGCAGGCGGTCGATCCACTGTCTCAGTGCACGTCCAGCCTCCTCGAGCTGGATCGGATCGAGCAGCGGGCGATGTGGGTCATCGTGCGGTTGCGTAGCCATGTACGGAGTCTGCGCCCGATTCCTAAACTTTTTCTGACAGTGGCGCTTCGTCTTGGCCCACGCCCGTTAACGGCCGCGGCGCTACTTGTAGAACCCCTCGCGCAGGTTGAAGCCGTGCTCGAGATAGACCTTCATGGCGCACAGCATCCCGGTCCACCCCTCGGTGTTGCCGATGCAGGCCTCCAACGCCCTTCTGCGATTCCTTCCAACCCTCCTCGGTGATCGTCACCAGCGTACGGGTCCCCTCTCTTGCGATTTCTAAGGCTTGGCAAACGCTAAGCCCAAGAAATCGCTTTCTCCCCCGCAAGGGGGGAGATGACCCCGCGGCGTCCGTGCTAAGACGACTCGTCTTCCACAACCATTGCGTCCCATGGCCCCCAATACCTACGCCAGCCCGATGGCCGGCCTGCCCGATCAGACCGCGCTGCACACCGGTCGCGCCGTTTTCACAGAGGCCTATGCCGTGATTCCGCATGGGGTCATGCGGGACATCGTCACCAGCTACCTACCGCACTGGAAGGACACCCGCGCCTGGATCATCGCCCGCCCGATGACGGGCTTCTCCGAGACCTTCTCACAGTACATCGTCGAAGTGTTCCCCGGTGGCGGCAGCGACAAGCCAGAGCCCGATGCGGGCGCCGAGGGTGTGCTGTTCGTCGTCGATGGGCAGGCCACGCTGACCCTCGAAGGCAAGACCCACCTGTTGAAGGCCGGCGGCTATGCCTTTCTGCCGCCCGGCACGCGCTGGGCCCTGACCAACAAGTCGACTGCGCCGGTCCGCTTCCACTGGGTGCGCAAGCGTTACGAGGCCGTCGAGGGCATCGATACGCCCGCCGCGTTCGTCGCCAACGAGCAGGACGAGCCGATCATCTGGATGCCGGGCACCGATAGCCGCTGGGGCACCACCCGCTTCGTCGATCCCACCGACGTCCGCCACGACATGCACGTCAACATCGTGACACTCGAACCAGGTGCGGTCATCCCCTTTGAGGAGACCCACGTCATGGAGCACGGCCTTTACGTGCTCGAGGGCAAGGCGGTCTACCGGCTCAACCGCGACTGGGTCGAGGTCGAGGCCGGCGATTTCATGTGGCTGCGCGCCTTCTGCCCGCAGGCCTGCTACGCCGGACCGGGTCGCTTCCGCTACCTGCTCTACAAGGACGTCAACCGGCACATGAAGCTCACGCTCTAGCCGCTCCGGGGGGAAACAGATGAAACGCCTAGCATATGCCGCCGTGTTCGTTCTGGCGTTCGGCTCCACCTCGCAGGCCGAGGATCTGACGCCGCAGACCTACCAGAACCTCCTCACGCCGCTGCTGCAAAGCGGCAATGACGTGCTGGGTGCGCCCCTCGCCTACCCCGAAGGCACGCCCAACGTCACCGCCGCCATCGTCACCATCCCGCCCGGCGGCGAGACGGGCCTGCACGAGCACGAGGTGCCGCTGTTCGCCTACATTCTCGAGGGCGAGCTGACAGTCGACTACGGCGACAAGGGCAAGAAGACCTACCGCGCCGGCGACGCGTTGCTCGAAGCCGTCGGCTGGCCGCACAACGGCACCAATACCGGCACGGTGCCGATGAAGCTTGTCGCCGTCTACATGGGTGGCGGCAGCAAGGCCAACACCATCAAGATCGCCCCGTGAGCGGCCGGGCTTTCGCCACGCGGCACATCGGCTAAGTTTGGCGCGAGAGAGTCGCAATGTCAGCCGGCCGCACCATTTTCATCGAACCGCTGACCCGCGAGGCCTACGCGCCGTTCGGCCAGGTGATCGAGACCGAAGGCGCACACCACTATCCGATCAATGGCGGCATGACCGAGCGCTACCACGATCTCGCCAAGGTGGAGCTCGGCGGCGTGCATCCTCGCCCGCTGGTGTCGATCGCCCGCGGGCAACACTACCCCCTGCCGCTGACGCTGAAGATGGTGGAACGACACCCGCTCGGCAGCCAGGCATTCTATCCGCTGTCGCAGCGGCCGTTCCTCTCCATCGTTGCGCCCGACGAGGGCGGCATGCCCGGCACTCCGCGTGCCTTTCTCGCCGCGCCCGGACAGGGCATCAACATGGCGATGAATACCTGGCACGGCGTGCTGACGCCGCTCGGCGAGACCTCTGATTTCCTGATCATCGACCGCGGCGGCGAAGGCAACAACCTCGAGGAATACTTCTTCGACGAGCCGTACTTGGTAGCGCAACGCGGCTGAATTCTTTACCGAGACGTCCGTTCCCCGTCGCAACTACGTTGCAATTGCTCCATAATCTAACCCAACAGACTGAGGGTGGAGGCATTTCCATGCGTATCGTTCTGGCCATCGCGGCGCTGCTGCTGGCGTTCGCGAGCCCTGCGCTCGCCGCCAAGGTGACCCTCAAGGGCGACGTGACTTATCGCGAGCGGATCGCGCTGCCGCCCGGTGGCACGCTCATGGTGTCGCTGATCGACCTCGCCACGCCCGACGAGCCCCGCGTTTCGGCCAAGGCGCCGATTGCGAGCCCCGGCCAGGTGCCACTGACCTTCACCCTGAACTTCGATGAAAACGTCATCGTCGCCGGCCACACCTACGCGCTGGTCGCCGAGATTTCCGGCGAGGGCACGGTGTGGTTCCGCAACGCCGAACCCTACGCCATCGACCCGCTGGCGCCGGCCGCCCCGATCCTCATCATCGTCAACATGGTGCCCGCCGACGAGGCTGTCGTCGAGCCCGAGGTCGCTCCGCCCCCGCCGCCAATCCTCGACATCACCTGGCAGGCCGAAACCATCAATGGCGCGCCCGTAGCCCGCGGCGTCGTCTCCTCGCTGTCCATCGCTTCGGACATGCGTGCCGGCGGCCGCGGGGGCTGCAACTCGTGGTTCGCCCAGGCCGAAGTGAATGCCGAGCGGCTGATCTTCAGCGCCGTCGCAGCCACCCGCATGGCTTGCCAGTCCGAAGACGCCACCAAGCAGGAAGACAGCTTCTTCGCCGCCCTCGCCGACACTCGCTTCTGGCGGCTGGACAAGGACCACCTGGTGCTGATCGACGGTGCCGGGATCGAACTCGCGAGCCTCGCCAAGTCACGCTTCTAGGTTGACGTTCCGCGCCGCTCTCGACAGGTTCGAAGCATCGAACCGGAGACCCGCATGCATACGCCCGACCTGATTTCCCGCCTGCTCGACGTCATCGAGCTCGACTTGCTGCCGCTGACCAAGCGCGGCGTCGGCGGCGGCAACAAGCTGTTCGGCGCGGCGATCCTCAGAAAATCCGACCTGTCGCTGGTCGTCGGAGAGACCAATAACGAGACCGAGAACCCGCTCTGGCACGGCGAAATACACGCCATCAAGCGCTTCTACGAGCTGCCAGCCGACCAGCGCCCCGTGCCCCAGGACTGCCTGTTCCTCGCCACGCACGAGCCCTGCTCGCTCTGCCTCTCGGGCATTACCTGGTCCGGCTTCGACAATTTCTATTATCTGTTCAGCTACGAGGACACGCGCGACAGTTTCGGCATCCCGCACGACATCCGCATTCTAAGGGAAGTCTACGCCGTGCCGGACCCGGACCGCGACTACGTCCCCGAGGACCGCCCGCTCTACAACCGCAAGAACGCGTTCTTTCAGAGCCACGACATCCAGCAGATGATCGCCGGCCTCGACCGTTCATCGAAGGAGCGGCTCGTGGCGCGCGTCGATGATCTCAACGCCGCCTACAATGACCTCTCGGCCGTCTATCAGAGGGACAAGGGAAACAAGGGTATCCCGCTGAGCTGACGCTCAGCCTGCT
The DNA here is from genome assembly GCF_056405135.1 of Devosia sp. P1_H9. Lineage (NCBI taxonomy): Bacteria > Pseudomonadati > Pseudomonadota > Alphaproteobacteria > Hyphomicrobiales > Devosiaceae > Devosia > Devosia sp. P1_H9. The sequence goes on from NZ_JBFUCQ010000001.1 coordinate 355,998, forward strand.
GAGCCAAGGCTCAGACCAGCACAACGCTCGCTGCGGCGAAAGCCAGCACGGCGAGCGCCGTGGCGAACAGGACAAGCAGCAGGATCTGGGTGGTGCTGTTCATGGTGGCCGGCCGGGTGCGGCCGTGCTCCCGATCGGTGGTCATCTCGGCCTCAGCCGAGATCGGCGAGCTGGGTGGTGACCGGGGCCACTTCGACCGGCAGGGCGGAGGCGGCGATGGTCAGCGTCGCCATCGACATCACGAACATTGCAACGAGAGTGAGCTTCAGCATTTGGGCCCCCTGGGGCGATGCGGCCTTTCGGCCAGCGGTTCATCTTGAGGGCAATAATGCGGCAGTGCGGTTGAACGTTCCCGGAATCTGGCGTTTAGCTGGCGTTCAGAAATGACCGCTTCCGCCACATTTCGAAGACTTAATGCAGCTCTCCAACTTGTAACGCAGGGATCGCCCGGCCCCTTCCTACATCGGGCTCGTACCCAAACGGAGACGATCGATGCCCACTCCATTGAACCGCCGCGATGCCCTGCGCCTCGTCGTCGTCACCGCCGCCGGTGGCGCGCTGATGAGCCAGAGGGCATTCGCCCAGGAAGCTAGCGCCGAAACTACCACTGGCCTGATGCCCGGCGCTGATGTCTGCGTGCTGACGCCGGAGGTGACCGAAGGGCCCTATTATTTCGATCCGTCGCTGGAGCGCGCCGATATCACCGAGGGCACGCAGAAGGGGGTCGCCACGACCGTGCGGCTGCAGGTCGTCGACGGCAGCTGCAAGCCCATCGAAGGCGCCCGCGTCGATATCTGGCACTGCAATGCCGAGGGGCTCTACTCGGGCTATGCCAACCAGACCGGCGGTGTCGACACCACGGGCCAGACGTTCCTGCGCGGCACCCAATTCGCCAGCGCCAGCGGCATCGTCGAGTTCCAGACTATCTACCCGGGCTGGTACGCCGGCCGCACCACCCACATCCACTTCAAAGTCTTCCTCGACGACAAGACCGTGCTCACTGGCCAGCTGTTCTTCCCCGACGCCCTGAGCCAGTTCCTCTACCAGAACGTCGAGCCCTACACCTCGCACGGTCACGATCGCGACACGCTCAACGCCAACGACAACATCGCCAGCCAGGCCACCCGCGCCTCCTTCGCCTATGTGAAGGAACTGGAGGAGCGCTACCTCGTCGCCATGATCGTCGGCGTCGACCCCACGGCCGAGTCCTCGACCGGCTTCGGCGGCGCGCCGGGCGGCGCAGGTGGCGAACCTCCGAGCGGCCCGCCGCCCGATGGCGCGCCGGCCGACGGAGCGATGAGCGCACCGTCGACCGAAACCAGCGTCAGCCTCGTACCGGGCGTGACCAGCATCCGATAAAGCAAAGGGGCGGCCCACTGGACCGCCCCTGATACTTTCAGCAATGCGCCGGGGACTTAGCCCGCTGCGCGTTCGCCTTCAGTGCGGCGCTGCTTGCCGGCGTCCTTCTGCTTCTTGTTCCAGCGCTGCTTGGGAGCGGGCGTGCCCTGCCCCGTCGGCTTTTCCCACCAACCGGGCGCGGTCGGCGCGGCGCCGCCATTGCGCGAGACATTGCTGCCGGTGCCGGCACCACCGCGCACCTGCTGTGCGTTGCCACCGGAGGCAGCGTGGCTGGCGCTGGGGGCGTGAGCATGCCCCTCGCCATTGGTACGCTTGCGGCCATCGACGATCGCCGCCTTCTTGGCGCCGGAGAAATGCCGGCCCGCATTGGCCTGCTTGCGCTGGCCATCCGGACGCGGGGCCTGCGGACGCGGGGCCTGGCGCTGGGCGCGAACCTTGGCCGCGTCGATAACTTCGCCGCCATTGCCCTTGAGCTCGCCGGTGGTCGGCAAAGTCTTGCGGATCAGCCGCTCGACATCGCGCAGTTTACCGCGCTCCGTGCCGTCGCAGAGCGTGATCGCAAAGCCCGAAGCGCCGTTACGCGCCGTGCGGCCGATGCGGTGCACGTAGTTCTCCGGGTCATCGGGCAACTCGTAGTTGATCACGTGCGAGATGTTCTGCACGTCGATGCCGCGGGCCGCGATGTCGGTGGCGACGAGAATGCGCACATTGCCGGTGGCAAAGCCCTTGAGGGCGGCCTGACGGGCATTGTTCGACTTGTTGCCGTGGATCGCCGCGGCCTGATGGCCGTCGATCTCGAGGTTCTTGGTGACGCGATCGGCACCGTGCTTGGTGCGCGAAAAGATGATGACGCGGCTGAGGCTCTCGTCCTTCAACAGGTCGTTGAGCACCATGCGCTTTTCCTTCGAGCCGGCGAGGATCACCCGCTGATCGATGGTGCCGACGGTCTGCGCCGCCGGGTTGGCTTCAACACGCACCGGGTCGTTCAGCAGGCCCTTGGCCAGCTCGGCGATTTCCGGGGCCATGGTGGCCGAGAACATCGCGGTCTGGCGACGCGGGCCGATGGCCCGTGCGATTTCCTTGACGGCGTTGATGAAGCCCATGTCGAGCATGCGGTCGGCTTCGTCCAGCACCAGCCAACGGGTCTCGCTGAGCTTGAGCTTGCGGTCGTCGACCAGGTCCTTGAGACGGCCCGGCGTCGCGATCACAACATCGACGCCGCGGGCGATCCTCTGGATCTGCCCGCCGCGCGAGGCGCCGCCGAGCACCAGCACGGTGGAGAGCTTCGAGCCCGCCAGCTTGTGCAGCACTTCGTCGATCTGCACCGCCAGTTCGCGGGTCGGCGCGAGAATCAGCGCGCGGGTCGTCATCGGGTTGGCACGGCCGCCCAGCTGGGCGAGGCCCGCAAGGATCGGCAGGCCGAACGCCGCAGTCTTGCCCGAGCCGGTCTGGGCGATGCCCATGATGTCACGGCGCTCGAGCTGCGGCGGAATGGCTTTCGCCTGGATCGGCGTCGGCGTAGTGAACCCGGCTGCCGTGAGCGCGCTGACGAGCTGCGCCGAAAGGCCGAGTTCTGCGAATGAATTGGTCAATGGTCAAACTTTCATTTGCGCGCTCCGGGCCAATCGGTGCGCGAGGGTCGCCGGAGACCCATTTCGGGCTCGGCGTGATCATAGATGCAATGGCGACGGGATTGCCGCACGGTTGCGCTGTCTCCCGGTGTTCCCACGTTCTAACGCGGGGGACATTTCCGGGGCACTTCGCCGCTCACCGTTTTGGCCAGTAAGAAGAGAAGTCCATCGCCATCATCGCGCCAAATCCCCTTCACGGGGACAACTGGGCGGGGCGAATGGTGCGCATATGGGGGATAAACCGCGGATTGGCAAGGGAAAACGGGAAATGAGCGCGCAGGGGAGCTATGCGGACTCTGCCTCTCGCACCATATCAAAGCGTAGTTCGGACAGCTGAGGAGTACGTCTCTCGTGATGAAAGCGCTGCGAGTGCTTGCTTTAGCGCTCTCCCTAACATCGATCGGAGGATTGGCCTTCGGGTCGGAATGGAATGTATGGACGGCCCAGCCGCTACCACGACCGTCCGTCAAAGGACTGCAGATGCCTACAGCGCCTCCGGTGGTCAGTCGCGACCTTCTTCCTAGTCTCGCTGAGCAAACTGGTCGTCTACGTTATGTTGGCCACATGTATGCGAAGGCAGAGTGGTGCGTCGCAACCAATGATCCAAACTTCGTGGAGGCTAACCTCAAAGAACTTGAGCGCCTCTGGAAAATGAACTCAGAGGGGCTCTCGGACGAAGTCATTTGGCCGATCTACTACGGCGTTATGCACTGGGCGCAAGGCGACAGCGTGCTGAGTGTAGCGAGTTGCCTAGATGCAAGAAGTTGGCTAGCCGAGGACTTTCCTGCCTTTCGACCAGCTACCGGGAGCGCAGTCGACTCAACCAACCCCTAACCTCGCAAGTGCCCGGCCGCGCTAAATCCCGCCGTACCAGTCATACCCATGATCCTCCCAGTACCCGCCCTGCCCCAGGCCGTACTGGCTGAACCCATCCACCAACTCGATCGTATGCACATATTTCGGCTGCTTGTAGCCCAGCGCCCGCTCGATCCGGATGCGCACCGGCGCGCCGTTGGCCACCGGCAGTATGCCGTTGTTGAGCCCATACGCCGCGATCGTCTGCGGATGGAACGCGTCGATCAGGTCAGAGCTCTCGTAGTAGGCCTCTGGCTTCGATAGCCCCCCGCCCATCTGGTCGTAGCAATGGTAGACGACGAACTTCGCCGTCGGCTTCACCTTAGCCTCGTCGAGCAGCCGGCTCAGCGGCACGCCGGTCCACTTGGCGATGCAGCTCCAGCCCTCGACGCAGTCGTGCCGGGTGATCTGCGTGCGCGACGGCATGTTCTGCAGTTCGGTCAGCGAGTACTCCTTCGGCGTCTCCACCAGCCCGGTGATCTTCAGCTTGTAGGCGGCAAAGCCGGTGGCCTCGAGGTTGCGGTACTCCTCGATGCCGGATCGCGGGTCGGTTGAGCCGTTCGGCCGCTGCCCCTGCCGGATCTCGCTTTCCGAGAACTCCTTGGCCAGCGCCTGGTCGCCCACCAGCGCGCGCTGCGCCCCATAGGTCAGGCTGTTGGCGCGCTCGAGGAAGTCGCGCACCGGATCGTTGCGCTGCCCGAGGAAATCGAACTGGTCGCACCCGGCGAGCACCAGCGAAGCGCCGGACGCCGCGCCGAGCCCGATCAGCCGGCGGCGATTGAGGATCAGGTCAGCCATTGGACTTGTTGCCCTTCTGCTTGTCGGGTTCGGTGCCCGGGCTGGTGCGGTAGTAGCCGGTGATCATCGAGCGCAACTCGTTGATCGGTCCCGCCAGCACCACCATGACGATGTGGACGACGAAGAACAGCACGAGCAAAACCATCACGATGAAGTGGATGGTCCGCGCCGTCTGCCGCCCGCCGAACAGCTCGACCAGCCAGGGCCAGCCGGCATTCATCGTCGGCGACATCGACAGTCCGGTGAGGATGATCAGCGGGAACAGCACGAGGAACACCCCGAAATAGGCGACCTTCTGCAGCGGCGTGTAGCTGCGCCCGTGGTGAAACTTGAACGTGACGTGCTGCCAGATATCCCCGGGCAACTCGCGAAAATCGCGCGGCTTCAGGATGATGTCGCGCCACAGATGTCCGTTGAAGAGGCTCGAGATCAGCCAGATGCCGATCGCCCCGAGGAACACCCAGACGAAGAAGAAGTGCACCACGCGCCCCGTCGCGAGATCGCGGAAAGACGGGATCGTCGCCCAGTCGGGAAAGCCGATGAAATCCGGCTGCGCCTCGGTACCACTCATCCCCAGCACGCCGGTGGTATCGAACTTCTGCCCGAACACGGTGGTGAAGCCGCGTGGTCCGGCATCGGTGTTCTCTGCGCCGATCTTCAGGATGGCGTTATCGAACTCGAAGCCCGACTGCTGCCCGATATAGAGCGCAGGATGGGCGTTCCATATCTGCAGCCCACTGAGCAGCAGGAAGAACATCGCGATCGCCCACACCCAGTGGGTAACGCGCGTCAGGATCGCCTGCCGATAGATCAGCGGGCCTTTGAGTTCCTGGGGCGCCTCGACCCCGTTTTCGGTGATGCTTGCCATCGTTCTCCCCTGGCATTCGGAGAGAAGAACGGCACCGTTTCCTGCGAAGTTTCAAGTCACGTATGCAGCACGCAGACGTGACGCCACTCCTTGTCCGGCTCAGCCCTCGTCGCGCGCCGCCCAGTTGATGCCGCGACGCAGGATCGTCGCCATCTGCGGGTTCTCGAACTCCTTGGCCTGGTGCCCCAGCGTCGAGTGGAACACCTTGCCGGCGCCGTACTGCCGCTTCCACACCACCGGCATCACCACGCCCTTGGTCCAGGCGGCGTGCTGGCCCGAGAAGGTCGTCGTTGCCAGCACTTCGACCGAGGGGTCCATGTGCATGTAGTACTGCTCGGACGTGTAGGGGAACGAGGCCGGGATGCCCTGCATGATCGGGTCATCGGGCTTGGTCACGTCCACCGTGTAGTCGATGATATTGCCCGGATGCGCCACCCACTGCCCGCCGACCACGAACTGGTAGTCGACCGCATCGCGGAACGCGTCGCTCATCCCGCCATGGTGCCCAGCAAGGCCGACGCCGCCCTCGATGGCTTTCACCAGGTTGCCGAGCGGCTCCTTCTCGATCTTGCTCATGGTGTAGATCGGGATGATCAGGCTCAGCTCATGGATCGCCGGATCGGCGAACACCGCGAGGTCGGTTTCCACCCGTACCGAGTAGCCGTCTTCGTGCAGCCAGCGCCGGTAGATTGCTGCGCATTCCTCTGGGTCATGCCCGTTCCACCCACCCCAGACGATCAAGGCACTACGCATAGTCGACTCCCCGCATAAAGCGGGCGGAGAGTAACCGAACCGGCCGTTCATGGAAGCCCAAAAGCGCCGCGCCACGCCCTTCCGCTATCCGATGATCTGTTGTTAACTCCCGGCTCCACTGGAGTTGCAGGTGGCACAAGGAAGGGGCGCCTGCGCTGTTACACCGGCGTTGCAAAGCGGTGGGAAAAGGGTCCGGGCCAATCGGACCGCCACGAAAGGACAGGGATATGAAGAAGCTATTGTTCGGCGCCGCGGCGCTGGCACTCACTGCCGGTTTTTCCGGTGCGGCCTTTGCCGATTTCTCCCTCACCATCCTCCACATCAACGATTTCCACTCCCGCTTCGAATCGATCACCGGGACGGACTCGACCTGCAACGCCGAGGGCGAGACCAAGGGCGAGTGCTTCGGCGGTATTGCCCGCCTGAAGACCGAGATCGACGCCAAGCGCGACGAGGCCAAGGCGGCCGGCGAGAACGTCGTGCTGTTCTCCGCCGGTGACGAGTTCCAGGGCTCGCTGTTCTATACCCAGTACAAGTCCGAGATCGTCGCCAACTTCATGAACGACATGGGCTTCGACGTGGTGGCCACCGGCAACCACGAGTTCGATGACGGCCCGGCCGAGTTCGCCAAGTTCATCGCCTCGGCCAAGTTCCCGATCATCGGCGGCAACTTCGACACCACCAAGGACCCAGACCTCAAGGGCCTGCCCAAGGGCGTGATCGTCCTCAACATCGGCGGCGAGAAGGTCGGCGTGATTGGCGCCACCACCGTTGACACGCCCGATATCTCCTCCCCCGGCACCAACGTCGCCTTCGAAAGCGTCACCGAATACGTCAAGGGCGCCGTCGGCGCACTGGAAGCCGCCGGGATCAACAAGATCGTGGTGGTCAGCCACATCGGCTACAAGGTCGACCAGGATCTGGCCGCGGCCGTCTCCGGCGTCGACGTGATCGTGGGCGGCCACAGCCACACTTTCCTCGGCACCGGCAAAGGCGAGGCGGGCCCCTACCCCACCCTCGTCAAGAACCCCGATGGCGTCGACGTTCCGATCGTCCAGGCCGGCCAGTACGGCAAGGCGCTGGGCGAACTCAAGGTTGCCTGGGACGATGCCGGCAAGGTTGTCTCCGCCACCGGCGCCCCGATTCTTCTCGATGCCTCGGTGAAGCCTGACCAGGGCTTCCTCGACCGCGTCGCCGAACTCGGCAAGCCCCTCGAAGCCCTGAAGGCCGAAGTCATCGGCACCGCCACTGCCCCAATCGAAGGCAACCGCGACGTCTGCCGCGTCTCCGAATGCTCAATGGGCAACCTTGTCGCCGACGCACAGCTCGATCGGGTCGCCGACCAGGGCATCACCATCTCGATTGCCAACTCGGGCGGCCTCCGCGCTTCCATCGACGCCGGCGAGATCACCATGGGCGAAGTGCTCACGGTGCTGCCGTTCTCGAACACGCTCGCGACCTTCCAGCTCACTGGCGCCGACCTCGTCGCCTCGCTGGAGAATGGTGCCAGCCAGATCGAGGAAGTCGCTGGCCGCTTCCCGCAGGTCGCCGGTCTCAAGTACACCTTCGACAAGTCCAAGCCCGCCGGCTCGCGTATCAGCGACGTGCTGGTCAAGGACGGCGACAACTGGGTGCCGATCGACCCCGCCAAGACCTACGGCATCGTGACCAATAACTACGTGCGCGGCGGTGGTGACGGCTACGAGCTGTTCGGCAAGAACGCCATCAACGCCTACGACTTCGGACCGCCGCTCGAGAAGGTTGTGGCCGACTACATCGCCAAGCTCGGCGGCGCCTACACGCCCTACACCGACGGCCGCATCACCGATGCCTCGCCGGCCCCGGCGCCCGAGCCCGCTCCGGCCGAGGCCCCTGCGGCCCCCGCTGCGACGGAAGCTCCGGCAGCGGCTCCTGCCGCTCCCGCCGAGGCGCCTGCGATGGAAGCTCCTGCAATGGAAGCCCCGGCGACCACGCCGGCGCCGGCAGCTCCCGCGGCGCAGTAAGCTCGCCACTGATTGTGAAAGGGCGCCTCTCGGGGCGCCCTTTTCATTTCACCTGGCGCTCGAACAGCACGACCTTGTCATCGGCGTAGATCGTCCGCGCGAACTCCTTGAAGCCGAGCCGTCCGGCCACCCGCATCGAAGCAAGGTTGTCGACATTGATCAGGCAGGTCATCCGCCGGCCCGGGAATGTTGCTTCGGCCCAGCCGATGGCCGCCTGCATCGCCTCGGTGGCATAACCCCAGCCCTGCGCCGACGGCATCAGCGCCCAGCCGGCTTCGAGTGTGCCCTCGAGCGGTGGCTCGATGATGCGGCGCGCCTCGTGAAAGCCGGCCTCACCCACGAGCTGCCCGGACTCCTTCTCGAACGTCGCGAAGAACCCGAAGCCCAGATGCTGCCACCCGCCGGCCCGCGTCAGGAAGCGTTGCCACGATTGCTCGCGCGTAAACGTCCGTCCGCCGATGAAATGCACCACGTCGGGATCCGCCCACATGGCGGCGAAGGCGTCGAAATCCGCCGGCGTATAGCCGCGCAGGATCAAGCGCTCGGTCTCGATGGTTGGGATGTCCATGGCGTTAGCGCGGCCGCGCCAGCTGGCGCCAGATCAGCAGTACGATGATCGAGCCGAGGATCGCGCCGAAGAAGCCCGCTGCTTCACCTGCCCGGTACCAGCCGATCGCCTGTCCCAGATACGTCGCGAGCAAGGCGCCGACGATGCCGAGCACCGTGGTCAGGATGAAGCCACGCGGCTTCGGGTCTCCCGGCGTAATCAGCTTGGCGATGACGCCGGTAATAAACCCGATAATGATGGCGCCCAGAATGCCCATAAGCCCCTCCGATTCCTCGGTTTCATAAATGGACCCGAGGCGGTTGGGTTGCAATGGCGACGCTGGAGCTTTCAGATCCAGCCGAGCTGCCGGAAGAAATCGAGCGAGCGTCAGTATAGTTCTCCGCCGCACGGACCGACACGGGCTTTGGAGCAGGCAAGAGAAAGCCCGGACACCACCTCCGTGGGACCCGGGCTTCTGCCTTCGCGACGATCGATAGGCCTGGTGGTCAGGCCTTGTTCTTGTTGTAGAGGTCGAAGAACACCGCAGCGAGCAGCACGATGCCCTTGATCATCTGCTGCCAGTCGATGTTGACGCCCAGGATCGACATGCCGTTGTTCATCACGCCCATGATGAAGGCGCCGATGACGGCTCCCGCCACCTGGCCAACGCCGCCCAGCGCCGACGCACCGCCGATGAACACGGCCGCGATCACGTCGAGTTCGAGCCCCTGCCCTGCCTTCGGCGTCGCCGAGTTGAGGCGCGCCGCATAGATCATGCCGGCGAGCGCCGCCAGCGCCCCCATGATGGCGAACACGTAGAAGGTCAGCCGCTCGGTCTTGATACCCGACAGGGCCGCCGCCTTGAGGTTGCCGCCAATCGCATAGATGCGACGACCGAAGGTCAGCCGCTTAGTGATGAAGACGAACAGCCCGATCAGGAGGGCCATCACCACCAGCACGTTCGGCAGGCCTTTGTAGGATGCGAGCATGTAGGTGAAGAACAGTACCAGCGCGGCGATCACCACGTTCTTGATCACGAACAGCGCGAACGGCTCCGACTCGTAGCCGCGTGCCTTGCGGCGGGCTCGCCCGCGCAGCGACAGCAGCACCATGGCGACGACGCCAATGATGCCCAGCACCAGGGTCGCGCCGTGCAGCGCCAGCGGCTGCACGCCTTCGCTGGCCGGGACCAGGGTGATCTTGCCGACGAAGTCCGGAATGAACCCTGCCGACAGCAACTGGAACTCGGCCGGGAACGGACCCACCGATTTGCCGGCCAGAATGGCGAGCGACAGGCCCTTGAAGATCAGCATGCCCGCGAGGGTCACGATGAAGCTTGGGATGCGGTAATAGGCGATCAGCCAGCCCTGTACTGCCCCGATGGCCGCGCCGATCACCATGCAGATGATGCCAGCGACGATCGGATTGGCGAGGAAAGCCAACTCCGGCGGGAACTTCCAGCCGATCATCAGCATCGCGGCGAGCGCGCCGATGAAGCCCGATACCGAGCCGACCGACAGGTCGATGTGGCCGGCGACGATCACCAGCAGCATGCCCAGCGCCATCACGATGATGTAGCTGTTCTGCAGCACGATGTTGGTGAGGTTCACCGGCTTGAACAGCGTGCCGTCCGTCGTCCACTGGAAGAACAGCATGATGAGGATGAGCACCAGCAGCAGGCCGTAATCACGGATATTGGCCTGCAGCGCCCCCCAGATCGTGAGTTCCTGGGTCTTGCCGGCCTCGGTCGGCGCTGCCGCCGCCTGCGATGCGGTTTCTGTGGTCATGATGCTGCTTTTCCTTCGGCGCGAACGATGGCGCGCATGATCTTTTCCTGGCTGGCTTCACTGGTCGGCATCTCGCCGACCATCCGCCCTTCGTTCATCACGTAGACGCGGTCCGTGATGCCTAGCAGTTCCGGCATCTCCGACGAGATGACGAGGATTGCCTTACCCTGCGCGGCCAGTTGATTGATGATGGTGTAGATTTCGTACTTGGCCCCGACGTCAATGCCGCGGGTCGGCTCGTCGAGGATCAGCACGTCCGGGTTGGCGAACAGCCACTTCGACAGCACGACCTTCTGCTGGTTGCCGCCGGAGAGGTTCCCCGTCACCTGGTAGACGCTGGAGGACCGGATGTTGGTCTTCTTGCGATAGTCGTTGGCCACGTCGAGCTCGGCCAGGTCATCAATGACGCCCCAGCGCGACACGCCGACCAGGTTGGCGATCGTCGTGTTGTGTTTGATGTGGTCGATCAGGTTGAGCCCGAAGGTCTTGCGGTCCTCGGTGGCGTAGGCGATGCCGTGCGCCACGGCCTTCTCGACCGTCGAGGTGTCGATCTTCTTGCCGTTGAGGAACACCTCGCCGGTGATCTTCTGGCCGTACGACTTGCCGAACAGGCTCATCGCGAACTCGGTGCGGCCCGAGCCCATCAGCCCGGCGATCCCGACGACCTCCCCCTTGCGGATGTTGAGGTCGATGTTCTTGATCACCTGCCGGTCGCGGTGCTGCGGATGATAGACCGACCAGTTCTTCACCTCGAGCACCACATCGCCAACGTGTGGCGCACGGGGGGGATAGCGGTCCTCAAGCGAGCGGCCGACCATCAGCGTGATGATGCGGTCCTCGGTGATCTGGTCTTTGTTCAGCGTCTCGATGCTGTGGCCGTCGCGGATCACCGTGATCCGGTCCGAGACCTTCGAGACCTCGTTGAGCTTGTGCGAGATGAGGATGCAGGAGATGCCCTGGTTCTTGAACTCGAGCAGCAGGTTGAGCAGCGCCTCGCTGTCCTTCTCGGAAAGGCTCGCCGTCGGCTCGTCGAGGATCAGGAGCTTCACCTCCTTCGACAAGGCCTTGGCGATCTCGACCAGCTGCTGCTTGCCGACGCCGATATTGGTGATCAGCGTGTCTGGATCCTCATTGAGGCCGACCTTGCGCAGCAGCTTGCGAGCGCCCTCGCGGGTTTCATCCCAGTCGATCACGCCCGCATGGGATTGCTCATTACCGAGATAGATGTTCTCCGCGATCGACAGAAGCGGCACCAGGGCCAGCTCCTGGTGAATGATCACGATGCGCTTGTGCTCGCTGTCGCGGATCGATTTGAACTGGCATTCGTGGCCTTCATAGATGATCTGGCCTTCGTAGCTGCCATGCGGATAGACGCCGGAGAGCACCTTCATCAGCGTCGACTTACCGGCGCCGTTTTCGCCCACGATGGCGTGGATCTCACCGGCCCTGACATCGAGATTGACGTTCTGGAGCGCCTTCACACCGGGGAAGGTCTTGGTGATGTTCCGCATCTCCAGGATGGTGTCGGTCATAGCGGTCCTTCAGCTGGGTCCGGTCGCTCGGGTGGCGCCGCAGACCCCTGGATATTTACTTCATGTGAGTAGAATGGCGAAAGGGCCTCGCGCTGCCGCGAGGCCCCTCCGGAATACCTGGATTACTTCAGGTCTTCGGCCTTGATGTAGCCCGAACCAACAACGAGAGCCTCGTAGTTGGTGACGTCCACGTCATGCGGAACCAGCAGGATCGACGGCACGACCTTGACGCCATTGTCATAGGTCTTGGTGTCGAGGCCTTCCGGGGTACCGCCGGTGAGGACGGTGTCGACGAGGCCGGCAGTGGTCTTGGCCAGTTCGCGGGTGTCCTTGAACACGGTCGAGTACTGCTCGCCGGCGATGATCGCCTTGACCGACGGGGTCTCGGCGTCCTGACCGGTGACGATCGGCCACGGCTGATCGGCAGAACCATAACCAACGCCGCGCAGCGACGAGATGATACCGCGGCTCAGCCCGTCATACGGGGCGAGAACGCCGTGCACCACGGTGCCGTCCGAGTAGTTGGCCGACAGGATGTTGTCCATGCGGGCCTGCGCCACGGCGCCGTCCCAACGGAGCGTACCGACCTTGTCCATGCCAGTCTGGCCGGACTTGATCACGATCGAGCCGTCGTCGATCAGCGGCTGCAGCACCGACATCGCGCCGTCATAGAAGAAGAAGGCGTTGTTGTCGTCCGGCGAACCGCCGAACAGCTCGACGTTCCACGGCTTCACGTCCGGGAAGCGCTCCTTGAGGCCCTTCACGAGGGAATTGGCCTGGAGGACGCCGACCTGGAAGTTGTCGAAGGTGGTGTAGTAGTCGACGTTGCCGCTGTCGCGGATCAGGCGGTCATAGGCGACGACCTTGATGCCGGCATCGGCAGCCTGCTGCAGCACGGCCGAGAGCGTCGTGCCGTCGATCGAAGCGATGACGAGGGCCTTCACGCCCTTGGTCACCATGTTCTCGATCTGGGCGAGCTGATTCGGGATGTCGTCCTCGGCATACTGCAGGTCGACGCTGTAGCCCTTCGCCTCGAGCGCGGCCTTCAGCTCGTTGCCGTCTGAAATCCAGCGCAGCGACGACTGGGTCGGCATCGCGATGCCGATGGCGCCCTTGTCCTGGGCAAACACCGAACCGGTGAGCGCGATCGCGCCAACCGTCACGGCGGTCATAAGAAGTTTCAAGGCTTTCACTGGTTTCCTCCCGGGTAAACCGTTGTGTTGGAGCCACTGCCGGACCAGCCAGCGTGGGGAGGATTTGGATGGAGGTCATTCATCGGGTCTTGAGCTACGCACGGCAACACCGTCTCGCCCGACCTGTCGAAGCCTCCCAAACGCCCTGCTGCCAAGGCGTTCGCACGTCCTCCAACGCGCGGCCGGAACCTAGAGTAATCAGATACCAGTGTAAAGATGTCCGGCGAGCGCCGCCGAACTGACATACTAGTTGCGCGCCGGACCTTGCTCCACACCTCCCGTTGACGCTACATCTTCGCCCCGAGGAGCACGGCGGCAGCGAAGAGAACATTCGCGTCGCTGATGAAAACATATCAGATAGGTCTAGGGGCATGGCAAGCAGTGACGGCAACGTCGGCCGAGAGGAACATGCATCGACGGCGGCGGAGAACGTCGCCAATGCCCTGGCCGATATCGTACTTCAGGATTTCGCCCCCGGCGCCAGCATTCCAAGCGAAGCAGACCTCGCCGTCCGCTTTGCGGTGAGCCGGCTGACGATCCGCGAAGCCGTCAAGATGCTGGTCGGCCGGGGACTGCTGGATATCGGCCGCGGCCGCCGCGCCGTGGTGCGCGAGCCGGACAGCTCGGTCTTTGCCGGGCTGTTGGTGTCGATCGTCCGCAACGACCCGAAGGGCCTGTTCGACCTCATCGAGCTTCGCATGGCCATGGAGACCCTTGCCGCCGGCCTCGCCGCCAAGCGCGTCAGCCGCGCCGGGGTCCAGGCCATCGAGGGCGCCATGCTGGGCATGCGCCTCGCCGCCGCCGACGCGGCCAACGGCGCAAATGCCGAGGGGGAAGCGCGATTCCACGAATGGGACCTGCAGTTCCACGAGGCCATCGCCACCGCCAGCGGCAACCGGGTCATCGCCTTCATCTTCGAGGCCATGGCGCAGCCACTGCGGGAGAGCTTCGTCATGAGCCGTCGTGGCCAGACCCTCCGCTACGCCGGCCGCGAGGAAACGCTGAACGCCCACCAGGGAATCCTCGACGCCATCCGCGCCGGCAACCAGCGCGGCGCCGTCGAAGCCATGCGGGGCCATCTCAAGAGCACGGAACTCGATATCCGCTCGCATCTCGCCAGCGGCAACGCCACGGCGCCCGCGCTTTAGGGCGCCGGCCGTCAGCCGTGGTTGATCATCACGTGCCGGACGGCCGTGTAGTCCTCCAGCGCGTAGACCGACATGTCTTTCCCGTAGCCCGACTGTTTCAGCCCGCCATGCGGCATCTCGTTGACCAGCATGAAGTGGGTGTTGATCCAGGTGCAGCCATACTGCAGCCGCGCCGCCGTCTGCATCGCCTTCGAGATATCCTTGGTCCACACCGATGAGGCGAGGCCGTAGTCGCTGTCGTTGGCCCAGGCGATGGCATCCTCAGGGTCGGTGAAGCGGGTGATCGACACTACCGGCCCGAACACTTCGCGCCGCACGATCTCGTCCTGCTGCAACGCCCCGGCAATCACTGTCGGCTCGTAGAAGAACCCCCGGTCGCCGGACACATGGCCGCCGGCGGTGATCTTGATATGCGGCAGCTCCGACGCCCGCTCGACAAAGCTCGCCACACGATCGCGCTGCCGTTTCGAAATTAGCGGTCCGATCTCGTTGAGCGTGTCGTCCGCCTGGTTGTACTTGATCGAGTTGACCGCCGAACTGAGGTCCGCCACCAGCTTGTCGTGGATCTTCGGTCCCGCGTAGATACGGCACGCCGCCGTGCAGTCCTGCCCGGCATTGTAGTAGCCGAAGGCCTTGAGCCCGCTCACCACCGCCTCGATGTCCGCGTCGTCATAGACGATCACCGGCGCCTTGCCGCCGAGCTCGAGATGCGTGCGCTTCACCGACTTGGCGGCCGCTTGCAGCACCTTCTTGCCGGTGGCGACGTCGCCGGTGATCGAGATCATGTTGATCTTGGGGTGGTTGATCAGCGCGTTGCCGACGCTCTCGCCGCGCCCGAGAATGACATTGACCACGCCTTCCGGCAGCACGTCGGCGAACACCTTCGCCAGCTTCAGCGCCGTCAGCGGCGTCTGCTCGGATGGCTTGTAGACCACCGTGTTGCCGCCTGCGATCGCCGGCGCCAGCTTCCACGCCATCATCATCAGCGGGTAGTTCCACGGCGCGATCGAGCCGACGATGCCGATCGGATCGCGCCGTACCATCGAGGTGTGGCCCGGCAGATACTCCCCGGCGATCGAGCCCTGCATGTTGCGCACCGCGCCGGCGAAGAACCGCCAGCAATCGACGATCGCCGGAATCTCGTCGTTCTTCACCGCATTGATCGGCTTGCCGCAGTTCAGCGCCTCGAGCGCCGCGAAGCCATCGGCATCGTCCTCGATCGCCTGCGCGATCCGCAGCAGGTAGTTCGAGCGCTGCCCGGGCGTCGTCCGTGACCAGGTCACAAACGCCTTCTCGGCAGCCAGCACCGCTGCGTTGATCTGGCTCTCTGAGGCTTCCGGGATACCCTTGATCAGTTCCCCGGTCCTGGGATTGAGCACCTGCTCCTCGGTTTCCGTCCCCGCCTCGAAGCGCGAGCCGATCAGCATCTCGGTATTCATTAGTCTCTCTCCCGAACGAATTGGGTCATTTGCCCATGCCGGCGACGGTCTGGTCGCCGCCACGGCTGAAGTAGAACGCGAGCAGGATCGGCAGCAGCGTCACGATCACCACCACCATGGCGACCACGTTGGTCACCGGGCGCTGCCGGGGTCGTACCAGTTCCTCGAGCATCCAGATCGGCAGCGTCTGCTGCTGGCCGGCGGTGAAAGTGGTGACGATCACCTCGTCGAAGCTGAGCGCAAAGGCCAGCATGCCGCCCGCCAGCAGCGCCGTGCCTATATTGGGCAGGATGATGTGGCGGAAGGTCTGGAACTTGTCCGCGCCGAGATCCATCGCCGCCTCGATCATCGAGCCCGATGTCCGCCGGAAGCGGGCGACGGCGTTGTTGTAGACCACGACGATGCAGAAGGTCGCGTGGCCGAGGACGATCGTCCAGAACGAGAACGGAATCTCCATCAGGCTGAACGCCGACCGCAGAGAGATACCGGTGATGATGCCGGGCAGCGCGATGGGCAGGATTACCAGCAGCGAGATCGTCTCTCGTCCGAAGAACCGGGTGCCCGACACCGCCGCGGCACAGAGCGTTCCCAGCACCAGCGCGATCAGCGTCGAGATCGATGCCACCTGTACCGACAGCGTCAACGCCTGCCAGACGTCTGGCCGGTTCCACGTCACCTCGAACCACTTGAGCGTCAGCCCCGGCGGCGGCCACTGATAGGTCCGCTCCTCCGACGAGAAGGCGTACAAGAAGATCAGCGCGATCGGCGCCAGCATGAAGAACAGCCCTGCCGCAGCGGCGAGCTTCAGGCCCCACGGTGCGCGAGCCACATCAGAGCGCATCGAACGCCCCCATGCGCTTGGCCATCCACAAATACAGCCCCATGATCACGATCGGCACCACCGTGAAGGCTGCGGCCAGCGGGATGTTTCCGGCCGTTCCCTGATGCGCATAGACCGCCTGGCCGATGAAGAAGGCCGACGTGCCGATGATCTGCGGGATGATGTAGTCGCCCAGCGTCAGCGAGAAAGTGAAGATCGAACCGGCGACGATGCCGGGCAGCGCCAGCGGGAAGATCACCTTCCAGAACGTCTGCATCGGCGTCGCGCCGAGATCGGACGAGGCATCGAGGAGGTTGGTCGGCACCCGTTCGATCGCCGCCTGGATCGGCAGGATCATGTAGGGCATCCACACATAGAGGAAGACGATGAAGGTGCCGGTGTAGCTGATCGAGAGTGAATTGCCGCCGATCACCGGCAGCGAAAGCCAGGCGTCCAGCAGCCAGGTCAGGTGCAACTGCGCGAACACCCAGTTGAGGATGCCTTCCTTCGCGAGGATCAGTTTCCACGCATAGACCTTCACCAGGTAGCTGGCCCATAGCGGCAGCATGATGCCGAGGTAGAACAGCGCCTTCCATTTCCCCCGTGCATAGCGCGCCGCCATGTAGGCAATGGGAAAGGCGATCAGCGCCGAGGCGACGGTGACGGCGGAGGCCATGATCACCGTGCGGAGGATCACGTCGAGGTTCTGGGGCTTGAGCAGCTCGGCATAGGTCTTGAGCGTGAACTCGTAGTTGATCAGCCCCGAGAACTCGTCGATCGAGAAGAAGCTCTGCAGCAGCAGCGCGAACAGCGAGCCGATGTAAACAATGCCGAGCCACAGCAGCGCCGGCAGCAACAGCAGGAAGACGAACAGCTTCGGCTGGCGCCAGAACCGGTCGCTGAGCGAGCCGAGCCAGCCCCGCTGGTTGCTGAGGATGGCACCCGAAGCGGTGGCGGCGACCACACTCATCCGGCGTTCTCCATCAGGTGCAGCGCATCCTTGGCGAAGCCGATGGTGACCCGTTCCCCCTCAGTCGGCAGATCGTCGGTGGACGGAACGACCGCATGCAGCAGCGTGCCGTTGAGATCGACCGCAAGCCGGGTGGTCGCACCGAGATACGATCGCGCCGTGACCGTGCCGGTTAGCGCATTCTGGCCGCCATCGGCCCGGATGACATGGATCGCCTCCGGTCGCAGCGACGCCCAGCGCCGCTCGCCGGCGATGGCATGCACGAACTCGGGCCCGAGCACGTTCGACGAACCGACGAAATCGGCGACGAAGCGCGAGTTCGGTTGTCGATAGATCTCCTCGGGCGTCCCCACCTGGATCAGCTTGCCGAAATTGAACACTGCCACCCGGTCGGCCATCGACAGCGCCTCACCCTGGTCATGGGTGACGAAGATGAAGGTGATGCCGAGCGTCTTCTGGAGCGCTTTCAACTCTTCCTGCATCTGCTCGCGCAGCTTCAGGTCGAGCGCCCCAAGCGGCTCGTCGAGCAGCAGCACCTTGGGCTTGTTGACGATGGCACGAGCCAGCGCCACGCGTTGTCGCTGCCCGCCGGACAATTGCCCCGGCCGCCGGTCGCCATAGCCGCCGAGCTTCACCAGTTCCAGCGCCGCCTCGGCCTCCCGGGCCCTCGTTGCCTTCTCGACCTTGCGCAGCATCAGCGAGAACTCGACATTCTCCCGCACGTTCATGTGCGGGAACAGCGCGTAATCCTGGAACACCGTGTTGACGTTGCGCCGGTAGGGCGGCACGCCTTCCACCGCATCGCCGAAGATCCGGAGCTGGCCCAATGTGGGCTGCTCGAAGCCGGCAATCAGCCTGAGGCAGGTGGTCTTGCCCGATCCAGAAGGGCCGAGCATGGCAAAGAACTCCCCTTCCCCCACCTCGAGATCGACCTCATCAAGGGCTCTCACCGCCCCGAAGTGGCGGGAAACGCGTTGGAGGGAAACGGCGGATGTCATCGGGAATACCTTCGGCCCTGATACTCGTCATCCCCGCGACAGCGCAGGCCCCGGCTCGCCGTGGACGCGAGGTTACGTCCGGGGCTCGCTGCCGCGAGAATGACATCGTGGTGGAGGCGGAGCATGCCCCGCCCCAGCGCGCTTACCGCCCGCCGATCACCCCGACATAGTCGCTAACCCAGCGATAATACGGCACACACTCGCCGGACTCGCATTTGGCAGTAGGGGTCCGCCAGAAGCGGATTTTGTCGAAGTTCTCGTAGCCATTCATCGTGCAGCCCTCGTCGGTGAGCAGTTCGTTGCCCTTGCAGGCAGCGGGGACTGACGGCACCGTGCCGAACCAGGCCGAGACGTCACCCTGCACCTTGGGCGCAAGCGAGTGCTCCATCCACATGTAGGCGCAATTCGGATGCGCGGCTTCGGAATGGAGCATGGTGGTATCGGCCCAGCCGGTGATCCCTTCCTCGGGGAAGGTCGAGGCCACCTTGGCGCCTTCGGCTACCAACACGTTGACCATGAACGGCCAGGACGACGACGCGACGACGCCTTCGTTCTTGAAATCGTCCATCTGGATATAGGCGTCGTGCCAGTAGCGGCCGACCAGTGTCCGCTGCACGCGCAGCAGGTCGAGCGCCGCCTTGTACTGGTCTTCGTTCAGCGCGTACGGGTCCTTGATCCCGAGTTCGGGCTTGTGCGCCATCAGGTAGAGCGCGGCGTCGGCGATGTAGATCGGCCCGTCATAGGCCTGCACCCGGCCCTTGTTGGACTTGCCGTCGGGCAGGTTCATCTCCTCGAACACCACGTTCCAGCTGGTCGGCGGCCCGTCCTTGAACACGTCGGTATTGTACATCAGCACGTTGGCGCCCCAGACATAGGGCGTGCCGTAGTGCGTACCGTCGACCGTGTGCCAGGCGGCGTTCTGCAGCCGCTCGTCGATGGTCGACCAGGACGGGATCAGCGCCGTGTTGATCGGTTGCACCCGCTTGCCGGCGATCAGCCGCAGCGAAGCGTCGCCGGAAGCGGTGACGAGGTCGAAGCCGCCTTCGTTCATCAGCGCGACCATTTCGTCCGAGGTATTGGCGGTCTTCACGCTCACCTTGCAGCCGGTGTCGGCTTCGAACTTGGTGACCCAGTCATAGTTGGGGTCGGTCTCACCGCGTTCGATGTAGCCGGCCCAGGCGACGATCGAGACTTCGCCCTCGCCCGCGCCGAGCGACTGCAGCATCTCCTGCGCAGCCACCTGGCCGGTGAAGGTCGCAACCATGGTCAAGGCCGTACATGTCTTGAGGATGGATTTCATCGATTTCTCCCTGCTCGGGCAGCGCTCCCAAATGCGCAGCATGCCCTTGATTGGAAGCTTATCGGGCGCCTTGCTATTCGCAAATGCATTCGGCCGGGGGGAGATATCGGAAAAACCGATATGACAGCGTAGCTGACGTTCCTCAATCGCCCATCTGTAGAAAGATGAACGGCCTCTGATGGCAGTCTGAACGGTGAATCAGCGCTCCTGCGCCGCCCTGCCCCGTGGCGAATGCTGCTGCTGCGCCAGCCCGATGAAATCCCGCGCCGCTTGCGTCAGCTGGCTGCCGCGCCGCCACACCATCCCCACCTGCACCACCGGCAACGCCCCCGAAATGTCCCGGCTCTCGATCCGGTCGCCTTCGAGCGACCACGGCCGGTAGACCAGGTCGGGCAGCAGCGCGATGCCGGCGCCGGTCGCAACCAGACTGCGGACCGCCTCCACCGATCGCGTCCGAAATGCCACGTTCGGCCGCGCACTGAAAGCCGCGAGGAGCTTGCCAGTATTCTCCTCGGTCTCGTCCACCGTCAGCATGATCAGCGGCTCCGGCACGATGTCCGAAACCGAAATGATGTCCGCCCCGGCCAAGCGGTGCCCCAGCGGCAGCCATAGCCGATACGGCGAAGTCTCGAATATCTCCGCCTGCAGCGCCACGCGGTCGCGGAGGTTGGAGATCACCATCACTGCCACATCCAGCTCGCCGCCGATCAGCAGGTGCTCGAGGTAGTCGCCATTGTCCTCGATCGCCGAGACATTGACGTTGGGATAGGCCCGCCGATACCGCGCGAGAAGGTCCGACAGCACGTAGCCCGCCACCAGCGAAGTCACGCCCAGCTGCAGCGAGCCCGCCGCCGGCGCTTCCGCCTCGCCAAAACTCCGCCGTGCGTCCGAAACGCTGGCAAGGATCCGCGCCGCGTGCCGGTAGAACTGATGCCCCGTATGCGTGATCGTCAGCCCGCGCCGGTGCCGCTCGAACAGCGTCACCCCGAGGTCCGATTCCAGCTCCTTGATCGCATCGGTCACCGCCGACTGGCTGATCGAGAGGCTCTGCGCTGCCCCCGACACCGTCCCCTCCTCGGCGACCGAGATGAAATACTGCAGTTGCCGGAGCGTGAAAGCCATGTCCCACTAAACCATTGCCCCATCCGGCGCTCAATCGGCCGATTGCCTCTTGCCCACGCCGATCAGCACGCTATTTGAACATGGAACTCAATCCAGGGGGATAAGCCATGGGCAGCCGCGCCAACACCCTCGCCGCCATCGAGCGCCGCGTCCGTCGCATCGGCCGCCCGTTCGGGGTCAGCCTGCTCATTGCCGAGAAGCGCACCCCCAAGATCGAAGCCCATGGCGGCTACATGCTGCGCGACGACGACACCTTCGAGATCGTCTTCGGCAATGCCGGCTACGACTTCTCCGCCAGCCTCGAGGAAATCGAGGAGTTCCTGATGGAATCGCGCACCGCGATGCGCGAGGAGATCAAGGGCAAGAAGAAGCGCTAGCGCAGCGACGCCAGCAGCCCGCGCAGCCACTCCCGCGCGCCGCGCACCCAGCCGACCGCCGCCTGCCACGCTGCCGTCGACTTCGCCCAGCCGATCGCCCGGTCGCGCAGCCCGAACAGCCAGCCCAGCAGCGCCTTGAGCCAGCCAATCCGCATCAGCGGCTCATAGGCCGCATGAAAGATCCGCTCGCAGATCAGCAGTGACAGCACCTGCGCGATGAGCAGCAGGATGGTCCCCTGCACCACGTGCCCCGTGGCGCCCCAATACACCGCGAACAGCTTCGCCGGCTCGATGACCACGAACGGCACCGCCAGCAGCGCCAGCGCCACATAGGGCGGTAGCCGCCCGATCAGTGCCCCCAGCCGCTGGAACAGCTGCAAGTGCCCGAGCCACCGGATCAGCGGCCGGAACAGCGGGAACAGCAGCTCGTCGAGCAGCGTGTAGATGACCACTGCGATGGTCACCACCGCCCGCCCGATGCCGCGAATGACGCGCCGCCACACGGGGATCGCCTGCTCGTCTGTCATGTTTGCTCTGTCTCGCGAAGGCTAGCCGCGCCGATCTTCTATGCTATCGTCGGCGTGGGAAGTTTCTGTGCCTCAGTAGCGAGCATCCGACCGCATGTCGATTAAAGCCGCGATCTATCACCTGACGCACTACAAGTACGATCGTCCGGTAGTCCTCCAACCCCAGATCATCCGGCTCCAGCCAGCGCCGCAGAGCAAGACCAAGGTGCTAAGCCACTCGCTGCGGGTCTCGCCGTCGAACCATTTCGTCAACGTCCAGCAGGACCCCTACGGCAATTACCTCAGCCGCCACGTCTTCCCCGAGCCGGTCACCGAGCTGAAGATCGAGGTCGACCTCGTCGCCGACATGACCGTCTACAACCCGTTCGATTTCTTCGTCGAAGAGCGGGCCGAGACCTGGCCGTTCGAGTATCCCGAGGAACTGCGCGACGATCTCTCGATCTACATGAAGCCGCAGCCGGCCGGCCCGCTGCTGCTGGAGTTCCTGCGCCAAGTCGACCGCACGCCGATGAACACGGTGAACTTCATCACCGCGCTCAATGCCCGGGTGCAGCGCGAGATCGGCTATATCGTTCGCCTCGAAACCGGCGTGCTGGAACCCGACGAGACGCTGACCCGCGCCCAGGGCTCGTGCCGCGATTCCAGCTGGCTGCTGGTGCAGGCGCTGCGACACCTCGGCTTCGCCGCCCGGTTCGTCTCCGGATACCTGATCCAGCTGAAGCCGGACCTCGTCTCGCTCGACGGTCCCGCCGGCACCGACCATGATTTCACTGATCTCCACGCCTGGTGTGAGGTCTACCTCCCGGGCGCCGGCTGGGTGGGGCTCGACCCCACCTCCGGCCTTCTCGCCGGCGAGAGCCACGTGCCGCTCGCCGCCACGCCGCACTATAGCAACGCCGCGCCGATCTCGGGCTTCACCAGCTTCGCCAATGTCGAGTTCGCCTTCGACATGAAGGTCAGCCGCGTCGCCGAGCACCCGCGCATCACCATGCCGTTCTCCGACGAGAGCTGGAACCGGCTCAACGTGCTGGGCAAGAAGGTCGACGAGGAACTGGTCGCCAACGACGTCCGCCTCACCATGGGCGGTGAGCCGACTTTCGTGTCGATCGACGATTTCGAGGCCGGCGAGTGGAACGCCGATGCGGTCGGGCCGACCAAGCGCGCCAAGGCCGACGCGCTGATCCGGCGCCTGCGCGAGCGTTTCGCCCCGGGCGGCCTGCTGCATTACGGCCAGGGCAAGTGGTACCCGGGCGAAACGCTGCCGCGCTGGACCTTCTCGCTCTACTGGCGCCGCGACAACAAGCCGGTGTGGCGCGACGACAAGCTGTTCGCCCACGAAGGCGTGCCGACAGCGGCGAAGCCCGGCGACGACCAGCGCCTGCTCACCGAGATCGCCAACAATCTCGGCGTCGGCACCGAAACCATCGACGCTGCCTATGAGGACCCGGGCGACTGGCTGGTGAAGGAAGCCCGCCTGCCGCCCAATGTCGATCCTGCCAATTCCGAGCTCGCCGATCCCGAGGCGCGGGCCCGCATGGCGCGGGTGTTCGACAACGGCCTCAACAACCCGACCGGCTACGTGCTGCCGGTGCAGCGCTGGAACGCCCTGCCCGACCGCACCAACCGCTGGATCACCGAGAAATGGCGCACCCGCCGCGGCAAGCTGTTCCTCGCCGCCGGTGACTCGCCCGTCGGCTACCGCCTGCCGCTCAGTTCGCTGAAGCACGTTGAACCGACCGCCTACCCGCACGTCGTCCCGCGCGACCCGCTGATCGCTGTGCTCGACCTGCCCGAAGTCGAGGAACTGCTGCAGCAGCCGGTCGAGGTCCGCGTCGGCCATCACGCCCAGCCCTCGACCTTCACCGCCGATCCGACAATCAACCAGGACGTCACCGAGCAGGTGCTCGACGAGATCGATTCCGTCGTCCGCACCGCCGTGACGGTCGAGTTGCGTGAAGGCCGCCTCTGCGTCTTCCTGCCCCCGGTGTCGACGGTAGAGGACTACCTTGAACTGATCGCCGCATCCGAGGAAGCGGCCAAGACCCTCGGCCTCCCCATCCATGTCGAGGGCTATGCCCCGCCCTACGATCCACGGCTCAACGTCATCCGCGTGGCGCCCGATCCGGGCGTTATCGAAGTGAACATCCACCCGGCCTCGAGCTGGGAAGAGTGCGTCGCCACCACCACTGCGGTCTATGAGGAAGCGCGGCAGGCCCGGCTCGGCGCCGACAAGTTCATGATCGACGGCAAGCATACCGGTACCGGTGGCGGCAACCACGTGGTGGTCGGCGGCTCGACCCCGGGGGACTCGCCGTTCCTGCGCCGGCCCGACCTGCTTAAGAGCCTGATCCTCCATTGGCAGCAGCATCCGTCGCTGAGCTACCTGTTCTCTGGCCTGTTCATCGGGCCCACCTCGCAGGCGCCGCGCTTCGATGAGGCCCGCCACGACAGCCTCTACGAACTCGAAATCGCGATGAAGCAGGTGCCGCTGCCGGGCGAAGGTATCCCGCCGCGGCCGTGGCTGGTCGACCGGCTGTTCCGCAACCTGCTGGTCGACGTCACCGGCAACACCCACCGCTCCGAAATCTGCATCGACAAGCTCTACTCCCCCGACGGCCCGACCGGCCGGCTCGGGCTGGTGGAGTTCCGTGGCTTCGAAATGCCGCCCAATGCGCGGATGAACCTCGCGCAGCAACTGCTGGTCCGCGCCCTGATTGCGCGGTTCTGGAAGGCACCCAAAGAGGGCAAGTTCACCCGCTGGGGCACCACCCTGCATGATCGCTTCATGCTGCCGCAGTTCGTCTGGGCCGATTTCCTCGACGTACTGCGTGATCTCAAGGACAACGGCTTCGACCTCGACCCTGAGTGGTTCGCGGCGCAGCTCGAATTCCGCTTCCCGTTCTGCGGCGAGGTCGAAATCGAGGGCATGAAGCTGACGCTCAACCAGGCGCTCGAGCCCTGGCATGTGATGGGCGAGCAAGGGGCCATCGGCGGCACCGTGCGCTTCGTTGATTCATCGGTTGAACGACTTCAAGTGAAACTTGAGGGTCTCAACCCCGGCCGCTACCAGGTCACCGTCAATGGCCGCGCTGTGCCGCTGACCGGCACCTGCGAGGCGGGCGTCGCAGTGGCCGGTGTCCGCTTCAAGGCCTGGCAACCCGCGTCGGGCATGCACCCCAACCTGCCGGTCAATTCGCCGCTGCATTTCGACATCTACGACACCTGGTCGGGCCGCTCGATCGGCGGCTGCACCTACCACACCGCCCACCCGGCGGGCCGCAACTACGAGACCTTCCCGGTCAACGGCAACGAGGCCGAAGCTCGCCGCCTGTCCCGCTTCGAACCGCGCGGCCACACCCCGGGAGCCTTCGTGCCGCCCACCGAGGAGCGCTCGGCGGAGTTCCCGCTGACGCTGGATCTACGGGTGCCAACCTAGCGCTGCGCTGTTCAGTATGACGAACTGACACCCGGATTTTGACCATCCAGTTCAATTCCCACTTGCCATTCCATCCGCTTCCGCTAGCGCTATCTCCTCATGGATAAGCGGAATCAACGGCAGGTGAGAAAGCGCGGGGCGCCAAGCCTTATCGCCGACTACAAGCTGTTGCCGGGCGTTCCGGACGAGATGATCGATCCCGGTGGCAGCATCCGCCCCGGCTGGACCACACTGATTTCCGCTCTCGACGAGCTTGGGCACGACGAGCTTGCCGGCCGCTTCGAGCGCGCCGACCAGTATCTGCGCGACGCCGGCGTCTACTATCGCAAGTACGACGGCGCCGAGGGCAAGGAGCGTGCCTGGCCGCTGGCCCATGTCCCGCTGATCCTCGATGAGAGCGAGTGGCTCACCATCACGCGCGGGCTGACCCAGCGCGCCGAACTGCTCGAAACCATCGTGGCCGACATCTACGGCAACAACGAGTTGGTGCAACGCGGCCTGCTGCCGCCCGAGCTGATCGCCCGCAACGACGAGTTCCTTCGTCCCATGGTCGGCATCAAGCCGGCGAGCGGGCACTTCCTCCATTTCTGCGCCTTCGAACTCGGCCGCGGTCCGGATGGCGGCTGGTGGGTTCTGGGTGATCGCACCCAGGCACCGTCGGGCGCCGGTTTTGCAGTCGAGAACCGGGTGGCGACGACGCGTGCCCTGTCCGACATCTATGGCAAGATGCATGTGCATCGGCTGGCCGGTTTCTTCCGCGGCTTTCGCGATGCGCTGAACGGCCTGGCGCGCTCCGGTGATGGTCGCGTCGGCATCCTGACGCCGGGCCAGCATAACGAGACCTATTTCGAGCACGCCTATATCGCGCGCTATCTCGGCTTCACCCTGCTTGAGGGCGAGGACCTGGTGGTGGACAATGGCCAGGTGATGGTGCGCACTGTCTCCGGCCTGAAGCCGATCAGCGTCTTGTGGCGCCGCATGGATGCCAGCTTCGCCGACCCGCTGGAGCTGCGCTACGACAGCCGCATCGGCACGCCCGGCCTCACCGAGGCGTTGCGACAGGGCAGCATCTCGATGGTCAATGCGCTGGGGACCGGCATCCTCGAGACCCGCGCCTTCTCGGCGTTCATGCCCAATCTCTGCCGCGCGCTAACCGACCGCGACCTGGAGCTGCCATCGATCGCCACATGGTGGTGCGGCGGCGCGGCCGAACGGCAGCACGTCATCGATCACTTCGACACCATGATGGTCGGCTCGGCCTTCGCCACCGGCCTCGCCATCGAGGACCCGCGCGGCACCATCGTCGGTGGCATGCTGCCGGCGGCTGAGCGGCAGGCCATGCTGGCCCGGCTCGAGGCCCAGGGTGGCGCCTTTGTCGGCCAGGAGCAGGTGCAGCTCTCCACCGCCCCGGTCTATGTCGGCGGCAAGCTTGAGCCGCGGCCGATGACGCTGCGCGTCTACGCCGCCCGCACCCGCGACGGCTGGACTGTTATGCCGGGGGGCTTCGCGCGCGTCGGCTCGACCCAGGATTCGACCGCCATCGCCATGCAGCGCGGCGGCCAGGCGGCGGACGTGTGGGTGGTCAGCCCCAAGCCGGTGGAGCGCGTCACGCTGCTCCCCACCGAAGGCGAGAAGCTGGTGCGCATGTCGGCGGGGAGCCTGCCGAGCCGCGCTGCCGACAACCTCATCTGGCTGGGCCGCTACGCCGAGCGCTGCGAAGCGATGGTCCGGATTCTCCGCGCCTACAACGCGCGGCTCGCCGAAGTCTCGAACCCCGACCAGGCTATCCTCAAGGACACCCGCGCCTATCTCGACGGCATCGGCGTCGATGCCTCGGTGCCGCTGCCGCCCGGCCTGCTCGCCGCCATCGACAGCGCTGTGCATAGCGCGAGCCAGATCCGCGACCGCTTCTCGCCCGACGGCTGGCTGGCGCTGACAGATCTGCGGAAGACCGCCCGCAGCTTCGCCCAGCGCGTGCAGTCGGGCGACGACGCGACCCGCGCCATGACCGTGCTGCTGCGCAAGCTCGCCGGCTTCTCCGGCCTCGTTCACGAGAACATGTATCGCTTCGCCGGCTGGCGCTTCCTCGAGATCGGCCGCCGGCTCGAGCGCGGCATCCAGATCGCCGGCAGCGTCGCCTGGTGCACCCGCAAGGGCGCGCCGGAAGGGGCGCTCGACCTGCTGCTCGAAGTCGGCGACAGCGTCATGACCCACCGCCGCCGCTATGCGGTGAGCGCCGGCGTCAACTCCTATGTCGACCTGTTGGTGCTCGACCCGCTGAACCCGCGCTCTGTGCGCTTCCAGATCGCCGAACTGCATCAGCAGCTCGAGCAACTGCCCGGCGGCCTTGAGGATGGGCACCTGTCCACCGCTGCCAAGGCGGCGCTGTCGCTCGATACCGAGCTGCGCGTCACCGAGCCTGAGGACATGTCGACGGCAAAACTCAACCGGCTGGGCATCGAGATCGGCAACCTCGCCGGGCTCATTGCCGACGCCTACTTCGTCTGAGGAGGCGGGCCGTGCTCTACGACGTTCGGCTCGAACTGCACTACGACTACAAGGCCTCGGTGCATGGCGACCGGCACCTGGTGCGTGTCGCGCCGATCTCTATCCCGAACGTCCAGCGCGTCATCGCCTCGTCGCTGTCCTTCGAGCCGCGGCCCGAGCAGGAAACCACCTTCGCCGACTATTTCGGCAACCTCGTCACCACCATCGCCTATTCGGGGAGGCACGATCACCTCGACGTGCGGCTGACCGCCCGCGTGCAGGTCGAGGACCTGCATAGCCCGGTCGACCTCTCCCCCACTCTCGATGGGTTGAAGGAGGAACTCGCCGCGCTCTGGTCGCTGGCGCCGGATTCGCCGCAGCACTTCCTCAGCGCCTCGCCGCGCATTCCTCTCGATGCCGCAATAACGGACTATGCACGAACTTCCGTGGGCGACAGCCAGTCCATCTACGCGGCAGCGATGGACCTTTGCATGAAGATCCACCGCGATTTCCGCTACGACAAGCACGCCACCAAGGTCGATACCGGCCCCGCCGAGGCCTTCGCCCTGAAGCGCGGCGTCTGCCAGGACTTCGCCCACGTGATGATCGCCGGCCTCCGCGGCCTTGGCATCCCCGCCGGCTATGTCTCTGGTTTCCTTCGCACAATCCCGCCGAAGGGCAAGCCGCGGCTCGAGGGCGCCGACGCCATGCACGCCTGGGTCCGCGTCTGGTGCGGCCAGCACGCTGGCTGGCTCGAGTTCGACCCCACCAACGCCATGCTCGCCGGCCCCGACCACATCACCATCGGCCACGGCCGCGACTATTCCGACGTCTCCCCGATCGTCGGCGTCCTGCGCACCAGCGGCGGCCACACGGCCAAGCAATCGGTCGACGTCGTCCGCGTCGAATAGCCGTCGCCTACTTTTCAGCATCCCCCTGCAACCAATTGTGGCGGTACCCGTTGTTGGCTCAGACGCACCATTGAGGCTGCGTGTCTGCCGGTCCTCCACCGGTAGTGAGAAGGAACGAGAGCGATGACCAGACTTGAGATCGCCAACCTCGAACACGCCGCCCACTCCGCTACCGCCTG
The DNA here is from genome assembly GCF_056405135.1 of Devosia sp. P1_H9. Classification (NCBI taxonomy): domain Bacteria; kingdom Pseudomonadati; phylum Pseudomonadota; class Alphaproteobacteria; order Hyphomicrobiales; family Devosiaceae; genus Devosia; species Devosia sp. P1_H9. Next base: position 385,038 of record NZ_JBFUCQ010000001.1, read on the forward strand.
GATGCCCGAAGGATACGATGGTCGGGTGCACTACAGCGCGGTGCTGGCTGCAATAGTCCCAGCGGTCGGCATCCTCGCCGTGGCCGCGACTTTGCTGCTCTCTATTCTTTAGGAGCGTCCCATGACTTTAAGCACGATCATCATCATCCTGCTGGTCTTGCTTCTCATCGGCGCCATACCGGCCTGGCCCTACTCCCGCTCCTGGGGAGCTTACCCCTCCGGTATTCTTGGCGTCGTGCTCGTCATTGTCATCATCCTTGTGTTGATGCGCGTATTCTGACGGGCCCTCTGCGAGCCAAGGTCGCCCCCCTTACGGCTCGCCACAGCACCCCGGTTCGCCCCCGAACCGGGGTGCACTCTTTTTGGGCAGAAGTAGCTGCACCCGGCCTCACCCGGAACCCCTTGAACTGTTTGTGCGTTGAACAGCAACCACAGAGGAGCGACCAATCATGGCATCCACTACCGATATGGCACCCAACCGCACCGCCGCCAAAGCCCCGGCCCGCCGAGCTGCGAACGGCCCGCGTCGCGCTGCAGCGCGCCAGAGCCGCGAGGACGAGCTATCCGCCCAGGTGCACCAGTTACAGACCGACCTGAAGTCGATCGCTGCGACTCTGGCAAATCTCGCCGAGGACAAGGTCAGCGACGCCCAGCGGCTGGCCAAGCGCGAGGTAAAGAACCTTGCCAAGAATGGCCAGCACGCCGTGGAAGACATCCAAGACGAGTTCGGCCAGCTGGAAAAGCAGATCAAGGACACCATCCGCGAGAAGCCGCTGACTGCCGTCGCTGGCGCCATCGCGCTCGGCTTCGTACTCGCCGTCGTTTCGAGGTAGCTCCATGCACCTCTTGGCGCTGGCGGCTTCGGTCCTCGGGATCGAGGTCGACGAGTTGCTCGAACACTTCAAGAACAACGCCATGGCCTGGTCGGCCGTGGCGCTTTTCGCGTTGATCGGGCTCGCGTTCCTGCTCGTCGCGCTCCACGCCTGGTTCGCGTTGATGTGGGGACCCATCGTGGCTCCGCTGGTCATCGGCGCCGGTGCGATCGTCGTGGCGCTGGGAATCTATGCGGCTATCGCCATAACCGACAGTATCGCCAAACGCCGTGCAGCGCAGCGGCGTAACGCGGCCGAAAAGACTGCGCTCGTCACCACGGCGGCCCTGACGGCGCTGCCTTTGGTGCTGAAGTCCGACATCATGAAGAAGGTCGGCATTCCGATCGGCGGGGCACTGGCCGCAGCCTATCTGCTGGCCAAGCCAGGTGGCGGCTCGCATGGCGAGCGGCACGGCAACGGCCACGATCCGGACTGATCACTTCGCCACATTTCAGGGAACCCCGCCCAAGGGGCACACGTTATCTAGATCACCTGCAGTTGCGGTTCGAGTAGTGCAGGTCAGGCCAACGAAGGATTTCCAGGAGTGTGAGCTATGACCCACATCAAACGGAAGATCGTGACCATTCTGACCGACGACCACATCGCGGATGCTGAGAAGATCACCATCCTGCGTCAGCTCGAGGCGGACTCGCTCTCCAAGGAGCGCAGCGCCACCGAGGGCATGACCCCGGTCGACGGCGATGACGGCGAAGACCTCAAGACCATCGAGAACGCCCTGCGAAAGCTGGGCCAGCAACCGGTGGAGGGCGGCGCCGCCAGCCTCTGACAGAAACGCACCGAGTAAGAGCGCCCCGCCCGGACATCCGCGGCGGGGCGTCGCTTTGTCAGGCCGCCTCGATGGCGGGATTGGCGGCCTCGGCCGGCTTGTTGGTGGCCGGCCGCACGACGCGCAGGCCCTGGGCGTGGATCCTGAGGTCCGTCAAACGTTCGAGCGGGATCAACTCGCCATCGATTACCGCCAGCGCCGAAGCTTTGCGCCTGGGGAAATAGAGGCTGACCTGCGTCACCTCCCGCTCCGATACCAGCGGATGCGCCTTCCAGTTGCCGAAGACGAGCGACAGGGCGAGCCGCGCCAGCTCAGCCGGCGGCATCGGCCTGACGACATAGATTCCGAGGACGCCCCGATCGACGACCTCGGCATAGGGTACGTGCCCTTCGCCCAGGACGTTGTTTGAAACGGCAATGGCCGTGGCCTTGCGCCGCTCGGTGCCCTGCCGGGTGCTGATCTCCGCGTCGAACACCAGCGGTCGCGACAGCGCCAGCCCGACTGCCCTGAGGCTCGCCAGGATCTTGCCCCAGCGGCTGTGATAGGTGAGTTCGTTGCGGATCCGAACCAGTCGCGAGTGTAGCCCCACCGAGAACTGGTGGACGAACGGACGGCCATTGGCAGTCGCAATGTCGACAGCGGCCACCTCGCCCCGCGCGATGGCCTCCAGCGCCGCCTCGAGCTGCAACGGCACGCCCAGCGACCGGGCGAACAAGTTCATCGTACCGGCGGGAAGCACTGCGAGCGCCATCTTGTGAGCAAAGCAGATCCCGGCCGCTGCCGAGATCGTGCCGTCCCCGCCGCCGGCCAGCACGACGTCGGATGCCGGGTCTCCGGCAGCCCGCTCCAGCTCGGCAAGTAGTTCGTTGCCATCGACCACCCGGCATTCGAGCACGTGGCCCTGTTCGGTGAAGATCTTCTCGGCCATGGCAACGAACGCCGATATGTCCATGGTGCGGAACGTGCCGCCGTCCTTGTTGAAGACGCCGATGAAGTGCATGCCCGCCTCCGTTGCCCGCCTCGCCTCGACGAGACCGCTTTGTTCCTTAGGCCGCCGGCGAAACATCCAGTCGCGGCAATTGCACAGTCACGGAAGTACCACCGCCGGCTCGTGTGCGATACTCCGGCTCGGCCCCGCCGAACTGCCGCGCCAGCTGCTTGACGATCAGCGCACCGAGGCCGTCTTCGCCGTCAGTAGTGGCCATGCCTTTGCCGCTGTCCTCGACCGTGAGCTGGGTCACGCCTCCGTCCGGTCGATCGAAGCGCACCCAGATCGTGCCGACCTGGCCCTCATCGAAGGCGTGCTTGACCGCGTTAGTCACCAACTCGCTGAGCACGATCCCCAGGCTCGTTGCATCGCGCGCCGGGATGACCATTGCCTGAAGCTGCTTCTCGAACCTCACCGGCTTGCTTGGTGGCACGGTCGTCGCGAGATCGTCTATGACATCTGACAGGAACTCGGCCGCATCGGTGGTTTCGAGGTCAGCGCCCAGCCGCAGCCGGCGGTGACCGGAGGCGATCGCCTGCACACGCAGCTGTGCCGCCTCGAGGGCGTTGCGCACTTCGTCGGAGGACGTGCGCGCCAACTGCAGGCCGAGCAGCGATGATACGGTCGCCAGCGAGTTGCCGATGCGGTGGTTGGTGTCTTGCAACAGCGTTTCGAGCCGGGCCTGCTCGCGCTCGGCACGGCCTCGCGCCTCCTCGACCTCCGCAGTTCGTATCCGCACATGTTCCTCCAGCTCGACGTTCTGGCTGCGAAGGAGGTTCTGCTCCTCCGATAGCCTCGCGACCTTTCTCTGGGTCCGGGAGAGCAGAGCGTAGGCAAGGATGGCGGCGGCACCCAAGGCAGCGAGAATAGTGGACACCAGCAGCTGCCGGTACATCTCCATCCGACCGTTGCGCTCGACCAGTTTCCCGTCTTCATCGCCGATCACCAGGCGGAGCGATGTGCTGATCCGCTCCATCAGTTCGAGCCCGGTGTCGGAACGCAGCAGGGCCAGTGCCTCGGCACTCTGCCCGGCCGACATCAGCTCGATAGTGCGCGCCATCTCGGCGCGCTTGGCGTCGAGATCGGGCACCAGGCCCTCGATCCGGGCGCGCTGCGTGGGGTTGTCACTGAGCAGCGCCAGGAGGTGCTGGTAGGTCTGGCTCAGATTGCCGACTGCAGCGTTGTAGGGATCGAGATAGGTCTCGTCGCGGGTGATCAGGTAGCCGCGCTGCCCGGTCTCGGCATTGACGATCGCCAGCATCAACTCGCGCGCCTGGCGCCGGATCTCGTAGGTCTTGGCGATATCGGCGAGCTGGCTGTCGACGGTGCGGACCAGATAGAGCGAAGCCGCCACCGCGACGAGCACCAGCGTCATCGAGGCAATGATGGCGATGCGCCGCACCCCTCGCCGCGGCGCAGCGTAATCGATCGACTGCGTGCTGACATCAAGCATCAAGGCGCCGTTCCTCGGCCGGGATGGTGCTGGACGACCCGGCTTTGCTTGCGGGATCAAACGATCGAAAGAACTGGAGGATGCTTAGGCCGACCGGGTGGCAAGAATGCGGCTCGTTCATATCAGGGGCCGTTTCCCCTCGCCGAGCCCATCCCAGCCGGCGAGCCCGGCCAGCGCCTCAGGATCGAGCACTTCACACGCGCGATCGTGCCAGCGAATAAGCTTCCGCTCGGCGAGTTTGCGCAACGTCTTGTTGGTATGAACGATCGACAACCCCAGCGTATCGGCGACGTGCTGCTGGGTAATCGGGATCATGTGCTTGGAGGCCCGGGACTGCCCGACCTGTTCGGAGCGCTGATGCAGGAAGGCAATCAGGTAGGCAGCCCGCTCCATGGCGCTGCGGCGCCCCAGGCTCAGCAGGTTCTCGTCGAGCATGCGCTCCTCGCGCGACGCCAGCCAGGTGACATCGAAGGCAAGGCCGGGATGGTTCTCGAAAAGCGTCGGGAGGTTGTCGCGCTGGAACACGCACAGCACCACTGCGGACAGCGACTCCACCGAGTGTTCCATCTCACCGATCACCGACCCCTGCAGGCCGACCAGGTCGCCGGGCAGCAGGTAGTTGAGGATTTGCCGGCGGCCATCCTCGAGCGTCTTGAAGCGGAATGCCCAGCCCGAAAGCAGGGTGAACAGCTGGGCGCTATGCGCTCCTTCGGCGAGGATCGTCGAGCCGGGCTCGCTCACGAGTTCGCCGCGCTTGAAGGCGCTGACGAACTTCAGCTCCTCCGGAGTGAAATCCCGAAAGTGCTCGTTGTCGCGAAGCGGGCAGGCCTCGCATGGGATGCGTCGAGCGGTTGCGGCGTTGGCCAGGGTCATGCTCACAGTTCGGGCTCTGCGCAGCATGTCGGATGGGCCGACGAACGCAACTGGTAACTGTGCCGGGCGCAGCCAACCGGCATGTCATTGTTAAATGACCGATCCTGCCGAACCACCGATGGTGCGGACCATTTCCATCGCGTCATGGTCACAACCCAATGCACGGACTGCGTGTCCTCGTCGTCGAGGAAGAATATCTCGTTGCTGCCGACATAGAGGAGACGCTGCGAACTGCAGGTGCCGAGGTAGCGATCGAGCGGGACGCCGAGGAAGCGCGAGCCCTCGACCTCTCCGCCTTCGATTTCGCGGTGATCGAAGCGAAGTTCGGCAGCCCCGCCGCGCTGGCACTCAGCAATTCGCTTCGAACCGCCGGAATCGCGGTCGTCGTGACCTCTGCCGACCACGCGGTGCAGTCGCTCTTCACCGGTGCAATCCCCCTGCAGAAGCCTTTCGACTCCGCTGCCCTGCTGGCGGCCTGCGACGCCGCCCGGCGCCGCGACCCTTCGTTTCCCGAGCCCGCTTAGGTGAAACGGGGCGTCGTGGTGACCTGCGCCGACACCGCATCCGGTCCGTAGTCGGACTCGCCGGTGATCTTCAGCAGTTCCTGCAGCTTGGTACGCGCACGGCTGACGCGGCTCTTCATCGTGCCGACCGCGCATTTGCAGATCTCGGCCGCTTCCTCGTAGGAAAAACCCGAGGCGCCGATCAGGATGATCGCTTCGCGCTGGTCGTCCGGCAGCTTGTCGAGCGCGTTCCGGAAATCGCCCAGATCCAGTATGCCGTACTGAGCCGGGTGCACCGCCAGGCGTTCGGTGAACGCGCCGTCGCTGTCCTGCACCTCGCGGCCGCGCTTGCGCATCTGGCTATAGAATTCGTTGCGAAGGATCGTGAACAGCCACGCCTTCATGTTGGTGCCCATTTCGAAGCTGTCCTGCTTCGCCCAGGCCTTCATCACCGTATCCTGAACGAGGTCGTCGGCCTTGTCGTGGCGGCCGGAGAGCGACACTGCGAAAGCCCGGAGACTTGGCAGGGTCGAGAGCAGCTCACGCTTGAAGCTCGGTTTCTCGGCTTCCATGAACTACTCACCCTTCGAGGGCTTGGTCTGCTTCTCGACGGCATCGAGCTGTTCCAGCAGGTCGATGAGCTTGGAAGGGATCTGCTCGCCCTGTACTGCGCCGTAAAGCGCGCGCAGCTTGTTGCCGATGTCCGAGTTTGGCCCCAGCCCATCGTCGCGGCGGCGCGGCCGCATCATACCCAAATCATTCATTGTTGTTTTGTCTCGCATAAACCCTTAGCCCCACAGCAGGATCTGACGCCCCATACTCCAGCTGCGGCTACCTAAATGCGCCGCAGCAAAAAAAGTTCCACGCGAACGGGAACCAAGTTTTCAGCATACCGTTCTCGATCATGGTAAGCTCTAATAGCGTCACGGGAGTAGCATATCGATGTCCCTATCTACGCGGATCGCACCGCATCTTCCTTATTTGCGCAGGTTTTCGCGCGCCGTCACCGGCTCGCAGACTTCGGGCGACGCCTATGTAGCGGCAACGCTCGAGGCTTTGATTGCCGATCTGACGATCTTCCCCCAAGCGAGCAATGATCGTATCGCGCTCTACCGGTTGTATTCGGCCCTGTTCTCCAGCTCGGCCATCCGCGTACCGGAACCGAGTTCGACCTTCCCCTGGGAATCACGCGCGGCGGCCAATCTCGCCAATCTCGCCCCACGACCGCGCCAGGCGTTCCTGCTCGTCGCAGTGGAAGGCTTCACCCACGCCGAAGCCGCGGAAATCCTCGACGTTTCCACCGACGAGTTCGCTGACCTGCTCTCGCAGGCCTCCGCCGACATCTCGCGCCAGGTGGCGACCGATATCCTCATTATCGAGGACGAGCCACTGATTGCGATGGATATCGAGCAGATGGTGGAGGGCCTCGGCCACCGCGTCGTCGGTATTGCCCGCACCCACAAGGAAGCGGTGGCGCTGTACCATAAGACCAAGCCGCGGATGATCCTCGCCGACATCCAGCTCGCCGACGGATCCTCGGGCATCGATGCGGTCAACGACATCCTCCACGCCCATCCGATCCCGGTGATCTTCATCACGGCGTTCCCCGAGCGCCTGCTGACCGGCGAGCGGCCGGAGCCGACATTCCTCGTCACCAAGCCGTTCAACCCCGACATGGTGCGGGCGCTGATCAGCCAGGCGCTGTTCTTCGACGAAGGCTCGCGGGCTGCGGCCTGACGAAATCCGGACGCCCCTCCGGAGATAAGCCGGGCTCCTGCCCGGCTTCTTTTTTTGCCCGGAACCCACGACGCCGCCCGCCGTTACTCCTTGATCAACGGAGCCACGAGAATGTTGCAATACGCTCTGCTATTTCTGGTCATCGCGATCGTCGCCGGCGTGCTCGGCTTTGGTGGAATCGCCGGGACCGCCTCGGGCATCGCACAGATTCTGTTCTTCCTGTTCCTCGCCTTCCTGGTGGTCTCGCTGATCATCGGCCTGTTCCGGCGCGCTTCGTAATACCAGACGCAGAACTCGGGCCGTCCCAGCCGGGTCCGCGGTTCGAGGTGGCGGCGGCTCCATCCGAGTGGATGGAGCCGCTAGCTCCATGGGGCACAAGAACGGCCCCCGAAGCGGGCCAAGGGGGCACAAAAAAGGCCCCGCCGAAGCGGGGCCAAGTGAGGCAACTCGTTTTCAGTGCAGGCGGTTGAACCAGTCATCCACCTCGCGCTCGGCGTCTTCCTGCACCTTGCCGTAGCGCTCCTGGATTTTGCCGGCGAGTTGCTTGCGGCTGCCTTTGATGATGTCGAGGTCACTGTCGGTCAGCTTGCCCCACTGGGTCTGGACCTTACCCTTGAACTGCTCCCAGTTGCCTTCCATCTGGTTCCAATTCATTGCAAATCTCCCTTTCTCAGGTGTTGAGGAAAGGAGCCGCCGTCTTGGTGGGCTCCTGGAAAAAGAACGCCTCGCGAGGGTGTCGGTTCCGCAAAAGCCTTGCCAGTCGGCGTTGCTTTGGGTTTTGTGCGAGCGATGCAGAACCCGCTCGCCCCACCCGTCGTCGAGATCGCCGATCTTCACAAGTCCTACGGCCCGCTCGAGGTGCTCAAAGGCGTGTCGATGACCGCCCGCCAGGGGGAGGTCGTGGCACTGATCGGCTCCTCCGGCTCCGGCAAATCGACGCTGCTGCGCTGCATCAACATGCTCGAAGTGCCCGAGAGCGGCACGGTACGGGTCGGCGGCGAGGAGATTGCCCTGACCGGCAAGCCGCCGCATCGCAAGCCCGCCGACGAGCAGCAGATCCGCCGCATCCGCTCCGAGCTGGGCATGGTCTTCCAGTCGTTCAACCTGTGGAGCCACATGTCGGTGCTCGGCAACGTCATGGAGGCACCGCTCCGGGTGCAGAAGCGCGACCGTGCCGATGTGCATGCCGAGGCGCTGGAAATGCTGGCCAAGGTCGGCATCCGCGACAAGGCGGAGAACTATCCCAGCCAGCTCTCCGGCGGCCAGCAGCAGCGCGCCGCGATTGCCCGGGCCCTGTGCATCAACCCCAAGGTGATGCTGTTCGACGAGCCGACCTCGGCGCTCGACCCCGAGCTCGAGGTCGAAGTGTTGCGGGTGATCAAGCTGCTGGCTGACGAAGGGCGGACGATGATCCTCGTTACCCACGACATGCAGTTCGCCAAGACCATCGCCGACCGGGTGATCTTCCTGCACCAGGGCAAGATCGAGGAAGAGGGCACGGTGGCCGAGGTGTTCGGCGCCACCAAGTCGACCCGGCTCAAGCAGTTCCTCAGCGCGGCCGGACACGGGTGATCCGGCCTCTGCCGCGGATCGAGCCTGTGCAACAATCTTCTAATGATTGACCAACCGGTAAAAACCGATAGCGTTATCGCAATGCCCGCCTCCGCAGGGCGGCGCGACCAATCAGCCGGGGGTTGGACCGGCAAAGATACGCCGGCATCAGCCCGGCGACAGGAGAGACAATGAAGAAGTTCGTCATCGCGGCAGCGGCGGCTATTGCCATGCTCGCGACTGCGGCCAATGCCCAGGCCATTCGCATCGGTACCGAGGGCGCTTACGAGCCCTGGAACTACGTCGACGCCAGCGGCAACCTCGCCGGCCTCGACATCGACGTCATGAACGAGCTGTGCAAGCGGGCTGCCCTCGAATGCACTTTCGTGCAGACGGCCTGGGACACGATCATCCCGAACCTCAACGCCGGCAACTACGACGTGATCGCTGCAGGCATGTCGATCACCGACGAGCGCAAGCAGTCGATCAACTTCACCGCCGACTATTCCCCGCCCGATCCGTCGGGCTACATGATGCTGGCGAGCAGCACCGTCGATCCCGCCAAGCTGACCGGCGTCAAGATCGGCACCCAGACCGGGACGATTCAGGCCGACTACGCGGCTGCGAACCTTGCCACCGGCAACACGCTGCTGACGTTTGATACGGCGGCCGACGCGCTGGCCGACCTGATGGCGGGCAACATCGACGTCATCCTTGCCGACAGCTCCTATATCGACGAAGCCGTCGCCAATTCGGCTAATGCGCTCAAGACCAGCGACATCACCGTGGCGATCGGTGGCGGCGTCGGCGCGGGCGTCCGCAAAGCCGATACCGAACTGCTGGCGAAACTGGATGAAGCGCTGGCCGCGGCCAAGGCCGACGGCACCATCGACGCGCTGATCACCAAGCACTTCCCGCAGCGCAAGGGCCCGTTCTACGCCAACTGATCCAAGGGCGGCGGGCCTCGGGTCCGCCGCCCTCTGCTGCGCGGGAGCGCGATGACCGAATCCTTTGAGTTCTGGGCCTCCTACCTGACCAATGGCAGGCACCTGAACTGGTACGCCAGTTTCCAGTATACCGTCATCGCCGCCCTCCTGGGCGGCGCTTTTGCGTTGCTGTTTGGCATTGCAGGCGCCGGGCTGCGCAATTCGACCGCCCGCCCGCTACAGGTGATCGGCAGCATCTACATCAACATGGTCCGCGGCGTGCCGGACGTGCTGTTCTTCATCTTCTTCCCGCTCGCCTTCGAGCAACTGGTCGAACTGTTCATCGCGCAGGGGGTCTGCCCGCCGGGCGAGGGAACGGCCGGAGTCTGGCCGCCCTGCCCCGCTGCCAACTGGTATCTCGGCACCGGGGAGTATTTGCTGCTCGCATCGGTATCGCTGGGCATCGTCTACGGCGCGTTCACCGCCAACGTGATCTTCGGCGCGCTGAAGAGCGTGCCGCAAGGCCAGCTCGAAGCGGCGCGGGCGTTCGGCATGTCGCGCTGGCAGGTGCTCTGGCGCGTTCATATCCGGCAGATGTGGGTCTACGCGCTGCCGGGCCTCTCCAATTGCTGGCTGCTGCTCATCAAGGCAACGTCGCTGCTGTCGCTGCTGCAGATCTCGGACATCGTGCGCGGCGCCAGCCTGCTCGGCGCGCCGAACTTCAGCCGCAGCGCCGGCGTGATCCATGGCGACTGGCGCTGGGGCTACTACCTGGCGCTGCTGCTGTTCTACATCATCGTGACCTACATCTCGGAGAAGGGCTTTGCGGCCCTGACCCGCTGGGCTTCGCGCGGCATGGCGGTGGCGGGATCGACGACATGATGGAGATGCTCGCGCCCATCTGGAACGACGTGACGGTGCTGGCGCGCGCCACGCTGTTCAACCTCTATTTCGCGTTTGCATCCATCCCGATCGGCTTCGTGCTGGCGATCCTGCTGGCCCTCGGACGCGCGTCTTCGAACAAGCTGCTCGCCCAACTTTGCGGCGGCTACATCTATGCCTTCCGCGGCTCGCCCTTCTTCATCCAGCTCTTCATGTTCTATTCGCTGGCGCTGGCGCTGAATGTCACGGTGTGGAAGCCGTGGGGCGTCGACTGGTTCGTACTCAACCCGCTGTTCCTGGGCCCGCTGATCCTCGCCATGAACACCACGGCCTATACCGCAGAGATCTTTTACGGTGCGCTGCGGGCCGTTCCCAGGGGTGAACTCGAAGCCGCTCGGGCCTATGGCATGACCCGCCTCGAGCAGTTCCGGCGAGTGACATGGCCGCACCTTATCCGGCTTGCCTGGCCGGCCTACACCAACGAGGTGGTGTTCCTGTTCCACGCCACCGCCCTGGTCTATTTCACCCTGCCGGTGATCGACGGCCAGCGCGACCTGATGAGCCAGGCGGAAGACCTGTTCGAACGCGACTACAACGCCGTGCTGCACTTCTCAGTCGCGGCGGGGTATTTTCTCGCCATCTCGCTCGCGGTTTTCTTCGTCTTCGGACTCGTATACCGCCGTCTGACGCGGCACATGCCCGGCGCGCCGCCTCCCGCCCGCTTCGGGCTCATCCGCCTGACGAGGTAAGCTCTTGAGCTTTGAACGAAAAACCATAGCGCTGCGTGGCGATACCCCCGGCGCGACCACCGACTTCACCTACTACGTGATCGGCCCCAAGGACGCGCCGGAAAAGGTCCACCTGCAGGCGGCGCTGCATGCCGACGAGCACCCAGGCACCATGGTGCTGCACCACCTGCTGCCGATGCTGCGCCAGGCCGACGACCAAGGGCTGCTCCGCGCTCGCTTCACGGTGATGCCGCTGGTCAACCCACTGGGCATGGCGACGTTCTCGCTGCGCCGGCATATCGGCCGCTACGACGCCAACACCGGCATCAACTTCAACCGCCGCTGGCCCGACCTGTTCGCGGCGATCCGCTCTCAGCTCAATGGCCGGCTCTCGGATGACGAGCGCTTCAACGTCAACCTGATCCGCAAAGCCGTGTCGAACTGGATCGACGCCCAGCAGCCGCGCAACGCCAACGAGCAGCTTCGCCTGTTGGTGCTGAAGGAAGCGCATGACGCCGAGTTCGTGTTCGACCTCCACTGCGACGACGACTCGCTGATCCATATCTTCACCTCGCCCGAGCTGATGCCGGAGTTGCAGGACCTTGCGGACTGGATGGGCGCCGCGGCAACGCTGACTGCGGCTGACAGCGGTGGCGGCTCGTTCGACGAGGTGCTGCCGCAGCTCTATCGCAAGGTGGCCCTCGCCAATCCCGGCAAGCCCGTGCCGATGGCCAGCGCTACCGCGACGCTGGAATATCGCGGCCAGGCCGACGTGTTCGATCATTTTGGCGCTGACGACGCGCGACGGCTCTGGGGGTTCCTCTGCGAGCGGAACCTAGTCGATGCGGACCCGGGCGGGCGCCCGGCACCGCTCTCCGAGGCGACGCCGTTCGAGGCAACCGAGATCGTGAAGGTCGATCGACCGGGACTGGTTGCCTATCGCGTCGAACTCGGCGAGCGGGTGACCAAGGGCCAGCCGGTGGCGGACCTGATCGCGCTCGACGGGCCGGAGGCGTTCATGGGCCGTACCCCGATCCTTGCCGGGACGGATGGGCTGGTGCTGTCGCGGGTTTCGGCGAAATATGCGCCGCGCGGGGCCGGTATCATGAAGATCGTCGGCAAGACGACGCTGAGCGGCCGCAAGGGCGCGTACCTGCTCGAAGACTAGCGATCGAGGAACCGAATGATCGAGCTGAGACGCCGGGACGGCGCGCTGACAATTTATGCATCGCACGAACAGCCACCACGGGCGATGTGGATCGTCGGCTCGGTGGTGGCGGCAGCGGTGCTGTATTTCTACCTCCAGCAGCAGATCGCCGATCCGACGATCCGGCTGGTCTCGGCCGCCATCTGCATCGCAGGGCCGATCGTTGCGGCGGTGGTGCTGTACCTGAGGCCGCAGGCGACAAACATCATCACCTCGTTCGACATCGCCGCGCGCAGCATCCACTCGACGCAGAAGCTGGACCGCGGCAGCGACGTCGTCGTCGAAGTGGGCTTCGACGACGTGGTGGCGCTGAAGGTGACCGAAGATAACCCCGAGCGGCCACGGAACAACGTGCTGTCGCTGCAGCTGGCCGATGGGCAGAAGGTCAAGCTGGCGATGCAGTCCCGACAGTACTCCGAGAAGGACCAGGGCCAGGACCTGCGCAAGGTCGCGGCGTTCCTCCGCACCGAGACCGGCCTGCCGGACTAGCCAGCCCACGGCTGGCGGGTGCTCCGCAGCGTCTCGCCGGTCTTCGCGGCCTGATGCATCAGCAGCGACAGGTACTGGTCCTGCGCGCCCTCGGCATAGGAATACGGCCCCGCGCCCTGGCCCCGCGCCAGCTCGCCCATCCGTTGCATCGCCACCGCAATGGCGATCTCGTCGTCCATCAGGCGGGCATTGGGATAGGGCATGGTCCACACGGTCTCATCGCCGCAGAGCATGGCTTCGAGGGCGTAGCCGAACAGGTTGCCGTAGCGGCCGGATTCAACGCGGGTGAAGGTGCGGGTCAGTGGGTGGCCGTAGACCGGCATCACCCGGGCCTCGAGGTCGGCAATCTCGCCGCGATCACCACGGATCACGACCCGGTGCGAATGGACAGGTGAGCGGTACTGCACGTCGGTGAAATCGAACAGCCCGAGCCGGTCGCCGAAATCGAACTCGCCAAGCGTCTGGGTGGTGGGGGCGAACTGCTCGGATGCGGGCCAGTTGTAGCGGCTCGGACCCTCCAGGGCGCGGCTCTCAAAGACTTTGCCGCGGATGGTCGCGTCTTCGAAGCCGATGCCGAGGAAATGCCGCATCAGGCTGACGCCGTGGTAGCCGTGCGCCGCCGAGACCCGAGCGAAGCTGACGCTGCCGAGCGCGCCGTTGCCGATCAGCTGCAGCCGCGAGGCATGCAGCGGCTGGAGCAGATACTGTTCGGCGATGTGGAGCTGCAGCCCCTGCTCCACCAGCCGCCAGATGGCGACCATGGCCTCGACATCGAGGGCCGCCGGGGTCTCGCACAGCACAGCTAGGCCGAGACTGTGGAGCTCGGTGAGGATCGGCAGGTGCGCATCGGGCTTCACCGAGAGAACGACGAAATCGGGCTCGGCGGCCGCGAGTTCGCCATAGCCGGCGAACGCCGGAGCACCCCACTTCGCGCCGAACGCCGCCGCCTTGGCCTGGTCGCGCTGGACCACACCGCTCAGTTGGAACCGGTCCGGCAGCTCGCGGGCGATGCGAGTGAAGAACTCGGCGCGCCAGCCGCCGCCGATCATGCCGAAGCGGATGGGCGTCATCAGGCGTGGAGCCCGTACTCGCGATGGCCCAGCGCGGTCATCACGCCGCGCAGCTCGGCAAGGCCCTTGAGCCGGCCGATGGTCGGATAGCCCGGCTGGGCGCGGCGGCCGAGGTCGTCGAGGATGTCCTGGCCGTGGTCGGGGCGCATCGGGATCTGCGCATCCTCGCGGCCCTCGCGCTTGCGGCGAGCCTCTTCCTTGAGGATGGCGGCGATGAGCGCCACCATGTCGGTGTCCCCGCCCAGGTGCTCGGCCTCGTAGAACGAGCCGGCGATGGCGATGCCGTCACGCTTGACGTTGCGCAGGTGGAGGAAGTGCACCTTGGGGCCAAAGTCCTCCATGATCTGCGGCAGGTCGTTGTCGGGCCTCGCGCCGAACGAGCCGGAGCAGAGGGTCATGCCATTGGCGGGGCTGTCGACGGCGTCGAGGATCTGCTTGTAGTCCGCGGCGGTCGACATGATGCGCGGCAGGCCCAGCAGCGAGAACGGCGGATCGTCGGGGTGGCAGCAGAGGCGGACGCCGACCTCCTGGGCCACCGGCACAACCTCGCTGAGGAAATCGATGAAATGCCGGCGCAGCTGATCGGCCGAGATGTGGCCGTACTCGCTGAGATGGGCATGGACGTCGTCGAGCGTCATGCTCTCGGTCGAGCCCGGCAGGCCCATGGTGACATTGCGGGCCAGCTGTTTCTGCGCCGCGGCATCGAGACTGGCGATTCGCCTGGCGGCCTCAGCGACGATCTCGGGAGAGAAGTCCTCGGAGGCGCCCGGGCGCTTCAGGATGTGGATGTCGAAAGCGGCGAAATCGTTGATGTCGAAGCGCATGCAGGTGCCGCCATGGGCAACCTGGTAGCGCAGGTCGGTGCGCGTCCAGTCGAGCACCGGCATGAAGTTGTAGCAGACCGTGCGGAGGCCCGCCGCGGCGACATGTCGGAGGCTCTGCTTGTAGTTGGCGATCTGCTCGCGCCAATCGCCCTTCTGCTTCTTGATATCCTCGGAAACCGGCAGGCTTTCGATGACATCCCACTCGATGCCGGAGGGCGAGCCGTCCTTCTTGACGCGGATCTGCTGCTGGCGCTTGCCGATTTCCTCGGCGGTCCATATCACCCCGTTCGGCACGTGGTGCAGAGCGGTCACTACGCCTTGGGCACCAGCCTGTACGATGTCATCGATGCTTGCGAGGTCGGCCGGACCGAACCAGCGCCACGTCTGCCTCATTTGGCTTCTCCAAGCGCTTCCAACCGCGCTGACCGGTGCTAGTATGGCAGCTTGAGGGAAGTCAACATGACCATTGATTTGGAGCTGGCAAACCACCCGGGACCAGCCGGACTACGGCAGGCGACGATGGGGCTACGCGTCTACGATGCGGTGCGCGGGGCCATCGTGCAGTTGCAGCTGCGACCGGGCTACCTGCTGTCGGAGGCGGAGCTGGCGCGGCAGTTGGGCGTCTCCCGGCAGCCGGTGCGCGAGGCGTTCATCAAGTTGGCCGAGGCCGGGCTCGTCGACGTACGGCCGCAGCGCGGCACATTCGTGAAGCTGATCTCGATCCGCGAGGTGACAAACTCGCGCTTCATCCGCGAGGCCATCGAGCTGGCAGTGGTCCGCAAGGCCGCCGCAAGCATCGGCACGGCCGGCATTGCCGACCTGCGCGATATCGTCCGGGCCCAGGAGGCAGCGCTGTCCGGCGGGCTAGGCGAATTCATGCGGCTCGACGACATTTTCCACAGCGCGATTGCCGGGCATGCCGATTGCGAGCACGCATGGCGGCACATCGAGGCGCTGAAGGCTCAGCTCGACCGCGTGCGATTCCTCGGCTTCCCCGATGTGACGCCCCGGCCGATGGTGCTTGCCCAACACGCCAAGATCGTCGACGCCCTCGAGCAGGGCGACGGCGAAGCTGCGTCCGCCATGATGTGCAAGCATCTCAACGAGATCATGCCGTCGCTGCCTCACATGGCGGAAACGCATCCGGACCTGTTCGCGGACTGACGCTCAGTCCATCGCTGCTTCGAGCAACCCGCGATAGTCTTCGGCGGTGGCGAGCCGCGGGTTCGTGGCGTGGCTATGATCGGCCAGGGCCCGCTCGATCACCCAGGCGAAGTGGTCCTCTCGCACCCCCAGCACCCGCAGGCCAGCGGGAACGCCCAGGCGGCGGTTCAGCGCATCGAGTTCGAGCGACAGGTCGGCGGCGGGCGGAAAGCCCATGGCGGCCTTCAGGCGGCCGAGCTTGTCGGCGATCTCAGGCGCATTGAAGCGAAGCACCGGCGGCATCAGGATGGCATTGAGCGTGCCGTGATGCAGCGAGACGTCCTTGAGCCCGCCAAGGGCGTGGCTGAGTGCGTGCACGGCGCCGAGCCCCTTCTGGAAGGCGAGCCCACCCATCAGGGCGCCCATCATCATCTCCGAGCGCGCCGCCGCGTTGCGTCCATCGCGGCAGGCATTCTCGATCTGGCGCCAGATGCGCCCTGCCCCGTCGAGCGCAATCGCCTCGGCTGGCGGATTGACCCGCGGCGAGCACAGCGTCTCGATACAGTGGCTGAGCGCATCGAGGCCGGTAGCGGCGGTGAGACCCGCCGGCAGCCCGTAGGTCAGCTCGGGGTCGCAGATCGCCCGCTTCGGGATCAGGTGAGGCGAGATGAAGCCGAGCTTGCGACCGTCGTCAAGCGTGAGCAACGCCGCCCGACCGACCTCGGCGCCGGTGCCGGCGGTGGTGGGGATGGCGATCAGCGGCGCCACGGAGGCACCGATACGGTCGATGCCGCCATAGATCACCGCGTACTGCTCGAGCGGCCCCGGATGAGTCGCGAGCAGCGCCACGCCCTTGGCGAGGTCGATCGGCGAGCCGCCACCAATCGCGATGATGCCATCGCACCCTTCGGCGCGATATTGCTCGAGCGCGGCGATCACCGCACCCTCGGTGGGATTGGGCGGCGTATCGAGGAATACCGGTGTTTCGGCGGGCAGATGCGCCAGCGCCTCGGCGGCGAGACCGGCGGCCATTACGCCGCGATCGGCGACCAGCAGCGGCCGATTGAGCCGGAACTCCTCGACCGTGCTTGCAAGCGTTCCAAGGGCGCCCGCGCCAAACTCGATGCTCGTCAGGTAATTGATCCGCGCCATGTGCCTTATCCGTTTGCCAGTTCGATCAATACGTCCGCGTGGCAAGGCGTGCCTGCCTTGCACCAGCAGGCGAGATTATGCCCCGCCAGTTCGCTGCGGATAACTTCGCGCGATGGCGGCGGGCTGGGCGACCGGGCCGGCTCGATGGTGCCGCGCAGCCACTGGCCGCAGAGGGCGACGGCCTTTTCCTGGGCGGCAGCGTGGTCGAGCCCATAGCGCCGGGCGGTGTCGTCGATGGTGAATGGGTTGCCCCACCTACCGGGCCGCGTGATCAGCTTTGCCGGCAGCCCGTTCAGCGCCAGCGACGCTGCCTGCAGGTTGAAGCCGGCCTTGCGCGACAGCTGCATGCGTTGTGGCCGGGGCACGTGTGACGGCCCGGGCACGTGTGACGGCCTGGACATCAGCGGAGCTCCTTGTCGTAGACGAACTTCGGCATTTCGAGCTTCCAGACGATGGCAGCGACGCGCAGGGCGAAGCCGATGGCGATGGTGCCGAGCACGAGCAGATCATGCGGCACATCGAAGTACCTGCCCAAGTAGTAGAGCGTGCCAGAGACGATGGCGACCGTGGCGTAGAGCTCGGACGAGAACACCAGCGGCACTTCGGTGCAGAGGATATCGCGCATGATGCCGCCGACGATGCCGGTCATCATGCCGGCGACCACTACGATGATCGGCTGCTGCCCCATCTCCAGCGCCACGTTGCAGCCGATGATGGTGAAGGCGGCGAGCCCAAGCGCGTCGAGCAGCAGGAAAGGCCAGCGCAGCGCCGCCATGTAGCGGGCGAGAGCGATGGTGACGAACGCCGCGGCGCAGCAGATGATCAGCAGGTACGGGTTCTCGACCCAGATCAGCGGGTAGTGCCCGAGCACCAGGTCGCGCGCCGTGCCGCCGCCCAGCGCCGTGACGCAGGCCAGGACGCAGACGCCGAACCAATCCATCTTCCGCCGACCGGCAGCGAGCGCCGCGGTCATCGCCTCGGCGGTGATGGCGACATAGAAGATGATTTGCAGCAGCATGGCGTCCCCCGGGGTGCTCCCCTCGGGAGACTAGAGCAGAACCAGCCACCCCAAGGCTAGTTGGCCGATTGGATGGTGACGATCCTCACGTCGAATTCGGAGCAGCCGTCGTTCTTGCAGATGCCGTTCATCCAGACCTGCCCGTTGCCGAACATGATGCCGTCCGCATTGACGAGCACGGACGCCCAGGCCTGGTCGAGGATCGCCTGGCGAATCTCGTCGGTCAGGATGTTGTCGTAGTGCTCGGTGAACTGCTCCTCGTCGCTGAGCAGCATGTCTTCGCCGTCGGCCACGACCTTGATCGGATAGCTGACCCACTTGGCAAAGCCGGCGGCGTCACCGTCTCCGACAGCCTGCTGTATCGCATCGAACGCCGCGCGATAGGCGTTGTGATCGCCGAGGACGTTGTCGACGGTAGCGTCGGTATCTGCGTCACTTTGGGCCAGCGCCGGCGCCGCCCCGAGGCAAAGCGCCAGGGCGATGCTTGCGATCAATCTCAGCATGCTGCAACTCCTGTTGGAAACGGGTGGTCCGCCAAGCCATTGATAGCGCACAGTATGTGACGGGAACAGGTGGAGACCGGCCGAGATGCGCAGACCACAATCGATGAAGGGGCTCGAAGAGCTTGGCCGCGTGCGGCTGAGCCCGAACTTCTTCATGCGCGACTTCCTTCACTCCGAGATTGCCAGCTTCTACGGCATCCCGAACATTCCCGACGATCCCGATCTCGCCATCGAAGCCGGAAGGCGGCTTTGCGAGGAATGCCTCGAGCCGCTGATGGCACGCTTCGGGCGGATCTCGATCCGGTCCGCCTTTCGCTCGGTGGAGGTCAACCGCTTCGGCAACGAGCACAACCTCAATTGCGGGCGGAACGAGACCAATTTCGGCGGGCACATCTGGGACCGGCGCGACGCGCAGGGCGGCATTGGCGCGACGGCCTGCGTCGTCGTCCATGCGCTGATCCCCTACTACGCAGCGACCGGCCGCTGGGAGGCGCTCGGCTGGTGGATCCACGACCACCTGCCCTATGACGAGCTCGAGTTCTACCCACGGTTCGCCGCGGTGAACATCAACTGGCGCGAGTTCCGGCGTGGCCGGATCACCTCGATGATCCCGCCACGTCGAGGTCTCCTGACCAAGCCCGGAATGGCGAACTTCGAGGGGCGGCACGACGCCGAGTATGCGGAGTGGCTGGCGGGGCTGTGACGTGCCGAAGCGCCCGACGGCCTTGGGCCTCGGGGTTTCTTGTCAGTCTTGCCGTTTCCTGCGAAAGCGGCATGGGCGGGACTTCGTCCCTGTGGCGGTCGTCCGCCGAACTGTACAAGGTTGGGACTTTCGCCCCGCCCATTGCGAACGGTCTTTGGCTCGATGGTGCGCAAAGCGGACGCTTCCACCAAGCCCTGGCCAGGACGCCTCCCAACCAGCCCGAACCCTCCCCGCGACGCCGCGTAGCGCCTCACATCGGAAAGGTGGAGGGAAGGTACGAGATGGCTGGAGTGCGGGGATAAGTTCTTTGCAGGCCGATAGAGACGGCCCCCTCCCAAACGTGCCCTCCATCGACCCCCTCTCTTGCGGTGGATGGATGACAACAACCTGACGACCCGTTACCCCTTATCGCCTCACCGGAATTTGCCCATGACCACGCATCGCTTCGTTCCCACCGAATGGCACAACGTGCTCGGCACGCTCCCGCCTGCCTTCACTGTCGCGTCGGGCGACACAGTCATCACCGAGACGCTCGATGCGTGGGGATTCGACAAGGACGGCGTGCATCGCCAGCCGGGGCCCAACCCGATGAACGGGCCGATCTTCATCGAAGGGGCCGCACCCGGCGATGCGCTGAGGGTCGAGATCGTCCGGATGACGCCGAACCGGGCCACCGGTTTCACCCGCTCGTCACTCTCCGCCAATGTTGTCGACCCTGAAGCGGTGCGGGACCTGCCGTCGCGGGAAGCCGCCTACTGGTCGATCGACCGGCAAGCCGGCACCGCGCAGCTCGACCCGCCGGTAGAGGGGTTGGAGCACTTTGTGCTGCCGCTCGACCCGATGATCGGCTGCTTCGGCGTGGCACCGAGCATGGGCCAGGCCTTCTCCACCGCCACCAGCGCCGAGAACGGCGGCAACATGGATTGTCGCCGCTTCGGCCCGGGTGCGACGGTGTGGTTCCCGATAGCCGTGGAGGGCGCACTGTTCTTCCTTGGCGATTGCCACGCCGTGCAGGGTGACGGCGAAATCGTCGGCACCGGCATCGAGACCAGCTTCGAGGTCGAGGTCCGGCTGACGGTGGAAAAGGGTCGGAAGCTGGTTTGGCCGCGCGCCGAGAACGCCGAGGATATCTTCTCGGTGGGCAATGCCCGGCCGCTCGACCAGGCGCTGCAGCACGCCACCAACGACATGTTCAACTGGCTGACCTCGGACTACGGGCTGTCGAAGACCGCTGCGAGCCACCTGATGGGCCAAGTGGTGCGCTACGACGTGGGCAACGTCTACGACCCGGCCTACACGATGATCTGCCGCATCCCCAAGAAGTGGCTGCCGAGCAAGTGACCAGGCTGCGGGAAACTAACGGCAACGTATCGATTGTCGCCGCGACGCCGGTGTTGCTGGATCTCGAAGAGCAGAGCGGTGCAGCGCTAGCCGCCGCCCTGGGCGTCGAACCGCCGGCAAGCTGGCCGCCGCCCAATAACGGGCCGGAGACGCGGGCCTGGATTCGCAAGGTGCTGGCCGACAACCCCGGCGAGCCGGGCTTCGGCAGCTGGTATGTGATCGGCAACGGCCAGCTGGTCGGCAGCGCCGGCTACAAGGGACCGCCCGACGAAGCAAGAACGGTGGAAGTCGGTTACTCAATCGTCGAGGCCGCGCAGCTTCGCGGCTACGCCTCGGGCGCCGTGAACCTGCTCGTCATCAGGGCTTTTCGCGACCCGCGGATTGTAGCGGTGCGAGCCGAGACGCTGCCGGAGCTTGTGGGCTCGCAAGCGGTGCTGAAGCGCTGCGGCTTCTCGTCGGTGGGGCGGCGGCACGACCCCGAGGACGGCGAGATCCTGATGTACGCGATCAGCCGCTAACCGCCAGCTGCGGCCCGACCGTATTGCTACGTAGCGGCATATGCAGAGGACGGGCAGCTGGGCATGCGCTCAATTGTGCATTGCCCGCCAGCACCCGGCGGACCTACCCTCCCACTGTCGGGGACGGAATCACCGAGGAAGTCCAGTGCCTGGAGCCATTCGCGCATGAGCTCACCGCAAGCCTTGCCCTCCGATGCTGAGTTTGCGGCGCTGTCGGCCGCCGCCGAGGGCGTTGCGCCCGATGCGCCGCCCCGCCCGGTCCAGCTGCGACCCGGTGAAAGCACCTTCGCCTTCACCCTCGACAACGACCTGGTCAAGCTAGTGACGCTGCGACTGGGTGACGCCGGACTGGCGATAGCGGTGCGCTATGCCAGCGACGTGGTGCTCGATGAGGAGTGCCACACCATCCGGCCTGCGGCCAATCCCAGCATCGTCGCCGATGGAATGGGGCTAGTGGTGAGTTGGCGCACGCCGCTGGTCCCCGGGCTGAGCTGGCCCATGATCAGCCGCACACGCCGCTTCTGAGATTTAGCCGCCGATCTTGCCGCCCAGCTCATCCTCGATGTGGATGCGGATGATCTCGTCAAAGCTCGACTCGGCCTTGAAGCCTAGCTGGATGGCGCGCTTGGCGTCGAAGTTGCGCGGCCAGCCGGCGACCATCGAGATGATCTTGGGATCCGGCACGTCCTTGATCAGGCTGACGGCCTTGTCGCCAGCGACGCGGCGCAGCGCCTCGATTTCCTCGCCCACCGTGGTCGAGAGGCCCGGCACCGACAGGGTGCGGCGCCACCCGAGCTTCGTCGTATCGAGTTCGGCGGCGTGCGTGAGGAACCCGATCGCGGCGCGTGGGCTGGCGAACCAGTGGCGCACGTCCTTGGACACCGGCAGCACCGCTTCCTGGCCGACCAGCGGCTCGCGCAGGATGTTCGAGAAGAAGCCCGAGGCGGCGGCGTTGGGCTTGCCGGGGCGGATGGTGATGGTGGGGAGGCGAATGCCGACGCCGTCGACGAAGCCCTTGCGGGAGTAGTCGTTGAGCAGCAGCTCGCAGATGGCCTTCTGCGTGCCGTAGCTGGTGAGCGGGGTGTTGAAGAACTCATCGCCGATGGCTTCGGGGAAGGGCGCGCCGAACACTGCGATTGACGAGGTGAAGACGAGGCGCGGCAGGTAGGGCGCCTTGAGGCCTTCCTGCCGGATGGCTTCGAGGAGGAAGCGCATGCCGTCCATGTTGATCCGGTAGCCCTTGTCGAAATCGGCCTCGGCTTCGCCTGAAACGATGGCGGCGAGGTGGAAGATCAGGTCCGGGCGCGAGGCGATGAGCTTCGTGGCTTCACCGGGGGCGGAGAGGTCGGACGCGATCGCCGTCACTTCGCCGGAGAAGTCGACCTTGGTCGGCTCGATGACGTCGGCGAGCGTGAACCTGCTGATGGCCTTGCCACCCACTTGCCCCGACTTGAGCAAGGCGGACGTGAGCTTGCGGCCGACCATGCCGGCCGCCCCGATGATCAGGATATGCATGGAGTCTCCTCGATTTTGGCGGGGAGATTACCGCTCGGGGCAGCACGCGCAAGGCGGCTTTTGGTTCAATCCGAGTGGCGGAGCGGGCTACTGAGCAACGTAGCCGCCATCGACAAGGTGGTAGCTGCCGGTGATAAACGAGGCTTCCTTGGAGAGCAGGAACACCGTCAGCGCGGCGACCTCCTCGGCCTTGCCGAGCCGGCCAACCGGATGGAGCGACACGAGATGGGACTTGGCGGCGGCATCGGCGCCCGCCAGGAGCGGCGTGTCGATATAGCCGGGACCGACCGCGGTGATACGGATGCCCTTCGTAGCATACTCGAGCGCGGCGGCCTTGGTGAGGCCGACCACAGCGTGCTTGGTGGCGACGTAGGCGGGAGAGCCCTGCGTGCCGACGGCACCGAGGATCGAGGCCATGTTGACAATGGCGCCACCGCCCGAGGCAAGGATCGCCGGGATTTCGTAGCGCAGGCCGTAGAACACGCTGTTGAGGTTGACGTCGATGACCTTGGCCCAGCCATCGAGCGGATACTCGCCGGTGGGGGCGATTGGTCCGCCGATGCCGGCATTATTCACCGCGAGGTGCAGCCCACCGTAGGCCTTCGTCGCCGCCTCCACTGCCGCCTCGACGTCGGCAGCCTTGCCTACGTTGGCCACCACCGAGGTGGCCGCGTCGCCGGCGTCGGTGATCTTCTTCGCAACGGCAGCGGCGCCATCGCCGTTCAGGTCGGCGACCACCACCTTGGCGCCGCCGGCGGCCAGTTGCAGGGCGACGGCCTCGCCGATGCCCGATGCACCACCGGTGACGAGAGCGACCTTGCCAGAGAAATCGTAGGACATTTCAGTACTCCGTAGCCTCATCCTCAACGGGATGTAGGGCTGCGGAGCGACACGGAAGGCGGTGTGTGACGAACAGTGCGTTCGAGCGTCAACAGACGGTGTCGAACCGCTCGACACATGTACGGACCACCTCGTCGCCGGGGCGTTTCCACCAGTTCTCGCGGGAAAAGATCTCGACCTCCTGCGGGCCGTGGTAGCCGGCGGCTTCGATCATGGCGCGGATGGCTTTGAGGTCGATCACGCCGTCGCCCATCATGCCGCGATCGAGGAGCATGTCGGTGGTCGGGACCAGCCAGTCGCAGATGTGGTGGGCGAAGATGCGCTGCTCGCGGCCGGCGCGGGCGATGGCGGCGGCGAGGTTTGGGTCCCACCAGACGTGGTAGACGTCGATGGCGACCCCGACGCCTTCGCCCAGTTGCGCGGAGATATCGAGCGCCTGGTCGATGGTGTTCACGCAGGCCCGGTCGGCCGCATACATCGGATGCAGCGGCTCTATGGCGAGCGGCACGCCGGAGGCACGGGCGTGCGGGAGCATCGCCGCGATGCCGTCGGTGACCATCTGACGGGCGCCGGCGATGTCCTTGGATGAGCCCGGGAGGCCGCCGACGACGAGCACGAGACAGTCGGCGCCGAGGGCGGCGGCTTCGTCGATGGCGCGGAGGTTGTCGTCGATATTGGCTTGGCGGCCTGCCGCGGTGTCAGCCGGGAACATGCCGCCGCGGCAGAGGCCGGTGACGCGGAGACCGTTGGCTTTGACGATGCGGGCGGCTTCGGCGAGGCCAACGGAGGCCACCTGGTCGCGCCAAGGGGAGATGGCGGTGACGCCGTGGCGGAGGCAATCGTCCACCATCTGCGCAAAGGTCGAGCCGTTCCGCAGGGTCGCGAGGTTCATGGAGAGCTGGCGGTCGGCCATCAGGCAATCCCGTGCACGGCGAGCACCCGCTTCATCCGATCCACTGCAAGCGCTGGATCGGCCAGTACGCGGGCCTTGTCCGCCAGCCGGAAAAGCTCGCTCAAATGCTGCAGTGAGCGGGTGGATTGCTGGCCGCCAATCATGGCGAAATGGTCCTGCAAACCATTGAGATAGGCGAGGAAAACCACGCCGGTTTTGTAGAACCTCGTGGGCGCCGCGAAGATGTGGCGGCTCAGCGGCACGGTGGGCTCGAGGAGCTCGAAGAACTCGTTGTCGCTGCCGCGGCCGAGGGCGGCGAGGGCCGCCGAAGCGGCCGGGGCGATGGCGTCGAAGATGCCGAGTAGCGCGTCGGAGTGGCCCTCGGCATCGCCGGCGATCAGCTCTGCATAGTTGAAATCGTCGCCGGTATACATGCGGACGCTCTGCGGCAGGCGGCGGCGCATGGCGATCTCCTTCTCCTTCGACAGCAAAGAGATCTTGATGCCGTCGACCTTGTCGGCATGGGCGGCGATAACGTCGAGGCATACATCCATCGCGGCACTGTGGTCGGCGTGGCCCCAGTAGCCGACCAGCGCCGGATCGAACATCTCGCCCAGCCAGTGGAGGATCACCGGCTGCTTCACCTGGCTGAGGATGCGGCCGTAGACGCGGGCATAGTCGTCGGGCGACTTGGCCGCCACGGCGAGGGCGCGCGACGCCATCAGGATGATGCGGCCGCCCTGCCCTTCGACGAAGCCAATCTGCTCCTCATAGGCGCGGATGATGTCGTCGATGGTGGCATCAGGGCCGGGCATCAGGTGGTCGGTGCCGGCGCCGTAGGCGATCAGCGCGTCGGAGCGCGTGCGGGCTTCGGTCTGGGCGCGGCGGATCAGCTCCTGCGCCTCGGCCCAGCCCAGCCCCATGCCGCGCTGCGCTGTATCCATGGCTTCGGCGACGCCGAGACCGAGGTCCCACAGCCGGTGGCGGAAATTGAGCGTGGTATCCCAGTCGATCGCGGGATTGAGCCACGGATCGTTGGAAGCCAGCGGGTCGGTGACGACGTGGGCTGCGGCGTAGGCGATGCGCGGGAAATCGCTGGCGGCGTGCTTCTCGAACGGAATCGGCGTGCCGCTAAGGCGATAGGTGGTGATGCTGCGGTCGGGGTTGGGGAGCGAGATTTCCATCTCAGATCCCCAGCGCCGGGACATCCAGCCAGCGGCGTTCCTTCCAGCTCTGGAGGCCGAGCATCGCGAGCTGCACGCCCTTGGCGCCGGCTTCGAGGCCGTAGGGCCACGGCGCGTCTTCGGCGACGTGCTTGAGGAACATCTCCCACTGCGCCTTAAAGCCGTTCTGGGCCGGCCAGTTGTCGGGCACTTCTTCCCAGTTCTGGAAGAAGTCGATGGTCTGCGGCTGGTCGGGGTTCCACACTGGCTTGGGGGTGTTGACCCGGTGCTGGCTGAAGCACTTGTGGAGGCCGGCGACGGCTGAGCCGTGGGTGCCATCTACCTGAAAAGTCACGAGATCATCGCGGCGGACGCGGACGTCCCAGCTGGAATTGATGTGAGCGACGACGCCGCCGGCGAGCTGGAACGTGGCATAGGCCGCGTCGTCCGCATCGGCGGTGTAGGTGTTACCCTTCTCGTCGACGCGCGACGGAATATGCGTGGCGCCGAGGCAGCTTACCGCCTCGACTTCGCCGAAGAGGTTATCCAGCACATAGCGCCAGTGACACAGCATATCGAGGATGATGCCGCCGCCGTCGGCCTTCCTATAGTTCCAGCTCGGACGCTGCGCCGGCTGGCCCCAGTCGCCCTCGAACACCCAGTAGCCGAACTCGCCGCGCACCGACAGGATGCGGCCGAAGAAGCCCGCATCCTTGAGCATCTTCAGTTTCAGCAGGCCGGGGAGGAACAGCTTGTCCTGCACCACTCCGTGCTTCACGCCGGAGGATTTCGCCTTCTTTGCCAATGCGATAGCGGACTCGAGGTCGTCGGAGACCGGCTTCTCGCAATAGACGTGCTTGCCGGCGTCGATGGCGCGGCTCAGCAGCTCGGTGCGCATCTGGGTGGTGCCGGCGTCGAAGAACACTTCGTCTTCGGTGTCACCAAGCACTTCGTCGAGGTTGGTCGACCAGCGCTTGATCTGGTGCTTTTCGGCAAGCCGTTGAATCTTCTCGCGATCCCGGCCGACGATGATCGGATCTACGACCAGCCGGTCGCCGTTCGAGAGGGCAATGCCGCCCTGGTCGCGGATCGCCAGGATCGAACGCACCAGGTGCTGGTTGTAGCCCATCCGGCCGGTCACGCCATGCATGATCAGCCCCAGCCGCCGCTCGGCCATCGCAACCTCCTTGTCAGACTTGTTTGTAACTGCTTGGTTACTTAGATACACGTCGCTAGGATGGAGCGTCAAGTACGGCTGCGGAGGCTTGAACGAAAGAACGATTTTCGTTCGGTTCGAGTGCCGGTGACGAACCGGCCTGTTCAGCCCGGACAGCATAACCGCAACGGCGCGGGAGAGGATTTATGGCGAGCGACGTGGCAGCGGTGAAGGTTCGGCGGCGTACCGCCACGCCCGCGCCGGTGCGTCCGCGCGATGCCGAAAAGACCAAGGCGTCGATCCTCAAGGCGGCCCGCGACGAGTTCTGCGAACAAGGCTTCAACGGCGCGAGGGTGGACGCCATTGCCGACCGCGCCAAGGCCAACAAACGGCTGCTCTACCACTACTTCGGCAACAAGGAAGCGCTGTACGAGGCGGTGTTGCTGGACGCCTACCAGGAGATCCGGCGCGGCGAGCGCGAGTTGCGGATCGGCCAGTATGATCCGGTGGAAGCAATTGACCGGGTTATCCGATTTACCTTTCGACACTTCCTCGCCAACCCCTGGTTCCCCCGCTTGCTGTCTGTGGAAAACCTGCAAAATGCGAGGTTTGTCAAAAAGATAAAGAACCTCGACGAGATCCGCTCGCCCATCGTCGGCGAGTTGCACGAGATCGTAAAGCGCGGGCATGAGCAGGGCATCTTCCGGACCGACGTCGATCCGATGCAGCTCTACATCTCGATCATTTCGCTCTGCTACTTCTACGTCTCGAACATGCAGACGCTGTCGGTGGTTTTCGGCAAGGACCTCAGCCAGTTCGCGCTGATCCAGGATCGTGAAGCGCAGGCTGTGCAGATGGTGGTAGACTACCTCCGGACCCGCCGCTGAGCACTGTTCGGCAGCCCGCTGTCGTATCAACTTGCCGCGTCTGGCCCATAAATCCTAAACGACCGGCCCGAGTGCAGCAATAGTCCAACCGTAGACCATGAACTTCTGCCAGCCCCTGGCCGCTTGACAGGTCGCACGTCCCGGCCCATGGTTGTAACCAGTTAGTTATTTAGCGCCACCAAGAGCGCTGGAGGTTTCGGGACAGCGCCGCTGCCCGGAGAAGCTAGATGGGAGGAACATCGATGACTATTTCACTCGACAGACGTCAGTTTCTGATGGGAACGACGGCGCTGCTCGTCGGCGCCGGCATGTCGCCGGTGCTGGCGCAGGACACCGCGCTGCGCCTGATCTTCTGGGGTGGCCAGGCCCGCGCCGACCGCACCTATGGGGTAACGGACCTCTATGCCAAGGCCGGCGGCCCGGCGATCGAAGGCGAGTTCCTCGCCTGGAACGATTATTGGCCCAAGCTCGCGACCCAGACCGCCGGCGGCAACGCCCCCGACATCATCCAGATGGACTACCGCTACATCGTCGAATACGCCAAGCGGAACGCCATCGCCCCGCTCGACGAGTTCGTCGGCGGCGCGCTGCAACTGGCCGATTTCGACCAGGACCAGCTTGACGGCGGCAAGGTCGACGGCAAGCTCTATGGCATCAGCCTCGGCGCCAACTCGGTGGCCCTGATGATCAACACGGCCGCCTTCGAGAAGGCCGGCGTGGAACTGCCCGGCCCCACCACCACCTATGACGACATCCGCAAGATGGGCGAGGCGTTCAACTCCAAGAACGTCGGCACGAAGGTGATCGGCGACGGTTCTGGCTCCGAACCGATGTACGAGAACTGGCTGCGCCAGAAGGGCAAGGCGCTCTACACCGCCGACGGCAAGCTCGCCTTCGACGAAGCAGACGCCACCGAGTGGTTCACCATGTGGAAGGGCCTCCGCGACGACGGCATCTGCGTCAGCCCGGACGACCAGGCGCTCGACACCGGTCCGCTCGAGACCACCATGCTGACGCTCGGCAAGGCGGCGGTTATCCCGTCCAACTCCAACCAGCTGGTGGCCTTCCAGGCGATCAACAAGGACAAGATCACCATCTCGAACTTCCCCCGCATCGCAGCCGATGCGCCTGGCGGCCACTACCGCAAGCCTTCGATGTTCTTCTCCATCGGCGGCACCTCGGCACAGAAGGAAGCCGCGGCGAAATTCCTGAACTTCTTCGTCACCGACAAGGACGCGAGCCTGGTGCTTGGCGTCGAGCGCGGTATTCCGTGCTCGAAGGCCGTGCGCGAGAACCTTGCCCCGACGCTGGACGAGCAGAGCCAGATCGCGCTCAACTTCGTCTCGAACCTCGGGCCGCTGCTCGGCAAGCTGCCGCCCTCCCCGCCCGCCGCGGCAGGCGAGATCGACAGTTCGCTGTTCCGCACCCTGAGCCAGGAAGTCGCCTTCGGCGCCAAGACCCCGGAAGCCGCCGGCCCCGAGCTGGTCAAGGGCGCCACGGACATTCTGAACCGGGCGGCCTGACATTATGACCGCGCGTGCCATGGAGGCCGATACTCCCAAAGTGGAGCGCGCGGTCCAATCCTGGTGGTCGCGGGTGTGGCAGAACCACGCCCCCGGCTACCTCTTCCTCCTGCCCTGGTTCATCGGCTTTCTCTGCCTGACCATCGGGCCGATCATCACCTCGTTCTATCTCAGCTTCACCAATTTCGACCTGCTGACCGCACCGGAATGGGTGGGCGCCGACAACTACATCCGCATGTTCACCGCGGACCCGAAATTCGCCGCCTCGATGAAGGTGACGCTGTTCTTCGTGGTCTTCTCGGTGCCGCTGAAGCTGGCCTTCGCGTTGTGCGTGGCGCTCCTGCTCAATCGCGGCATGCGCGGCCTGCCGATCTATCGCGCCATGTTCTACCTGCCGAGCCTGCTCGGCGCCTCGGTCGCCATTGCCATCCTGTGGCGCCAGATCTTTTCCGGCGGCGGGCTGGTCAACCAGTTCCTGCTGCTGTTCGGCATCCATGGGCCGAGCTGGATCTCCAACCCCAACTACTCGCTGTGGACGCTGATCATCCTGGCGATCTGGCAGTTCGGCTCGCCGATGATCATCTTTCTCGCCGGCCTGCGCTCGATCCCGCAGGACATGTATGAGGCGGCGAGCCTCGAGGGCGCCAGCAAGTGGCGTGTGTTCTGGAAGATCACCCTGCCGATGCTGACCCCGGTGGTGTTCTTCAACGCCATTATCCAGACCATCGAGGGCTTCAAGAGCTTCACCCCGGCGTTCATCATCTCGGGCGGCACCGGCAATCCGATCAACTCGACGCTGTTCTACACGCTCTATCTCTACCAGGAGGCGTTCGGCTTCTTCCGCATGGGCTACGCCTCGGCGCTGGCCTGGGTGCTGCTGCTGATCGTCGCGATCTTCACCGCCTTCTCGTTCCTGACCTCGAAATACTGGGTGCACTATGACGACTGATGTGCACCGGCTGACCGTGGTGACGGGCGAGGTGAGCCCGGCAAAGCTCTGGCGCAAACGGGCGCTGAGCCTGCTCGCCCATGCGCTGCTGATAGGCGCATCGATCCTGATGCTCTATCCGCTGCTCTGGCTGCTGTCGGCCTCGTTCCGGCCCGAGAACGAGATCTTCAACGCCACCACCCTGTGGCCGAGCGAGTGGAGCCTCGACTCCTATTTCCGCGGCTGGCACGGGCTGCGCGTGTCGTTCGGGACCTTCTTTGCCAACTCGCTGGTGATTGCGATCCTCTGCGTCTGCGGCAACCTGATCGCCTGCTCGATGGCGGCGTTCGCCTTCGCCCGGCTGCAGTTCAAGGGCCGGACCTTCTGGTTCGCCATGATGCTGATGACGCTGATGCTGCCCAGCCAGGTGACGCTGATCCCGCAATATGTGCTGTTCCGCTCGATCGGCTGGGTCGACACGGTGCTGCCGCTGGTGGCGCCGAAGTTCCTCGCGGTCGACGGCTTCTTCATCTTCCTGATGGTGCAGTTCTTCCGCGGCATCCCTAGGGAATTGGACGAGGCGGCGATGATGGACGGCTGCTCGGCCTGGCGCATCTACTGGAAGATCATGCTGCCGCTGTCGATGCCGGTGCTGGCGACGGCCGCCATCTTCACCTTCATCTGGACCTGGGACGATTTCTTCGGGCCGCTGATCTACCTCAACGAGATGAAGCAATACACCGTGATGCTGGGGCTGCGGACGTTCACTGACTCGACCGGCGAGAGCGACTTCGGCGGACTGTTCGCGATGAGCGTGCTGAGCCTGGTGCCGATCTTCCTGTTCTTCCTGTTCTTCCAGCGGCTGCTGATCGAGGGCATCGCGACGACGGGGATGAAGCGGTGAGGGTCTTGTGCCTGCCGCTCCCCCCACCCTTAATCCCTCCCCACAATGGAGAGGGAGACCTGACTGCCGGCTTCGGTTCTTTCGTCTCCCTCCCCCTTGTGGGGAGGGTAGCGCAGCTAGGGGCAACGGCCCGTAGCGAAGCTGGGTGGGGGTGGCCATGAGCATCGAGCGCGCGAGGGACCTCCGCAAGCGCATGCCGCCGGCCGAGGCCAGGCTGTGGAATTACCTCCGCTCGTTGAAGGCGCAAGGTTACCACTTCCGACGCCAGGTGCAGCTGGGTCCGTTCTATGTCGACTTCGCCTGCCACCATCCGAAGCTCGTGATCGAGGTCGATGGGCAGACGCACTTCACCCCTGAAGTGATCGCTTACGATAACAGGCGATCGGAACTCATCCGCGGCGAAGGCTATCGCGTCGCTCGCTATTCGAACCTCGATGTCCGCGACAACCTAGAGGGTGTTGCCACTCATTTGTCTGCGGTGCTTGCGGCCCTCCCCCCACCCTTGGTCCCTCCCCACAAGGGGGAGGGAGACGATGGAGCCGCGACCTCTGCGGCCTCAGGACTCTAGGATAGACATGACCATCAAATTCGCGGCCATTGGCCTCAACCATTCCCATATCTACGGCCAGGTGAACCTGCTGCTGCGCGAGGGCGCGGAGCTGGTGGCTTTCCACTCGCCCGAGGATGATCTCGCGGCGCAGTTCAGCGAGAAGTTCCCGCAGGCGAAGCGTGTTGCCGACCAGAGGGCGATCCTCGAGGACCCGTCGATCGCAATGGTGCTGACCGCAGCGATCCTGAGTGAGCGCGCGGCAATTTCGATAGCGGCGATGCGGCACGGCAAGGACGTGATGAGCGACAAGCCGGGGATGACGAGCCTCGCGCAGCTCGCTGAGATCAAGAAGGTGCAGGCCGAGACCGGGCAGATCTATTCCGTTTGCTATTCCGAGCATTTCGAGACGCGTTCGACGGTGAAGGCCGGCGAACTGGTGCAGGCGGGCGCGATCGGCCAGGTGATCAACACCGTGGGGCTTGGGCCGCATGCCATCCGCAACAACCAGCGGCCGGACTGGTTCTTCGATCGGAAGCGCTATGGCGGCATCCTCTGCGATATCGGCAGCCACCAGTGCGAGCAGTTCCTGTTCTTCTCGGGCACCGACACCGAGGCCGAAGTGGTTTCGGCTTCGGTGAACAACCGCGGCAATCCGGGGAAGCCCGGGCTGCAGGACGTGGGCGACATGCACCTCAAAACCCCGACCACGACCGGCTATGTGCGCGTTGACTGGTTCACCCCGGCGGGCCTGCCGACCTGGGGCGACGGGCGGCTGACCATCTTGGGCACCGAGGGCTACATCGAGTGCCGGAAGTATATCGACATCGCCGGGCGGCCAGGGACCGACCACCTGTTCCTCGTCGACAAGCACGGCACGCAGCATATCGACTGCTCGGCGCAGGACCTGCCCTATGGGCGGCAGCTGATCGCGGATGTGTTGAACCGCACTGAAACGGCGATGCCGCAGGTGCGCGCCTTCAAGGCGATGGAACTGGCTTTGACGGCGCAGGCGATGGCCGAGCGCGGAACGGTGTGGGCGCAATGAGCAGGATTTACACGGTCGCCGTCGTCGGCGGCGGCATCGGCAAGAGCCACATCGTCGAGGGCTACGAGAACAACAAGGATCGCTTCAAGGTCATCGCGATCTGCGATCTGGACGCGGGTCGCCGCGACGGGCTGGCCGACGAGTTCGGCATCGAGCGGCGGATCGAGAAGTTCGACGACCTCTTGGCAATGGACGACCTCGACATCATCGACGTCTGCACCCCGCCGATGGTGCACTACCCGATGGTCGTGGCGGCGCTGAAGGCCGGCAAGCACGTGATCTGCGAGAAGCCGCTGGTCGGTTCGCTCGCCGAGGTCGACGAGATCATCGCGCTCGAAAAGCAGAGCCGCGGCAAGCTGATGCCGGTGTTCCAGTATCGCTACGGCAACGGCATCGAGCAGGTGAAGCGGATCATCGAGGCCGGCATCGCGGGCAAGCCCTATGTGGGCACGGTCGAGACGCTGTGGCGGCGCGGGCCGGACTATTATGCGGTGCCGTGGCGCGGCAAATGGAAGACCGAGCTCGGCGGCGTGCTGATGACGCATGCCATCCACCCGCACGACATTTTCACCTACCTGATGGGAGAGCCCAAGAGCCTGTTCGGCCGGGTGGCGACGCGGGTGAATACGATCGAGGTCGAGGACTGCATTTCGGCCTCGCTGGAAATGGAGTCGGGGGCGCTGGCGAGCTTCACCGCGACGCTCGGCTCGGCCGACGAGATCAGCCGCATCCGGCTGGCGTTCGAGAACGTGACCTTCGAGAGCGACCACGAGGCTTACAACCCGGGCAAGCTGCCGTGGAAGATCCTGCCGCGGAACGATGAGACCAAGGCGAAGATCGATGCGCTGCTGGCCGATTGGCAGGACGTGCCGTCGCGCTTTGCCACGCAGATGCGCCGCTTCTGGGATGCGCTGGAGGGGCTGGCGCCGATGCCGGTGACATCGAGCGATTCCCGCCGGGCGCTCGAAATCGTCACCGCATTCTACCATTCGTCCGAGACGCACGAGGAGGTAAGCTTCCCCGTGACCGCGACCCATCCGAAATACCGCAGCTGGCTGCCCAAGGAGTTCGTGTGATGTCGACGAGTGTGGTGCTGCAGCAGGTCGAGAAGCGTTATGGCGACGTGGAGGTGATCCACGGCATCGACCTGAACATCGAGCCGGGCGAGTTCACCGTGTTCGTCGGGCCTTCGGGCTGTGGCAAGTCCACCCTGCTGCGGATGATCGCCGGGCTCGAGCCGATCTCGGGCGGGAGCCTCTTGATCGACGGCGATAGGATGAATGAGGTGCCGGCGGCCAAGCGCGGCATCGCCATGGTGTTCCAGAGCTACGCCCTCTACCCGCATATGTCGGTGTACCAGAACCTGGCGTTCGGGCTGGAAACGGCGCGGGTGCCTAAGGCTGAGATCGCCAAACGGGTGCAGCGGGCGGCAGAGATCTTGCGGATCGAGCCGCTGCTGAAACGGAAGCCGAAGCAGCTCTCCGGCGGGCAGCGCCAGCGCGTCGCCATCGGGCGGGCGATTGTGCGCGAGCCGCGGATCTTCCTGTTCGACGAGCCGCTGTCGAACCTCGATGCCGAGTTGCGCGTACAGATGCGGGTGGAGATCGCAAAACTCCACAACGACCTCGGCAACACGATGATCTACGTGACCCACGACCAGGTCGAGGCGATGACCATGGCCGACAAGATCGTGGTGCTGCAGGCCGGGGTCATCGAGCAGGTCGGCGCGCCGCTCGAGCTCTACAACCATCCGAAGAACCGCTTTGTCGCCGGCTTCATCGGCTCGCCGAAGATGAACTTCCTCGAGGCCAAGGTGGAGAGCGCCGACGGCGCCGGGGCCAAGCTGCGAGCCGGCGGCAGCGAGATCGTGGTGAACCGCAAGGTCGATGCCGGCGATGCGGTGACCTTCGGCGTGCGGCCCGAGCATATCGGGATTACCGAGGGTTCGGGCGTGCAACTGGCCAATGTGAAGGTCGACCTGGTGGAGCAGCTGGGTGGGCAGACCATGGTCTACGCGACGACCGCCGATGGGCAGGCGATGATCATCGCCGTGGACGGGCAGCGGCCGGTGGAGCTGGGCTCGACGCTGACGGCCTACGTGGACCCCGCCCGGTACCACGTGTTCGGCAAGGACGGGCGCGCGATCTAGACCAACAGGGTCTGGGCGATCGCGCTCCGCTTGGCGATGGCGCCGGCCGAGTCCGCCGGCCGCTCGAAATCGCGCACGAAGATCGCGACTGCGTCGTGCAGCGAAGCCGTGCCGCTGAATGCGGCGTTGGCCGAGAGCGTCGCGATGTAGGCCAACATGATCGCGATGTTGCGCTCGGGATCGATCAGCTCGGCCGGGTCGTGGCCATGGCCGACGCCCTTGAGGTTGAGCTGGAACAGGCCATAGCTCTGCTCGCTGCCAGCCGACTTGATGTCGGGCTTGAGCCCGGATTCGCCGATGGCGTTGGCGATCGCCGCGATCTGCTGGATGACGCCATAGCCGGCCTCGGCGAAGCGCAGTGCGATGAGCTTGGCCATATCGCGGCGGGCGGCCGGGACTTCGGGAGAGTCGAAATTGATCCGGCCGCTGACTGCGCCATCGGGCAGCATGGCGGTGGCCGTGTCGTCGATCAGCTGGTCGCCGGCGGTCAGGACGAAGGGCTTCGTCGCCTCGAGCGCAGCCGTCAGCGCCATCGATATCGCCTTCAGCGCCGCTTCGATGCTGCCGGTGCCGAGCAGCGCCGCGTCGCGTGTGGCGAGGTTGGCGACGTCGATGCCATCGCCCTTTGCCGACGCGGGATCGATGACCGAGACGATGTCGGCAAGCTTGGCCTTCCGATCCTGTAGCGCCGCGACAGCCGCCTTGCTGCCTACCAGCTGCGAGAAATAGAGCTCGGCAGCGGTCGGCTGGCTACCGAGCAGGGCCGCAAACCGCTGCTGCGCGAGGCGCGCGGTTATGGCGAATACGGCGACCTGCAGGCTCCACGAACCGATTGCCTGAGGCGTGGCGTCCAGCATGAATTGCGGCTGCTTGCTGCTGAGCGCCCACTCGTCGCGCGAGAAGGCGTAGGGTCCTGTTCCGCCGCCAGCGGAGGCACCATCGGTGATGTTGGTGCGCAGCGCCGCGACGGCGGCAATGTAGTGGGCGCTGACGCCGAAAAGCAGCGCCTGCCAATGGCACTCGAGCGCGAAGAGCTGCTTGTCGAGCGGGCCCAGCGTGTCGGCCGCCTGATCGACAGCCGCGGCGCTGACCCAACCCTTGGGCGTTCCCGGCAGGTCGATCAGCGTGACCTCGAGCCAGGCACCGTGCGTGTTGCCGACGGTGACGCGGGTGCCACCGGGAACCTGCATGACCTCCGCACCATTGGGTGCGTCACGCAAGGTGCGCGTGTCCTTTAGTACCGCCATCACGACCTCCTGGGATGTTGAATGCCGGCGCGCCGCCGGCGGCTGGATCACTTGACGAGCGCGCCGGCTTCCCGGGCGTTGGCGACCTGACGGTCGGCGCAGGATTGACCGCTCGCCTCCCGTACCGCCTTGCGCAGCGCGTCCATCTGCACTGGCCCGATTCCGCGTGTGGTGATTTCCGGGTCGGGCTCGCCATAGCCGTCGAAGAACTCGGCCATCGCCTCGTGCGTCGCCGACCCGGGGTTTCCGTCGACCTCAGCGCAGATCGCGAGTTGCACGGCCTCCCACTGCCCGCGCCGCACCAGCTTCTCGTACGCGTTGAGGCCCGGCGCTTCGGCAGGCGGCAGGGCGACGGCTGGCAGCCGGATATCGGCGTTTGCGAGCACGTCCGCAGGGCCGGCAGAGCGGACGCTCACCTCGATATTGGTGCCGGTCCGGCCGGCTTTCGGCTCTGCGACGCTGTCGCTGATGTGTTCGATGAGCTGGCCTTCGATGGTCACCGGCAGGCACATATTGAGGTAGCCGCGGACCGCGCTGTAGGCCGAGGCGGGGCTATTGATGGTGCCCCGCTTGTCGTCGGCGGCCTGCTTGTAGGCGGCCATGGTCTTCTGCACGAATTTCTGCGTGTTGGCCGGCGGCAACTCGTAGAGGAACGTGCCGGCGACGACATCGGTCATGCTGCCGGCGAGGCCGAAGGCCTGGGCGATCACGCCCATGGTGACGCTCGCCGTTCCGGTGATCTGGAGGATCGCGCTGGTGGTCTGGTCGAAGGCGTTGAGCCCCGACTTGATCGCCGCCGTCCGGCGGTTGAAGGCGAACAGCGAGTCGAAATAGACCGCGCATTCGTCGTCGACATAGTTGAAGCCGGCGAGCGCCACTTCGTACCAGTCGGAGCCGCCATAGCCGAGGACATCCGCGTCGGCGCGCAGCGCCTCGATCAGTATCTTGTGCTCGGACACGCTGGTCGCGACGGCCCTGCCGTCAAGCTTGGGCGAAACCACACGCGGCGTCAGCGAAGAACACGCTGCTACGAGGATCACCAGCGCGGCCGCAAACGCACGCGCAACGATGCCTGCGCCGGCGATGTGCCGGCGCGCTGAATTCAACGCCGCCATGATGAAACGCCCTGCCCCCGAGGCGCCGACAACAAGATCGGCGCCGCCGAGAAAGAGGTATCACGCCGCCTGCGGACGTAACGTTGGGGAGACTACGTGGGGGATTCGACGGATTGGATCCGTCAGCTGTTGGCAGACGGCCCCCTACTGCCCCGCCAGCAGCTCCGCATTGCCGCCGCTGGCTGTCGTGTCGATGCAGACATGCCGCTCGGTGATCAGCCGTTCGGCATCGCTTGGCCGGGTGATGAGGGGGATGATCACGCCCTCGCGCCGGGATAGCGCTTGCCGCCAGGGGCGGAGGTCGGCGTCGGTGCCGAAATGCATGATCGCGTCGACGCTGAGGCCGGCTTCGATGGCGGCGGGCGACAGTTTCTTGTCGAGGCCGCCGATGGGCTCGCCATTGGCGCCGAGCGCTTCGGCGATGCGGCTGGCGCCGGGGGCGACGACGAGCACGCCGTTGCCCTGTTCCAGCGCCAATGTGGCCTGCTGCAGGGCGCTCTCGGTGCCGGGACCGAGGCAGAGCACGACCCCACGCGGCCAGGTGTAGAGCGTGTTGGATTCGCCGGTGGGGCCTGGCAGCGTCTGCTGGGCCGGCTCGATGCCGACGCGTTCGATGCCGATCTTCACCTGGTCGACGGCTGCGATGGCAAAGCCGATGGAAAGGCCGGAGAGCGGGTTGACGCTGGTGGAGGGCTCGAACCGCTCCTCCGGGCGCCAGAAGCGCTTGAGGTAGTTGGGGCCGCCGGCTTTCGGGCCGGTGCCACTGAGGCCTTCACCGCCGAACGGCTGCGAGCCGACCACGGCGCCGATCTGGTTGCGGTTGACGTAGATATTGCCGGCGCGGACGCGGTCGGAGATCTGCTCGACGCGGCCATCGATGCGGGTGTGGAGGCCGAATGTGAGGCCGTAGCCCGAGGCGTTGATGGCGGTGATGACGGCGTCGAGGTCTTCGGCCTTGAAGGTCGCGACGTGGAGGACCGGGCCGAAGATCTCTTCCTTCATCTCGGCGATACCCGAGACCTTGAGCACGGTAGGAGCGACGAACGTCCCCTGCTCCGGCGCAGCGAGCTGGTGCAGCACGGCGTCGCGGGCGGCGAAGTCGGCGATGTAGGCATCCATCTTCGCCTTGGCCCTCTGGTCGATCACCGGGCCGATATCGACGGAGAGGTCCCACGGGTCGCCGAGCTTCAGCTCGTCCATGGCGCCGTAGAGCATCTCGAGCGTCCGCTCGGCGGCGTCTTCCTGCACGTAGAGGATCCGGAGCGCCGAGCAGCGCTGGCCGGCAGACTGGAAGGCAGACGAGAGGATGTCGCGCACCGCCTGCTCGGGCAGCGCGGTGGAGTCGACGATCATCGCGTTGAGGCCGCCGGTTTCGGCGACAAGGGCGGCACCGGCCACCAGGTTGTCGGCCATCTTGACGTCAATGGCCTTGGCGGTGGCGAGCGAGCCGGTGAAGCAGACGCCGTCGATGCGCGGATCGGAGGTGAGCACGGTGCCCACCACCGGGCCGGAGCCGGGCACCAGTTGCACCACCTCTTCGGGGATGCCGGCCTGGTACATCAGGCGAACGGCAAGCGCGGCGATCAGCGGCGTCGTTTCAGCGGGCTTGGCCAAGACGGTGTTGCCGGCGACCAGCGCAGCAGCAACCTGGCCGGTGAAGATGGACAGCGGGAAGTTCCACGGCGAGATGCAGGTGAAGACGCCGAGTGGCTGGCGCGGCTCGCTGGCTTCGGCCTCGGCGGCGTAGAAGCGGAGGAAATCGACGGCCTCGCGAACTTCGCCGACGGCGTCAGCGAGCGTCTTGCCGGCCTCGCGGGCGCAGAGCGCGAAGAACTCGGCGGCGTTGTCCTCGTAGAGATCGGCGACCTGGCGCAGCAGCAGCGCGCGCTCGGCGACCGGGCGGGCGGCCCAGCCTGGGGCGGCGTCCTTGGCGGTGGCGATGGCCAGTTCCAGCGTCTCGGGCCCTGCCCCGATGGCGTCGCCCACCGGCTCGCCGGTGGCGGGGCTGACGATGTTGAACTGCTCGCCCTGGCTTCCGGCGACCAGTGAGGCCGGCACGGCATGCCAGCGCTTTTCGCTCGGGCGGAAGCGGTCGCGGTCGGCCAGCAGGTACTGGACGACCAGCGGATCGGTGAGATCGTGGCCGCGCGAGTTGGCGCGTGTTGGAGCGAACAGGCCGTTCGGCGCGCGCACTTTGGCCTTGGCGGTTTCGACCGCCTCGAAGGGATCGTGCACCACCTCGGCGGCCGGCACGTCGCGATCGGCGATCATGTTGACGAACGAGCCGTTGGCGCCGTTTTCGAGCAGGCGGCGGACGAGATAGGCGAGGAGGTCGGAGTGGCGGCCGACCGGCGCATAGATGCGAGTGCGGGTCTGGTGCTCGTCGTGGAGGATCTGGTGCAGCCGCTCGCCCATGCCGTGGAGGCGCTGGAACTCGAAGGCATCGTTGGCGACGCCGAGGGTCTGCGCCAGCTCAAGTACGGCGGCGACGGTGTGGGCGTTGTGGGTGGCGAATTGCGGGTAGATGCGCGTGGTCTTCGACAACAGCCGCTTGGCGTTGGCGATGTAGCTGACATCGGTCGCGGCCTTGCGGGTGAACACCGGGAAGCCTGATAGACCCAGCACCTGGGCGCGCTTGATCTCGCTGTCCCAATAGGCGCCCTTCACCAGCCGCACCATGACGCGGCGATCGAGCTGCTCGGCCAGCGCCTCGATCCAGTCGATGACATGGCTGGCCCGCTGGCCATAGGCCTGCACCACGATACCAAAGCCGTCCCAGCCGCTGAGGCGCTCGTCCGAGAGAACGGCGGCGATGACATCGAGGCTGAGGTCGAGCCGGTCGGCCTCCTCGGCATCGATGTTGAAGCCCATGTTGGCGCCGCGGGCCATCATGGCGAGGGCAAGCGTGCGCTCGACCAGTTCATCCATCACCCGCTCGCGCTTCATGAATTCGTAGCGCGGGTGGAGGGCGGAGAGCTTTACCGAAACGCCCGGGTTATCCCGGACCGAGCCGGCCGTAGAGCGGGTGGCGAGCACCGCGATCGCCTCGGCATAGGCGGCGCGATAGCGCTTGGCGTCGGCCTCGGTGCGGGCGGCTTCGCCCAGCATGTCGTAGGAATAGGTGAAGCCGTCTTTCTCGGCGCGGCGCGCGATGCGGGTCGCCTCCTCGATGTCGCGGCCGAGCACGAACTGGCTGCCGAGGATCTTCATCGCCTGCATCACGGCGGAGCGGATCACCGGCTCGCCGATGCGCTGCACGAAATTCTTGATGGTGCCGGCGATGCCTGCCCCGCCCTCACGCAACACCGAGCCGGTGAGGGTGAGCGCCAGGGTGGAGACGTTGACCAGCGCCGAATTGGCGCGATCGAGATGCTCGGCCCAGCGCGACGGCGCGATCTTGTCCTCGATCAGGTCGTCGATGGTGCGGTTGTCGGGGACGCGCAGCAGCGCCTCGGCGAGGCACATCAGCGCGATGCCTTCGTCGGTGGAGAGCGAATACTCGGCGAGGAAGGATTCCAGCATGCCCGAGGACTGGGCGGCGCGTACCTTCTCGACCAGGTTCAGCGCACGCGCGCCGATGGCGGCACGGTCCTCGGCGGAGAGCGCCGCATCGGCCTTGAGCCGCGCGATGGTCTCGGCCTCGTCGGCGAGGATGGCTGCCCGAATGCGGCCGCGGAGTTCGTTGAGATCGCCCATTTATGCCCCCGTGCCTGACTGTGGCACGCGTCGCTGATTTGTGTGGGGAAAATGTGATGGGCCGCACAGGATTTTAGCTGGACTAAAAGTCGCAGCGGTCATTCCGTCGCCAG
This sequence comes from Devosia sp. P1_H9, assembly GCF_056405135.1. Lineage (NCBI taxonomy): Bacteria > Pseudomonadati > Pseudomonadota > Alphaproteobacteria > Hyphomicrobiales > Devosiaceae > Devosia > Devosia sp. P1_H9. The sequence continues at coordinate 426,029 of NZ_JBFUCQ010000001.1, forward strand.
GCCGGCGACGCTTCGGGTGGAGCGTCCGTTCCGAAGTTCCCGGCGTCGTGACTTGCATCCGAAACGACCGATCTATAGTATATCTTTCTGGAGATAGACGAACGACTTGACCGCCGGACACGCAGGCAAGACGTCGATGGCGACAGTTGCCGCGGCCATCTCTATCCGCGCGATTATTACAACATCTATGTTCGGCCGCCTGGGGCGACCAATACTGACAGATGTCGCGCAGGAAGGAGCTTACGACATGAGGCTTCTTGCAAGGTTTACATCATTTAGATTTCTGATGGTTGTTTGCCTGGCTTTATTCTTGCCGGTGAGCGCAGCCAATGCCGCCTTGACCGATGAGCAACGGGATGCGTTGCGCACTTATTTCGAGGCCAACGACAAGGTAGCGTCGTTCGGCTCAAAGCCGCTGGAATTGCTGAACAAGCCCGAGCTGAACGATTTCTTCGAGCAATACGGCAACGCGTTGCTGCTGGTGCGCATCGGCAATGACCTGCAGAGCGCCAATGATGGCGAAGCGCTCAAGAAAGTCCTCGAAAAGATCGGTGAGGAAGCCCTCAAGAAGATGGGGAGCTTCGATCCCGCGGTCGCTGCATTCATGAAGGGCTTCAGCGCCTTCAGCTGGGTCAAGACCGGCATGGAGCTGGTAAACAAGTTCGTCTACGAGCCCGCTGTCACCCAGGCGGTGGTGGATGGGTATGCCCGGCGTCGCGACAACGGGGCGCCCCCCGAGGAGGCAATCGTCAACATTTCCTTCGGTGCGATGCGGGTCATGGCGACCGAGGAGTTCTTCAAGCAGTACACCAAGGATGCGCTCATCGTTCCGGGAACCAGGGACAAGCTGACTCCCGAGTGGGAAGCCAAGCTGGACCAGTTCCTCAACGCCTGGGTCGAAGACATGTACCAGCAGCAGCTGGCCGAGAAGGCCAAGGCTGCGCTCGCTGCAAAGGCCAAAGCTGCCGAGGGGGAGGTCGCGGGCCTCGACAAGCAGCTGCTCGAGATGCTGGGCGGCGAGGTCGATGAATCAATCGCGATCCTCCTCGATGCCTCGGGCAGCATGGAGGAACAGGGCCGCATGGATAAGGCCAAGGCCTCGGCGCGCCAGGTGATCGGCCAGATGAGCGGCAAGGTCGAGGTCGCCCTGATCGTCTTTTTCGAATGCAGCGACATCCGCGTCGTGCAGGACTTCACCACCACCTCGGCGCCGCTGCTGGCCGCCCTCGAGCCGATCACGCCCAGCGGCGGCACCCCACTGGCCGCGGGCATCAGCTTTGCCAAGGAGCATTTGCGCGCCAACGGCAAGGGCAAGAGCCAGCGCCTCGTCGTCTTGACCGATGGGGCGGAGAGCTGCAGTGGCGACCTGATCGGGGCCGCCAAGGAATAGTCGAACCTCGCGCACAGGGGGACCTGATGAGCGCCAAGCGTATCGCCGCCACCCTCGCCTTCTTCCTGGCCCTGCTCTACCCGGCCGCCCAGGCGCAGCAGGCCCCGGGCCTGGTTCCTCCGCCAACTAGCGGCCAGCCCGCGGTTGGCCAAGGTCCGGGTCCTGCGCCCGGCAAGATCGACATCGACCTGCAGATCATCGGCTTCGGCGTCGACGAAGCGACCAAGGCGCAGCTGGAGGAAGCGGCCAAGGCCGGCGGCGGCCAGTACTACGCCGCCGAGAACCAGCAGCAGCTCACCGACGCGCTGGGCAAGGCGACAGGCCTCGGTTCGGGCAGCCCGGCAGACGCGTCGGCACGCCCGGCCGTGATGCTGGTGCTCGACGAGTCCAACAGCATGTGGGGCCAGATCGAGGGCCGGGCCAAGATCGAGATCGCCCGCGAATCCGTCCGCTCGCTGCTGCAGTCCTGGAACACCGCCGCAGACCTTGGTCTGGTCGCCTACGGCCACAACCGCACGTCCGACTGCACCGATATCGAGACACTGCGGTCGGTCGCCCCGCTCGACGCCGGCGCGTTCAGCACGCTCGTCGACAACCTGACGCCGCGCGGCAAGACCCCACTCACCGAGGCTGTTCGCCGCGCCGCCGACGACCTCGCGACCACCGACCGACCGGCCAGCGTCATCCTCTTCTCCGACGGCATCGAGACCTGTGGCGGCGACCCCTGCGCCCTCGCCGGCGAACTCGCCAAGATGGGCGTCAACTTCTCCGTCCACGTGATCGGCTTCTCGGTCGCCGCCAACGAAAAGCAGCTGGCCTGCCTCGCCGAACAAACCGGCGGGCTATACCTCACCGCTGACAACGCCCCGCAGCTGCAGCAGGCGCTGCAGACCGTCGCCAACCGTGCCGCGGCGCCGGCGGCCACCGACCTCATCACGCTCGAGGCACTCGACCAGGCCGGCAACGCCATCACCACCGGCGTCATATGGACCGTTACCTCGCTGGCGAGCGAAGACACCGTTCCGCTCACAGCGGGCGTGTCGCGGCCAGCTTTGCCGCTGGCGCCCGGCCAATACCTTGCGGAGGCCACCGTGGGAACGACCACGGGCCGTACGCCATTCGAAGCCGTTGCCAAGCAGGCGCAAACCGTGCAGGTGCGGCTTGGCATCGGATCGCCGGTTCAGGCGCTGGCCTGCGGCGAGCCCAACAATAGTTTCGCGGCCGCTCCCCCGTTCGACATCGCGCGCGGTATCGAGGACAGCATCAGCCCGCAGGGTGATGTCGATTTCTGCGCGCTCGACGTTCCGGGCGCGGGGGTGCTGACGATCGCTGCGAACGCCATGCCCTCGCCTGTCGACTTGGTGGCCCGTGTCGACGACATCGATCGCCGGCTGGTGCGGGACTGGACGTCGGCATTGCTTCCCGGCACCGCGCCGGCCGAGGCCGATCTGCCCGAGGCAGGGCGCTACATCATCGAGATGTCGGACAGCTACTCCGATGCGACCTCGCCCGCCCCCTACTCGCTGGCGCTGTCCTTCACCCCGGCCATCGACGCGACCGAGCCCAATAACAGCCTGACCCGGCCGGCGATCCTGTCCCTCGGGACCCCCACGGATGTCGCCGTATTCCCGCGCACCGAGCACAATTTCCTCGCCGTGGAAGTGGAGGAGCACGGTGAATTGACGGTGACCGCCAGCGGCGTCCCCGCGGCGATCGATCCTGCGCTGCGCCTCTACGGGCCAGACAACGCCATGCTCCGCGACTGGCAGTCGACGCCAGCCGGCGTCGACAATACCTTCGTCGTCGATCTGCCCGGGCCCGGCCGCTATGTCATCGAGCTCGCAGATTCCTATGACGACGCGCGCTCGCCCGCTCCGCTGAAGCTCAACGCGGCGTTCATTGCATCACCGGATGCCAATGAGCCCAACAACACGAGCGTGGCTGCAACGAGCCTCGCCTTCGGCATGCCAACCCAGCTCACCATCCTGCCACGCGGCGACCGCGACAACTTCGTGCTCGACGCCGCGCATCGCGGGCGCCTGTCGATCGCGGCCACTGGCGTCGCGGGGATCGAGGTGGCGATGCGGCTGGTCGACAGCAACCTCAACGTCGTCCGCGATTGGGCGACGGCACCGGCCGCGGGCGCCCCCTTCACCTTCGATGCCGACCTGCCCACAGCTGGCAAGTACTGGCTGCTGGTGGCCGACGCCTATGACGACGGGCGTTCCATTCTGCCGGTGACGCTGACCGCGACGCTGACCGCCGCCGAGGACGCGCTCGAGCCGAATGACCGCCCACGGGACGCCAAACCGCTCGCGCTCGGCTCGCCCTTGCAGGCCAGCATCCTGCCGCGCGGCGATCACGATCTCTACCTGCTCGATGCGACCGCGGGGCCGCTCACCGTCCGTGCCTCTCAGGTCCCCGTCAACATCGACGTCGCGATGCGCCTGCTCGACGCCAACCTCGACGTAGTCGCCAACTGGACGTCCTCGCCTGCCCCCGGCGCCGATGGCGAGCTGAAGCTCGAGGTGCCGGCCGGCGGCCGCTACTGGCTCGAAGTGGCCGACAGCTACGACGACGCAAGCGCGCCGGACTCGTTCACCTTGACGGCGACGCAACCCTAGTCGGGCCGGCGCGCTCGGGCACCTGAACCGAGCCTGAACGCGCCTCTCATGCGAAGCTCACTGACCATCTGCTAGGTTCAACACTGGGGGCATGGTTGCCAACTTGGAAGCGAAGGACCCCCAAAATGAAACAGATCTTGGCGATTGCAGCACTGGCCCTTACCGGCACATTTGCTCCGCTTGCTCATGCACAAGACGACATCGCGTTGGGTGAGCCGGGGTATGGCGGGACTGGCTGCCCGGGTGGCAGCGTCTCGGCGACCCTAAGTCCTGACGCAAAATCACTGAGCCTGCTGTTCGACGCCTATTCGGTCGAGGCGGGTGGCGACACCGGCAGGACGTTCGACCGCAAGAGCTGCAACGTTGCCATCCCGGTACTCGTCCCCCAGGGCCTTTCCATCTCCGTCCTGGCCATCGATTACCGCGGCTACAACAATGTCCCCGTCGGCGCCAACTCGCAGTTCAACGTCGAGTACTTCTTCGCGGGCGCTCGCGGCCCGACCTTCACCCGGAGGTTCAACGGCCCCAAGGACGAGGACTATCTGATCCACAATGAGCTGGTGGCACAGGCGATCGTCTGGTCGGCCTGCGGTGCAGACGTGAACCTGCGCACCAACTCGAGCATCAGGGTCACCACCACCGGCAACAAGCAGGCCCTCGCAACCGTTGATTCCGAGGACGTGAGCGCCGCCATCGTCTACCTGCTTCAGTGGAAGCAGTGCTAGCGCACCTCACCCGGGCAAAGGGGACGGCACGCGCCGTCCCGCTTGCTCGGGGACGGACGCCGGGAGTCGGCGAATAGCAGGAGGCTTGGGGGTAGGAACGGGGAGTTTCACCGTGCGAGCCTTACTGTTGGCCTTATCCATTCTCGCGATCAGCCTGCCTGCCTACGCCCAGACCGGTTTGCGCCTGGGCAAGGCAAGCTACGGCGGAACAGGCTGTCCCGCCGGCACCGCAGCAGTGGCGCTGAGTGCCGACAAGAAGAGCCTCAGCCTGAGGTTCGATCGCTACCAGGTCGCGGCAGGCGGAAGCCGCAGCTTCGACCGCAAGAGCTGCAACCTGGCCATCCCCCTCAGTGTTCCCCAGGGCATCTCGGTCTCGGTCGTGGCGGTGGACTATCGCGGCGTCAACCGGCTGCCGGCCGGCGCCAAGGCGCAGTTCAGGGCAGAATACTTCTTCGCCGGAGGGCGCGGGCCGGTCCTGACGCGCGCCTTCGATGGACCGCTGCAGGGGCGGTTCGCGTTCTCCGACACGATCGCCGCCAGGGTGTGGTCGGCATGCGGGGCCGACGTCATCCTGCGCAGCAACACCAGCCTGCGCGTCAGCACCAGCGGGGGGCGCGCGGCATCCTCGAGCATCAGGTCGCAGGACATCAAGACCGCCATCGTCTACCGCCTGCAGTGGCGGAAATGCTAGAAAGGCCAGCGCATGAACATCAAGTTCGTTTTCGGCTTCCTGACACTGGCACTCGCCAGCCCCCTTGCTACCGCTGTCATGGCGCAGGACGGATGCCCGCAGGGCACCTATTCGGTGGTCAACTCGCCCGACGGCACGGCCCTGAGCATTCTCTTCGATGCGTTCCTGGTTTCCGCTGGGGACGAGCAAAAGCAGTGCAGCCTGTCGGTTCCCCTGCATCTGCCGGAGGGCTACAGCCTCGGCGTCTACCGGGTCGACTATCGCGGCTATGCGCACCTGGCGCGCAAGGAAACATCGGAGCTAACCGTCGACTACCAGCTGGGCCCGCGCAACAAGGGCCGCCACTTCCGCCGCACCACCAAGGGCGAGCACGATGGCGAGTTCCTGTTCACCGAAAACATCGGCGCCGGCCTGATGAAACGGGTGGGTTGCGGCGACGAGGCCGTCCTCAACGTCTCGGTGAAACTGGCGCTGACCGGCGCAGGGGAGGCGATGGCGACGCTGGACTCGGCAGACGGCGCCGCCAAGGGTGGGCTGATCTACTACTTCGACACCAAGAAATGTAAACCGTGACCGCCCTGGGCCATGAGTTGCCTCTCGTGGGCGACTGCTTTGAGCCATAGGCCATCGTCGCCCTTGCCTAGCTCCCGTGGTGGCGGCTACGGATCGGAGGAACGGTGACAGGCGCGCATTTTGACGGATACAAGCCCGCTAGTGTTGTTTCGCACGCCCTATTTCCGGGGGCCGGTGCCGCTCGAGGGCGTGCCGGCGGGGCTACGCGGACATTTCACCACCGATGCAGCCCGGATTGCGGAAGCCGACGCGGTGGTGTTTCACATCCCCGACTGGAGGCCTAGCCAGTTACACGACACGCCGAAATATCCCGGACAAATGTGGGTGCTGTGGTCGATGGAAAGCGCCATCAACTACCCGCGCATGGCCGACCCTGCGTTCCTCAGCCATTTCGACCTGACGGTTACCTACGAGCGTACGGCTGACGTCTGGTCGTCTTACCTGCCGGGCCTCCCGCGATGGAACGCGGCCCTTGGCTTGACGCAGCCCGAGAAGACGGAGGCTGCCCCGCTCGTCATGTTCCAGACGGCGATCATAGATGGGTGCGGCCGCAACGCCTTTTCGCGCGCCCTGATGCGGCAGATTAACGTCGACTCCTACGGACGGGTCTATCGCAACCGCGAGCTCGGCGAGGACAAGGGCCGGCAGAGCAAGCTCGACACCATCGCGCGCTACCGCTTCTGCCTGTCGCTCGAGAACTCGATCGGCATCGATTACGTCACCGAGAAGCTGTTCGATCCGCTGATGGTGGGTACCGTGCCGGTCTACCGGGGGGCCCCGAACGCGGCCGAGTTCGCGCCTGAGCACTCGTATATCGACGCCGAGGCCTATGGCGGAACCAAGGGCCTCGCGGAGTACCTGCGACATCTGATGAACAGCCCGGACGAGTACGAGGCCTACTTCGCCTGGCGTAGCAAGCCGCTGCCGGTGTGGATGCGCGAGAAGCTGGAGGCGACGGCGACGCCCTATTGGGTCCGGCTTCTCGAACTGGTCCGCGAGGCACGGGCCAATCACAGGCGGGGCAGGCCCAGCCTTCCCTTCGGGCTCAGGGCTGCGTTGTCCGCGCGCAGCACGCGGCTGGCTCGGCGGTTGGCCGGCAAGCCGACGACGAAGGTGCAGTTCCAGTGACGGCAGATCCGGCTAGCCGCGACGCGGCGCACACCCTGCTTTGCGCCTGCATCAGGTTCGATGCCGATGCGGCGCACGCCGATGAGCTCAAGGTGCGCATCGACGCGATCGGGTGGGACCGCTTGCTTGCTTACGCCGACGAGCAGCGCCTGGGGTCGGTGCTGGTGCGCGCGGTGGCGCGGCTGCGGCTCGCCCCGGCGGTGCCGCCGCTGACGTTGCCGGATGGACGGATGACGGTCACCAAGGCTCTCGCCCAGCGCGAGGCTGACCATGTCGCCCGTCGGCTGGTCCTCGGGGAGCGCCTCGCGGAGATCACAACGGCCCTCGGTCGCGCGGGGATCGTGCCAATCGCGCTCAAGGGAGGCCGCTCGATCGTCACTGGGCGGCCCGACTGGCGGCACTTGCGCGACATGGACCTGCTCGTTGCGCCGCACCAGGCAGTCGAGGCGCAGGAAATCGTACTGTCGCTGGGGTATCGGCCGGACGGCAAGCCCCGCCCTCGGCTCGTCCATCACCACCTGCATGAGCTCTATCGTGACGACCTGCCCGGCTGGATCGAGATCCACCGTCGCGGTGGCCCGTCGCGGGTAGAGCAGTTCCTGCCCACCGCAGAGCTGATCGGTGCCGCAGTCGCCTCCCCGACTGGTGTCGCGGTATTGCCGCCCCAGCTCAGCGTGCTGCACGGCATGGTGCACCACCATGTCGGGCACCGCGCCGTGAAGCGGGCGCTGATCGAGCCCAAGGGCCTCTACGAGTTCGCCGCCGAGGTGATGGAGTTGGGTGCGGACGAACGTGACGCACTGGTCGCGCGAGCGGCGCGCCATCCGCGGCTGCTGGCGATCCTCGAGCTCTGGGTTGCGGCGGCGGTCGACTTGTTCGGCATGCCCGTTGTGGCGCCGCTGCGGCTGGCCGAGGACGCCATGCAGTGGTGGGACAACATGCGCACAGCCGAGGGTGAGACAGGCATCGGTCCGGAACTGCGTGCGGCCAGGCACCCGGAGCGCATGCGGCGAGCCCAGGGCGGCGAAAGCACCCTGCGACGGATGTACTGGTGGCTCGCGATGCCGCTGACCTTCGTCAAGCGGCCGATGATCCTGCCTCGACCGATGCGCCGCCAAGCGCCAACGCCTTGACGCGGTACTCGAGCACATCGGGTGCAGCGGCGGCGGCGCGGGCGAATGCCGCGGCGGCGCCGGTCCGATCCCCCATGCGCAGGAGCGCAAGCCCCATGAGGTCGTGGGCGTAGCAGCCAAAGATCCGCCGGTCATGCGCCAGAAGGTCGTCACAGAGGCTCTCCGCATCCTGGGCGACGAGCGCTTCCAGATCGGCCAGTGCGGCATCGGGCGCGCCGGCGTCGATCTGGGCGTGCGCGCGAAGGAAGCGAAGACTCCAGTTGGCGGGGTAGAGTTGAAGCCCGGTCTCGATCAACTCGCGCACATCCTCGCCGCGTTGCGCGCGGAGGCGGGCGTGGGTGTGAATCAGCATGCTGCGGAGGATGCGGCTCGATCGATCGGCAGGCACGGCGCGCGCCACGCCTTCCCCCGAGACGGCGATCGCCTCGTCTGTCTCACCGAGCCCGGCGAGGGTGTGTGCGAGGTCGTTCCAGTAGTAAACGCGGTCCGGATCGCGGAGGACGGCTGCCCGCAACAGTGGCAGGTTGCGCAGGTACTTCCGGGTCATATCGCCGTCATAACCCAGGTGGACGAGCTTTGCCGGCACGTCGATCACGCGGGCGCCGATGTCTCGCTGCAAGACGTCGAGATCAGGCCGGATCGTCTCGTGCATGGCGCCCTTGAAACGCAGCCGCGGATCATTCCGGAACAGCCGATACTCGCGGAACAGCGTCCGGTTGCTGGCCACTCGGAAGACGAGGCGAGCGCAAAAGACATCGGGCGAGGAAAGGCCCTCGCGCAGGTCCTCGCGCGTTGTTCCTACCAGCCGCTCATCGGCATCGATGTAGAGCAGCCACTCACACGAGGCAGCCGCCAGGCCAACATTACGAGCCGCTGCAAAGTCATCGTGCCACGCATACTCGATCACACGGGCGTCGTGCCGTCGCGCGATATCAATGGAGGCATCGGTGGAGCCCGTATCGACGACGACGACCTCGTCCACGAGGCCTTGCAACGACGACAAGCAGCCGTCGAGAAACAGCTGCTCGTTCTTGACGATCAGGCAGGCGCTGATCCTGGGATCAACGCCCTGCGCTTGATTCACGAAACGTTGCTGGCCGCGAGAGCCGGGCTGACGGTGAGACCGCCGATAGCGAAGGACACCACCACCGGGGCCGCGAAGGCCGAGGTGGTTACCAGCTTGCGCAGCGCGGCGCGGCGGCCCTGGTCAACAGTTTCGAGCGCCTGTTCGAGCCGCTCATGTTCATTCTTTTCGGACAAAGCAATCCCCTAAAAATGATCCCTCAACGACGAAATGTTGGCGCGTAACGTCGATTACGTCAACTGGCTGCGATCTTGCGCAGGTGCCATTCCGCAGTATCGAGGTCTCCGAGCAACAGTTGGTACGCCGGCACCTCGAGCGCGAGGCGGCGCAAGCGGCCAGTAGCGGCGGCAACGCCAGTGCGCGGGAGCATGATCTCGCCCATCAGGCGGCCGAAGGCGTCGTTGCCGGCGATCCGCCGCGCGGCCGAGCGGCCGCCATGGTTGGCAACGAGAAAGACGATCGCGTCGAGGTGTCCGGCGCGAATCACCCATGGCCTGCCGCCCATCGCCGGGCTGACCGAGCGGATCGCTGTGCCATCCCAGTTGAGGATCGATGGCGCCTCGAGTATCGCGGCAGGAAGGCCGGTCACGAGTTGCAGGCTCCCCTCCTTCACGCGCAGCGTGCGAGGCCGGGCGATCACTTCGCTCTCCCGGATCATCAGGTGCTCGTCGCCCTCAACGTCGTGTCCGGCCATCGCGAGGTGCAGCGAGAACGTGCTCTTGCCGCAGCCCTTGTGACCGACCATCAGCACTCGCCGCCCCTCGACCACGACCGTTGCGCCGTGGACGAAAGGGGTATCGGGATCACCCTCGACGAGGTCCGTCAGCACCACCCGGTGCATGGCGCCGATCAGGTGATTGGGCGTGCCTTCGATGCTCCCCTCACCCGGCACCGAAGCGACGAGGAAGCCGTCCCGAAAGTGGATCGGAACATCGACGGGCTCGAGCGACAGCCCCGGCAGCGCAGGCTCGGCTCCAACGAAAGCCAGCAACGCGCCGATCTCGGCGGTGGGGGGATGGAGACGGTACTCGCGTCTCAGGGTGCGGCAGATGACGGGGCGCAAACGACGAGTCCTTCATCGAGCAGCGATGCGAGGCACTCGCGGACCGCCTCCGTGGGCGAGGCGCCGAGGCCAAAGGCATCGGCGAGGAAAATCTCGATCTCGCCGGCGGTCTTGCTGAGGCCGCACAGTTCATAGACGACGAGAGCTGTGGGATTGAGGAAGTGTACCCGCTCGCGGTCATTCTGATAAACCATGGCACCATCCGGAACACGATTGAGCTCGACGCCGTCAACGGTATGGAACTTCGTATCTGGGGTGATTTCGGTCATCGCATCGGTCTCCTTAGGCCGGCAGTCATGTAGCGGCAATGTTGCGCAGTCGGCAAGCGAGGCGCTCGACGGCTTGCGCCCGGTCGTAGCTTGCGCGGACGATTTCGTGCGCGGCCCCGGCCCGTGCGGCGCTCGCCTCGCGGTTCTGCAGCGCATCCAGAATGGCTGCGGCAAAGTCATCGGCTTCGTCTGCGACGAGCACGTCGCGGCCGGCGACGAGGGGCAAGCCACGGGCCCCAAGGCTGGTGGTGACGATCGGGACCCGATGCGCTGCAGCTTCCAGGAGCTTCATCCGGGTCCCTGCCCCGGCGCGCAGCGGAGCAACGAAAAGCGTTGCAGCGGCATATGCATCGGCAACGTCGGGGACGTCGCCGCGCAGCTCGACGCCGGGATGCGTTCCGAGATCGTCCACACGGTCGGGGTCGCGGCCGACGAGCACTAGCCGAACGGGTCGCTTGGCCCGCCTCTGCACGATCGGCCAAATGTCGTGCACCAGCCAGCGCGCTGCATCGACATTGGGTGAGTAGCCGAACGCGCCGAGGAACAGCAGCGTCCCGCCATCGTCGCTGCGGTCGTACTGGCCTGGGAGGACTACCGCATTCTCGATGATTTCCAGCGCCAGACCGGGATGCCGCCGGTCAATCCATTCCGCGTCGCGCTCGCTTGAAATGAAGTGCCGGATGACACCGGACGCCGAGCGGTCGATTAGGGCGGACATTGCCGTGGCCTCGGCCTCTGCCCAGGTAGCGCCGACCGGATCACTATCGCGCAGCGTCGCCCCGACCTCCTGGCAGGAGGTCCATTCGTCCTCATCGAGGTCCATCGTCGCGCGGGTTCCCGATACAACCGAGAGCGCGTCGGCGAGATAGGAGCGGCCGACATGGACCAGATCGTATGTCCCCTGCCCCACAACAGCCCGAAGCTCGGTCAGCACCGGCAGGGAGAGGTGGGCGGCCAGCGAACTGCGGCTGTACGACCGAAACGCCGCGACGCGAGCTATCGGATCGGTCAATCGCACCAAAAGCGAAAAGTGCGTGTCCTGCCTCCCCGCCACCGGGATGGATGTCGTCTGCACGCCGAGTTCGTCGGGCAGCGTTTGCGGATTCTGGGATCCTCCGGCGATGGGGAGGACCACTAGGTGCGTGTCGAACGCCCGGCTCAAGGCCTCGAGGAACATGCCCTGCCGCATGGCAAGGCCGTTGCCGGAGCGAGCCGGCATGATCGGCGCGATGTGCAGCGCCCGTGGGCGATCGTTCATCCGGGAATCTCGGCGCGGATGTAACCGACCTCGAATTTCAGGCTGCGATCGACGTCGCGGTGCATTGGTGGTTGCCCCAGGCCGTCGGCCAAGGTGCGCAGCCGCTCGCCGACACCTTGGTCTGGCTGGGTTTGGGCCAGATGCTGGAGGCGATCCCGCACGCCGGGGATGACTTCTGACAACAACCTGAGCGCATCACCCAGCCGCGGCTGGGGGTCGTCGTGCCCTCCGAAGGCCCCGCCCGCCCGCAGCAGGTCGTCGATGAGCCCGGCCTGGTCCGGGCTCGGCACGGACTGGCCGCGTCCTCCAGGAACGAGGCTGACGTTGACCGTCGGCAATCTATGTCGCCTGCCTCTCCAAACGTTGTCGGTGCCACGCTCCAGCACGTAACTCTGCTGGTCGCCCCCGGAGAGGATCAGCCGCACCTTGTCGCCGGTCACCTCGACCCACCAGTGGCGGCGGTCGGCGGCCCGCCCTTGGCCGATCTCGGCGTGTGGTTCGAACTTGATGGAGAAGGTCGGCTCGTCGCCTGCTTCGAATACGAGCGATCCCAGCGCGATCAGTTGTTGCTCGATCTCCCGCGCATCAAGGCTGCGGTCGGGCGGGGTGAAGACGTGGCCGCTCCAGCGGCGTTCGAGTTCCGCGAGGGCGGCAAGACAGGCCGTCTGGTGCTGGAAGCCGAACAGCTCCCGCTGCTCCGCCCCGTACTGCCATTTGGCGTTGGTGCGGTGCTGGAACAGGGCGTTGCCCTCGAAGTCACGCTGCACGAGCATGAACTCGTCGACATAAGGCCGGTGGGGAACGAGCGCGTACGGCGCGCCCAGCATCTGCCATGCCAACAGGTATGTGTCCTTGTCACCGTAGATCAGCTGATAGATGTCGTCGGCCGCCTCGTTCAACCTCACGGCGGCGGCGAGCCCTGCCGCGTGGCGGCGGCGATCGACGAGAAGCTGGCCGCTCTCGAACGAGACGGCGCGTCGCGGCTCGAGCCCCAGCAGCGGCCAGATGCCGTTGTCTTTGCGCAGATCGACGATGTCGGGCCAGAACACCGCGCCGGTCTCGGAATATTGCGGCCAGTCGAAACAGGCGGCCGGCTCGCTGACCGGGACTTGATCTGCATCGAGCAACAGCACCTCGGCAAAGCGGCTGTGCAGAAGGGCGAACGACTTGAGCTGCCAGCCGTCCTGGATGTTTACGCCCGTCGCTGCGATGAGCGGCACTGCATCGACCAGCCGGACATCAAGAGGCTGCACCAGGGCCGCCATGGCCGGAGAAATCTCGGCCTGGCCGAAGTACCAAAGCTCCACCGGGATCGATGACCCCAGCGTATGCCGGAGCACATTCAGCAGCACATAGGCATTGGTGAAGATCCGCGCGCCGCCGGCCACAACGACGAGCCCTCGCCCGGTGCCTTCGAGGGGCGGCTGATCGCGCGCCGCAGTTCGGATCTGGGTGGCCAGCTGCCGGACACGTTCGGCTGCAGCCTCTGCCTGGTTCATCGATCGACCCTGATGGATGCCACGACGGCCACCGACCGATCGCAGCTTGCGCCTTGTGCGCTCATTAGATTTGATCGCGCCGCCCGGAGCAACCATGTCGACGACGCAAGTGCCAGATCCCAACATCCTGATCCTGACCCCGATGAAGAGCGCGGCGCGTCACCTGCCCCGCTATGTCGAACTGATCGAGCAACTGGACTGGCCGCGCGAGCAGCTGTCAGTCGCGTTGCTCGAAGGGGACAGCACGGACGATACCCATGAGGTCGCCGAGGCGCTGCTGCCACGGCTAAGCAGCCGGACTCGGCGAGCGGAGCTGTTCCATCGCGATTTCGGCTTTTCGATTCCGGCTGGCGTGCCGCGCTGGGCCCCCGCTTTTCAGCTGATGCGGCGGGCGGTGCTGGCACGGGCCCGCAACCACCTGCTCTTCCGCGCACTCGACGACGAGGACTGGGTGCTGTGGATCGATGTCGACGTCATCGACTATCCAGCCGACGTGCTGCGGCGGCTGCTGGCGACCGGGTTCGATATCGTTGTGCCCAATTGCGTCAAGCGGCCCGGCGGCAAGACCTTCGACGCCAACAACTGGACCAACGGCGGCGCGACGACGCTGTCGGATCGGAGAGGCAGCGGCGCCATGCGGCTCGATGCTGTCGGCGGCACGATGCTGCTGGTCCGCGCGGACCTCCACCGGGACGGGCTGGTATTCCCGCCTTACCCCTATGGCGTCGAGAGCACGCATGTTCGCCCGCGCCATCCGGTATGGGGCAAGGGAGAGATCGAGACCGAGGGCCTTGGCGTCATGGCGGCTGACATGGGCATCCAATGCTGGGGCCTGCCGGACCTCGAGATCATCCATGCCGATGAGTAATCTCATCCGCAGGCTGCGGGGACAGGCTCGGTTGGTGAACATCGAACTCATCGGCCTGCCGCGCTTCCGCATGGAGACGCATGGAAGGGCCGACATATTCGTGTCGACCGCTATCGAGGACTGGGGCAGTTGGGAGGGCAGCAGCACCGCCATCGTGCTGCAGCTGCTGCGCAACGCAGTGGACTTCATCGATGTCGGGGCCAATATCGGCTGGTACACGCTGGTCGCGGCGCATGCGCTGGCTGGCCGCGGGCACGTCCACAGCTTCGAGCCCGATCCCGCCCATCTCGCCAAGCTCAGGGCCAATGTCGCGGTGAACCGGCTCGACAACGTCACTGTCAGCGAGCTGGCGCTGTCGGACCATAGCGGGACGGCAACACTTCACCTCAGTGCGCTCAACCGGGGCGACAACAGCCTTTTGCCCCTAGCAACGCGGCAGGGTTCGGCAACAGTGAAGCTGGGACGCCTCGACGATTATTCCGGATTGAGCCGCGAGCGTCCCCTCATCATCAAGATCGACGTACAGGGTAGCGAGATCGACGTTCTTGCAGGCGCTCGCACGCTGCTCGAGAGCCATCCGCACGAGATTGTGCTGCTGTGCGAGATCTCGCCTTCCGCACTCGCAGCGGGCGGACGAAAGGCGCGGGAGCTCACCGGCTTGCTCGACGAGCTGGGCTTCTTGGCGGCGCGCATCGACCGCGTCAGCCCGCGGATCATCCCGATGAGCTGGGAGCGGGTGGTAGAGATCCTCGTTGCCGAGGATGCGCGGAGCCCAGGGGCAGACGGCGATGTTGTCGCCTACCGACGCATCGACGGGCTGATGGCGCCGATTTTCAGTGGAACAGGATTTCAGCAAGCATGACCAGACATGTATTGGTCCTCGGTGCCGGTGGGTTCATCGGCACGCACCTGGTTCGCCGGCTCAGCGCCGAAGGCTGCCGGGTCCACGGGGTGGATCTGAAACACCCCGAGTTCTCTGCCTCGGCCGCCGACCACTTCACCATCGCGGATCTTCGCGACCCACAGGCCTGCAGCGCGGTCATCGACCGACCCTATGACGAGGTCTATCAGCTGGCCGCCGACATGGGCGGCGCCGGCTACATCTTTTCCGGCGACAACGACGCGCAGATCATGCGCAACTCCATGGCGATCAACCTGAACGTGGCTGAGTGTAGCGCGCGGCAGGGCGTCAAGCGCCTGTTCTATTCTTCATCGGCCTGCATCTACCCGGCCCGCAACCAGACCGATCCGGCGCACCCCGATTGCAGCGAAGACTCGGCCTATCCGGCCGATCCCGACAGCGAGTACGGATGGGAGAAGTTGTTCTCCGAGCGGCTCTACATGGCGCACGCGCGAAACTCCGGAATGGCGGTGCGGATTGCGCGCTACCACAATGTGTTCGGCCCGGAAGGCGCGTGGAACGGCGGGCGCGAGAAGGCTCCAGCCGCCATCTGCCGCAAAGTCGCCGTGGCGCAGAGCGGCGACGAGATCGAGGTCTGGGGCGACGGCAGGCAGACCCGCTCGTTCCTCTATGTCGATGAGTGCCTTGAGGGAACACTGCGCCTGATGCGCTCGGACTTCAGCGGCCCGGTCAATATCGGCTCCGACGAGATGGTAAGTGTCGACACGCTCGTCGATATGGTCGCGGCAATCGCCGGCAAGCGGCTTCACAAACGCCACGTCGCCGGCCCCACCGGCGTCCGGGGCCGCTCGTCCGACAACCACCTGATCGAAGAACGCCTGCAGTGGCGGCCCACTGCTAAACTGCAAGACGGGCTCAAAATGACCTATGCGTGGGTCGAAAAGCAGATTGCGCTCACCGATTGAGCCCACGCTCGGGCAAATTCGTCCGAGCGTCGGGAGCAAGTCTCTGCTCTATGGCCAGGGGTATTCCGGCACTTCGATTCCGGCTGCAGCCAGCCGTTCGGCAACGATGCGCCTGTACTTCACAGCGTTCCCGACCTTGGCCACGCGAAGCGTCGCGACCTCGCCCGCCGAGAACGGCACATAGTTCGGGGGCAGAGAAGGACCCGCCCACGTTTCCATGATGTAGTTGAGCACGTCCGCAATCTCGGCATCGGAAAGGCTCGAGCCGATGACGCCGGGGACATGCATCAGGTACGCCCGCCCCTCGGGCAGCCCGGCAAAGGCGCCGACCTGATCGACGAAGTTGGGTATTCCCGCGCCGGGTAGTCCGGTGCCATCGGCGACGTGGCAGCCGATGCAGCGCAGCACATAGTTGGTTTCGGCCGTTCGATCTGCGGCCACGGCGCCCGTAGCGAAGACGAGCGATAGCAGGAAGAGCAGCGCGCGCGTCATGGGAGCAGTCCCTTTCGAAGCGATCGTAGGTCGGCGTGCGTGAGTGGAGCCCCCCGCGTTTCCCTAAACAGCTCAGGTGCAATGGTGAGGCCCAGACCGTTGAGGTCGTTGAGGACATAGTCCGCCACAGCCGACATATCTTGGTCCGACATCCACGCCTGCGACGGCATGGCAAGCCCGGTATAGGTGTTGCCGTCGGCGACAATGGTCCCCGACAGACCGCCGGTTAGAACGCCAGCGACGTAGCTTGCGGCTTTCCCACCCAGCGCGCCCCAGAGCTCACTGTCCACCAGCGGTGGCGCGAGGCCCGGCGACCCCACGCCGCCGAGTTGGTGGCAGCCGCTGCAGTTGTCGTTGAAGAGCAACTCGCCGGCCTCTCCCGCATGAGCTGGCGCTGCGAGCAGCGCCAGCACGACTGGAATTGGCGAAAGCCTCATTCGGCGATACCGACGACAACCGAGAGGGTGCAATGGATGCCCTTGTCGCCATTGGCCACGCACCAGCTGGATTCGCTGGCGAGCCCCATGCGATAGCCGGGCCGATCGCCTTCCTGGCGCGAACAGCCGCCGTCGCCACAGCTGCCGCCCTTGCCGCAACAATCGTTGTAGGAGACGAGGTAATCCTTGCCGTCGTTGGGGTTGCGGCAGGTGCCGACCCAGGCGACCTTGGACGGCGTCGAACCAGGCGGGCATTGCGTCACCGACCCGCCGCACTGGGTGCAAAGCGTCCCGTGCAGGGAGCAGTATCGCCAGTATTCGCAGTCGGTCGGAAGCTCCTCCGGCTCGCCGAACCCTCGGGCGAAGGCGACGCCGTTCGAATTGTCGTAGGGAAGCATGGGGAGGACGGCGCCCCCGACCAGTGCCCAGCCTGCCTTCTGCAGGAAGCTGCGGCGGCCGGCGACGCTGGCGATGCGACGCGCTTTAGCCTCCGCCATCGTGTCCATCCATTCCATTACATTGTCGATAAAGCTGGCCACTGTGGCTCTCCGTCTTGAAGGGGCTTTCGGGTCGCGTGTCCCACGCGGCTAGTGCTGAACTGCCGGCTGCCGGTCCAGGTAGGACTGGATCGACGCGACGTTCATGTCGAAGGCATTGAAGAGGCTGTCGAACTGCTCGCGGCTGTTGATCAGGCCCTTGGCGCGAATGGTGCCGTGCTGGTCGAGGAGGACCGCGTAGGGCAGCCGTGCCACGCGATAGGCGAGGCCGAGTTCCGTGGACACCACGTAGGGATAGCTCGAGAGTTCGGCGGTTTCGATGAAGCGCTGATGCTGCGCCTTCTCTCCATCGCTGGCGAACACAACATCGAGCCAGCTCCCCTCCGCCTTGCGGACCGATTTGATGATCGGCAGCAGCTTCTTGCAAACCGGACAGGTGGGGGAGAGGAAGAAGACGAGCGTCGACCGGCCCGGCCTTGGGCCCAGCGCGACGGAGCCGCCGGTGAGGCTGGGCAGGTTGAACAAGGGCGTCTGCTGGCCGACCTCGGGGCCGGAGTCGTTGACCAGAGCGCCCATGGGAGAAACCCGCTCGAACAGGATGCCGACCTGGCGGCCAAGGGCCAGCAGCGCGACCGTCAGAGCGACGACCATCAGAAAAAGGGCGGCAAGTGCAAAGATGATGAGGTTCATGTCTTGGATTCCTGGATCACGGTCAGCGCGAGAGTCGAGCTACGGATGAGTTTGCGATAAGCTGCTCGGCGAGCAGGAAGGCGACCCAGAGCGAGATGCCGCACGCTATGGCTGTTATCGCGCCGGCTACATCGAGCGCGTAGGGACCAAGCATTGCCGCTCCGATGGCGAGCAGCGCCAGGACGGCGTTGCGCCCCACCAGCGTCCACGACAGGGGCTGGACCGCGCCGCCGCAGCCGCACTCGATGCTGGTGCGCCCGCGCCGGATGTTCACGGCCATGGCGCCGGCGTAAATCGCCAGCAGCGTGGCCGCCAGAAGCAGGCCGGAGGCCTGTGCGCCCTGCACCAGTTGCAGCAGGACAGCCGCGAGCTCCGCCCCCACGATGCCCATCGACACCGGCCGCACGAGCCGTTCGCCGAACAACTTGTAGTCGGCGACGAAACCGGTGAACTCGGTGAAGGCCCCGAGCTTGTGCCAAGCCGCGCGCACGAAGATCAGGGCGACGAAGACGGTGGTGGCCGCGGACGCCAGCGACCCGAACGAGCTCTCCGTCATGGCGAACTCGTCAGCGTTGTGGCGAAACCGAAGTCCGATTGCTCGGCGGCCTTCTTGACCGCGAACCTGGCCACCGGATCAACCTCGTACTTGAAGACCTTCGAGCTGCCGATGCTGACGCCGTAGAGCGTCGGCACGGCACCGTCGGTAACGTGGATGCCGTTGAGGTCGTCCACGTTGGAGCGATAGAGAAGCTTCTTGTTGTCGAGGTCGTAGGCCCAGACCTCGCTGGCCCCGTGATAGTGGCTGCCGTCGTGGTGATCGGCCGCCATCGGCACAAACAGGATGTTGTTGGCATCGTTGTAGGCGACGACGCTGTAGCCACTTGTGCCCCAGTTCCCCTCGACTCCCTCGGTCATCGGCGTGACGCTGACTGACTTGATCACGCCATCCCGGTCGGACAGCCGGTAGACATTGGCGTGGTAGGAGACGAACAGCAGGTCGCCCTTGGCGCGATCGGACGCCAGGTAGATCGGGTCGCTATCGGGGTCGAAGATCTTGTCGCTCTTCTGGCTCTCGAAGGTCGTACCGTCTTCGCTGAGGGAGAAGGTGGTGAAGGCACCGTCATTGCAGATGGCCGAAAAGCCGTGGCCTTCGAGCGTCGGGTAGATTCCGAAGCACCCCGGCGAGGGAACTTCCTGGACGACCAAGCCCTTCTGGAGGTCGACAACCGTCACCGAGGTGGCAGGCGTCGCGTTCTGCACATAGAGGAACCGTTCGTCGGCGCTCAGTTGCAGCAGCGCCTTGTCGTCCGTGTATTGCGTCACCTTGAGGGGAAGGACGATCTCCGTCTTCAGCGTGTTGGTGGGCACGTCGAAGATCTGGAGGACGTGCTCGCCGCTGCCGGATGCGAGCCGCGAATAGAACCCGGAGACCAGGTAAACGGTGTTCCCATCCTTCGAGACTGCGAAGTGGCTCTGGGCGCCACCGGAGACGCTGCCCTTCAGGGTGAGGTCGTCGGCTGAATAGAAGTAGACCGCGCTCGGCCCGCCGCGCCAGTTCTGCATGTTGACAAAGACGTTGGGCCCCGGGTCCATTCTCTCCTTGCTCGAAACGGTCTCGGGCACGAACTGGGCGTCCTGGCCGAGCGTGCTTCCCACCATTGCATTTCCGATGAGGCATGCAGCGCAGAGCGCGGCTGACAGTTTGTGGGCCATTCGGGTCTCCATCACGGTAAGGCCGCATCCCAATCACCGCACCGGCGGTCCGGAAATCCGCTTTCGGAGAAATGTTTGCCTACGAAATAGGCATAGCGTGACCTTGCCCACGCCTTAAGCAGACGCTACGGTCTGGGCCAGAGATCCGATCCGTGCCCCGCTCTGCAACCTTTATCGCCAGGTCCTACGCCGACGCATCCGAACAGGAGGGCGCCCTGGTCGGCTGGGAGCAACGCTACATCCAGGTCGGTCGTGGACGCTTCGAAGGCGCTACGGCGTTCCTCGATTTCGGAGGTATCTCGGTCGGGGAGGAGCGGCTGAATGTGGATGTCGCCGAGTCGACCTCGCCTCCGCCGGGCAAGGTGGCGATCATCGTTCACAACGAGATGGTCCACGGCCGGATAAATGGGCAGCAGTCGTCGGCGCAGCTGTTTCTGCACCGAGGCGGGCACCAGATCGACCTCTCGACAGGGACAGCCCAGGGCTGTTCCTTCTACCTAGTCGCCGACGAGACTGCGTTCGCAGACATCGATTTCCGCAAACTACCCACAATCGGCCCAATCACCGGCTATTCGGAAGCTGACGAACTGGCCCGCTGGATTTCCTCGGTCATCTCGTCCGCGCCCGAGACACTGCGCCGGTCCCCAGGAGCGCTCGAGCGGGTGCTTCCCGCGATGCTGTCGGAGCGGATATCGGAGATATGCGAACACGCAAGCCACGGCACCGTCGTGCACTTGCGCGAGTCCTACGCCCACTCGCTGTTCAGCCGCGCACGCAAGCGCGTGGACGACATGCCGGACGATGGCCTGACTGTCGCCGCCCTCGCCGACGAACTGAGGGTACAGCAGCATGTCCTCCGGCAGGCTTTCATCGAGTCGACGGGGGTTAGTCCACGCGTCTGGCTGCGGCAGCACCGGTTGGGCCGGGCGCGCCGGGCAATGCTCCGACCCGACGGCCAGCCGAGGACTGTGGCGCAGATCGCCACGGAAGCCGGCTTCTTCCATCTGGGGCGCTTCGCGGCGTACTACGCGGAAACATTCCACGAGAGCCCGATCGAGACGCTGCGCGCCGCCGCGGGACTGTAGGTGGCGCGAACGCGCACAATCTGGGAACACCCACCGTTCGCAACGCGTCGTGCAAGGCCGGACAACCGAACGACCGCTTCGCGCCAAGAGTGGACTCTCGGAGAGCGGTGTCGGTAGAGCGCTACCTGGGATGGACCGGGCTGCTGGCGTGAAGAAAACCCGGAGAGTGCCAAGCTGGCGAGGCACTCTCCGGCGAGCATAGGCCCCTAGGCTACCCCCTGGCCTTCAGATAGGCATCGGCCTGCTTCGCCATCTCCGCGCGGAGAATGTCGAGGCCTGCGGCGTCTGCGGCGCTCTTGAGCTTGTCCAACTGGACATCGACATCGGCCAGCCCGTGGAACAGGGGATTGGCGTGCTGGATGATCACATTGTTCATCTGTGCCGCCTCCTGCTTGACCGGGGTGACGTCGGGGATGAACGAGGCGAAGGTGTCGGTGGTGAAGTTGTCGTAGTTCTGTGCCCAGTCGAAGACCTTTTTCTCGGACTCGGTCATGAACGAGGAGCGACGCTCGAGGCTGGCTCGCCACAGCAGCGCGTAGCCGGGGAACGAGTATTGGCTGAGCTGGTTCAGCCCGTCGTCGCCGACAGCTTCCCAGTCGGTGCCCTCGATGCCGTATTCGAGGAGGTCGTGGTTGGCCTTCACCGAGAGCCAATCCTGCAGCGCCAGCGCCCGGTCGACGTCACCGCCATTGGCGTTCACCACCACCATGTTGTCGGCCTGGAAGGTCTGCACCGGCTTGACCTCACTGAACGGTTTGCCGAACGGCAGCACCTGGGCGAGGCGCGCTTCCGGAACCGCCTTCTTCAGGCCGACGAGCGCGTTGCTGGCAAGGCCATCGGTGATCGACCAACCGCTGGCAATGCGGCCGGCCTGGAACTGGCTCTGGATGGTGGCCGAGTCCGAATTGAACGGATCGGCATTGATGATGCCGTCCTCGTGGTACTTGCGGATCTTTCGCAGGGCGGCGACCACGCCCTCGTCTTCCCAGAAGGGAATCGGACTGGAGGAGCCAGTGGTCGCGGCGTCCTTGGCCAGCAGGAACCGCAGGCCCGAGCCCGCGAACAGGTATTGCATGCGGGTCGGATCTTCCCACGATTGCTGGTTGAACATGCCGGTCGGCGTCGGCACGGCCAGCACCCAGGTCGTATTGCTCGCGATACCGAACGGTGTGATCCCGGACTCCTTCTCCTTGATGGCGTAGAAGAAGCGCTCGAGGGTGTCGAAGTCCTGGATTTCGCCAAAGCCGTGCTTTTCGGCGAGATCCTGGCGGATGCTGAAGTGCTGCACACGGCCGGCACTGTTGACCTGCGGGATGCCCCAGAGCTTGCCGTTCCAGCTGTTGGTTTCGATCAGCTTGGGGGCGATCTGCGCCTTGAGGTTGGGCCACTTGTCGATCTGGCCGGTGAGGTCGGCGAGGGAGCCGTCCTGCTGCAGCTGCGCCATGTTCAGCCACAGTGCCTGTAGCGCGGTGTCGAACTCGGCGCCGGCGGTGAATTTCAGCAGCGCCTGCTGGCCGTAGTTGCTCCAGTTGATGAACTGCGCATCGAGGGTGAAGCCGTGCTCGGCCTGGAGAGCGGCATTGGCCTTGTCCAGCACGGCCTTCCAGTTGCTCGGCGCCTGCGACGGCAGGATGGTCAGCGACGTGCCCGAAAGGCCCTGGCCGTAAGCCCGCGACATGCCGCCGGTAAAGGCGGCACCAAGGCCCGCTGCGCCGCTGAGGGCGAGGAAGTTTCGGCGACTGAAGTTACGTGTCATATCGGTATGCTCCTCCTGATTTCTCGCGGCTCTGGTCGGGAGTGCCGCTACCCCTTGGTGGCGCCCAGGGTGATGCCCTTGACGAAGAAGCGTTGCGCGAACGGGTAGGCCAAAAGGATCGGGCCGACCGTCAGCACCGTCATGGCGAAGCGCAGCTGATAGACCGGGATCGCGGCCTCCGCGGCCGTCGCGCCCGGAAGCGAGGTGGCATTGGTGACGTTGGCGATGAGGTTCTGGAGGATCAGCTGCAGCGGATACTTGTCCGGATCGGACACGAACAGCAGCGCCATGAACCACTCGTTCCAGTACGTAACGGCGTAGAAGAGACCGAGCACGGCGAGGATCGGCTTCGATAGCGGCAGGATGATCTGGAAGAAGATCCTGAGCTCGCCGGCGCCGTCGATGCGGGCAGCGTCGAGGATCTCCTCGGGGAGCTGGCGGAAGAAGCTGACGGTGATGAAGATGAGGAACGGCGCCAGCATGATCGGCAGGATCACCGAGAACCAGCTGTTGGAAAGGTTGAGCACCTGCGTCACCAGCAGGTAAAGCGGCACGAGCCCGCCGTGGAACAGCATCGGCACGTAGGAAAAGACGGTCAGCGAGCGGCTGATCCAGGGCAGCCGACGAGCGATCACCCAGGCGAGCGACGCCGTGCAGGAGACCGACAACAGGGTGCCGACGAGGGTGATGAACGCCGAGGCGGCATAGCCGTTGAGCAGCGATTGCCCGCTGAACAGCATCTGGTAGGCGGTGAGCGAGAAGGGTTGAGGGAAAAGGCTGTAGCCCTGGGTGGCCAGCACCGACTCGTCGGTGAGGGAGCCGGCGATGATCATCCACAGGGGGATCAGGCAGAAAAGCCCAAAGAGCGTCACTACGACATAGCTGACGGCGGTGAAGGGCTCCGGACGCCGCCTTGCCTTGCGGCGCGTTGCCGGCGTCGTCGTTCCCTGAGACTTCGATATGCCCTGCCCGGCAAGGCTCTCGTTGTAGCCAGCCGTGCTCATAGGACGCTGCTCTCTTTCTGGAAGCGGCGCTGCACGAGGACGGCGGCCGTGACGAAGAAAAACCCGACGACCGACTGGAACAGGCCGATGGCGGCCGTCGTGCCAAAGTCCCCTATGGTCCTCAGGGAGCGGAAGACATAGGTGTCGATGACGTCGGTCGTCGGGAAGAGAATGCCGTTGTCCTGGACGATGGCGTAGATGGTCGCGAAGTCGCCGAAGAAGATGCGCCCCACCCCAAGCACCATGAGCACGCCCAAGGTGGGCAGCAGCAGCGGCGTGGTGATGGAGAGCGCCATCCGCGCGCGGCTGGCGCCATCGATGGCGGCGGCCTCGTAGACTTCCTCGGAGATCGAGGTGATGGCGGCAAGGAAGATGACCGAGGTGTAGCCGCCCAGCTGCCAGATCTTGACGATGGTCAGGATCCACGGCCAGGCATCGGGCTCGGTGTACCAGCTGACCTGCGGCACATCGATGATGCTGAGCAGGTTGTTGAGCAGCCCGCCGCTGCCGCCAACGCCGGAGAGGATCACCTGCAGCATGATGCTGATGACGATCGGCGAGACGAAATAGGGAAAGAAGATCGTCGACTGCATGAAGCGGCGATAAAGGCTGCCGCGGATCTCGTTGAGCATCAGCGCGAGGATCAGGCCGGTCAGCAGCGAGGCACTGAGGAACAGCGCGTTGAGAAAGAGCGTGTTGGCGACGATGGTGAGAGCGTCGCCGCTGGCAAGGAAATAGCGGAAGTTCGCAAAACCGTTCCACGGGCTGCCGAAGATGCCGTCGCGAATGTTGAAGTCCTTAAAGGCCACAACCAGGCCGGCCATCGGCCCGTAGGCGAAGACCGCGAACCAGGCGATGCCCGGCAACGCCAGAACCAGCAACAGAAGACTATCTCGCGATGACAGCCCGCGCTTCCGCGAGGCTGCGACAACGGCTTTCCCTTGCACGATGCCCTCCTCCGGCATAGTGTGTAACTAGTTTCTCAAACGCTAGGCCACGCGTCGACACGAGTCAAGGGAGGTTGTAGATGTCGTGGAATGGATGAGAACGACAGCAGTCGGAAGCCGAGCCGCAGCGGTTCGCGAGGACCCGAGCGGATGGCCCCGGTCAACCTGCGCGACGTAGCCACGCACGCCGGCGTATCGGTAGCGACGGCGTCGCGGGTCTTTGCGGGCAACGCGAATGTGCAGCAACCCATCAAGGAGCGGGTCCTGGCGTCCGCCGAGGAGCTCGGCTACGTCGTCAACGGGTTGGCGCGGGCCATGACCGGACGCGGACCACGGTCGATTGCGTTTGTTGTCCGCGCCATGATCGGCCCGACCTTTGCCTCGCTTGCAGCGGGGGTCGAGAGCGTCGCCGGAAAGAACGGTCACTTGGTGCTGATGTGCGCCACGGAAGGCGATGAGCAGCGCGAGAAGGAGCTGATCGGCGTCCTGCGTGAACTCCGAGTCAAGGCTGTCCTCCTCGTCGGATCCACCGAAAGCCACGTCGCATTCGATGAACGGGCGGCCGGCTATGCCAGGGATCTGGCACAAGTGAATGCCTCGCTGATCCTCTGCGGCCGTCCCCCCGTCATCGGCCATCCCGACCTGATCAGCGTCGACTACGACCAGGCGGCCGGTGTAGCGGAGGCGGTGGATGAGCTCGTCGGCCTGGGGCACCGGCGGATTGCCTATGTGGGCGAGCCGCGCGGCATGACAACGGCCGAACTGCGGCTCGACGGATACCAGGCCGCCCTTGCCCGCCACGCCATCGTGCCCGACCCGGCGCTGGTGCGAACGGCAGCCAATTCCGAGGCCGACGGGGCCCGGGCGGTCAGCGAGATGTTGAGCTCCGGTGTCAAAGCGACCGCCTTGGTGGCGATGACCGACAATATCGCAGTTGGCGCCTACCGAGCCGCTCGCGAGCACGGCCTCGCCCTGCCCGATGACCTTTCGATCATTGGCTTTGACGATGTGCCTGTCGTTGCCGATCTCACCCCCGGGCTCACCACGGTGCATCCTCCGTTCTTCGAGGTGGGCGTGCGGGCCGCGGAGATCGCACTCGGCCTTGCGCCGGTGCAGCATGTACTGCTCCCCACTCGTTTCATGCGTCGCGGCTCGGCAGTGCGACTGAACTAAGCTTGCATTCGGCTGCGTGTGTAACTAGTTTCTCATCGATCCGAGTATCGATGAGGCTTTGATGTCACTGCTGCCCCCTTCAAACGCGCCGGCGGAGCGCAGCGGTGTCGACGACCGTTTGGGTGGCCTCGTGACATTCGTCGCCACGATGAACCCACCGGACCTGGCCGGTCGGCTGTTCGGCCCGAATTTCGAGGCTCTGAGGAACGCCGGCGCGACGCCCCTGCATCCCGTGCCGTACACCTCCCTCGACGCGATCGAGGCACGCGAGGCGTTCTCCCGGGCGGAGGTGCTCGTGACCGGCTGGGGAGCCAGCCAGCTCACCGATGGCGACCTCGATGCGGCACCGCGGCTTCGCTACGTGCTGCACGCCGGCGGCCAGGCTGCCCCCTTGCTGCCCGACAGCGCCGCCGATCGTGGCATTCAGGTCTCCAATGCCGGGTGGATAAACGCCATCCCCGTGGCCGAGTTCACTGTCGCGATGATCGCCCTCGCCAACAAGGAAACGTTCCGCGCTCGCCGTCTCTACGGGCGCCGGCGCGACCACATCGACCGCGAGCGGGAATTCCCTACAGCGGGCAATGTGGCGAAGACCGTCGGCATCGTCGGCGCTTCTCGCATCGGCCGCATCGTCATGGAGCGCCTGAGCGGGATGGACGTGTCCGTCCAGCTCTACGACCCGTTCGTCACGCCGACGGAAGCCGCCCGGCTGGAGGCGCGGCTCGTATCGCTCGACGAGCTGATGGCAACCAGCGACATCGTCACCCTGCATCCGCCGCTGAATGCCGCGACCGTCGGCATGATCACCGGCCGCCACATTGCGCTGATGCGCGACGGCGCCACGCTCATCAACACCTCGCGCGGCCTCATCGTCGACCAGGAAGCGTTGACCCTCGAGCTGCGCGATGGCCGGATTGAAGCCATCCTCGACGTCACGCACCCGGAAGTCCTGCGGCCCGACGACGAGCTCTATACGTTGCCCAACGTCTTCCTCACCCCGCATATCTCGGGATCCATGGGCACGGAGATCCGGCGCATGGGCGAGCATGTGGCGAGCGAACTCAACCGCATCGTGCTCGGACGGCCACTCGCCTTCCCCGAGGCTTTGAGATGACCACCACCCTCCATGTGATGGACCTGCCGGCCGTCGGCCGCTATCGCGGGACGATCGTCGCGGTTCCGGGCATCATGGAATCGGCGGAGACGCTGAGCATCACCGCCCAGCACTGGGCCTGCCGCGGCTTCCGTGTCCTCGCCATCGATCCGCGCGGTCATGGCCCCTCCCCGCGCTGGACCCAAGACCTGCTGAGGCGCCATCCCGGTGACGTCATCGTCGAAGACATCCTGTCCGATCTGGACGGTCTGCAGACCGCTGACGACGATCGGCTGGTGCTGTTCGGACATTCTGCCGGTGGCGCTGCCGCGGCAGCTGTCGCCTCCGCTTTGCGCCAGCAGGTCGCCGCCGTCGTTCTCGAGGATCCCTTCTGGAGGCTGCCCGTCACGCCTTTTCAGGACCGGGACGTGGCGGCGGCCGCCGCGGAGCTGAAACGGTTGCAGGCCCTCGGCGACGCCGGGCGGCAAGCCCATGCCGTCGAGATGTTTCCTCGCTGGCCCCGGGATGAGCTTGCGGCGTGGTCGAAGGCGAAAGAGGACATGGACGTCGCACTTGTCGAGCAGGGTGACGTGATTCCGACGCGGGCCTGGCCCACTCTGCTGGACGACCTGGCGGGGGCGGGAGTGCCGGTCAAGATCATCACCGGCACAGTCCGGATCGGCATCACCGCGAACCACCGCGCGATCATCCGCTCATTTGGCGCGGATGTGACCGTGATCCCGGGAGCAACCCACTTCATCCGCCGCGACGCACGTGATGCCTTCCACGATCTCGTCGATCAGTTCCTCGATATTGCATGTCCGGCGTAGTCTGATCGGGAAATGCGGCGTGCGATCAGTCCGGACGAATTCGCCGAGATGATCGGGGCGACCTATCCGGTGTCCGCTTTGCGCCAGGAGCGGACGTTCAGGCGACCGCCTGGCGTGCCAGACCAGACGACGCGATTGCTCTGAAGGCCGCCTCAACGTCGTTCGGGTCTTGCTTTGCGCCGGAGCGCAGCCACCACGTGACGATGGTGATGTATCCGCCGACAACAAACTGAACGGCTACCTCGCGCTCCAGCGCGTCACTGTTGGGTCGGGCCGGAAGTTCTTTGCGGACGATTTCACAGAGAACGTCCCGGATCATTTCGAGGAAGATCTGTCCGCCCTGTCCGCGCATCAGGGCGTGAAAGATTTGGCGCTGCTCGTAGAGGTGGGCCGTCATGAACCGGCTGAAGCCCAGAAGACGGTCCTCCGGGCGATCGCTGCGCTCCGCCTCGGTTTCGTGCTCCGCCACCAACACGCGCTTGAGGTAGTCGCCCGCGCTGCGCAGCAGATCGTCCTTGTCGGTGAAGTGCGCGTAAAACGTCGAGCGGCCGCTGTCGGCGGCGTCCGCGATATCGCCGACCGTGATCTCGTCGTAGCCGCGCTCGACGATGAGCCGGATCAGCGCCTGATGCAGGGCCTGCCGGGTGCGGCGCGAGCGGCGGTCGATGCCGGGCTCCAGCTCCGTGAACATGCCAGGCATGTTTTCGTGGACGAAATGGCCATGGTGTCTCTTATCGGACAAAGCCGCAGTCCTGTTCGTTGCAATTCAAGACATGTGTCCAGTATCACACTGCCGTCTCATAGTCACGGGAGTTGGGCATGACGCTGGATGTATCGACGGCGAAAGCGAAGCGGGGCGGCCAAGGTGGGGCGCTGCTGACCGCCAGCGGAGTCAGCAAGAGCTACGCCACGCCGGCAGGCCAGTTCACCGCCCTCGCAGGTATCGATCTGACCCTCGAACGCGGCGCGTTCCTCGCGGTGGTCGGCAAGTCGGGCAGCGGCAAGTCCACGCTCATCAATCTGCTCACCGGCATCGACCGGCCGAGCGCCGGGACCATCAGCGTCGCCGGCGAGGCGGTGACCGGCAAGTCCGAGTCCGAACTTGCCGCGTGGCGCGGGCGCAACGTCGGGATCGTCTTCCAGTTCTTCCAGCTGCTGCCGACGCTCACCATAGCCGAGAACATCATGCTGCCGATGGATCTTGCGCGGATGGTGCCTGCGGGACAGCGACGGCAGCAGGCGATGGATTTGCTGCGCCGGGTCGGGATAACCGACCAGGCGGACAAGTTTCCTGCCATGCTGTCGGGCGGCCAGCAGCAGCGCGCAGCCATTGCGCGGGCACTCGCCAACGATCCACCGCTGCTGGTGGCAGACGAGCCGACCGGCAACCTTGATTCCAAAACTGCCGAGGGTGTGCTGGAGCTGTTCTCCGGTCTCGCTGCGGCCGGCACGACCATCGTGATCGTCACCCATGAACACGACGTGATGAGCCTCGTCGACCGCACCATCACACTCGCCGACGGACGGATCGTCGGCGATACTGAGCGGGGCTGAAGCCATGCGCTGGATCAAGCTGCTGCGCGACGTGAAGGCCGAGAGCGGGCGGGCAATGCTGATGCTTGCCGCGGTGGGCTTTGCGCTGTTCGCCGTCACCACGATGCTCGCCGCCTACGGCATCGTCACGCGCGAGGTGACGCGCAACTACATGAGCACCAACCCTGCCTCGGCCACGCTCGACATGGCCGAGGTAACGCCACAGATACTCGAAGCGGCAAAGGCCTACCCCGGAATAGCGGATGCGGAAGCACGCTCCGTGGTCGCGGCGCGAGTGAAGGTGGGCACCGAGTGGATGCGGATGCTGCTCTTCGTCGTCGACGACTTCGCCACGATCCGCATGAACCTGTTCATGCCCTATTCCGGCGCCGCAGCTCCGGCAGATGGCGCCATGCTGGTCGAAAAGGTGGCGGCACCGCTGATCGGGGCGGTGGAGGGCCAAACTGTCACGATCAAGACGCCGCATGGACTCGAGACCGCCGTGCGCGTGGATGGGATGGTGCATGATACGACGCTCGCGCCAGCCTGGCAGGAGCAGAGCGGCTACGGCTACATCTCCCGTGCGACGCTTGCGATGCTGGGCGAACTGCCGGTGCTCGACGAACTGCGCATCCTCGTGCCCGGCACTCCGACCCAGGCCGAAGTCGACCGCATCGCCATGGGGCTTGCCGGGCAACTCAAGGCCTCAGGCTTCGATGTGCATGGTGTGAAGGTGCCGCCGCCCGGCCAGCACCCGCATGGTGGCCAGATTGCCATCGCGCTGGCGACCTTCCTGAGTTTCGCCGTGCTGGCGCTGGTGCTGGCGGCGATCCTCGTGGCGGCCGTGCTGGCGGCAACGCTGGCCCGGCAAAGCCGCGAGATTGGCATCATGAAGGCGATCGGGGCGCGGAGCAGCCAGATCGCCGGGCTCTATGTGGTTTTGCTTCTCGGGCTCGGTCTCATCTCACTTATCGTCAGCGTTCCGCCCGGATTGTGGGCAGCGGGACAGTTGTCAGTCCTGATGGCGGACACCATGAACTTCGCCATCGCCGACTTCACCCCGCCAGCCTGGGTCTTTGGCGTCGTCGTGGCCGCCGGCGTCCTGATGCCGCTGGCGGCGGCAGTTCTCCCCATCCTCAAGGCGAGCCGCATCACCGTCCGCGAGGCGATCAGCTCGAGCGGATCGTCTGCCGGCACGGCGGGAGGGCTGCTGGCACGGCTCCTGTCGGGCATTGGCAAGTTCAGCCTCAGCTACGTGCTGGCGGTACGCAACAGCATTCGGCGGCCCGGGCGGCTGGCGCTGTCCATTGCGATGCTGGCGACGGCAGGAGGCCTGTTCATCACGGCCCTCAGTGTCCGCGATGGCTGGCAAGTGATGGCGGCGAACGTCCTGACCGACCGAAAATATGATCTCGAGCTCACTTTCAGCGAACCCGTGACAGGTTCTGTCGTCCGCGACGTTATGGCGCCGATCTCCGGCATCGAAACGGCCGAGGTCTGGGGCTACGAGCAGGCAGCTCTGACCAGCGCAGGAGCGATTGACCTGATGCGCACCTATCCCGACGGCGGCCACGGCAGCTTCGCTGTGCTCGGGGTGCCAGATGGCATGTCGACCGTGGCATTGCCCGTGCGCGGCGGCCGCTGGCTCGAGCCCGGTGACACCAATGCCATTGTGCTCGGGCAAGGCCGGCATCTCAGTGCGGGCACAGAACTCGGCGACCGCGTGACGCTGTCGGTCGAGGGCAAGCCATCTGAATGGCAGGTCGTCGGCTTTGTCCGGGAGATTGGCGGCGGCGGCGCCTATGTGCCCAAAGCCACCTTCGACACGCTCTATGGCGCTGCGGACGCCGGCAAGATGCTGCGGATCCGGCTCACGCCCGGCACCGATCGCGCCAACGCAATCGAGACCATAGAGGCGGCGTTCAACGCGGCGGCGCTCCCGGTCGAGCGCTCGGCACCGCTGACCATGCTCTATGAGGCACTGGTCGGTCACGTCGAGGTGCCGGTGCGTATGATCGTGGCGGCGGCCGTCCTGCTCGCGGCGATCGGCGGGCTGGGCCTTGCCTCGATGACGACTGTCAATGTGCTCGAACGAACGCGTGAGATCGGCATCATGAAGGCGATCGGCGCGAGCCCGGCTGTGGTGCTGCGGATCGTCCTGGGCGAAGCCATGACGGTAGCTATCCTCAGCTGGCTGGTTGCGATCGTCGTTGCTGCACCGCTGGTCCTCGCGATCGGCCAGCTCGCGGCTGGCATGTTCGGATCGGCGCTCCCCTTCACGCTCCCGCCGTCTGCCTTGGCGCTCTGGCTTGGCATCATCCTCGTCATTGCCACCGTTGCCTCCATCTGGCCGGCCTCCCGGGCTGCGCGCCTCGTCGTGCGCGAAGCCCTCGCCTACAATTGAACCCCTGGGAGAACTCTATGCGTCGCACTCTCTTCATCAGCCTTGGCGTCGTGGTGGCCATCGGCCTGCTCGGCTACGCCGCTCACAGCATGAACCTTGTGGGGATGATCATGAGCATGCACACACCGCCCCAGCACTGAAGCGGGGGAGCCCCGCATGCTAGAGAGAGACGACCCGAAAATGTCCGCTTGGGCCAGAAGCAGCCGCTGCACTGGGTCCGCTTTGCGCCAGAAGGTGACGCAAGACTGCCATGCGAAAGCCAGGCTAGGCAACGAGGTCAGCTGGCGTTCGTTGGCAAGTCCTTCTGATCCAGCCGAAGGGCTTCAGCTAGGTCGTCGGCTCGGACCTCCAGCGCTTCCACCCCGCCAGGGTTTGTCAAAATTACGGTCCTTGTCAGAAGATGTGCGGTCCAGGAAACGTCTAGCAGTTCTCGCCTGACACGGACTTCGAACGTCCCCGGATTGTGTGGTTGCTCGAGGCCTGGAAGGGCGAATGGGTGACGGAAGGTCACCCATTCGGTTGTGGCGGTGTCGGATGACATGGTTCGCTCTCCTCGCTGACTATGTGGACGAAGCTGGCTCCATCGCATCGAGCAGCGCATCGACGCGGATGGTTGCGAAGTTCGAGAAGGTGTCCGACACAGCGTAGGGCAGAATGATGCGGGCGCCGTGACGAATAGCGCCGCAGGTATAGACGACGTTGGGGACGTAGCCCTCGCGCTGCGATGGATCCGGATAGACCAGCGGCTCGCGCGAGCGGGCGAGGACCTTTGTGGGGTCGTGCTTGTCGAGCAGCGCGGCGCCGATGGCGTAGCGGCGGACAGGGCCGACGCCGTGGGTGAATAGCAGCCAGCCTTCGTCGAGTTCGATCGGCGAGCCGCAATTGCCGATCTGCACGAACTCCCAGGGCCATTCTGGCTTCAGGATCGGCACGCCACCCTCCCAGGTGAGCAGGTCGTCGGAATAGATCAGGTAGAGGTTCTCGTTGTCCTGCCGGCCGATCATGGCGTAGCGATCGCCGATCTTGCGAGGGAACAGCGCCATGCCCTTGTTGCCAGCAGCACTGCCTTTGAGAGCGCGCATTCGGAAGCTGACGAAGTCCTGGGTCTCGAGCAGTTCCGAGCGGATGCCGCGGCCGTCATAGGCGGTGTAGGTGGCGTAGTAGGTCTGAGTTCCCTCATCCTCGAAGCTGACGAAGCGTGCATCCTCGATGCCGTTCGACTGAAACGAGGTCATCGGAAAGATGACCCGCTCGCTGATGTCCTCGCCGGCGTTGAAGGCGAACTCCACCGGCTCGTCGCTAAAGGGCGGAATCGGCGTCTTGAGGCGCGCCATGCTCGCCAGCCGAGCCGTCGGATCGATGGCGACGCTGCCATCCTTTGAGATCGTGCCGGCCCGGAATGTCAGCGACGACACATGCCCCTCTCCCACCGCCCGTAGGCTCAGGATGAAGCGCAGTCCACCAGGTGGCGCGAGGCTCTGATTGGGGTGAGCAACGATGCTCGGATTGAACAGCGCCGAGGACTCGAACGAGTACTCGTGGAGGAAATAAGCGCCGATCAGCTGGCGCTGAACCGGGGTGAACACCAGGTGTTCCGAAAACGCCTCTTCCATTTCGACGGCGCGGGCATCGAACCCGGCGAGCAGGTTCCGGTGCCGTCCGTCGAAATTGTGCAGCACATCCTTGAGCTGCTGCGACGCACTTTCGACATCGAGCGAGAGGACGCGATCGACGATGTGATTGGCACGGGTCTTTTCATGCGGCTTCAGGTCCTTCGGCTCGGTCGCCGGCTTGAACGGCCGGACGATCACCCGAGCCGGATCAGGTCGCAGGTAAAGTGCCTGCCGGTTGAGGAAGGTGACTGGCGACAAGGCGACCTCTGAACTGTTGATGATGTGGTCTCGCGGGGCGGTACAGCAGCGGCAGCGGCTGCAAGACGTCGACGCGTTCGATACGCCGCATGTCAGCGAGGCCTAGCAGGTACGAGACGACAGACTCGCCGCCACAGTTCTCGTTCGGACGGTCCGGATGGAGGCCGTCCTTGCAGCTGCCGGTCTCGACATCGACCAAGGGCTTGCCCAGGTCGTTGCTGCCGCGGAACCACGCGAAGGCGTGCCGGGCGGCAGCGCGCCAGCGATCGTCGCCGGTGGTTTTCCAGGCTTCGAGGCAGGCGGCTATTGTCGCTGCGGCTTCGACCGGCTGCTGGTCGAAGGCCTTGGGCGGTTGCCGGACGTCTCCGAAACCTTCGGTGCCGACCGGGCGGAACAGCCCGGATGGGGAGGTCTGCCGCTGCAGCAGCCAATCGAGGGTCCGCAGCCCGGCCTCAGCATAGCCGGGTAACCCGGTCGACCGGCCGCAGACGATCAGTGCCTCGCTCAGCCGCGCGTTGTCGTAGCTGAGCCCCTCTTCGAACCAAACCCAATCGCGTGTCTCGACTTGCCGCAGCAGAGCAACCAGGCGATAGGCCAGCCGCAGCCGGAACTG
This sequence comes from Devosia sp. P1_H9, assembly GCF_056405135.1. Taxonomy (NCBI): domain Bacteria; kingdom Pseudomonadati; phylum Pseudomonadota; class Alphaproteobacteria; order Hyphomicrobiales; family Devosiaceae; genus Devosia; species Devosia sp. P1_H9. The sequence goes on from NZ_JBFUCQ010000001.1 coordinate 460,299, forward strand.
CGAGGCGAAATCATCGTCCGCCTGCACCTCGCAATATGCATTGAGCCCGAGCAAGGTGAACGCCCAAGCCCGCGGCGAGCCGAAGCTCTCCACCGGCGGCAGCGCTTCGGCGAACAAGGCTGCGGCCCAACGCCTACGCGTTGCGCTGACATCATCGCGGGCGGTGACACCGAGCGCCCACAGCGTGCGGCCGTGGCTGTCCTCGGAGCCCTGCTCCTCCAGCCAGCGGCGGTCGAAGCCCATGAAGTTGCGGAAGCGCTTGGTGTCGCGGTTGAAGGCGTGCTGCACGAAGGCGGCATAGGCCGAAGTCATGGCCTCGGGCAGCCGGTCGGCAGTGAAGCCGTGCAGCGAATTGGCAAGCAGCAGGCCGCGTGCGTTGTCGTCGACGCAATAGCCGTGCGAGCGGTCCGGTATGGTGTGGATGGCGTGCTGGAACAGTCCGGTATCGTCGGTCATCGCCCGCAGGTGGCCGATCGAAATCGGTGGCAGGAGCCGGCCATCACCCGGCGGAGTCATGAGGTGAATGCGGGCCGGTTGCGACGGCTGCCGCGCTACGGCGACGGCCTGGAACAGCTCCAGGTAGCGCTCGGCAGTCTGCGTCCAGGTCATCGAACGGCTGGCGGCATAGGCCCGGTTTCGCAGCGCGCGGTGCAGCGGCTCGTTGCCGAGTAGGGCTGCGATCTCGGCACCCATCGTTGCGGCGTCGCCGAACGGCACGAGGATGCCGCGATCGTCGGCCAACAATTCGAGTGCGTGCCAATAGGGCGTCGCGACCACGGCCTTGCCGAGCCCGAAGCTGTAGGCCAGCGTGCCGGAGGTCATCTGCGCCTGGTTGAGATAGGGCGTGACGTAAACGTCGCACATCGAGATGTATTCGAGCAGTGTCGGCCGATCGACGAACTGGTCGAGGAACACGACGTGGTCGGAAATACCCAGCGTCGCGGCGCGTGCCACGAGACCCTCGCGATAGGTTTCGCCTTGGTCGCGGACAAGATTGGGGTGGGTGGCGCCGAGCACGACGTAAACCGCATCCGGCCGGTTCTTCAGCACCGCCGGCATGGCGTCGATCATTACCTCGATGCCCTTGTTCGGCGACAGCAGGCCGAAGGTCAGGATCGTCGTCTTGCCGGCAAAGCCGAGCCGCTGCTTGGCGCCGTCGGGTTCGACGAAGGCGAAATCGGGGATGCCGTGGGGGATCACCTCGATCTTCTCAGATGCCGCCCCATAGGTGCCGACCAGCAATTCGCGTCCCTTGTCCGCCATCACCACGACGCGCGCCGACACGGCGATGATACGTTCGAGCACCCGCCGCTGTGCCGTGCTCGGCGTTTCGAGGACGGTGTGGAGCGTCGTGACTACTGGGACGCTGAGGCGATCGAGCAGTTTGAGGATATGCGCGCCCGCCTCGCCACCGAAGATGCCGAACTCGTGCTGCAGCGAGACCGCATCATACTCACCCGCGTTGATGATCTGGGCAGCACGGACGTAGTCGTCCTCATGCTCTTGCCGCACCTCAAAGCTCACGACGGGCGGGTAGACATAATCTCGCCCGTTGTCGGTCATGGCGACAATGGCCGTCTCGATGCCGATCGGCGAGGCAGCGACGGCCTGCTGCAAATCGGAGGTGAAGGTGGCTATGCCGCAGCGACGCGGTAGCGAGTTGCCGATGAATGCCACGCGGTGGATGGCCTTCATGACTGCCCGCTCCACGGCAGCGTCGGCGCGCCCTTGGAGGAGCGGCCGAGGCCCAGCTCCGGAAAGCGCTCCGCCATCAGCTCCATCGGGATGCCGTTACGGCTCTGCAGCAGGGCGGCAATCGGGCTGTTGGCGACATAGGCCATCAGCCCCTTGGCACCGCGCTCGCCGGTGCGGACCGTCGCTCGGTGCCCCTTGAGAAACATTGCTTCGCCGGAGGCGACCTGCATCAGATCGAATGCCGCCTCGCCCTCGAGGATCAGCACCCAGGTTTCGCTCATCGCATCGACTTCCCAATGCGAGTTGGGCGCGAGGTCGATGCGCTCCAGAACGAAGTACGGGCTTTGCGCCATTACGTTGCGCACATCGGACAACCGGGTCGGGGCGAGCTGTGCGGTCGCCGGCCCGGGGGTAGATGCTCCGACACCGCCATCGAGATGCAGCTCGCGCTGGCGGCCGTAATCGAACAGCCGGAATGTCGCGTCGCTGCGTTGCTGGATCTCGGCAATGACGAGGCCCGCGCCAATGGCATGGATGGTCCCCGCCGGGACCAGCAAGGCCTCATCAGCCTTTACCTCCTGCCATTGCACCAGCTCGGGGATCGAGCCGTCGGCGATGGCGGCGCGCAGCTGCGGCGCCGTCAGCTCGCGCTTCAGGCCGAGAGCGACCCGCCCCTCCGCGGTGGCGGAGAGCACGTACCAGGCCTCGGTCTTGCCATGCGGCAGGCCGATGGACTTGGCGAACGCATCGTCCGGGTGCACCTGGATGGAGAGCGGCTCATCGGTGAAGAGGAGCTTCAGCAGCAGCTCCGGTTCCGGCGCCTGGCGGTCGGCACGCTGGAACCACAACTCCCCCACCGCGACGCCGTCATGGCCGAGTTCGCTCCACGGTCGCAGGTCGGTCTTGCCCCAGGGTTTGCGCACCACCGTCGTCGATGAAAGTTCCATAGTCATGGTGGTCTCCTGGGGTAAGGCAGTCGGTTTGCGGGTGGGCGTCGCTCGATGTCGCTATGCCCGCTTCTTGTTCGGTGGCGAACTGGACAGGTTGGCCTTGGCCAACAGCCCTTCGCCTGCAGCCGGCGCGGCGACCTTCACCTGCTTGGGCTTCTTGGCTTCGCGATTGCTGTGTTTCTGGCTCTTGGCCATGGCAGACTCCTTGCACCGATGGTGCTGTTGGAACGACGGTGGTGATGGGCGTCAGGCGGCTGCGAATGCTCGCTCGGCGAGCTGGTGCTGGTATGATGCTGGAGCGCCATCGGCGACGCGATGGTGCCGCTCGACCAGCACATGCGGGTGGGCGGCACCAACGCCGAGAACCCGACGGTTCGCATAGAAACTGCGATTGGCTAGCGCCGTCGCAACGGCGTCACGCTGGCCCGCGAACATGGCGTCGTCGTTCGATACGGTCGCGATGTAGCGCCAGGACTGTCCTGTGGGATGGTGCGGCAGCGCCGCAGGGTTGTCCGCGTCGACGACGAGAGACGGACCACCAGCCCGCGCCCCGTGTGGGGCGCCGGTTGCATAAATCTTCAAAAACACTTGATGTCCTAAGTCTGCCCAGCGTGCCGAGAAATCACGGCACACCGATATCAATCAGCTCGGGCAGCAGGGAGCTTTATAGCTCTGCGCCTTTGCAGGCGCGTTGTCCAATTTATTCGGGATCGCAATTGTGGCGGCCAGACCAGATACTTTTTGGGTGGACGTAAAAGCTTTAGCTATCGGCAGTTTAGCTCGCTACTCGAACGAATTTGTGGGACGCGCCGGTAAACCGAGTGATATGCCCGCCCCAAGGAGGAGCGCCGATGGCCACCATGTACTTCGTCCAGGGCTTCCGCTCGAAAGGGCGAAAGCTCGAGCCCGACCTGCCGCAACCCGCCAGAAGCCCCGAGGCAGCAATCGCCGCCGCCGAACGATTGGCGCCGACACGCTCAGGCGTCTGGGCCTACTCTGCCAACATCGACCAGGAAACCGACACCTACGACGAACCACGCGAGCTGTTTCGTAGCGGCACCCTGCCTCCCGGGCTGGGGGAATAGCAGCCGGTCAGCGGATGCCCGGCAATCAACGTACCGGCGGGATTCAACGACAATCTGCTCGGCTTCCCATGGCCTTCAAGCTGCTGCCCTCTTGGACAAGTGGCTGGACTCGCAACTGATTTGGCACGCTATGCAGATATCTTAAACTGTCGGAGGTCATCAGTGGGCCTCTTCTGGATTGCCTCAATCCTCGCGGAACGTGTGCATCACCTGATCGAGCAACGGCTTCATCAGGTAGGCGAGAACCGTGCGGTTGCCCGTCTCAATGAATGACTCTGCTGGCATGCCGGGCACCAGTCTCGTCCCCTTGGCGAGGCGAGCCAGTTGCTCGCTGTCGACTGAGAGGCGGACAGTGTAGAAAGCAGCCCCGGTCGTTGGGTCGACGGAGGTTGCTGGCGAGATAGCCCGCACCGAGGCGAGCAGTTCCGGAGTCACTCGGGCGTCGAGGCTGGAGAGGTGCAGTATGACGCCCTGGCCCGCGCTGATCTTATCGACATCCATCGGACTGACTCTAGCATCAACCAGGATGTCAGGATTTGCCGGCACTATCAGCATCAGAGTCTCGCCGGCGGCGATCACCCCGCCCACGGTCTGCACCTTTGACTCATGGATCATTCCCGGCTGAGGAGCGCGTAGTTCGAGTCGCTTCAGCCGGTCCTCAGCTGCAATCTTTTGCTGTAGGAGCTCGGCGACACTGGCATTGACCTGCACACCTGGCATAGGCCTCATCAAGAATGCCGCACGTTGATGTGGATTTGCACGAGCACCCCGGATCCGTTCGTCGTTGCGCGGCGTCCCTTCTCTCTGCGTACCAGCAACAGATGTGACGGAGCGAGCATGAACTCGTCGCTGCCGATCGTAACTGCGAAGGTGCCGGCGAGGGCTAACATCATGGAGCAATCAGCCAAGCTGGTCGTCCGCATGGCGTCGCGATGAACACCAACACTTGCCGTCGCTCGGTCCCGGGCCACCATCACATTGAGGTCTCGCGACGGCCCGCGCACGTTTTCGGCCCGCGTGGTCCAGTCGCCGGAGAAGTGGACCGGCACCAGCGGCTCGACCGGGGCGACGCGGCCGTGAGGGCCGAAATCGAGGTCGAACCCTTCGCCTTCGCTGAGCATCAGGATGCGGTCGATGCCCGGGAAGGGCGAAAAGGCGCCGGCCTCGAGCACATCGGCCGACGAAAGGCGCCACAGCATGGCGCCATCCGCATCGTCTTCGCGGGCAAGCTCGAGCGTGGTGCCCCGGCCGTTGCGCCAGGGCATCGCGGTGAAATCGGCGGGGCCGAGGACCCGCGCCTGCATCAACGCGCCAGCATCGGCAGGTCGAGCCCCTGCTCGCGGGCGCAATCCCGGGCGATCTGGTAGCCGGCGTCGGCGTGGCGCATCACGCCGGTGCCCGGGTCGTTGGTCAGCACCCGCGCGATGCGGCGGTCCGCCTCTTCCGAGCCATCGCAGACAATGACCATGCCGGAATGCTGCGAAAAGCCCATGCCGACGCCGCCGCCGTGATGCAGCGACACCCAGGTGGCGCCCGACGCGGTGTTGAGCAGCGCGTTGAGCAGCGGCCAGTCCGAGACGGCGTCCGAGCCGTCCATCATCGCTTCGGTCTCACGGTTGGGGCTGGCGACCGAGCCGGAATCGAGGTGATCGCGGCCGATGACGATCGGCGCGGAGACGGCGCCGGAGCGCACCATTTCATTGAAGGCAAGGCCCAAGCGGGCGCGCTGGCCGAGCCCGACCCAGGCGATGCGGGCCGGCAGGCCCTGGAAGCTGATGCGCTCGCGGGCCATCTCCAGCCATTTGTGGAGGTGCGCGTCGTCGGGGATCAGCTCTTTGACCCGCGCGTCGGTCTTGTAGATATCCTCGGGGTCGCCTGAGAGCGCCACCCAGCGGAACGGCCCGACTCCGCGGCAGAACAGCGGGCGGATATAGGCCGGCACGAAACCGGGGAAATCGAAGGCGTTCGCGACCCCCTCCTCCTTGGCCATCTGCCGGATGTTGTTGCCGTAGTCGAACACCGGGACGCCCAGCTTCTGGAAATCCAGCATTGCCTGAACGTGGATGGCCATCGAGCGCTTGGCAGCCTTGGTCACCGCTTCGGGCTCGGTGCGGGCGCGCTCGCGGTACTCGGACCAGCTCCAGCCGATCGGCAGGTAACCGTTGAGCGGATCGTGGGCCGATGTCTGGTCGGTCACTAGGTCCGGGCGAACGCCGCGACGGACCAGTTCGGGCAGGATTTCGGCGGCATTGCCGAGGAGCCCGATGGAGACCGCATCACCCTGCTTGGTGTGATGGGCAATGAGCGCCAGCGCGTCGTCGAGGTCGCGCGCCTGCTTGTCGAGATAGCGGGTGCGGAGGCGGAAATCGATGCTCTGCTGCTGGCACTCGATGTTGAGCGACACCGCGCCAGCGAGCGTCGCCGCCAGCGGCTGCGCGCCGCCCATGCCGCCGAGCCCGGCGGTGAGGATCCAGCGGCCCGCGAGCTTGCCGTCATAGTGCTGGCGGCCGGCCTCGACGAAGGTCTCGTAGGTGCCCTGAACGATGCCCTGGCTGCCGATGTAGATCCACGAGCCTGCCGTCATCTGGCCGTACATCATCAGGCCCTGCGCATCGAGCTCGTTGAACTTTTCCCAGGTGGCCCAGTGCGGCACGAGGTTGGAATTGGCGATCAGGACGCGCGGTGCGCCGGGATGGGTCTGGAACACGCCGACGGGCTTGCCCGATTGCACCAGCAGCGTCTGGTCGTCCTCGAGCCGCTTGAGTGTGGCAACGATGGTGTCGAACGATTCCCAGTCGCGGGCGGCGCGGCCGATGCCGCCATAGACCACCAGTTCCTTGGGATTTTCCGCAACATCCGGATCGAGATTGTTCATCAGCATCCGCATCGGCGCTTCGGTCAGCCAACTCTTGGCCGACAGCGTGCTGCCGCGGGGGGCTCGGATTTCGGTGTCACGATAGCGGGTGTTGCTGAGCATCGTCGCGCATCCATGTTGCCTATACAAGCATGTATAAGCTAGGACAGGATTTGCGATCTGGCAATCGGCAAAATTGAGGGGCCTAGCGAGACGGCGGCGCGCTGGCTCGCGACTCCAGGCGATAGCGGCTGCCCGGGTAGAGCAGCCGGGCCAGCGACACGACACTGTCGCCCGACCAGGTGCGCCGGCGGATCATCAGGCAGGGCTCGGTGCGCTGGATTACCAGCAGCTTGCATTCCCACGGCTGCGGCATGGCCGCTTCGACGACATGCTCAGCCTGGCTGAGCGGCGCCTCGCGCGTCAGATAGGCGTTCGGAGTGATTGTCGTGAACTCCTGCGCGAGATAGCCCGGCGCCGAAGCCGGATTGACGAAGCGATCCTCGATCTGCACCGGCACATCGTTCTCGCTGTGCACGACGATGGAATGGAACACCGGCGCCCCGATCGGCAGATCCAGCGCATCGGCCGTCTCCGGTGAGGCATTTTCTTCTTGCAACAGAATTACTTGCGCCGAATGAACGTGGCCGCGCTCGGCGATCTCCTCGGCGATGTTGCGCACCTCGAACAGCGCCGACCGCCCCTTGCGCTCGGCCACGAACGAGCCGACGCCCTGGATGCGCACCAGCTCACCTTCGCTCGCCAATTCCCGCAGCGCCCGGTTGGCCGTCATGCGGCTGACCTTGAGTTCGGCGACCAGCTCGTTCTCGGAGGGCACCCGGTGGTTGGGCGGCCACTCGCCGCTGCGGATCCGGTCGAGCACGAGTTGCTTCACCCCCGCATAGAGCGGAGCGGGATCGTTGGCCGCATCCTTGGCGCCCTTGCCGCGCCGGGCGGCAGCCCGCTGGTCAGCGGGAAGGACGGGCGCCTTGTCGGTTACGGCAGTCTTCCTGTCCATATGCCTATTCCTTCAGCAAATTCACAAAGTGCACAATCGCTTCACTTTTCAGCTTGCGTCGTGAATGAATATGCATATGGTACCCTATACAACTGAGCACAGGCAAGCCGGCAATGCCCGAACCCGTCGCCCATCGATTGCACGCCGAGCGAGCCCTGCTCGCCGAGGGATGGGCGTCGAATGTCGCGATCGAGATCAGCGCCGGCGGAATCATAGAGGCAGTTGTAGCGCAAGCCGCGCCGCTGCCGGGTGATTTCGTCGCCGCCGGCCCGGTTATCCCCGCCCTGCCAAATCTGCACTCGCACGCCTTCCAGCGCGCCATGGCCGGCCTTGCCGAGATCGCGGGAACGGGCGACGACAGCTTCTGGACCTGGCGCGAAAAGATGTATCGCACCGTCGGTCTGCTGACCCCCGACGACGTCGCGGCGATTGCCACCAAGCTCTATGTTGAGATGCTGAAGGGCGGGTTCGGGGCCGTCGCCGAGTTCCACTACCTGCACCATGGGCCCGGTGGCGCGCCCTATGCCGACCCGGCGGAAATGTCGAAGGCAATCCTTCGCGCCGCGTCGGCCGCCGGCATCGGGCTGACGCTGCTGCCGGTGTTCTACGCGCACGCGAATTTCGGCGGCGCTGCGCCCAATCCCGGCCAGGCGCGCTTCATTCACGATGTCGACGGCTTCCTGGCGCTTATGCAATCGCTGGGTCCTAGTTGTGCCGACGCCGGCGCAGCGCTCGGTTACGCCTTCCACTCCCTGCGTGCCGCGACGCCCGATGAGATGCGCGCCATTCTCGCGGCGGCGCCCTCCTCCGGCCCGATCCACATCCACGTCGCCGAGCAGACCAAGGAAGTCGATGATTGCCTCGCCTGGAGCGGGCGCCGTCCGGTCGAGTGGCTGCTCGACGAGATGCCGGTCGACGAGCGCTGGTGTCTGATCCACGCTACCCATATCGAGCCGCCGGAGATCGCGCGCATCGCGCAATCTCGCGCCGTTGTCGGCCTCTGCCCGGCCACCGAGGCCAATCTGGGCGATGGCGTTTTCCCCGGCGTCGACTATGTGGCGGCTGGCGGCCGCTACGGCGTCGGCACTGACAGCCATGTCGCGACCAGCGTCGCCGACGAGCTGAGGCTGCTCGAATATGGCCAGCGGCTGCGCGACCGTCGCCGCAATCGGCTGGCCAGCGCTCCGGGCCAGTCGGTGGGCCGCTCGATCTTCGACAGTGCCCTTACCGGCGGGGCGCAGGCACTCGGCCAGCCTCTCGGACAGATAGGCAAGGGTAAGGTCGCCTCGCTCGTCGTACTCGATGACACCGACCCCTATGTCGACGCCGCCATCGACAACCAGATCCTCGATCGCTGGCTGTTCGCCGTCGGCGACCGCGCTGTGCGCGATGTGATGGTCGCCGGCAGCTGGCGGATCCGCGACCGACACCATCAACAGGACGAGCAGATCGACCGCGATTTCCGCGCCGTGCTCGCCAAGCTCTCCAACGCCTAACGCCTACACCTCATGCAACGACGACCGAACAGGAGAACCAGAATGAACGCAAAGCATCTGATACTCGCCGGCGCCCTCGCGCTGACCGGCTTCGCCGCCATCCCCGCCCAGGCCAAGGACTGGACCACCGTCACGATCGCGCTCGAGGGTGCTTACGCTCCCTGGAACCTCACCAATCCGGACGGCACCATCGGCGGTTTTGAAGCCGAGCTCGCCGCGGACCTCTGCGCTCGCATGAAGGTCGAGTGCAAGCTGATCGCCGCCGATTGGGACGGCATGATCGAGAGCCTCAATGCCGGCAAGTTCGACGTGATCATGGATGCGCTGTCGATCACCGAGGAGCGGAAGCAAGTCATCGCCTTCTCGGTCCCCTACGCCGCAACCCCGGCCACCTTCGCCACCGTGAAGGGCTCGAGCCTCGAAAACCTCGCCGGCACCGGCACCACGGTGAAGCTGACCGGCGATCTCGCCGCCGACAAGGCCACGGTCGACACCATCCGCGACGCCTTTGCCGGCAAGACCATCGGTATCCAGGCCGCCACCGTCTACGCCAAGTTCATCTATGACAACTTCGGCGCCACCGCGACGGTGAAGGAATACAAGACCGCTGCCGAGCGCGACCTCGACCTCGCGTCGGGCCGCATCGACGCCGGCTTCGACGACGCGACCGTGTTCAAGGCTGCGTTCGAGGCCCCCGAATATGCCGAGCTGGCCTTCACCGGCCCCGAAATCGGCGGCCCGATCTGGGGCGAAGGCGAAGGGCTCGGCCTGCGCCAGGCCGACACCGACCTCAAGGCGCTGTTCGACACCGCGATCACTGCGGCGCTGGCCGATGGCACGGTCAAGACGCTCAGCGAGAAGTGGTTTAAGGTCAACATCGCACCCTGATCAGCGCGTTTGCGAGGTGTCCGCCGCGATGCGGACACCTCCCCACCGCCCGGTGTCCTGCGACTTGTCTTTGACGGCTGGAGCAGTCCTTCATGACGATTTTCGACACGCTTGGATTTGGACCCACGGGCTGGGGCGGGCTGCTCCTCATCGGGGCATTGACCACCCTCGCCGTCACCCTCGCCGCATTGGCGCTGGGCTCGGTGTTCGGTGCCCTGGTTGCCTGGGCGAAGCTGTCGCGCGGCTTGATCCCGCGCTTTGTTGGCGACGCCTACACCACGGTGTTTCGCGGCGTGCCGGAACTGCTCATCATCTATCTCGTCTATTTCGGCGGCTCGCGCGCCGTCACTTCGATCGGGGCGGCGTTTGGCATCGAGGGGTTCCTCGGGTTGCCGTCGTTTCTCGCCGGTGCGCTGGCGGTGGGCGTGATTTCCGGTGCCTACCAGGCCGAGGTCTATCGCGGCGCCTTCCTCGCCGTCTCGCGGGGTGAGATCGAGGCCGCCCGCGCCATCGGCATGAACCGCATGCTGCGTTTCCGGCGTATCGTCGTGCCGCAGGTGCTGCGCTTCGCGCTCCCCGGTCTCGGCAATGTCTGGCAGTTGAGCCTCAAGGATTCGGCGCTGGTCTCGGTGACCGGCCTTGCCGAGCTGATGCGCTCGAGCCAGGTCGCGGCCGGATCGACCCACCAGTATTTCCTCTTCTACATCGTTGGCGGTGCTCTCTACCTGATCCTCACCTCGATCTCTGACCGGGCCTTCGGGGCAGCCGAGAGACGCGTGGGCAGGAGCTTCCGCGGCGGCATCGGCCGGACCTGAGGACAAGAGCAATGGACATCGCCTTCCTCTCCGACACCCTGAACAAGCTGCTCGCCGCCCTGCCGACGACCCTGGGGCTGTTCGTCCTCTCGATCACCCTCGGCGGCATTCTCGCGCTCGGCGTCGTGTGGATGCGGGTGAGCCGCAACCCGGTGCTCAAGCGCTTCGCGGCCGGCTACATCTTCATCTTCCGCGGCTCGCCGCTGATGATCCAGATGTTCCTCGTCTATTACGGCCTCAGCCAGTTCCCCGAGGTGCGCCACAGCCTTGCGTGGCCGGTGCTGAAGGACGCCTTCGCCTGCGCCGTCATCTCGCTGGCGCTTTGCACGGCCGGCTACACGGCGGAGATCTTCCGTGGCGGCCTCCTGGCCGTGCCGGCCCGCGAGATCGAAGCAGGACGCGCCACCGGCATGTCGGGCTTCACGCTGCTGCGCCGTATCATTGCGCCGATCGCGCTGCGCCAAGCCCTGCCGGCCTACTCGACCGAGATCGTCTTGATGCTGAAATCGACGGCGCTGGCCAGTCTCGTCACCGTCTGGGAGGTCACGGGCGTTGCCCAGCGCATCATCTCGCAGACCTACCGGACGATGGAAGTCTTCCTCTGCGCCGCTGCGATCTACCTGATCCTCAACTTCATCATCGTGCGGCTGTTCGCCCTTCTCGAGTACCGGCTGTCGCCACATCTGCGACCCGCAAAGCAAGTTGCCACACCCCGCCCGACCGCACTGGAGACGCACTCATGACCGCCACCACTGCCCTCTCGGTGAAGAACATCCAGAAGTCCTTCGGCAGCCTGCAGGTGCTGAAGGGGATTTCGCTCGACGCACATGAAGGCGACGTGATCTCGATCCTGGGCGCCAGCGGCTCGGGCAAGAGCACTTTCCTGCGCTGCATCAACCTGCTCGAGACCCCGGACTCCGGCGAAATCACCGTCGCCGGAGAGCCGGTCATCATGCGCAAGCGCCGTGATGGCCGCGAGGAGCCGGCCGATCACCGGCAGGTCGACCGCATCCGCTCCGAACTGGGCATGGTGTTCCAGAACTTCAATCTCTGGAGCCACATGACGATCCTCCAGAACCTCATCGAAGGTCCGGTGCATGTGCTGAAGCGACCGCGCGCCGAATGCATCGACGAAGCCGAGGCGCTGCTCGAAAAGGTCGGCATCGCCGACAAGCGCCACCACTACCCCGCGCACCTTTCCGGCGGCCAGCAGCAGCGTGCCGCGATCGCCCGGGCGCTAGCGATGAAGCCAAAGGTCATGCTGTTCGACGAGCCGACCTCTGCGCTCGACCCAGAACTCGTGGGCGAAGTGCTGCGCGTGCTGCGAGCCCTCGCCGAGGAGGGGCGCACCATGCTGGTCGTCACCCACGAGATGGGCTTTGCCCGCAACGTCTCGAACCGCGTCGTCTTCGTGCACCAGGGACTGGTCGAGGCCGACGGGACGCCTGACGAGCTGTTCGGCGAGCTGAAGTCGGACCGCTTCCGGCAGTTCGTCTCCGGTCTCGGCGCCTAGGATCAAGCGGATGCCGACCATCGTACTCGATGCGCCGCTGAGCTGGCGGGACATTGCCGCCGTGGCGGATGGCGCGACGCTGGAGCTTTCTCCCGTGGCGCGGCAGCGCATCGCGACGGCCCGAGCGATTGTCGAGGCGCTGGTCGAGAAGGGCATCAAGGCCTACGGCGTCAATACCGGCGTCGGCGCGCTTTCCGACGTGGTGGTCGATCGCCAGCAACTGAGGACGCTGTCGCGCAACATCATCCTCAGCCACGCCTGCGGCATCGGCGCGCCACTCTCGCCCGGCGAGACCCGCGCCATCATCGCCACGCAGATCAACAACTACGCGCATGGCCATTCCGGCGTGCGGCTGGAGGTTGTCGATGCCCTGCTGGCGCTGCTCAATGCAGGATGCGTTCCAGAAGTCCCCTCGCGCGGCTCCGTCGGGTACCTCACTCATATGGCCCACGTCGCGCTGGTCCTGATCGGCGAGGGCTTTGCGACGGTCGGCGGAGAGCGGGTGGGCGCCGCCGAGGCCTTGATCCGGATCGGCCTGTCGCCACTCGTCCTCGAGGCGAAAGAAGGTCTGAGCCTCGTCAACGGCACGCCCTGCGCTACCGGTCTGGCAGCCGAGGCGCTCTCTCGAGCTGAGCGACTGTTCGACTGGGCCGACGCGATCGGCGCAATGACGTTCGAGAACCTCGGCGGCCAGCTCGCGGCATTCGACGAGCACGTGCTGGCGTTCCATGCCTCGCCCGGCCTGCAGATCGTCGGCGCGCGCCTGCGCGATACGCTCGCCGGCAGCGAACTGCTCGCTGCAGCACAAGGCCGCCGGACGCAGGATGCACTAAGCCTCCGGGCCATCCCGCATGTCCACGGCGCCGCGCGCGACGCGCTCGCCCACGCGGCCGAGGTGGTCGACCGAGAGCTCGCATCCGTCACCGACAACCCGCTGGTCGCCGGCTCGCCCGAAGCGCCGCGGGTTCACTCCGAGGCCCACGCCGTCAGCGCCGCCATCGGATTGAGCATGGACGCCCTAGGCGTTGCCGTCGCCGAAGTCGCCGCCATGTCCGAGCGCCGGCTCGACCGGCTGGTCAATCCGCTGGTCAGCGGCCTGCCGGCCTTTCTCGCCGTCGATAGCGGCGCGGCGTCCGGGTTCATGATCACCCAGTACGTCGCCCTCTCGCTGGTCAGCGAAAACCGGCGCCTCGCCGCGCCGGCCAGCCTCGATGGCGGCATCACCTCGGGCCTGCAGGAGGATCACCTCGCCCACGCCACGCCCGCTTCGCTGAAGGCGCTGGCGATCCTCGACAACGCCGAGCAGATTTTCGGCATTGAACTGCTTGCCGCGGGGCAAGCCTACGAGCTTCAGAACAAGGAGCTGCGGCGCGCCGCAAAGACCGACGCCCTCTATCGGGCGATGCGCGCCAGTGTCGGTCCCTACACCGACGACCGGCCGTTTGCGCCCGATCTCGCAACGGCGCGGACCCTCATTCGTAGCGAGCGTCCCTGACCATGACCGATCCCATCGACACAATCTGGCTCAACGCCCGCATCACAACGCTCGCCTCCGGCGCACCCGGGCTCGGGATCATCGAACAGGGCGCGATTGCCGCGAAGGACGGCCGCATCGCCTGGGTCGGCCCGATGGCCGAGTTGCCCGCTTCGCTCGCACCGCGCGAGACCGTCGATCTGGAGGGCCGCTGGGTGACCCCCGGCCTCATCGATTGCCACACCCATCTCGTCTATGGCGGCGACCGCGCCCGCGAGTTCGAAATGCGGCTTGGCGGCGCCTCCTATGAGGAGATCGCCCGCGCCGGTGGCGGCATCATCTCCTCAGTGAGCGCCACCCGCGCCGCCAGCGAGGCGGAACTGACGACCAGCGCCCTCCGCCGGCTCGACGCGCTGCTGGCTGAAGGCGTCACCACTATCGAGATCAAGTCCGGCTACGGCCTCGATCTCGACAGCGAGTTGCGCATGCTCAGGGTGGCCCGCCAGCTGGCCGACCACCGCCGCGTCGCCATCGCCACCACCTGCCTCTCCGCCCATGCCTTGCCGCCCGAATTTGCCAACGATCGAGCCGGCTACCTAGCGCTGGTGATCGACGAAATCCTGCCGGCAATGGCGGCCGAAGGAATTGCCGATGCGGTCGATGGCTTCGTCGAAGGCATCGCCTTCTCGCCAGCCGAAATGGCACCAGTGTTCGAGAAGGCAAAAGCGCTGGGCCTGCCGGTGAAACTGCACGCCGACCAGCTGTCCAATCTCCACGGCGCGCGCCTCGCCGCCGAACACGGCGCGCTATCCGCCGACCACCTCGAATACACCGACGACGATGGCGCGGCCGCGATGGCAAAGTCCGGCACCGTGGCGGTACTGCTGCCGGGCGCATTCTACGTCCTCCGCGAAACGCAGGTGCCGCCCATCGCCGCCTTCCGCCACCACGGCGTGCCGATGGCCGTGGCCACCGACAGCAACCCCGGCACCTCGCCGATCACTTCGCTGCTCACCACCATGAACATGGCCGCAACGCTGTTCCGCCTGACCGTCGACGAGTGTATCGCCGCCGTCACCCGCGAGGCCGCACGGGCGCTGGGCCGGCTCGACGACACCGGCACCATCGAGCCGGGCAAATCTTGCGATCTCGCCATCTGGGACATCGAGCGCCCGGCCGAGCTCGTCTATCGCATCGGGTTCAACCCGCTGCATCAACGCATCTGGAGGGGCCAGTGACCGAAGTTGAACTGCTGCCGGGCGCCGTGTCGCTCGGCACCTGGCGCAGCATCTATCGCGGAGCGAACGTCACGCTCAGCTCGTCGAGCCGGCCGGCAGTCGAAGCCGGCGCGGCAACCGTCGAGGCGATCGTCAGGAAAGGCGAGCCGGTCTACGGCATCAATACCGGCTTCGGAAAGCTCGCGAGCATCCGCATCCCCGATGCCGAGCTCGCCCAGTTGCAGAAGAACCTCGTTCTCTCGCACGCTGCTGGCGTCGGCGAGCCCCTGCCCGCCCCGGTGATACGCCTCGTCATGGCGCTGAAGCTCGCAAGCCTCGCCCAGGGCTTCTCCGGCGTGCGCTGGTCGACCATCGAGCATCTGGGCGCCTGCCTCGCCAAGGACCTTATGCCGGTGGTGCCCGGCCAAGGCTCCGTCGGCGCCTCGGGTGACCTCGCCCCACTCGCTCACATGACCGCTGCACTGATGGGTGTCGGCGCGTTCTTCGTCAGGGGTGTCGTGGTTCCTGCGGAGCAGGCGCTTACCGCAGCCGGGCTGGCGCCGCTGGTCCTCGGTCCGAAGGAGGGGCTGGCGCTACTCAACGGCACCCAGGTCTCGACCGGCCTCGCGCTGGCCGGCCTGTTCGAAGCCGAGCAGGTGTTTCAGGCCGCCCTCGTCACCGGCGCCCTCGCCACCGATGCGGCGCGCGGCTCGGATGGACCGTTTGATCCGCGCATCCACGCCGTCCGCCCGCATCGCGGCCAGACCGAGGTTGCCACCGCGCTCCGCGAACTGATGGCCGGCAGCGCCATCCGCGCCTCGCATCTGATCGGCGACACCCGCGTGCAGGACCCCTATTGCGTCCGCTGCCAGCCGCAGGTGATGGGCGCCTGCCTCGATATCCTGCGGCAGGCCGCGCGCACGCTTGCCATCGAGGCCAACAGCGTCTCGGACAACCCGCTGGTCTTTGCGCGCGAGGGTGAGGTCATCTCCGGCGGCAATTTCCACGCCGAGCCCGTGGCCTTCGCAGCCGACACCATCGCCATGGCGATCTGCGAAATCGGCTCACTGGCCGAACGCCGCATCGCCATGCTGGTGGACCCTGCCCTCTCGGGCCTGCCCGCGTTCCTAACCCCCAAGCCGGGGCTCAATTCCGGCTTCATGATTGCGCAGGTGACCGCGGCCGCCTTGGTTTCGGAGAACAAGCAGCGGGCCTTTCCGGCAAGCGTCGATTCCATCCCCACGTCCGCCAACCAAGAAGACCACGTCTCGATGGCGACGCACGGGGCACGGCGCCTGCTGCCGATGGCCGAGAATGCCGCGAACGTCATCGGCGTCGAGCTTCTCGCCGCCGTGCAGGGCTGCGATTTCCATCAGCCGCTGATCTCCAGCGCCCCGCTCGAGGCCGCCCGCGCGCTGCTCAGGGCACGCGTGCCGCACCTCTCCGACGACCGGCATTTCACCCCGGACATGGCCGAAGCCGCCGCTCTGGTGCGATCGGGACAGCTGGGTGCGAGCACGGCGCACCACCTGCCGGGTGTGACAGAGGCCGGACAGTGACCGAAAGCGCTTTCGACGTCGCCATCATCGGCCTCGGCGCGATGGGCGCCAATGCTGCCGCCCAACTGGCCGCACGCGGGCTGAAAGTCATCGGCATCGAGCGGTTCTGGCCCAACCATGATCGCGGCTCCTCGCATGGTGACAGCCGGTTGATCCGCCTCGGCTATTTCGAGGACCCCGCCTATGTGCCGCTGCTGCGGCGGGCCTACGCCAACTGGCGGGCGCTCGAAGCGCGGGCGCGCGAGGACCTGCTGACCATCACCGGCGTGCTGCAGATCGGCCCGCCGGACGACCCGATCGTCAAGGGCACGCTGGCCTCGTGCGAGCTCCACGGCCTCGCGCACGAACTGATCGATCCGCAAGCCATGCGCGAGCGCTTCCCGGCTTTCCAGCTCGACGACGACGAAGTCGCGGTATTCGAGCCACAGGGCGGCTTCCTGCGCCCGGAGAAGGCCGTAATGGCCGCGCTCCGTCTCGCCGGCGCCGATGGCGCGGCGCTGCATTTCGGCGAACGCGTGCTGGCGATCGAGCCCAGCGATGCGGGCATCCGCATCGTTTCCGATACCGGCACCTATCGCGCCGGCAAGGTCATCGTCGCGACCGGCTCCTACATCGCCGATTTGGTGCCGGATCTCGCGGGCCTTGCCACGCCCATCCGCCAGGTCGTCGGCTGGTACCACCCGCGCGACGCCCTCGCGACGGCGCTGGGTCGGATGCCGGTGTTCCTCCGCGGCGAAAGCACGGCGGGCTCCTTCTTCGGCTTCCCGGCGCTCGGACCGGAGGGCGTCAAAATCGGCAAGCACGCCCATTTCCACGAGGCGATCGACCCTGAAGAGCCCAACCCGCCGGTCAACGAAGCCGACCGAGCCCTGCTCGACGACTTCATCGCCCGCCGTCTCCCCGCCGCGGCCGGATTGCCGAGCGGCTACGTCACCTGCCGCTACACCATGCTGCCGGGCGACGACTTCCTCATCGATGTCCTCCCCTCGGACCCGAACATCATCGTCGCCTCGCCCTGCTCCGGGCACGGCTTCAAGTTTGCGAGCGTCGTCGCCGAAATCCTCGCCGACCTCGCCGCGGACGGACAGACGGCATTGCCGATCGACCCGTTCTCGTTCGCGGCACTGACCCGGCGCGCCAAGACAATCAAGGAAACGGCCTGACCGATGACCTCCCCCACCGACTGGCTCACCGTCCACCGCGGCACGGCGCCGCTCATCGTGAGCCTGCCCCATACCGGCACCATCATCCCTGCGGAGCTGGAACCGGCGTTCGTGTCGCGTGCGCTCGCCCTCAGTGACACCGACTGGTGGATCGACCAGCTCTACGACTTCGCCTTGGGACTTGGCGCCACGGTCATCCGCACCGCGATTTCGCGGTCGGTGATCGACGTCAACCGCGATCCCTCGGGTGCCTCGCTCTACCCGGGCCAGAACACCACCGGGCTTTGTCCCACCACCAGTTTTGACGGCCGGTCGCTCTACCGGCAGGGGCAGGAACCAGACGCCACGGAGGTCGACCGCCGCCGTGAGACGTATTTCACCCCCTATCACGCCGCACTCAAGGCCGAGATCGTCAAGCTGAGAACTGCACACCCTCACATCGTGCTCTACGACTGCCACTCGATCCGCTCGCGCGTCCCGCGGCTGTTCGAGGGCGAGCTGCCGAACTTCAACATCGGCACCAATAACGGCCCCACTGCGGATGCCGCCGTTGCGACGCTGGTGGAGAACTATTGCGACGTACCCGGGTTCTCGCGCGTCACCAACGGCCGGTTCCGGGGCGGCTGGATCACCCGCGACAACGGTGATCCCGCCCACGGCGTCCACGCGATCCAGATGGAACTGGCCTGTCGCGGCTACATGGACGAAACCGAAGACGACCTCCCCGCCCCCTATAGCGAGACCAAGGCAGCTCCTATGCGAGCGATCCTGCAACCGACGCTTGCCGCCCTCGCGCAGTGGGCCCAAACCCGGACTGCGTGAGGGAGCCGGGACGCGGCGACGCGGTTACGTCTGGACCGGCGCCTTGCGTATCGGAGATGCCCTCGAGCTGGGCCAGAGGCCCGAGTGTCCGAATTGGGCCAATAGCGGACGTTCGCTGCGCGAAATATGCCCGCGGTCTGGGTTGCGCAATTGCGCAGATCCTTGGCGGCGACGCGGGCGGCCTCAAACGTGATCGGCTAGAGATCGCGATTCACGCCCTCTACCAGGCGGATCTTTCGGGCGTTGATCTCCCAGACCGCGGAGATCACCCGCCCACGCGTTCGCTTGCTCACGTTGTGCTGGCCCTTCAGAGCGCGGTGTACCGTGCTCTCGGCGACACCGGCGAGGGTCGAGATTTCCTTGATGGTGCCGAGACGCTCAATGCCGAGAGCGGGTTCAAACATCTCTAGCCCTCCTGGTTGGCAAATCCGACTTCCCGGAGGAAGCTCCGGCTCGCTGCCAGGTCATCGAGGATGCTGCCGGTGTTTCGCGGATCGCGCTCCTGTTCGATGGTGATGTAGCCCGCATAGCCGCGCGACTTGAGCAGGTCGTAGACGGCGGCGTAGTCGATCGAGCCGCGGCCGATGGGACACATCACGCCCTTGGCGCAGGCATCGAAGAAGCGGATGCGCTCGTGTTTGACCTCGTCGAACACGACTGGGTCGATGTCCTTGAAATGGATGTAGTCGATGCGGTCCCAATAGCGACGAAGGGTTTCGACGGGATCCATGCCGGCATAGGCGGTGTGCCCGGTGTCGATGCAGAGGCCAGCGGTCTCTGCCGGGATGTCCTCGACGATCCGCTCGATCTCGTCGGCGAACTCGATGTGGCCACCGGCGTGAGGGTGAATGACGGCGCGGACGCCGAAGCCGTCTCGCGCGCGTTCGGCGATGGCCCGGATGTTTCCGACCATGCCCGCCCAGGCCTCGTCGTCGAGGCGAACCGCCCGGTCGGAATGCCCAGCGGCATAGTCCCGCGTGTCGTGCCCCCAGTCCATGACGGTGAGATACGGCGCTTCGAAACGCTGGTGGACATGGTTGGCCGGCTTGGGCAGGCGGGTGATGAGGGCGCAGATTTCCTCGGTCTGGCGCAGCAGGTTCTCGCGATTGTGGGGATCGACGAGGTTGTCGAAGATGGTGCCAGCGACGATGCGGAGTTTGCGCTGTTCCAGCGCAGCTGAGACCCGGTCCACGTCCAGCGGCAGGTAGCCATAAGGGCCGAGCTCAAGCCCGTCGAAGCCGGCGGCACGTGCTTCGTCCAGCACGTGCTCCCAGGCCGGCAGATGCGGGTTCTTGACGTCGTCGACGCCCCAGCAGCACGGGGCGCAGGTGATGGTGATGGGAACGCTCATGCCGTTATCCCTCGCTGGCGCCGGATCTCAGCGGCTGATTGTTGCCTTGAGCGCATCGACCGAAGACTGGATGCCGGCCTCGACGGACATGGTGAAGTCCTCCATCTCGAGGCTCACCCAGCCGTTGTAGCCCTGCATGCGAACCACCGAGAAAAACTCCTTCCACCACTGGAGGTCGTGCCCGGCGCCGACCGCCACGTAGTTCCAGGTGCGGTTGGCGACGTCCGTCACCTCACGAAGTTCGAGCAGCCCGTCGACATCCGCCCGCCCGCGCTCGATGCGGGTGTCCTTGCCATGGCAATGATGGATGGCGCTCCCGAGGGCCCGGGCGGAGGCGATCGGATCGGCACCCATCCACATCAGGTGGCTGGGATCGAGGTTCATGCCGACCTTGGGACCGACTGCGTTGCGCAACCGGAACAGGGTCTCCGGGTTCCACACCAGCATGGCGGAGAAGTTCTCGAGCGCGTACGTCTCAACGCCAACCTCGTCGGCCAGCCTGACGAGATCGTGCCACAGCGGGAAGGCACGGTCTTCCCACTGGTAGCGGTCGCGCTCCGGCATCTCGTTGGGCCAGGATTTGGTGTAGACGAGCCAGTTCGGCACCATGTCGCCCGGGGCCGCTTCCGGAAGCCCGGACATGGTGACGACCGTCTTGACGCCGATGGCGCCGGCGAGACGGATGGTATCCTCCATCTCCTTGCGATGGCGCTTGCCCATCTCGCCTGGATCGAGGGGATTTGCCGAACAGTTCAGCGCTGCGATATGGAGGCCGCGAGCCTCGATCTCTTTCAGCTTGGACTTGAGCAGCGCCTCGTCGGCCAGCAGTTCGTCAGCGCGAAAATGCGGCGCCGGCGACCAGCCGCCACCGGTCATTTCGACGCCCTCGACGCCCAATGCCACGCACTTGTCGAGCATCTGGGTGAACGGCAGGTTGCCCATGACGTCGGTGCAGATAGAGAGTTTCATCGTCGTTCCGTCCAAAGAAGGGGCGCGCCGGAGCGCGCCCCAGGGGGGGAGAAGGGTTACTGGAAGTCGACCCAGGCCGAGCCGGCGTCGGCGGAGCGCACGCAGTTCTCGAGCCAGCGCACGCCTTCGGTGCCGGCTTTGATGCCGGGGTAGTGATGGGTCGCGAGGAAAGCCTTGTCACCGCGGTTGCTGGCGTCGATCGCCTCGGCGATCCACAGGTAGATGTTGGACCAACTGTCACCGAGCCCTTCGGTGTGGAGCGCACCCATGCGGTCGACGGCGAGGCTTTCCTCCTCAAGATACGGCATGCCGTGATGCAGGATGCGGTTCGGCTCGCCCTGCACGTCGTAGAGCAGCTGGTCGGGATGGGAATCGGACCATTCGAGGGAGGCTTTCGAGCCGACGAAGCGGTAGCGCTGGGACCCCATGTTTCCGGCGTTCACCGAGGATACCCAGAGCCGGCCGCGGGCCCCGTTGTCATAGTGGGTCAGCACTGTCGCGTGGTCTTCGAGCGGCGCACGTGTCGCAATGAAGGCCTTGCGGTCGCAGAGCAGCTTCTCGATCCTCATGTGCGGCAGCACGATCTCGGACAGGTAGTAGAGGTGCGTGCCGATATCGCCCAGAACGAAGGTCGGACCAGCGGTTCTGGGATTGGTGCGCCACTTCACCGCCTCGCCCGCGCCGACATCGTCGCCCGCGTTGAAGCCGTGGGTATATTGCAGGTCGACGATGCGGATGTCGCCCAGCAGGCCCTTCCTGACCATGGCCGCCATCTGGTGGACCAGCGGGTGGCCGGTGAAGCCGTAGGTGACGCCGACGATCAGGCCCTTTTCATCGGCCAGCTTCTCGATCTCGCGGCACTCGGCAACGCTGAAGAACAGCGGCTTTTCGCAGATGACGTGGAGGCCGGCTTCGAGGCAGGCCTTGGTGATTTCGTAGTGCGTGAAGTTGGGTGTGGCGATGGAAACCACCTCGACGCCGTCCTCGCGTCCGGCCTCCCCGGCAATCAGTTCCTTGTAGCCGGCGTAGCAGCGCCCGGCATCGACGCCGATATTGACGCCGAAATCCCGGCCGCGTTCGGCATCCAGATCGAAAGCGCCACAGACGAGCCGATAGGTGCCGTCGCGCAGCGCGCCGGTGCGGTGCTTGTAGCCGACCTGCCCGGTCCGACCGCCGCCGACCATGCCCCAGCGAAGCGGGGCCGTGATGGATCTTTCGCCATTCAACATCTTGATTGCCTTCATAGTTATTCGAAACGTGGAGTCGGGCCCGCGGACAGCAGGAGCCAGTGCCGCGGGCGCTAGAGCGGCGACAGGATCGCAGTCATTTCGCGGGCCAGTACTGGTCGATGTAGCGCTGCATTTCCTTGCGCATGAACCGGCCCGACTCGTCGGCACGCTCTTCCCAGGCGAAGACGCAAGCCGTCATGATCCCGTCGAAGCCGATTTCGGCCAGCGTGCCGAAGAAGTCATCCCAGGGCACTTCACCCTGGCCGATGTTGAGATGCTGGTGCACGCGGGCGGTCGAGCCCGGCGGGTTGATGATGTAGCGCAGCCCCGAACTGGCCTTGTGGTTGAACGTGTCGCCCACATGCACATGCGCCAGCACATCGGCGCATTGGCGGAGCATCGTCTTGGTGTCGTCGCCGAAATAGAAGGTGTGCGGCGCGCAGTAGAGGAACTTCACGTTCTTGCTGTTCACCGTGCGGATGATGTCGACGGCAGGCTGGATCGTTTCCACCCAGTCCTCCGGATGCGGCTCGATGTGGAGGGTGATCCCCTCCTTTTCGAGGATCGGAACCAGTTCCTCCATCGAGCGCCACCAGGCGTCCTCGCACGCTTCGATCATCGAACCGGTGTGGCAGCAGTAGCAGGTGCCCTTGTCCGGGTGCGGCCCGCGCCCGAACTCGGAATTCATGACGTCGACTTCCATCTCGACGGCGATCTCGATGGCGCGCTTCCAGTGACGGACGGCGGCCTGCCGCTCATCCTCGTCGTTGGAGGCCCAGCGGTACATCGGCAGCAGCGAGGCGATCCCCACCCCCTGCTCCTTGAGCGCGTGCTTGAAGGACTTCACCCGCTCGGGAAAGACGCGCGGCGCCTTGAACCACTCGAGGAAGTCGCCACGTGGCGACAGCTCGATCCAGTCGTAGCCAAGTTCCTTCACCTTCGCCGGGAGGTCCTCGAGCGACAGGTGGCGGTGCATGAACGGGTCAAGTGCGATCTTCATCGGTGTCTTCCTGGTGCGAAGGGAGCGAACTGCTACGGCGTGGCGCCAGAAGGCGCGCCGGCGTCGGAATTCCTGTGGCTTTCGATTTCGGCTTCCAGCGCGGCCATGGCCTCGCCGCCGGCCATCAGGTCGGTGATTTGCTCACGGGTCATCTCGCCCTTCCTGAAATCGGCTGCCTTGGCGCCGCGAATGAGCACCGCGAAGTGATCTCCGACGGTCATGGCGTGCATGACCTGGTGGGTGATGAAGATCACCGCCAGACCGCGCTTGCGGGCCTCGAGAACGATGCGCAGGACGTGCGCCGCCTCCTTGACACCCAGCGCAGCGGTCGGTTCATCGAGGATGAGCACTCGGGCACCGAAGTGCACGGCGCGGGCAATCGCCAGCGCCTGGCGCTCGCCACCCGACAGGCCACCCACGAGGCGATCACCATCGTCTATGCGGGTGATGCCGAAGCCTTGCACGGCCTTGACCGCAATCTCGTTGGCGGTTCGTCGGTCGTAGATGTTCAACGGCCCGAACTTCCGCGTCGGTTCCACCCCGACAAAGAACGATCGGCCGATGCTCATCAGCGGAAACGTGCCGCCGAACTGGTGCACTGTCGCGATGCCGCGGTTGGCTGCATCGCGGGGCCCGGTGAATTCGACCGCCTCGCCATCCATCTCGATGGTTCCCGAGCTCGGCTTGAAGACGCCCGCGAGGGTCTTGATGACGGTCGATTTCCCGGCGCCGTTGTCGCCGAGCAGGCACAGCACCTCGCCCGCGTTCACTGCGAGCGAGATGTCATGCAGCACGTCGATCGGACCGAAATGCTTGCTGATGTTCTTGAGCTTCAGGATCGGCTTTGCCATCACTTGGCCCCCTTGGTTTTGGGCGCATAGGAGAGGGCCGCCCGGCGGAAGGTGTTGTTCATCAGCACGGCAAGTAGCAGCAGCACGCCGATGATCAGGCTGGACCAGTTGCGGTCGAAGTCGGTGTAGTAGATGCCCTGGGTCACGATGGCGAAGGTGATAGTGCCGAAGAAGATGCCGATCACCGAGCCGAACCCGCCGGTCAGCAGCACGCCGCCAACGACCACCGAAATGATCGAATTGAAGATGAAGGACTGGCCGCCGGCGACCTGCGCGGAATTGTAGAGGATCGCCTGGCACATGCCGACGAAGGCGGCGCTGGTGGACGACAGCACGAACAGCGTGATGGTCAGCCGCTCGGTCGGGATGCCGGCGTTGCGGGCAGAGACCTTGTCGCCGCCCATGGCGAAGACCCAGTTCCCGAATTTTGAGAAGTGGATGAAGTACACATAGGCAGCCGTCGCCAGCAGCCACCAGATGACCATCACCTGAAGCTGGCCGAAGACGAAGTCGCCGAACAGCATTTTCGCCAGGCCCTCGGTCTTGAGCGCGACACTGGTGGACTTGGTGATGAAGACCGACAGGCCCAGCACCATGCCCTGAACGGCAAACAGGCTGCCGAGCGTGACGATGAGCGAGGGCACCGCCGTCCGCACCACCATCAGACCGTTGATCAGGCCCACGAGCACGCCAAGGCCCAGCGTGGCGGCGATGCCAACCCAGATCGGCAGGCCGAAATGTCCGGAGATGATGGACACGGTCATCGCCCCGGCCGGGACCATGGCGCCGACCGAGATATCGAGTTCGCCCGCGATCATCAGCAGGCCGACCGGAATGGCGATGACGCCCAGGGTGGCCGCAACGTTGAGCCAGCTCGACATGCCGGCGATCTTCAGGAACGAGGTCCCGCCGAAGATCGAGAAAAACACCAGCACGGCCACGAGGCCAAGCAAGGCGCCCGCCTCGGGGCGGCGCAATAGCCCGCCAAGCGAGAGGCTACGGTTCATGGGACTCTCCCCGAATTCAAGAACAGAGGTGTCGTGAGGTGGATGGCCGAACGCGCCCATCGCTCTTCGACGAGATGGCCCGCCGCACGGAACGGCGGGCCTGAAGTCGTCAGGACTCGATCAGCGCGCGCCCTTCGATACGCCCGCCAGCGTCGCATCGATGTTCGATGCATCGACGATGCCCGGGCCGGTCAGAACCGGGAAAGTGGGCAGGTCGGTGCCGAAGTCGATGGCGGAGGCCAGCAAGGTTGTCGCGAGGAAGCCCTGCAGGTACGGCTGCTGGTCGATGGCGAACAGCTGCGTGCCGCCCTTGACGCGGTCGAGGCCGGCCTGGTTCAGGTCGAAAGTGCCCAGCATGGTGGTGGCGGTCTTGTCGGCCTGGCTGATGCCGATGGCCGCCGAGTCTGCATCGCCCGCCGAAATCGTGATCACGCCGTCGATGGTTTCGTCCTGCAGCAGCGTTGCCTTGATGGCTTCCGCAACCGCGGTGGCATCGCCGAAGGAGGTCGAAGGCAGCGGCAGTTGCGCACCCTTGCCGCCCTTGGCGGTGATGCCGTCGATCACGCCCTTGCAGCGCGCTTCGATATTGGCAGTGCCCGGCAGCGTGTTGATGCAGAGCACGTTCTTCTGGCCGTGTGCGGCGAAGTACTCGCCGCCCGCCGTGCCAGCCACGTATTCGTCCGAGCCCACATAGTTGATGGCGCCCAGTTCACGGGCCTTGTCCGCCCCGCCAGCGTTCATCAGGATCACCTTGATGCCGGCCGCGACCGCGTCCTTGATCGCCGGGTCCTCGGCTTCCGTCACCCAGTCAGGGATCACCAGCCCATCGACGTCCATGGAGATCGCGGTGCGGATCAGCTGCACCACGTCAGGCGCGAAATTGTCGTAGTTGACGAGGCGCAGGTAGTTGACCGAGCCGCCATTGGCGACGATCCCGGGCGTCGCGTCGTCGAGGCCCTTCTTGATGATGTTCCAGAACGCGTCGTCGTTCGACCCGCCGACCACCGCGATGTTCGCCGCCATGGCGCTCGAGGCCATCAGAGACGCCGCTACTAGTGCCGTAAGAAGATGCTTCGCTTGTTTCACATTTCCCTCCCTGGAGCATTCGCCCCTTATGGCGGCGATACTCAACAGCTCAGGATGAGAGTCAACGAAAGCTGAACTGGCTCATTGATTTCATTCCATCCATGTCATACGGTCTCATTCAATGATACGAAATGACACGAGATCGACGTGGCGCGCCCGACAATTCGTGACCTCGCTGAAGCAGCAGGGGTGTCCATCTCCACGGTGAACCGGGTGCTGGCCGGCGCCGAAAACGTCCGCGACGCCACCATGAGGCAGGTCCGCGACGCGGCAGAGCGGATCGGCTTCTATGGGCTGGGGACCATTCAATCGAGCGTCGCCGCGCGTCGGGCCAAGCACCGCTTCGGCTTCCTGTTGCTGCAGCCAACCCGCCTCTTCTACAGGAACGTGGCGGCTGCGCTGGAGGCGGCCGCGCGAGGCCTCGAGGGCCACGACATCGAACTCGAGATCGAGTTTGCCGAAGACCTGGCGCCACAAACCACGGCGTCCAAACTGCTCGCTCTGGGGCAGACCTGCGACGCGATCGGGGTCGTGGCGCCGGTGCACGCCCTGGTCGCCGGCGCCATCGGCGAACTGGAGCAGCGGGGGGTGCCGGTCTTCGCGCTGATCTCCCAGAGTTCGCCCACCGGTCAACATCGCTATGTCGGGCTCGACAATTGGAAGGTGGGCCGGACAGCGGCCTGGGCGGTCGCACATGCCTGCAAGGAGCCGGGCAAGGTCGCGATCCTCGTCGGCAGTCACCGATTCCGCAGCCAGGAAATGAACGAAAGCGGCTTCCGCTCATACTTCCGCGAGCACGCCCCCCACTTCATTGTTCTCGAGGCGCTCTCGACCTTCGAGACGAGCAGCGTGTCGCAGGAGATCACCGAGAAGCTCCTGTACGAGCACCCCGACCTCGCCGCCATCTACGTGGCCGGCGGCGGCATCACCGGAGTGCTGTCGGCGCTACGCAACGCCGACAAGGCGGGCGAGATCGTCATCATCGCCCACGACCTGATGGACGTGACGCGCACGGCGCTACTCGATCATTCGGTGACCGTGGTGCTGGCCCATCCACTGGAGCGCCTCGCGACCGAGATCGTCTCGAACATGGTGCGCGCGACATCAAACCTGGAGGACTCTCGCAACCAGACGAGCATCCTGCCCTTTGATATTTTCACGTCAGAGAATGTGTAGCCGCGCGACCTTCGAGCGCTGCTTGGAACTTGGGGAATCTGAGACGGACCCCATTCCGGGTGGGGAGATCCAGTCAGCGGGTGCTTAAACGCCAGCGTCCGCCTTGGGCCAAGAGCGGACATCTGCAGAGGTCCGCTTTGCGCCAGAAGCGGACATCGTCGATTCCCCACACGGCGGCAGGTCGCACTCCACCGTTGGCGCTTTGACGGTCATCCCGGCTGGCGGGCAGCTCCAGTCGACCCGAACTAATCGAGTCTCAAATCGCCTGCCGCTGAAATAGCGTGTTCTTGTACTTGGCGTTCGAACTGAGTCTCTCTGATCTAGCAACCAGGCCTTGGTCTAGGTCAAACTTCTGCGAGCGACTGCATGCCGACCAGTGCCTCGATTCGAGCTTGAATAGGGGCAAAAGCCGGAATCGCAGTGGGGCTCAGCGGTCGAGTGCCGTCACTATTGGCAACTTCAACGATGCGGCCAAGGCCACAAGCTCGGCTTGGCGATGACAGCCGGTCTTGGCAAAGATCTGTATCAAGTGCGTTCTGACGGTGCTGACCCCCGCGCCGAATTCGATGGCGATTTCCGTCGGGGAAGCTCCCGAGGCAACCTTCTGAAACACCCGCGCCTCGGCGGGGGTCAGATCGAAGAGGGCAGCGACTTCAGTCTCGGGCCACAGTTGGGACTTGCGCGACGGGGCAATGAACACGGCAGCATCTGCCATGGACCTTACCCCTGGTCGAATCTGACCTGAGCGAAGTGGAAGCACGTGGAAGACATGGGTCTGGCCATCCGTGAGGCGCAGCGGCACACCAAAACCGTTCCGTCCCAGTGTGGTCTCGTCCCCTGCCGCCTTGGCCACTGCCGTCGCCAGTGCAGCCGTCGCTCCGGGAGACGATATCGCGAAGCTACCATGAGCAGCCAGCACGGGCACCCCGCTTGCCAGCATCTTCTGCGCGGCGGCGTTGGCGTGGATCAGCCTGAGACTGGTGTCGGTCATGATCACGCCCACCGAAAGCGCGTCGACTACGCTTTCGAACGTCGCCGCCTTGACTGAGACCAAGTCGAACAGCCGGGAGATAGCGACGGATCTCTGCAGGTGCGGGATCAGCAAACCGGCGAGTGACGTCTCCGCTTCGGTGATAGGACCGGCATCGCGATGCCGGCCAAAGGCGATACTGCCAAGCGTAATGCCATCGCGCGCTAGCATGACAGCCATTACGTCGATAATACCGCGGGGCTTGGTCCATTCCGCATAGAAGCGGTTCCTGTCTGTCAGGCCCTCGCTATTCTTCTCGGACAGTACCGCTGGCTTGTCTAATGCGAAGCTAAGCATCTTGGCCGCTCCGCCCCATTGCTCAACGATGTCGGCGCTGTAATTCGCCATCATTTCCAGCCACGGACTCTCGATGCCGCTGGTGACGTTGAGGAGGGCTCCGCCAGTAGGAAGGTTGCGCAAATTCAGGGCGGCACTGCGGAAGGTCATCGTCCGGCACAGCGCACCTAGGGTTTGCGGCCATAAGTCAGGCTCGATCGCACAATCATAAATGGAGGCGACCAGATCGGAAAGAACAGATGCAGAGATTGATTGCTCCATCGACCCCTCTCCAGTCACGCGTACCCACATGCAGTATATTCATGCGAGATATTCAGGCGTCCCCCGTGCAGTGTCGCAGACATACATTTCTGTTCACCAAACGAGGGGGGCAGAGATTTAGTACCCGATCTACTCGGTGGCGCAAACAGGTGACAGCCCGGCGCTTTTGCGCCATGAACTGGCCGCGCCATGACTTAAAGCATGGCACTCCACCAAATGGTGGAGGAACTGCAGTTCCAATCCTGATCTGCTCCGATGCTCTGACTCATTGCGCATTTGGAGGGCGACGTGCCAAAATTTGGAACGCACTTTATTATTGCGGAAGAAGCCAAGAAAAAGCGTCCGGACCAGTTTCCGTTCGGTCCCCGGTTTGACAATGCTTTCCGGCTTGGCGCTGTCGGGCCAGACACAACGCTATTCTTGTTCGACCCAGCCGTGAAATCGAAGGAGTTCCGCGACGGCATAGATACAGCCCTCAAGGTCCTCAAGGTCGTCCACGACGTGAAGGACAGGGTCGACGACGTCGTCGAGGAGCTGACCGGGCCGATCGAGAATCTGGCCGACTGGGTGACGGGCGGCCTCTACTCGGCACTGCGCTATACGATGAACACGGCCCTTGAGGCACTGTTCCTGTCGCTGAAGCTGGGTACCGCCGGCGTCACGCAGGTGATGAACCTCAAGAACCCGGTCTTCACCCAGCTGCAGGATCTCCCGGGAGACTTCATCGACAACCCGCTTCATGCGGCGAAGTACTGGTCCATCGGGATCGTCGACAATGTCGGTTATCCGCTGCGGACGTTCGGGCACCCATACACCTCGGACGGCGCCTGGCGAAAGCCTGAGCCCACCGGGGACTACAGGAAGTGGTGGTGGATGGACCTGCTGCACTACCGGCGGACAGGCCAGTTCGCTTCCTCCCTGCTGAGAGGCGCCGAAGGCTCCGAGCTCCTCACGGCCTACGCTCGCGGCTACATGACCCATTTCGCCGGCGACGTGTGCGGCCATCCGTTCATCAACACGCTGGTCGGAGGGCCGTATCGGAACCACGCCTATCGTCACCTCGTGGTGGAGACGCTCGCCGATACCTGGCTCTGGCGGCATATGCAGCGCGGCGACATCATCGGCGCTCAGTTCGACGCGCTGATCGACGTCCCTGACAGCGACCTGGGGCAGATCGCCAACCTCGTCGTCTCTTCCATGCGGGAGGTCTATCAGGCGCCGATGGTGCCGACCCACCTCGAGCAGGGCTATCCGACGCCTGACGAGTGGGCGGGCGCGTATCGCCTCATGCGCGAGTACCTTCGCCTTGCCACCAACCCTGGCGTGCGGCGGCCGCCGGTGCCGCCCGATAGCCCGTCGGAGATCATCAAGGAGCTGCAGGATCGGCTGAAGCGCAACATGCCCGGGCCATTCCCGTCGCCTGGCACAAGTATCGAAGTTTTCCTGAAGGCGCTGCTCGGCTGGTTCTCCAAGGGCGTCGCCCTGATTGCCATGCTGGTGACCGCGCCGATCGCCTTCGTCGTGGAGCTTGCGGCCACCGCCCCGCGCTGGCTGATCTATGTGATCAACCTCGCTCTCTACATGATCGTTTCTTCGCTTCGCTCGACCCTGTGCCTCATGGGGTGGGGCTACTGCAGCGTCGACGATTTCGAGAATTTCACGTTCCTCGAGAAGTTCGTCACGGTCTCCGACGGTGCGGCAGAGAGCTATCCCAAGCAGACGGTCCCGAACCCGAAACTGCCGTTCTACTGGCTCGTCTCACCCAACGGACTGATCCCAGCACCGCTGGAAGGCCGGGCCACCATCCCAATGACTCCACACAACCAGGGGCTGACCCCGTTCTGGATGATCGACCCTGCAAACAGGATGGACCTGCCAAGGCTGCTCGAGTTCATAAATTCCAAGTCTCCCGAAGAAACTAGAGGCTTCGAGGCCGCGGTGGGACCCTCCGTTTTCGGAAACGCCATCGACCTCGCTATTGGGCTGCTGGATCACTCCGTGCCGATGGCAGACTTCGACCTCGATGGTGACCGGGGGTTCGGGTATCTCGGATGGGAGGAACTGCCGCCCAATGAGCGCTACTTCGTGAGAAAGGGGTCTGGAAATGTCTGAGCAAGCGATCGAGATCGATCTCGGCAACCCCGAAACCGGGTCGTTCGAAGCCTACGTCTTCTTCCGCCTGTTCGATGGCGATGGCGGCAACGCTAGTGGGCGGAGAAGAAAGCCCGAATTCATCGACCGCAAGCCGGTGTGTGCCGCGTTCGCCGAGGACGCCATTACGCTCGAGCTGTTCAATTGCGGGCAGATGGTGAGCGACATGGTCTGTGTCGACTACGAGCTCGTCTTTTGCACCAGGGCCAGCCACCTGCCTCATGAGGGCTTTACCGTCACACATGCGGACGAGGTCGAGAGCGGCGTGGTCGACCGTCTGGCAACGACAACGTTCGTGCCGGCGGGCGGAGCATCGTTCATCCAGATTCCGCTCGGGCCCCTGCCGCCGAGGCTCAAGAACATCTACCTCCGCGCCTGCGTGTCCACTCTGTGGGAAGAGTGCCCGCCGCGTGATCAATGGGACTTCGCACGGCAGTCCAAGGTTACCGAGTTCCACCACAAGGTGGCCTGACCGCCGTTCTCGGCAAACTGGGGGTTGGTATGACCGCACTTCGCATCATGACGTTCAACGTCCAGCTGCTCCCTTTGGCGGCGGTGATTGCCGCCGCCCAGAGCGACGAGGCGGTCGAACGGGCTGAGCGGGCCGCTGAAGCGATCCGCGGGATGCCGCCCGACGAACAGCCGGATGTTATCGCGTTCAACGAGGTGTTCAGTGAGGACGGCCGAAACACACTGAAGAGCTGGCTCGTCGGGCGTTGGCCTCACTTCATCGAGAAGCTGCCGGGCCCCGGTCCGCGCGAAGACGCAGGGGTGATGCTGTTCAGTCGGTTCCCGTTCAGGGCTCTGCCAACCGGAGACTTCTTATACGAACGCTACTATCAGGATAGCGCCGGCGACGATGCAATGGCCAACAAGGCAGTGGGCATCGTCCAGATCGATGAACCGCTCGCGAGAACGACCATCGCCTTCACTCACCTGCAGGCGTCCTATGACTACGAGGACCAGCACAGCGAAGTTCGCGCAAGTCAGCTCGACGAGATCCAATCAGCACTCGAAACGGTGCTCGCAGGTGATCCTGGCGATCGCGGCAGGGTCATCGTTATGGGCGATTTGAACGTCCGGGGTGACAATCGAGCAACGGCCGGCGAACGGGGGATCCTTTTCGAGCAGGGCGGGACGACCCTTTGTGGGCCCTATATCGACGGTTGGCGGACCTACATTCAGTCGCCACAGGGGGACCGTCTCGACCAAGGGATCACGAACGTCGACTACAAGGACCCCGAGCTCCGCCAAAGGCTCGACTACATGTTCTTCTGCCGTCGAGACGCCGCGGAAACCGTACTCGTTCCCCAGCAGATGCGGGTTCGCTTGCGAAACTCGTCCGACCACTTTGCGCTCGAGGCGGTGGTGAACGAGTACACGCCCCACTGCGTGCCGTCCGAAGCCATCGACTTCCTTGCCGTGCAACCGAAATCCGGCGGCCAGGATGGACTTCCGACCTCGCTGCGGACACGAGACCTGAGCTTCGATTTTGACGGCACGTACCAATGGTTGTTCGTCGACACGCCCGGCACCTACTCGCTTTTTTCCAGCGCCAACGTGACGTTTGAGGTCTATCAGCTCTCGGACATGAGCCACCCCGTCCAGCGCGTCGAGGTCCTGGACCGGCGGCTGTTACCCACCGACCTGAAGAACGCCTTTGTCGAGCACCGCTTCGAGATGAAGGGCGACACCTTCGCGTGCAGGGAGCCATTCCTGGTGCTTACAAAGACGGTGGACGGTCGAAAGGGAAGTGGCGAGATCGGCATGATCGAGCACCGCGGCGAAAGCGATGTGACGGCAATCGAGCTTCTGCTTCACCAGGATGTCGAATCGAGCTTTCCGCCCAATCAGATCCTCGGAGACGAGGATCAGTGCTGGTTCCGAGCCCATATGCCCCGCACGCTGCAGGGGATCACCAGGAACGAGACCTTCCTCATCTACAATCCCAGCGGGGGAACCATAACGGTCAGCATCGTCAATGACGATCTGCAGCCGACCAGTGCCGCGGTGTCTGGTTCCGACGAGTACCTCCTCCTCGAAGCGCCGTTCAAGGGTGGCGAGACCGTCTACCTCACCATCGAGCGGGACAGCCAGGACCTCACGGGTTTCTGGGTGAAATGGAACTGCCCGCTGTCGTTCATCGACCTTAACGAGCCGATCTTTTTCTACATCAACGACGAAAGTGGTTTCGACGTACCCGGCGCGGATACACCGGAGCTTCAGGTTAATGTCGACACGGGACTTCCGGTCTACGCAGGGAGATGGCCCGACGCCGACACCGGCGAACACTGGCCGGGTCTGGCCGAAGCGATCCGGAAGGAGATCGGCTGGAGGCTGCCGGGGGTAATGAGAGTGGGCTTCGTTGAAGGGATTTTCCTGACCTACATCGAGCCCGACTTCAACGCGCATGGATATGAGTTCGAGTTCATTGCCCCGCTTCCTCCAAGTGAGGTGGGCGTCGCGATCCGTACGATCTCCATGCCGGTCCCGGACGCGTTGTTTGACGGCCGGTACAGCTTCACCTGCACGATCACGCGGTTTCCGTAAGTCGAAAAAGAAACGGAACGCGCGTCTTGCCACGCCAGAGGTGGCTAGCTCGGGCGCCGGCCGTTGGCGTCCCGTACCAGCCGGCTCGCCACTTCATCGTCGCCTTTTGCCCTGCAGCTTTAGATAATCGATCGCGGCAGAGGGCGCAAAGGGATAGCGGGGTCACGAGGGCTGGGCGCAGGTTCAACCAGTATGACAGTACCTACGAGCGGCACTCAAATGTCCGCCTTGCGCCATAAACGGACGTTAGCCCCTGCGCACAGACTCTTTCGGGCTACAGCGCAATCGCTGCGCCGCGCCTCGGGGCTAGCTGTTGATCATCGGGGCAAGGGTGCGAACGGCGGTGCGAAGGGCCGACTCTGGCATGCTCGCGTAACTGAGCAGCAGGGTGCTCTCGGCAGGCGCGGCGCCGAGATAGTGCCGGCGCATGAAGCTCAGGCCAATGCCGCGCTTGTCGGCGTTCTCGAGGATCGTCGCCTCCTCGAGCCGCCGGGGGAAGCGCACGGTCGCGTGCAAGCCGGCTGAAATGCCGTCGACCTCGGCCTCGGGCAGTTCCGACCTGACGACAGCGAGGAGCGCCTCGCGACGGTCGCGGTAGACCGCGCGCATCTTGCGCAGGTGCCGATCATAGTCGCCGGTCGTGATGAAGTGAGCCAGGGAGAACTGCTCGATGCGGCCGCGGCCGCAATCCATCAGCCGCAATTCGTCCTCGAGCGTCAGCAGCAGATCGGCGGGGACCACCATCCAGCCCAGCCGCAGTGCCGGGGCAAGCGTTTTGCTCGCGGTACCGGCATAGACGACGTGGCCCGGCGCAAGGCCTTGCAGCGCACCGATCGGGGCGCGATCGTAGCGGAACTCGGCATCGTAGTCGTCCTCGAGCGCGACCGCGTTGTTGTCGCGAAGCCAGCTTGCGAGCGCGAGGCGACGTCCGCCGCTCATCACCACGCCGGTTGGCGATTGGTGAGCGGGTGTCAGCAGCACCGCCTGCGCCCCGCTCCTCGCCAGCGCCGCAACGTCGATGCCATCCTTGTCCACGGGGATGGGGATGAGCTTCAAGCCGGCAGCGAGCCATACGTCGCGGTCGTAGTAGCCCGGATCCTCAAGCGCGAGCCGCGTGACTCCACGACGCTTCAACGCCCGCGCCATGGAGGTCCGCGCCTGCTCGAAGCCGCTGGTGATCAGGATCTGGCGCGGATCGGCGCTGACGCCACGCACGCGTCCGAGATAGTCCGCCAACGCCTGGCGCAGGGGCAGGACTCCGTAGCGCTGTCCGTAGCCGAAGTCAGCGGGCGCCATCGCCTTGAGCGCAGCCTCGACCGCCTTCAGCCAGCGTGCGGAGGGGAAGGTCGACAGGTCCGGGCTGCCGGGTCGAAAGTCATAGCGGAAGGAGAGGGTCGAAATGCTCTCGGGCGGGAGATTGTCCTGGACTTGCTGGCCCGGCGCCGTATCCGCCACGCGTGGCACCGCGCCCTGGCGCAGCGCCAGGTAGCCTTCGGCGGCAAGCTGGGCGTAGGCTTCCATTACCAGCGGTCGCGAAATGCCCAGATCGCGGGCAAGGTCGCGGGTCGACGGCACCTCGCTCCCCGGTCGCAACGTGCCACCGCGGATGGCGTCGCGCAGTTGCCTTTCGACCTGGGCCTGCAGGGATCCTGCCCCTTGGCGATCCACGCTGATCAGCAGCTCGGCATCTCGACTGGACAAGTGTTCCCGCCTCAACTGGTCATTAAGTACCTACCCAGTTTGCCATAGCTTCCTCCTTGCCCGCTAGGGCGTCGAGCCCCGTGCAGAACAGGGCCGATCCGATCAGTCGAACCGTTGGAGAAGCAAATGGCCATCGCCGATTTCGCCCCCGCTGACCGTTCCGTCCAGTCACCCCTGGTCCGCGGTTACCATACGATCGTCCAGTTGCTCGCCGCCCGCCGGGCAGCGCGAGCCAAAAGGGACGCATTGCAGAACCTGCTCTTTGCGCCCGAGCACCTGCTGCGCGATGTCGGTGTCACCCGCGAGCAGCTGATCGAGCAGATCGGGCGCAAGGCCGCCACGCGCCAGACCTGGTTCCCGTACTGAGTTGGAGAAACTGACCATGCCCAAGCAAATCCTCTTCATTCAAGGCGGCGGCGACGGAACGCACGACGCCTGGGACAACAAGCTTGTCGCGAGCCTCGAAGCCGGACTCGGCCCGGACTATGCCGTCCGCTATCCGCGGATGCCGAACGAAGGCGATCCGAGCTACCCGGCGTGGAAAGCCGAGCTCTACAAGCAATTCGACGCGCTGCACGAGGATGCGATCCTCGTCGGCCATTCGGTCGGTGGTGCGTTTCTGATCCACGCCCTGGCCGAGCACCGGTCGAAGCGGAAGTGGAGTGCGGTCCTGCTCATCGCGCCCCCCTTCTTCGGTGCCGGCGGCTGGCCTGACGATGAAATCGACCCTGGGAAGCTGGCCGAGCTTACCGTCGACCTTCCCGTATTCCTCTACCACGGCGCCGCAGATGCTGAAGTCCCGGTCGAGCACATGAAGCTCTACGCGGCGGCTATCCCGCACGCCACGCCCCGTCTCCTCGCGGATCGGGATCACCAGCTCAACAACGACCTGGGTGACGTCGTGCGGGACGTCCGTGACCTTCAATCGCACTGACCCACGACGATCGACGCCTCGGCTGACGTGGCGCCACGCCCCAGGGGCACCGATCAAGGAGCGGGCGCGCTTTTGGCCAGTAGCGGACTTTGGCCGGTGTAGCACCCGCCGCGATGCCGGTGCGAAACCCGTGGCCAATCGAGCGGGGTTTACGCCTCATTAACCATGCAGGGCTAGCCTTAACCACTCAGTAAGGATCCCCTCCGTGAACAGCGCCGCACCTTCTATCCAGAAGAAGTCCATCCGTTTCCGGGCGCGCTCGTTTGTCGCCTTCGCGCTGACGCCCGAGGCACCGTTGGGCGAGTGGCTGGCTGGGCTGGATCGCTGGACCGAGAACTCGCCCGGGTTCTTTGCGGGTCGCCCGGTGGTGCTCGACCTCAATTCGCTGAAGCCGAATGCGCGCGAGATCGGCACGCTTGTCTCGCTGCTCGCCGACCGCGGAATTCGGGTCTACGCGATTGAGGCGGACGGAATCGAGGTTCTCGGCGCCGACCTGCCGCCCCTGCTCAAGGGGGCGAAGACGACGCTGCTCGACGAACCCGTCGGAAGGGCCGGCGGCGCCACGGAAAAGAATGCTGCGCCGGCCAAGAAGGACGATGCGGCCGAGCCGAAGTCGCTGATCATCAAATCGCCGGTCCGCTCTGGCCAGTCGGTGTTTCACCCCCATGGGGACGTTACGGTCCTCGGCTCGGTGGGCTCGGGTTCCGAGATCATCGCCGGGGGATCCATTCACATCTATGGCACGCTGCGCGGCCGCGCCTTCGCTGGCGCCGCCGGCAACGCCGAGGCGCGCATCTTTTGCCAAAAGAACGAGGCGGAGCTGCTAGCCGTCGATGGCTGGTATCGCACCGCCGACGACATGGAGCCGTCCTCGCGCGGCCGGCCGATACAGGCCTTTCTCGACAACGGCACGATTTGGATCGCAGCCCTCGACTAGTGAAGATTGGAGACAGGAACATGGCCAAGGTAGTGGTCGTCACATCTGGCAAAGGGGGCGTGGGCAAGACAACCTCGACTGCCGCTCTCGGCGCTGCGCTTGCCCAGATGGGGCAGAGGGTGGTCGTCATCGACTTCGATGTCGGCCTGCGCAACCTCGATCTGGTGCTGGGTGCCGAGCGGCGCGTGGTGTTCGATCTCATCAACGTCACGCAGGGCGTGGCGAAGCTCTCGCAGGCGCTGATCCGCGACAAGCGTCTCGACAGCCTGTTCCTGTTGCCGGCGTCGCAGACACGGGACAAGGACGCCCTCACCGAGGAAGGTGTGGCGCGGGTCATCGGCGATCTCAGGGAGAAGTTCGACTACGTGATCTGCGACAGTCCGGCGGGAATTGAGCGGGGCGCGCAGCTGGCGATGCGATTTGCCGACGAGGCGGTGATCGTGACCAATCCCGAGGTCAGCTCGGTTCGCGACTCCGACCGCATCATCGGGCTGCTCGACTCCCGTACCCTGAAGGCCGAGCAGGGCGAGAGCATTTCCAAATACATCCTCGTGACGCGCTACGACGCGGCGCGTGCGGCGCGCGGCGAGATGCTCAACATCGACGACGTGCTCGACATTCTCTCGACGCCGCTGCTGGGGATCATCCCCGAGAGCGAAGGCGTCCTGCGCTCCTCCAATGTCGGCTCACCGGTGACGCTCAACGAGCCCACCAACATTGCCGCGCGCGCCTATATCGAGGCAGCACGGCGGCTGAGGGGCGAGGATGTGCCGATGGTGCTGCCCGTCGACAGGAGAGGGCTTTTCGATCGGCTGTTCGGCAGGAGGGCGGCGTGAACCTGCTCGACCTTTTCAAAAGACGCGGTAGCGCACCCGTCGCCCGCGACCGGCTGCAGGTGCTGCTGGCCTATGAGCGGAACAACCGCAACCAGCCCGATCTCGTGGCCATGCTGCGCGAGGAGATCATGGCGGTGATCACCAAGCATGTGCAGGTCGATCAGGATGATGTCCGCGTGAGCATGGATCGCGGCGAGACGACGTCCACCCTGGCGATCGACATTCACATCCCAAACGCAGGCGCGCCGGCGCATTAGGCGCCGGCCGCGAACTGACAGTTCTGGTGCTGCCGGAACGCGAGGCGTTGGCGCTTCGCGCCAACCCAGGCGATTGGTCACGTTGGCGGGCGCAGGCCTCGCCCGGGCATACCGGGTTGCCGTGAACAATTGCGAACGAACGTCCCATGACTTACTGTCGATCGCGCCACCTGAATGCCTGTGCGACCCAATATTCGCTGAAATACTGCAGACGAGCACTTTAGACGCGAACCGGCTATTAGCCGACGGGGACGTGGCGATGCGCAGCACCATGCTGCCGGCGGCTTATGCGATGACGGCGGCGCTGCTCGCTTCGCCCGCGGCGGCCGCCAGCATCTTCTACAACCCGGATCTCAAGACGATCATCATCGATGGGACCATCGAGGCCAGCGACTTCGGCAAGATCCGCAACGCCGTTGCCGACGCCAAGGGCGCGGTGGTGGGGCTTTACCTCCACAGCCCCGGCGGCGACTTCATGACGGCCATCGAAATCGGCAGCTGGGCACGCCAGCAGCACCTTGCGACCTATGCCTCAGGCACCATGTGCTACTCGGCCTGCGCCTTCCTCTGGCTGGGCGGCGAGGCCCTCTACGCCAATGGCGTGGTGTCGCTGCACATGCCGTTCTACCGGACGTCCATGGTGACCATCGCCATCCCCGACGAGGGCGTGGCGGCTGCGGCCTGGTACCTCGCCAGCCTCGGTTACGATCGCAAGCTGATGGACGCCATGCTGGTGGTGAGCCAGACCGAGTCCAACGAGATGTTCCCCATCACCGGCCCCAATACCGCGCTCTTTCACATCAGCTACGAGCATCTGCCGGACGAAGGGCGCTTCAAGGAGGCACTGACGGCGGCCCGGGCCCGAAAGTCGGCAGAGCGGCTGAAGAGCCACCAGTAGCGGACTGCCTCTATGGTCAGGTTGCGAGCCCAAGGCGAGATGTGGAGTATCGCCGGGTGCAGCGGATCGGGAGGACCTCATGGCGCCACCAGCAGCAGTGCCGACGCTCAGTGAATGGGTGGGCGGCGAGGAGCGGATCGCGGCGCTGACCGCGCGGTTTTATCAGAAGGTGCCAGCCGATCCGGTGATCGGCCCGGTGTTTGCCAACATGGACCCCCGACACGCCGCGCATGTCGCGAGTTTCATCGCCGAGGTGTTCGGCGGCGGCACGCCCTACACCGACCACGGCGGCTCGCATACCGGGATGATCGCTCGCCATCTCGGCCGGGCGCTGACCGAGCAACAGCGGAAGCGCTGGATCGAGTTGATGCTGGAGACAGCGGATGAGGTGGGGCTGCCCAGCGACCCGGAGTTCCGGGCGGCGTTCGTCGGCTATCTCGAGTGGGGCACCCGGATCGCAGTGATCAACTCGCAACCGGGTGTGGCGGCGCCGACGGGTGATCCGCCGATGCCCGTATGGGGCTGGGGCCCGCCGGGTGGGCCGTATCGCGGGTGAAGCCGCCGGCCGGAGCTGCAGCGTGGCCGGTTCAGAACTCTTCGTGCGTGCGGGGATCGCCGTCGAACAGGCGGCCGTCCGGGCGGGAGAGCTGATTGATCGCCGCCATATCGGCGTCGTCGAGCTGGAAGTCGGTGACGGCGAGGTTCTCGCGGCGACGCGACGGAGTGGCGGACTTCGGGATGGGCAGGACGCCAA
The DNA here is from genome assembly GCF_056405135.1 of Devosia sp. P1_H9. Lineage (NCBI taxonomy): Bacteria > Pseudomonadati > Pseudomonadota > Alphaproteobacteria > Hyphomicrobiales > Devosiaceae > Devosia > Devosia sp. P1_H9. The sequence continues at coordinate 500,123 of NZ_JBFUCQ010000001.1, forward strand.
GCTGCAGGTGCCAGCGGAGGACGACCTGCGCTGGGGTGCGGTTGTGCTTCTTGGCGGCCGCGACCACCTGCGGTTCGGCGAGGAGGCCCGTGCCCTTGCCGATCGGGGTCCAGGCCTGGGTGAGGATGCCGCGCTGCTTGTCGGCGGCGCGCTGCTCGGGCTGGTTGAAATAGGGGTGCAGTTCCACCTGGTTGACGCTGGGGGTAACGCCGGTCTTGGCGATCAGCTGGTCGAGATGCTCGGGGAGGAAGTTCGAGACGCCGATGGAGCGGACGAGACCGCGCTCGCGGGCTTCGATCATGCCCTCCCAGGCTTCGACGAACAGCTGCTGGCTCGGGTTGGGCCAGTGGATCAGGTAGAGGTCGAGATAGTCGAGGCCAGAGCGGAGCACCGACTCCTCGATGGCCCAGGTGACGTTCGGCTTCTTGTGATGGCGGCCGGGGAGTTTTGAGGTGACGCGGATTTCCTCGCGCGGGATGCCGGACATGCGGACGGCTTTGCCGACGGCGCCTTCGTTTTCGTAGTTCACGGCAGAGTCGAGGAGGCGGTAGCCCTGGCGCAGGGCATCGGCCATCGCTTCGGCGCCGGCGACGCCGCGCAGCGCGTAGGTGCCAAGGCCGACGGCTGGGAGGGTCGTGCCGTCGTTCAGGGTGTGCTGCGGAAGAGGCATGTGGTGTTCCTGGGTTTGGGCTCAGGGCGAGATGGCCGCCCCCTCCACCGGCTACGCCGGTCCCCCTCCCCCGCCACGCGGGGGAGGATCACTGAGAGGCCGGTTGACCGATCAGGTCGCCTTGCCGGTGGGTGGGGCTTCGTCGCCGTTTTCGGGCATGTCGTCGAAGCTCGAGTAGTTCATGGTGTAAAGCTTGGCGTAGAGGCCCTGCTTGTTCATCAGTTGCTCGTGGTTGCCCGACTCCAGGAGCTCGCCGTTCTGCAAGACGATGATGCGGTCGGCGCCGCGGATGGTGGCGAGGCGGTGGGCGATGACGAGGCCGGTGCGGCCTTCGAGCAGGCGCTTCAGGGCACGCTGGATCAGCATCTCGGTGTAGCTGTCGATGTTCGCCGTGGCTTCGTCGAGGACGAGGATCTTGGCGTCGGCGACGAGTGCGCGAGCGAAACTGATCAACTGGCGCTGGCCGAGCGACAGGTTGCCGCCGCGCTGCTCGAGCTTGGTGTCGTAGCCATCGGCCAGCGACATGATGAAATCATGCGCGCCCACGGCCTTGGCCGCGTCGACGATCTGCTCGCGGGTGGCGGATTGCTTGTTGTAGCGGATGTTCTCGATCACCGTGCCGGTGAACAGGAACGGCTCCTGCAGCACCATGGCGACTTCGGCGCCGAGCGAGTCCTGGGTCACGTCGCGCACGTCGATGCCGCCGACGGTGACCGAGCCGTCCCACACATCGTAGAAGCGGTGGACCAGCGACATGCAGCTCGATTTGCCCGAGCCGGTGGGGCCAACGATGGCGACCGTCTCGCCCGGATTGACCCGGAAGCTGACGTTCTTCAGCACCGGCTGGTTCTTGCGATAGCCGAAGGTGACGTTCTTGAACTCGACCGAGCCGTCCATGGCGCCGGTGAGCGCGACGGCGTCGGGCTTGTCCTCGATGTTCACGGGGACATCGAGCACTTCGGTGATGCGGGTGCCGGAGCTCATGGCGCGCTGGAACACCGAATACTGCATGGTGAGCGAGCGGATCGGATCGAAAAAGCGCTGGATGTAGAACAGGAACGCCACCATCACGCCGACCTCGACCTGATGGCCGAGCACCATCTGGCCGCCGATCACGATGACCGTCGCCATCGAGATGCCGGTGAGGGTGTCGACGATCGGCACCATCACCTGCGCGAACTTGGCTGCGCGCAGGTGCGCCTTGAGGTTGGCGCGGGCCTTTTCCTCGTAGAGGTCGAAATTGACCTTCTGACGATCGAGGCTCTGCACGGTGCGGACGCCGTTGATGCCTTCGGCGAGGGCGCCGTTAGCCGACGAGTTGGTGTGGTGCGCCGCCATGAAGCTGACCTTGGCGGGCGGCAGCCAGAACAGGCGCACGATGAACAGGATCGGCATCGTCGCCATAGTGATCGCGCCGAGCATCGGATCGAGCCACAGCAGCACGCCGATGATGCCGAACAGCAGCACGATATCGCCAACGGAAAGCACTGAAGTTTCAAGGAACTCCTGCATGGAGTTCACGTCGCCCATCAGGCGCGACATCAGCCGGCCGACCTCGGTCTTGTCCATCCAGCTGAGCGACACGCGCTGCAGGTGCTCGAACATGGCGCGGCGCATGTCGAACAGCACGTCCTCGGCCGCCTTGCCGACCACGGACTCCTGGATCCAGCTGGCGGCGAAGTTGAAGGCGATGGTGACGGCGAAGCCGACGATGGCCCACAGCAGCACCACCCGGCCACCGCCGCCCGCCGCCATGCCGTTATCGATGGCGAAGCGGATGATCAGCGGGAAAGCCAGCTGCGTCAGGGTGAAGACCAGCACCGCGGCGACCGAGATGTAGATCTGCTTCTGGTACGGCTTCACGAAGGCCCAGATGCGGCGGACGATCTTGGGATCGTACGCCTTGCCGAACACCTCTTCCTCGCGGTCGAGGCTGGAGCCGACCACAGCGCGCGGCGGTCGCTGACGGCGGTCTTCGCTTTCGTCGTCGTTGACGGTCACGTCGCTCATTCAGCGGCCTCCAGATGGTCGTCGCCAGGCTTGACCTGGAGGTCGTAGAGGGCGCGGTAGCGGCCGCCCAGCGCGAGCAGTTCTTCATGCGTGCCGCGCTCGAGGATGGTGCCATCCTCGATGAAGAGTATCTGGTCGGCGTGCATCAGCGACGAGAGCCGGTGCGAGATGATGAGGGTGACGCGGTCCTTGGCGAAGCGCTTCATGGCCGTGCGGATGCGCTGCTCGGTGCCGGCATCGACAGCGGCGGTCGAGTCGTCGAACACCATCACCGAGGGGCGCAGCATCAGCGAGCGCGCGATGTTGAGGCGCTGGCGCTGGCCGCCGGAGAGCGAGACGCCGCGCTCGCCGACGATGGTCTCGTAACCGGTGGGCAGCCCGATGATGTAGTTGTGCAACTGTGCGAATTCCGAGGCGCGCGAGATCCGGCCCTCCTTCGCCCACGGGTCGCCATAGGCGATGTTGTTTTCGATGTTGGTGGTGAACAGGAAGGAGTCCTGCTGCACCACGGCGACCGCCTGCCGGAGGCTGGCGAGGGTAACGTCGCGCACGTCCTGGCCGTCGATGGTGACCTTGCCGCCATCGACATCGTAGAAGCGCGGGATCAGGTGGGCGATGGTCGACTTGCCCGAGCCGGGGCGGCCGACGATGCCGATGGTTTCGCCGCGGCGGCCCTCGAAGCTGACGTTCTGCAGCACCTTGCGGGTGGGCGCGCTCGGATAGGCGAAGTCGACGTTCTCGAACCGCACCGTGCCTTCGGTGACCTTCAGCGGCTGGGCGCCCGGCTTGTCCTTGATCTCGATCTCGAGGTCGAGGAAGGCGAACAGGCGATTGCCGCAGGTCGAGGCGCGGGCGAACGAGTTGACCAGCAGCCCGAGCTGGCGCACCGGCATCTGCAGGATGGTCATGAAGGTGAGAAACGAGGCGAGCGTGCCGACAGTCATGGCGCCGGACAGCACCTTTTCGCCGCCGACCCAGAGCACGAGGCCCATCGAGAGCAGGAAGCTGACGTTCATCATCGAGGTGCTGGAGACGCGGATATCGACGCGCTTGTGGGCCAGCGCCAGCGCTGCGTTGGAGGCCTCGTCGTACTTCTTCAGCTCATGGTCCTGCCCGGCAAAGGCCCGGACCACACGGATACCGCCGAGGTTCTCTTCCATGACGCGGCTGAGGTTCTGCAGCATTTCCTGCAGCGTCAGCCAGGTGGCGCGCAGCGTCAGTTGGGCGACTGACGAGCGCCAGGCGACAAACGGCGCAAAGCTGAGTGCCAGGATGCCCAGCAACAGGTCGGTCGACATCATCATATAGGCGCCGACGCCGATCAGGATGCTGAGCAGCACGACGCGCAGCACACCGGTGGCAAAGAACATGCGCACGCCCTCGAGGTCGAGCATGCCCACGGTGATCAGATCGCCGGTGTGGACCTTGTCGTGGTAGGAAAAGCTGAGGCGCTGGATCTTCTCGTAGACGGCGAGGCGGAGCTCATAAGCTGTGTGGTGACCAACGGCTTCGCCGAAATAGTTCATGGTCATCGTGAAGATGCCGCGGCCGATCGAGACGACCAGCAGGATCCACGCCGTGACCCACAGCGCGTCCACCGCCCCCGCTCCGCCATCGAGCACGCCCTCGGCCTGATCGACCGCCTGGCCGAGCAGCCGCGGCACCCATAGCTGCAGCACGCAGGCGATGATGGTGGAGGCGATGGTGATGCTTACCATCCAGGGGTGGCGCCAGGTTTGAACCATGATGCGCCATAGGGTGGTCAGTCCCTTGCCGGCCTGTGTGGCTTCGACATGTGACATTGCATCGCCAGGCGAATAGGCGCTGCGCGGAGCATTCGAGCTCAATTTGCGGGTCCAGACATTATGCATTTGGGCCTGCCCTCGCCGGAATATTGGCGGCAGACTCGGCCCTGTAGAACCAGAGGAAGACCCCATCTGTCGCGCCGATTTGCGTTCTGTTCAAGGCAGATATGCGGGCCCGATGGCCTTCTTTCGTATGAGCGCCGTACGGGTCGAGCATGATGTTGCACGAATGCAACCTCGCCCCCAAAGCAACGTTCAGGCCTAATGACGCGCGAGATCGAGATGACCGAAGGCACAGGGCAGCCGCCACCCGAGGACGACACTTTCCGCGAGGCGGTCCGCAAGACCGCTTACTTCCTGTGGCAACAGGATGGGCGACTGGATGGCCGGGATGAGGAGTACTATCTGCGCGCGCTCGAGATGCACCGGCGCGAGCGGACCTACGATGCCTGGCTGAAGGACAACGGGCCGGAGGACGGCTAGGTCGCCCGGCTTGCCACGAACTGCTGCCAGACACGGCGCATCACGACGCCGGCGGTGACGCCGAGCACGCCGCCCAGCATCTTGACGCCGAGGTCGATGAGCCGGCCGTGGCGTGACACCGACACCAGCTGCAGCGCTTCGAGCGCTACCGCTGCCCCCAGCACCACTACCACCGTGACCCAGAGATGGCGCGGATAGGCCAGCGCGAACAGTAAGCCGATGGCCCCGAAGGCCATGAACCGCTCGATGCTGGGCGAGTAGCCGCTGGTGGGCCGGAAGCCAATCGGGGCCAGGGTGACGAAGGCAACGGCGGCGAGCAGCAGCCAGGCAAGCAGCGGTAACAGGCGCATCGGCGAAAGAGCTCCGGATCAGACGGCGTTGCGCCGGGTCTTGGACGAGAAAACCGTCAAGACGATGATCCAGCAATCGAGGAAAATCGACCAATTGTCGATGTAGTAAAGATCGTGCCGGGTACGGCCCTCGATCTGCTCGAAAGTCGAGGTCTCGCCGCGATATCCGTTGACCTGGGCCCAGCCGGTGATGCCGGGCTTGATGCGTTGGCGGTGGGCATAGCTGGCCAATTGCTCGCCCAATTCATCGTCGTGCACCAGCGCATGCGGGCGCGGGCCGACGAGGCTCATGTTGCCGCGGATGACGTTGATCAGCTGCGGCAGTTCGTCGATCGAGGTGCGGCGGATGAAGGCGCCGATCTTCGTGATGCGCTTATCGCCCACGCGGGCCTGGGTCATCTTGCGCCCGGACTCGGTGACGGTCATCGAGCGGAACTTCCAGATGTGGAAGGTGTCGCCGTTGAAGCCGCGGCGCTCCTGCCGGTAGAACACCGGGCCGCGGCTATCGAGCTTGATCAGCAGCGCGACGACCGCGAGGATCGGGCTGAGGAAGAGGAGGCCAAGGCCGGCCCCGCTGACGTCGAACACGCGCTTCAGCAGCACCGCGCCGTCACTCATAGGCTTGCGCAGCGAACGCAGCGCGTTGTTGGGGCCGAGCGGCACCACGTCGAGGAACTTGAAGCTGACATTGTCGGTGGCCGGCACGCAGACCACGTTGATGGCAAAGCGCTTCAGCTCATTGGTGAGGCGCTCCAGCCCGTCGATGTCGCCGATCTCCCCGACGAATACGATGAACTCGGCGCCGCGCGCCACCCAGTGCTGCGCGAACTCGACTAGGGCGCTCTCGCGGACCACGCCCTCGGCGTCGACGGCGTCTTCGAGATACATCGTCCCCGCGAGCCGGTAGCCGGTCTTCCACAGGTTGCCGTTGACGAGGAAACGAACGGTATCGGCACGGTTGCCGACGACGGCGACCTTCTGGAACTGCAACTGGCCGGCGCGGATGCGGGTGGTGACGGCGGCGTAGGCGATGGTGCGGGCCAGCAGCAGCGCCGGGACGCCGAGCACATAGGCCGAGATCAATGAAACGCGGGACAGCTCGCCGGCGACGCCAAACATGAAGGCGCCGAACAGCGCGATGGCGAAGGCACCAGTCCACCCCAGGACGCTCTGCGCCAATGTCGTGTGCGGATGCTGGGCGCGGTCCAGGAACTGGTTGGCGGCGATGGCGGAGAAGCCGCCATAGAGGACGCCGACAACGAGCGAGTAGACGCCGTAGAATCCCAGCAGCTCGTCACTCGGCACATGCATGAAGAGGTTGTGGTAGATCAGCGCCGGCAGCAGCATCACCAGCGCCGCGAGCACGCCTTCGGTGAGGGCGAAGGTCATGCACAGGGCCGTCTGGTTGGCCACAACGCGGCGCGCCCGCCGTCGTTCTAAGCCTTGATATCCGAGCTCGCTTTGCGCCACAGCAAATTGCCTCAAATTACTGGCAATTCAGGATAATCGATGCCCTGGTTGCCGTGCCTTGGCGATTAGCACGGAGCCGGATTCGGCCAAAGGCTTAGGTTAAGACGCGGTTAATGCCGAGGTTCAAGGCTAGCACGGCTCGGTACCGCCTCGATATAGGCGACGAGCAGCACGATGAGGATCGTGACAACGGTGGTCTTCTGGCTGAGTGTGTTGTTGGAGAGCGCCGCGCAAAGGAACACGGCGGTGCCGATCCAGGCCGGGCGCGGCTGGTGGCGGAGCAACCGCCAGACCAGCCAGAAGAACAGCAGGGCGAAGGGGATGGCGAGCGTCAGGCCCAGCTGGAAGGTCATGAAGACCGGGGTGGACTCGATGAAGGGCAGCCCCAGCTTGTCGTTGACGATCTTGGTGAGCTCGACGATGTCCTTGCCGAACATCACCTCCTGCCAGGTGACGTGGTCGAATATCTGGTAGATGTCGGTACGAGCGAAGAAGTTCTGATCGACCACGCCTTCCGAAAAGCGCGACAGCAATCCGCCAGCAGCCATCACGCCGATCAACGCCGCGCCCCCCACGAGCACCATGATCAGCACCGCGAGCTTGGCTTTGCGCTCTGCGGGGCGGCTGAGTGACGTCCAGGGGACGAGCAGCACCAGCGCCAGCACCTCGACGGTAGCGACGATCAGCGCGAAGCGGGCGCCGGCGGCGACGGTGCCAACGAACAGCAGCGCCATGGCGGCAACCTTCACCCAGGGCTTCCAGTTGGTCAGCGGCACGAAGCCGATCGTCGTGGCGGACAACAGGCCAAGGGTCAGCGGATGGCCGGCGAGGCCGATCGGCCGGAACGCCGCCTCGCCCTCCGAATAGGGGAAGATGCGGATATGGGTCGCCACCTCGAACAGCCCCATCAGCGCGCTCAGCAGGTTGATGAGGATCACCGCGTCGCCGAGGAAGCGCCGGTAGGACGGGTTCTGCGCCAGGAGGATGAGGCCCACAGCGCCGGCGACGAGATAGGTGTCGATGAGATTGCCCCCCGCTCCGCCCCGACCAGTGGCGATGAGGAAGACGATCAGCAGTCCCTGCAGGCCCATGAAGCGCACGAGATCGCGGAACTTGACGATCTCCTCGCCCCTGAGGAACACCGGGCGCGTGAACAGCGCCACCGGCAGCAGCAATAGCAGCAGGTAGGTACCGAGGTGGATCTTGTTGTAGAAGGCGCCGCCTTCGCGCACGTAGTCGTAGACCGTGTCCATCACCGCCGGCGACACGCAGATGCGGATCACCAGTGCCGCGAGGATCACCATGAACATGGCAAGCGAGAAGGCATTGGCGCGCTGCGCGCTGTCGCCGGCCGCTTTGGGTCCGGTGGCCGAATAGCTCAAGGCTGTCCCTTTCCACTGGCATGGGTTGCGGCTTTTGGCGGCCCGGGCTTAGCACGCCCCGCCCCGCCAAGGCGCGGAGGAGATCGCCGTATCCTTAATCGAGACGGGCTGCTGCCGGCGTTTCGGCAAGGCCGTGTGAGACCGATCCGCCATTAATCATTTGAGCAGTTGGCGTTGGTTGAACCGCGCCCGCGGGACTAGTGTTCGGGCTCTCCTCAGTGGTTAACGCCCCATGACTCACGCTCTGCAGACCTCGATACCGACGACCGCTCCAGGCACGCCAGCAAATGCTGGGCCGCTGGAACTGAGCGACGCTACCTCGGTGGTGTTCGAGACCGTCAACAATGCGCTGCAATGGGAACGGCTGCTGGGGCAGGCCGACCGCGCTCACAGCGTCCAGGCATTTGGCTATGGCGAGGCAAAGGGCAGCAAGGGCTGGCAGGTAAGCCGGCAGCTGCTGTCGCTGGCGGGCCAACCGGTAGCCATCGTGCAGGCGCTGGAAAAGCGCGTGGCGGGGCTGCGGGTCGTGACGCGCATCAATCGCGGTCCGATGTTCCTGATGCCCGATGCACCCGCCTACGTTGTCACCGCCGTCTATCGAGCGGTGCGGAAGCGGTGGGGCCGGTTGCCGTTCGGCATGCTGCTGCTGGCACCCGCGCTGGAAGATCGGCCCGAAAACCGGGCGATCCTCGCGAGGGCCGGGTTCAGGCCGCGCAAGGGCAATGGCTGGGGCTCGGCCCGGCTCGATCTCGCGCTGCCGATCGATGATGTGTTCCAGACCTTCGAGCACAACTGGCGCAAGTCCATCCGCGCTGCCGACAAGGCCGGCGTGACGGTCAAGGTGGCGGATGCGGAAGCCGACCACGAATGGATGATCGAGCGCCATCTGCAGAACATGGCCGAGAAGGGCTTTTCCGGCCACGATGCCGAGTTCCTTCGCAGCCTCAGGAAGAACTCCGGTTCCGACTATGTGCTGCTTCAAGCATTGCATGAAGGCCGACCCGTGGCCGGGCTGGTGATGCTGAAGTTCGGCAACGTCGCCGACTCCATCGTCGCCTGGTTTGGCGAGGAGGGCCGCAAGGTGAAGGGCGGCAATGCCATTACCTGGGGCGCCATCCAGGAGATGCAGCGGCGGGGCTGCCGCCTCTACGATGTCGGCGGCATCAACAGCGACAAGGGCTTCTCAAGCTTCAAAAGCGGCATGAACGGAGCCGAGTATTTCCTCCTCGGGGAGTATGTCGGCTTCTAGGCGCAGCGATGCGCCGGGAGGCCCGTAAGGCCATGGCAGGTTCTCGATGACGTCCACCGCTCTCACCGTTGCCTATTGCGGCCCGATTGCGCGGCAGGGGGAACCCGCCCGCGGCGGTTTCGAGGCCGCCAATCGCCGGCTGATCGATGACCTCGATCGCGCCGGGCTCGACGTCGTCGAATTGCCCTACGCGCCGGAACGCAAACCCGCGTGGCGGAAGATCCTGGCCTACGGCACGAGCTTTGCCGCCCTGGCCTGGCGCATCGCCATCGAGGGCGGGCAGTGGGACGTGTTCCACATCACGCCGCTCCGCCGCCAGTTCATCCTCGCCGAGTGGCTGCTGTGCCATCTGGCGCGCCGTCGCGGCGCCAAGCTCGTGGTCGACCTGAGGGCGGGCGCCATTGCCGAGGACACCGCCAGCCCCAAGCGGGCGAGGCGCGCCGCCTTCGAGAGCATGTTGAAGATGTCCGACCTCATCTGCGTCGAGGGCGAGGTCTATTTGCCGCTCGTCGCGCCGTACGGGAAGGACGCGCTCTACCTGCCCAACTATGTCGATGCGGGGACGGTGGGCGACCGCCCCGCCCCGCCATCCGGCCGGATCAACCTGGTTTTCCTTGGCCGTATCGTGCCGGAGAAGGGGATCGAAGTCGCGCTGGACTGCGTACGGGCACTCAAAGCGAGGGGGCACGACGTACGGCTGAAAGTCATCGGTCGCGACGACGAGGCCTATGTTACGGGGCTGAAGGCGGCATCTGAAGACCTGCCGGTGTCGTGGCTCGGTGCCGTCCCCCACCCGGAGGTCCCGGCGCAGCTCGGTGACGGCCATTTCTTCATATTCCCCACCCGGCATCGCGGCGAGGGCCATTCCAACGCGCTGACCGAGGCGATGAGCCAGGGGTTGGTGCCGCTGGTGGCGGACAATGGCTTCAACCGCCAGGTCATCGCGGATGCGGGCGTCGTCTTCGACATGGACGCGACGGGCGAGGACTATGCCGTCGCCGTCGAGAACATCCTGGCGCAGGATACGTGGGCAGGACTATCCGGCGGAGCCCGCCAGCGCATTGTCGAGCAGTTCACCGGCGAGAAGCTGGTGCCGGCACTGGTGGCCCGCTATCGGGCCTTGGTCGGGATGGACGCTGGGCGCCGCCGTGCCGCTGTTCGGCACGAAGAGGTTGTCGCGGGCCGCAGCTAGAAGCGTCACACCGCTTCTTGTTCGCGGGCGGAGTACCCCAGGCCGGCTACCGGCCGAACCCCGACCGCAACTGTGCGCCCGGTTTCGCCTACCCTGCCCTGCCAGATGATGCGATCGGCTTCCTGCTTGCGACCGAAGGCAGGTGAGACCCAGCCCCCGCCGGCACCCTCGCCACCACGTTGCACGGAGATGTCGCCGTGCTCGAAGGCGAGCGTGAGGATGGTGAGCGCGCCGCGCTGGACGATCACTTCGTTCCCCTCTACGCGCGCCGAAAGGTCGGGAGCAAGCTGGAAGCTGACCTGCGCCTGCCGGTCCTCGCCCCCGCCCAGCAGACAGTCGGTGATGGCGAACCCACTCTCGGTGCGAGCGAGGCTACGCTGATGGGTGACGCCGAAGCGCTTGCGATAGCCGTCATGGCTCGCGGTCAGGCTCCACTGGGCGCCCTTGTCGTGGCGCTCGAGCCGACTTGCGGCCTTCTGCGACCAGTTGAACGAACCCGAGATCGTGCTCTGATCGGCGCCTGAGAGGGCCAGTGTGTTGTGTGCTGCGGTGCCGCGGAACCAGTCGCGCCAGGCGCCGCCCGAGTGATAGAGATAAGTGCCCGGATCGACCAGCACCGGCTCGCCGTCGACCGCCAGTGTGATGGCCAATGCATCGGCGTGCCCGTGAGCGGCGATCGAGAGATAGCCCAGCGGCCCATGGTCGAACACCAGGCTGACCTGCCGCCCGCCAATCTCCTCGTTGACGACGGAATAGCCGCCTTGGGTGAAAACCCGCTGTCCTCGCGGCGATGCAGCGCGTTCATCAGCGCGGCCGAGTAGCAGGCCACGAAAATCGACTTCGGCATCCGTCGGCGCACCGCGCCCCGTGAACCCCGCTATCGCGTTGGCGACTGAGCCCGGATAGGCATGCTCGACATCGCCCGAGGTCAGGACGCGTCCGTCATCGTCGTCGCCGATGGCGGGAACCGTGCCGCCTTCGAGCGCTAGCCAGCCGATGAACTCGGCGAAAGCGCTGAGGCGCTCACCCACCGAGGCGGGGAACCGCTGCCCGGAATCGCGGGCAACCACGGAGCAGAGGAGCACGAACTCGGCCGAAAAGGCGCCATAGCTCGGCGACTGCTCGGCCGGGACACCGTCGGGCAGGATCTGGCGAGCGGTCTCTTCGACCAGCTTGGCGCGAGCCCGGGCCGCCATGTCGGCAGCTCCAGCGATGCCCGGCATTGCCAGCCCGATGAGAAACTCACCCGCCAGTTCGGCAATCAGGTGATTGTTCGCCGACGAGAAGCGCGAGGGATACCGCTTCAGCCAGGTCGCGGTGGCCTGGAGGATGGATGCGATCTGCCGGCGGCAGACGACGGACAGGCGCTCGCCCACCAGGGAGACGGTGATCAGAAGCGAAATGGCCCGCAGGGCGAGCTCGATACCGGAGTTCCAGCCGAGGCCGCGGAACGGCGGATTGGCCGCGTACCAGCTGTCGACGGCCGCTTCGATAGCGGCGACGCTATCCGTATTGGAAGCCAGCAGCGCGTGGGCGGCCAGCGGCTGCAGGAACTGCAGGCGGTTCAGTTCCCACACATATTTGACGTCGCCGAGCTGCCGCTCGTGCCGGTAGGGAACGTCGAAGCAGTACTGGTCCGCACCTGGCCATGCGCCGCCCGTAACCGGATCGAGCCGCCAGAGATCATGGGGAAACCGGTCGGCCGTCGCCTGCTGCGGCCATTCGACGCCAAGCGCGGCGAACCGTCCGGCCAGAACCTTCTCGGCGGCCAGGCGGACATTCTCCGCGAGCGCCGGAGACGCGCCCAGCACCCGTTCCCGCAAGCCGGGCAGCGGCCGGACTTCCGTACCCGGGTAGTGGGCCCAGCCTTCCAGGCGTCCGCGGGCTCGTTCTTTCTTGATCTTCTCGCTGACGCGGTGCGCCAGCTCGCCTGCGCTCATGGCGCGCAGGCGATGAAGGTACCAGCCCAGGGACATGGCCTAGATTCCCTGGAGGGCTCGTTGGTAGGCAGCGATCAGCGGGCGCACCTGGTGGTTCCAGCTGAACCGGTCTTCGACGCGCTCGCGCCCCAGCTGTCCCATGCGGGCGCCACGTACCGGATCGGCGAGCAGATCGGTGATCCGCGCGGCCATATCCACCGGATCGTTCGGCTTGGCATAGAGCGACGACTCGCCGGCCGAATAGCGCCCCTCGGTGACGTCGAACTGCACGATCGGCTTGCCGAACGCCATGTACTCGAGGATCTTGTTCATGGTGGACTTGTCGTTCATGACGTTGACGCGGTCAGGATTGACGCAGACGTCGGCCGTCGAGAGCATTTCGAACAGATCGGCATCGCTGATGCGGCCGGGCAGATTCACGAAGTCCGTGAGGCCCAGCTGCTTGGATTGAGCGCGCAGCTGCTCCAACTCCGGCCCGCTTCCGGCGATGCAGAATTGGATATCGGTCCGCCCCTGCCGCACGACGATATCGTGCACCGACTGCAGCAGCAGGTCGACGCCTTCCTGCGCGCCCATCACCCCGACATAGCCGACGAGGTGCTTCCGCCCCTGCTTCCAGCGCGCGTTGGGAGCGACCGGCTTGATCTTGTGCAGGTCGGGCCCGCTGCGCACCACGAAGACGTCCTTGGGCCGCATGCCGCCGCGTTCGAGCGCGATGTCGCGATAGCTGTGGTTGGTGGCGATCGACACATGCGCCATGGCAAAGGTGAGCCGCTCGAGTACCAGCATCAGGCGCCAGAACAGGTCGCGCCGGCCGAACTTGGCCTCGTAGAGTTCCGGATTGATGTCGTGGTGATCGAACACGAACCGCTTGCCGAACGGCTTGAATAGCAGCGCGACGAGAAAGATCAGGTCCGGCGGGTTGCACGCGTGAATGACGTCGAAGCCCCGCTCGCGCAGCACCTTGAAGGCCAGTACGGTTTCCCAGAACAGGGCGGCACCGTATTCCTTGAGATAGCCGATCGGACCGTTGCCCTCGGCGGGCAGCGGATGGCGATAGACGTGAATACCGTCGATCACCTCGTAGCGCTTGGTGTAGCCCTTGGCGACCGGACAGATGACACTGACCACCGCTCCGGCCTTGTTCAGCGTCGTGGCCTCCAGCCAGACACGCCGGTCGAACGGCACCGGCAGGTTCTCGACAATGATCAGAACCTTCTTGCCGGCCAGCGGGGCGTCGCGCAGCACGTCGGTGCTCGCCTGCTGCGTGACGCTCAGTTCGGGCGTGTACGCGCCCTCTGCCATCGAGCTCATGGGATCATGCTCACATCGATCACGTTGCTGCTGCGCAGCGCCAGGCTGCGCTGCAGGCCGTTGGCGGCGACCACCAGGTCGAAATCGCCGGCCTCGGCTTCGTCCTTGTCGATCAGCAGCTCGCCGATCTTGGGCAGCTGCGAATAGGCATAGCCGAGGTTCTGGCCAATCAGCTTGCGTGCATCGAGGCCCGAGTCATAGATGGACACATCGAACCCGGCGGTGATCAGCCGGCGGGCCATATCAACATTCGGGCTCTCGCGCAGATCGTCGGTGTTCGCCTTGAAGGCGAGGCCGACCAGCAGCACCTTGGCGCCGGGCGTAAGCTGACGGACGATGTGATCGAACTGGTAGTGCTTGTGCGCCTCATTGGTGCGCAGCACCGCGTCCAGCAGATGGGTGTTCGCGCCGATGTCGTTGGAAATGTGCTGCAGTGCCCGCACGTCCTTGGGCAGGCAGGAGCCGCCAAACGCCCCGCCCGGCCGGGTGTAATAGGCCGAGAGATTGAGCTTGGTGTCCGACACGAAGATCTCGTGCACCTTGGTGGCGCTGATATCGAGCTGCTGGCAGATGCGGCCGATCTCGTTGGCGAAGGCGATCTTGACCGCGTGCCAGGAGTTGTCGACGAACTTGGTCAGCTCGGCTTCCCGATAGCCCACGTGGAAGGTCTGGGCCTGGAGGCCTTCATGCATCCGATCCATGGCGGGCGAAGGCAGGCCATCGACCGTGCCGATGACGATCTTGGGCGGATTGAAGAAGTCGGCGATGGCCGAGGATTCGCGCAGGAATTCCGGATTGTAGACCAGCTCGATGAGGTCGCCGAAATTCTCGCCCAGGATCGAGCGGAAGATCGGGGCGATCAGCCCGTCGACAGTGCCGGGCCGGATCGTCGAGCGATAGGCAACCGTCAGGCGGCTCGACCGATCGCGCCGCACGCCGGTGGCGATCTGGCGGGTCACCTCGGCGATGTGGCTGAGATTGTGCGAACCATCGAGGGCGCTTGGGGTGCCCACGCACACCAGGGCAATGTCGGCGTCATCCAGCAGGCCGCCGATCACAGTCGAGCCTTGCAGCAGCCCCTCGTCCCGGGCAGCTGCCAGCCGTTCATCGAGGCCAGGCTCGAGCACAGGGGAGATACCGGCCTGAAAATCGCGGACCTTGGTCTCGCTGACATCTATGCCGATAATGTGGTGACCTTGGCTCGCCAGGCAGCCTGCCGTAGTACTACCAACGTAGCCAAGCCCAAAAACCGCAATCTTCATGTAACCCACCGCAAGGTTAGTTCAGGCAGCGTAGTGCTGACGCCGAAAAATCGAGCCGTCCGCAACTCTCTTTGACCTGTTAACGGAGGTTTAACCGAACCATGCGGCCCGGACATCCTGAACCAGCCGTTAATCCTAACAGCTAAACTTGTATCTATTTGGCAGCCGGCTTAACCAAAAAACCCCATTACGCGAGCCCGGCGCGACTGTCGGTATATAAGGGCACGAACAACAGGCTGCCTCAGCAACGAGATCCAACGCCATGTCCGACGTCACCGACAGGCCAGTTTCCGACACTGCCCGCTCCGGCGCACGCGTCTTCGCTCGGCTGGGGAGCGACGACGCCCACGGCCACCGCGAGGCCGTGATGGCAAGGCTGCACCCCGCACCGAGGCCGGCGCCGGCCGCCGCCTCGCAGGTCGCGGACGCAGTGCCGGTGGAAACGGTGACGCTCAACAAGATCGGCGATTTCCTCGAGCTCGATTTCGGACGGCTGTTCAGCTGGATGGGCCGCGGCAAGAAGCTCGCCCTCGGGCTGGCGGTGGTCGGCGCCGTAGCCGGTGGGCTTTACGGCATGTTCGGCACGCCCAAGTACACGGCCTCGACCGACATCATGATCGATCCGGCCAACCTGCAGGTGGTGTCGGACGACTTGTTCCAGCAGCCCGGCCAGGCCGATGCGGCGGTGCTCAACGCCGGCTCGAAGCTCCGCGTCTTGACCTCGGGCAATGTGCTGCTGCGCGTCGTTGATGAACTGAACCTTGTGGACGACAAGGAATTCTACGACCCTACGCCCAGCTTCTCGCTTTCCTCGCTGATCCCGCTGGGCGGCGACAAGGCCGTGCCCAATCCGCGTCTCGCGGCGCTCGCGGCGCTGTCCAAGAAGGTCAGTACTAAGGCCGACGAAACGAGCTTTGTCGCTACCCTGCAGGTCTCTTCGGAAAACCCGCAGAAATCGGTGAAGATCGCCGACGCGGTCGTCGCCTCGTTCCAGAACGAACTGGCGACGGCGGAATCGGCTGGGGCCTCGCGTACAGCGGATTCGCTGAACGAGCGCCTCGATGAGCTGAAGGGCGCGGTGAAGACGGCCGAGGAAAAGGTCGAGGCGTACAAGCGCGCCAACAACCTGTCGGCGAGTGCGGGCGAGCTGGTGAGCAACCAGACGCTGACCCAGTTGAACGCGCAGGTGGTCGAGGCGCAGTCGCGCGTCATCGCGGCGCAATCGGCCTATGACGAGCTGGTGGCAGCCGGCAGCAATGCATCGACCGCCGACACCCAGGCTTCGGCTTCGCTGGCCGGCGTGCGTGCCCGGATTTCCGACCTTCGCGCCCAGCTCGACAGCCAGTCGATGATCTACGGCGCGCGCCATCCCACCATCGTCAAGCTCAATGCCGAGCTGGCCGTGGCGCAGTCCGAGCTCAGTGCCGAGATCGCCCGAGTGGTGACGGCCGCCAAGGTGACGCTCGACGAAGCTAAATCGGGACTTCAGGCGCTGACGGCCAAGGCGGATACCCTCAAGACCAACGTCTTCTCCGACAACGAGGCGCTGGTGGCGCTGCGCGAACTCGAGCGCGACGCCGCGAGCAAAACCACGATCTACGAAGCGTTCCTCAGCCGCGCCAAGCAGGTGGCCGAGCGTGAGCAGATCGACACGACCAATGTGCGGGTGATCTCTCCGGCCGTACCACCCACGGACCGCTCCTGGCCGCCCAAGACAGTGGTCGTCGCCGCGGGCGGTGGGGTTGGCGGGTTCGTCTTCGGCATGCTGATTGCCGTAGCGCTGGGCATCTCGCGCGACCTGAAGCGCGACACGCGCCGGCGGGATACGGCAACGGCCACGGCATAAGCCGGTTGCCGCGCAAAATGAACGAGGCGCCCTGCGGGGCGCCTTTTCTTTTGGGAGGGTACTTAGAACAGGGTCTCGAGCTTGGCCGCCGCGTCGTCCCAGCTGAAGCGGGTGGCGTTGCTGCGGGCAAGTCCCGAGAGCCGGGCGTGTTCGGCCCGGTCGGTGCTGACGGCGGTGATCGCATCGGCGATCGCCTGGGGGTTCAGCGGGTCAAAGAAGCGGGCGCCCTGCCCGCCCACTTCGCGCAGCACCTCGATATCCGAGCAGACCACCGGCACGCCGAACTTCTGTGCCTCGACCACCGGCAGGCAGAAGCCCTCAGTGAGTGACGGGGCCACATAGAAATCGGCATGCGCGTACCAGGTGGCGAGTTGCTGCTCGTCGACCCGGCCGGGGAGAATGAAGCTCTTGAGCTCGGGGTAACGGGCCAGCTCATCGCGGACCGCATCGCCATTGTCCTTGCCGATCCAGACGATCGGGATATCGAGGCCGCGCTGACGCATCAGCTCCGCCGCCTCGATGAGGCGCGGCAGGTTCTTGGTCGCCATGTTGCTCGAGACGCACAGGCCGTAGCGGCCGGGCACGGGTCGCTCGGCGAGCGGCGTCGCGCGGATCGTCGAGGCCTCGCCGATCGTCACGGCCTTGCCGGCCGCATCGGGATAGAGGCGCCGGAACTCGTTGGCCGTGGCGTCGGAGACGCAGACCACCTGCGACGAGGCGGCAACCGAAAGGGGGAAGTAGGTGTTCCAGGCCAGCTGGTAGTGCCACTTGTGCAGTTCGGGGTGGGTGCGGCGATAGAGATCGTGCAGCACCAGGACCCGCTTCCTGCCGCCGGCGATCGGCGCCAGGGGCCAGGGCGTGAAGATGGTATCGGCCTTGTGCTGCGCAGCGACGACACTGACCTGCGCCGTCTCGAACCAGTACTGCAGCTTCTCGCTGGGGGTCGCCTTGCCTCGCACGATGGTCACGCCATCGAGCGGCAGGTGCGGTTCAAGCCATTCCGGCTTCCAGCTGGTCAGCAGCACGTAGTCGTGGCGACGACGGTTCAGCAGCGCGGCATAGACGTTCGCCGTGTACATGGCGATGCCGGACAGCTGTGCGGACCCGGCGCCGAGAAGATTGAGCAGAACTTTGGCCATGGGGCGTCAGCGGCGCTCCCGTCCCTCGCCGAACAGCGGGATGACGTTGCCGACCCGCGCCGGCGGAGTGGCGGCGCCCTCGAACGGCCGGACCATCGGGCCATTGGCCATCGCGACGGCGCGCTCGGGTTCGAACAGGCTCTCGATGGCCTCGAGCAACGCGCCCGGCGTGACCGGCTTCAGCAGCGCCTGATCGATGCCTGCGGCGAGCAGCGGTTTGTGGAAAGGAGCCGGGGTACGGGTGAGCGCGACGATCTGGAAGTCGGGCGTCGCGAGCTTCATGTGCTGGCGCAGGCCACGGGCGATGTCGATGGCCGGTGCGCCGGGCAGATCGGTATCGAGGATCACCACGTCGACCGGGGAAATGCGCAGGTAGGTGGTCAACACCTCGACGCCCTGGAAGCTCGCCACCTTGTGCCCGCCATCAAGCTCCAGCGCGCGCTGCAGGATGCCGCTGAAGGCCGGATTGCCGGCTAGCATTGCGATGCCGAGACTGCGCGAAATCATCTGAGGTTGGCCTCCCGCTTGGGGTTAACAGGGGCTTAACACGCGCCTGCGCATAGAGCGCGGGGGAACTCGCCATATCCTTAATCGGCTAGGTTACCGCCCTGCCCGGCTCAGGCGATGCCTAGGCGGGCCTTGACCTTGCCGGCGAGATTGCGGGTTTCGTCGGGGTGGATCAGCGCGGTTAGGCCGAGGAACACCAACCCACCCGCAACGCTCCCGGCCGCCAGCCGGAACAGCGGCCACGCATCGCCCAGCAACGCGCTGGCGATGAAGGCGGCGATACCGGTCGCGACCGCAATGCCGACCGACGCTCCGAGGTCGCGCCAGGCGATGGGGATCGGCGTCAGCCGGCGCGAGACGATGATCGCCGTGATGAGGTTGGCGAGCGTCCCGCCCGCCAGCGCCAGCGCCGCACCGACCTCGGCCAGCGGGGGAATGACCAGGAAGGAGAGCACGATAGTGACGATCGAGCCCGGCGTGCTGGTGACGATCAGCAGCCACGGCCGCTTGTGCGCGTGGATGACGTTCTGGAACACGAAGGCCGAGAAATTGGCGGCCATCACCGCGACAGCGATCAGCGGGAATATCTGCAGCACGGGCCCCTGGTAGTCGGCGGGGAGCAGCAACTTGGCGATCTCGGTGCTGAGCGCCACCAGCAGCGCGGCGACCGGAAAGGTCAGCCGAGCGAGAAGCGCCATCTGCTGCGACAGGAAGCTCGCCGCCGCGGCCGGCCCGTCGCGGTCGAACCGGCTGACCATTTCGGGGAAGCCGCCCATGTTGATGGCGTTGGCGATGGTATCGATCGGCTGGCGGGCCAGCACGTAGACTGCGGCGAAGACCGCCACGGCGCTGGCGTCGTAATACATCTTGAGCAGCACCCGCTCGGCGCTGTTGAGGCCGAAACCCACCACTGCGATCGCGATCATCGGCAGGCCGAGCGCGAACAACTCGCGATAGGCGAAGCGCGGCGGCCCGTCGACGACGCGGCCAAGGGCGAGCCGCAGCCCGATGAGCCCGGCGAGCAGCGTCGCTGCAGAAGAGGCCAGCGAGACGAACAGGAAACTGTGCTGCACCATTGAGATGACGACCACTGGCAGCGTCAGCTGCAGGGCGGCCCGCACGAACTCCAGCAGGGAGTAGGCGCTATGGCGCTGCTGCATCTGCAATATGGTGAGCGCGAAGCGGCTGACCGCGCCGACCGCAAGGTAGGTGCAGACGGCCAGCGCAAACTCGGCCCAGCGTTCCGGCGCAACGATGCCCGAGGCAGCCGCGGAGACCACGAGGCCGATGAGCGTCGTCACCGCCAGCACCCGCGCCGCCAGCGCCAGGCTGCCGCGGCTGATCTCGCCCTTGCCGCCGAGCCGGAGCAGCGCGATGCGCAGCCAGTTGGTGACGGCGGAATCGGTGAGCTCGCCGACCGTGACGACAAGCGTCAGCAGCCCGTATTCGGTCGGGTCGATGAGCCGGGTGGCGATGACCAGCAGCAGCAGCGCCGAAAGGCGCGTCAGCAGCATCGCCGGAGCGTAGATGAGGGTGGAGCGCAACAGCACTGGCGGCACTTTCCGGGCATCGCCGGCGAGGGTCCGGCAAATCCGCTTACGCCCGCGACCGTCGAACGGATAGTTAATTGGCCGTCTAAGGTGAATAGCAGCAATTGTATCGAAATTTGCGGACTGATCTTAGGCGCGCCGCGCTACTCGGTGATCATGCTGGTGCTCCTGCCACGATACCGCCGCCAATATTAACACTAAAGTAACCTTTCGGTACTGCCGGACCGGGCGAGGTTATATCGATGCTGTGCGGCCTCGGGTAAGGGCCCGGGATTATTGCCATGGCCTTCGACGTTGCTCCACAGATAGAGGCTCCGACTACCGCTGCCGAGCGGCCGGCCGATGCTGTCACTGTGCACGTCAACACCGATGAAGCCGAGTGGCGCGCCCTGATGGCCGCAGCGCCGGTTGGCCACCTGCCGCAGGATTTCAGTTTTGCCGCCGGCAAAGACGCCAGCGGCTGGCCATCCCGCCGTTTGATCTTTGCCGTCGGCGAGCAGCCCGTGGCCTTTGCGGTGGTGCTGCAGTACCGGCGCTTCGGCATGAAGCTGCTCAATCGCGTCAATCGCGGACCGATCCTGCTCGAAACGATGCCGTCGGACGAACAGGTGGTTGGAGTCTACCGCGCGCTGCGCAACACAGTCGGCCGGCTGTGGACGATGCCGCTGCTGATCGCCCCGGCGCTCAACAGGACCGAGCACAATATCGGCCTGTTGCGTGAGGCCGGCTATGTCCGCCGCCAGGCCGCCTCGTGGCGCTCCGGCCGCATCGACATCTCGGTGAGCGACGAGGAGCTCTGGAAGAGCTTCGGCTCGACCTTCCGCAACCGCACCCGCGCCGCCGAGAAAGCCGGTGCCGAGGTGCGGATCGCCGACGACGCCGCCACCTATGACTGGATGATCGCCCGCCATCTCGAGAACATGAAGGCGAAGAACTTCCTCGCCGCTGGCCCGGAGATGCTGCGCGGCCTGCGCGCGGCAGCGCCGGGCAATGTCCTCGTGTTCCAGCTGCTGCGCGCGGGCATGCCCGTCGCCGGCATGTCGGTGGTCCGCTTCGGCAATACCGCCGAATACCACATCGGCTGGTTCGGGCCGGAAGGCCGCAAGGTCAACGCCGGCAACTTCCTGATGTGGAACGTGATGCGCGAAATGAAACGGCGCGGCGCGAAGAGTTTTGATGTCGGCGGGCTGCGGCTCGGCGACGGCTATACGCAATTTAAGCGAACGATGAAGCCGGTCGAGTACGAGCTCGCCGGCGAATGGATCAGCATTTAAGGGGGTGGTTATGAGTATGATGGATGTGGCGCGCGGCGCCTATGCACGAGGTCCGAAATTCCTGCGCCAGTCGCTGGCGCCACTGGTCTCGCTGGTGCCGACCAGCATGAAGTTCGGCGGTACCTACCGGCTGTGGCGCGAGCGCATCGCCGCCAGCGCCGACCCGGTCTATGCCAATGCCGAGCACCTTAAGGCGCTGCGCGGCTTGCTGCGCAAGGCGCATGACAACAGCCCGTTCTACCGCGACCTGCTCGGCCGCCACCTGGGCGTCGACTTTGACTATGAGCGGGCCATGCCCGAGGATCTGCGCCGCCTGCCGATCCTCAAGAAGACCGATCTCACCGCCGCCGGCGACAGTGCGCTCGCGGCCCCGCGCTCCAGCGTCGACCGCGCCGACACCAGCGGCTCCAATTCCGAGCGGCCGTTCGGCTTCTATCTCGATCGCGACCGCAGCGTGCGCGAAATGGCCTTCGTCAACGACAGCTGGAGCCGGGCTGGCTTCACCGAAAAGGACAGCAAGATCGTGCTGCGCGGCGTCGGCCTCGACGGGCGCGGCCGCATTACCTCGGAATGGGAGCCGGCGCTGCGCGAGCTCCGCCTCTCGGTGTTCCCGATGACCCGGCAGGATGTCGCGCACTATGCCGACCTGATCGACGAGCACGGCGTGCGTTATCTCTACGGCTACCCCTCGGCCATCGACCTGATGGGCCGCCACATGATCACCCTTGGCCGTGAGTTCAAGCAGCCGCTCAAGGGCATCCTGCCGATCTCCGAGCCGATGCTGCCGCACCACCGCGCCACCATCGCGGCGGCCTTCGGCCCCGATGTGCCGATCGCCAATTTCTATGGCCTGAGCGAAAAGGTGCTGTTTGCCTCCGAAAGCATGGCGGGCGGCGAACTCTATACGTTCGAGCCGCTCTATGGCCTTGCCGAACTGGTCGACGAGCATGACCAGCCGATCACCGAGCCGGGCCGTGAGGGCCGGCTGATCGGCACCGGATTCCTCTCCACCGGCATGCCGTTCATCCGCTACGACACGCATGACCGCGCCACGCTGGTCGAGCTGCCCACTGAGGCCAACGGCCAGCGCATGCGGGTTTCCAGCATCATCCCGCGGCGCAAGCCCAACTACCTGATCACCTCCGATGGTGGGCGGGTGGTCACCATCGACCTGACGCCCGACACCCCGCGCTTCTTCAAGGGCGTCGACGAGTACCAGTTCCTGCAGGAGCGGCCGGGCCACGTCACCATCCGCTACATCGCCTCGGAGGGCGGCACTGAAGCCGATGCCCTGAATCTTGCGGCAGACCTGCAGGATCGCGTGCGCGACCGCGTCACCTTCTCGATCGAGCGGGTCGAGAACCTCGCCGGCGGTCGGGGCGGCAAGCGCGCCTTCATCGACCAGCGCCTGGATCTGAACCAGTTCTGAGGGCTGGGGCTAAAGCCCCAGTGCTTTCAGCATGGCGGTGTCGGGAATGGCCGGGCCAGTGGGCAGGATGATGCTCATCCCCCACCGGTTGGAGTATTCCCAGACCGACCACGGGATGCCGTGCTCTTCGGCCTTGCGCCGCACCGCCTCCAGGTAGCGCAGGCGGTCGGCGGCGAAGGCCCCCATCCGGCCATCGTCGGACATGGCGATGACGCCGAACTCGCCCAGGAACAGCCGGCTGGTCGGGATGCCGTGGGCGCCGGCCCAGTTGAGGACGTAATCAAAGCCCTCTTGTAGCTGGCTCTCCCCCTCGCCGTCGGCGAAGTACCTGGCGATGTACGGGCCGAGCTTCAGGATGGTCTGCTCCTGCTCGGCCTCGGTGACACCGGCCGCCGTCATATGGGCGCGCAGCATCTCGATCACCGCGCCCGGCGAGCCCTCGCTGGCCGGCCAGGGCAAGCCCGAAGCGAAGCCCCCCTCCTCGTCCGACTGTTGGTGGGTGAAGGTGTGCGGGTCGTACATGTGGAAGCTGTAGTAGAGGTTGGGGTCGTCGAAATTCGGATCGAGGTCCGCCAGCCCGATGACGTCGCCACCGCAGGCGCCGGTGGCGATCACCGTGAGCTCGGTGCTGACGGCACGGATCGCCGCCATCGCCTGCTCCATGATCTTCTGCCATTGCCCATCGCCCCTGCCCTCGCAGGGATAGTGTTGCGGCTCGTTGAACGGCTCGAACGCCACCTTGTCGGCGCCGAGCGAGGCCAGCATTTTCGCGACGTCCGCCGTCATCGCCACGTAGCGCGCGACGCCCTCGCTGTCTGAGCGACCCTCGACCGTGCTGTCCCCGCTATAGGCGGCGACCTGGGTGATGGGGTGGAGGTTGAACACCACCTTGAGGTCGCTCGCGAGAACCTGCCGGACGTCCTCGGCCAGCACCGCCAATGCCTCCTGGCGCTTCGCGCCCTCGGTGGCGAGCAGCGGGCCCGGATCGACGGTGAGACGGATGAAATCGAAGCCCAGCGACTTGATGCGGGCGAATTCGTCGCCGGCTGGCCAGTCGGTGAGCTCGCGATAGCGGGTGCGCCATTGGTCCACCGTCTGATAGGGCGGCCACCGATAGGAACCGTCGGCTGCCAGTGGCGACCAGTTGAGCCATTCATGCACGCCCACGCCGCGCTGCAGCGCCAACGGCGCCGCCTGCGCGCTTCCCATGAGCATCGCGAGGGCAAAAAACACTACCCGCCAGATCGTCGCCATCGCACCCTC
Organism: Devosia sp. P1_H9; assembly: GCF_056405135.1. Classification (NCBI taxonomy): domain Bacteria; kingdom Pseudomonadati; phylum Pseudomonadota; class Alphaproteobacteria; order Hyphomicrobiales; family Devosiaceae; genus Devosia; species Devosia sp. P1_H9. Next base: position 524,258 of record NZ_JBFUCQ010000001.1, read on the forward strand.
CGCTTTCGCGGCGCATGTTAGCCGTCCGGCGTGACGAGCGGGTTCATGCCCGCCGAAATCGCTGCCTATGGTGTATCAGGCGTCAAACGCAGAGGGCCGCCGACAGCTTGGCTGGGACATCCGCACGATCGCTCCCGGGAGCGCTTGACACCCACCCCCACCAAACCTAAGAAGGCGCCGCGCTACCAGCGCCCGTCGGCCGGTCCCAGGACCAGCCAGCGTCTGGGGCGGAGTAGCTCAGTTGGTTAGAGCAGCGGAATCATAATCCGTGTGTCGGGGGTTCAACTCCCTCCTCCGCTACCATTCAAAACCCCTCTAGCGGCGCCTGGCCAGAGAACCGTCGCGCAACGCGACCGGCCTGTGCTTACAGCCGGTGGAGCAGTCTCAGCCGCGTTTCTGGTGGGATGAACGCTGCGGAGAGGGCGCTGCGGTTGCTGGCACGGAACTCGTCCAGCCCCCAACCAAATATCTGGTGCATGCGCTCGTACTCGTCGGTGAGGGTGAGGTTCGTCGGGCCGCGGGCGTCGGTGTTGAGGCCGACCGAGATGCCGAGCCGGCGCAGGCGGTCGATCGGGTGGTCCTCGTAGCGGTCGAACACGTCGATCTGGATGTTGCAGGACGGGCAGACTTCGAGGTGGACGTTGTTGGCGAGCAGCAGCTCGATGACGGCGGGATCCTCGATCGAGTGGACGCCGTGGCCGACGCGGCGGGTGCCGAGCTGCTCGATCACGTCGCGCACGCTGTGGGCGCCGACCGCCTCGCCGGCATGGGCGGTGACGTTGAGGCCCTTGTCGCGGGCGGCGCGGAAGACCGGGATGTGCTGGTCGAGTGGATAGCCCGCCTCGTCGCCGGCGAGATCGAACCCGCCGACGCCCTGGTCGCGGTATTTGTCGGCGATGCGGACGAGATCAAGCCCGGAGGCTGTGTCGTCTGGGCGGAGGGTGCACAGGATGAGGCGGACTTCGACCGGGTAGGGGGCCCTGCCCTCTTCAACCGCCGCGAGGACGATCTCGACCACTTCGTCGGTGGTGAGGCCGGTCTGCCGGTGAAGGTGTGGCGCAAAGCGCAGCTCGGCATAGATGATGTTGTCGGCGGCGAGCTGGCGCAGCATGTCGATGGTCTGGATGCGCAGCGCCTCGCGCGTCTGCAGCAGCGCCAAGGGCGGGCCGAGATAACGGAAATAGTCAACGAGGCTCTTGCACTTCTTGGGTGCGAGGAACTCGGCGCGGTAGCGGTCCGGCGTCATCTCGGGGACGAGCGCGTGGACGGACTCAAAGCTCATCGAGCAATCGAGGTGGAGGTGCAGCTCGACCTTGGGCAGCGCGTTGAGTTCGTCGCGCGTCATCCTTGTTCTCCTGTCAGCCCTTGATACCAGCGCTCGCAAGGCCCTGCACGTAGTAGCGCTGCAGCGGCAAGAGCAGTGCGATTGGGATCAGCGCGGTGATGACCGCGACGGCAAAGAGCTGGTTCCAGATCGTCTGGTATTGCTGCTGGAAGGCGGCCATGCCGACCTGGATCACCTTGAACTGCTGGGAGGGCATGGCGAGCAGCGGCCACAGGAACGCCTCCCACTGGAAGACGAAGAGCAGCAGCCCCGCGCTGATGCAGGTGGGGATCGAAAGCGGCACGTAGATCTTGGTGAGGATATCGAGCCAGTTGGCGCCATCGAGCTTGGCGGCCTCGAGGTAGTCCTTCGGGACCTCCTTGAAGAACTGGTAGAACAGGAACACCGCAAGCCCGTTGGCGACGCTGGGGACGATCAGCGCCGCGATGTTGTCGACCCAGCCTAGCTGCAGCGTTACCGTGTAGAGCGGCAGCGCGATCGCCTCGAAGGGCAGCATGAAACTGATGATGATCAGCGTCAGAATCGCGTTCTTGCCCTTGAAGTCGAACACCGCGAAGGCAAAACCGGCCATGCCGTTGACGATCAGCCCCGCGATCATCGTGATGATGGCGACGAACATGGTGTTGGCGATGATGAGGCCGAAGCCGCGATCGAACACGCCCTGGTAGGCCTCGAGCGAGAACGGCGAGGGGATCAGCGCCTTGGCGGTGAACGGGAAGATATCGGCGAAGACCGCCGTGTTCGGCCGGAGCGAGGAGACGATGGCCCACCACAGCGGCAAGACGAAGATGAAGGCGATGGCGATGTAGGCGATGTGCCTGAGACCGAAGCCGATGCCACGGCGGAGGGCGAGGGAGGTGCCGGCCATCACTTCTTCTCCGGCTTGCCGTTGAGCAGGCGGAACTGCAGCCCTACGATGACGAGGAGGATGGCGACCACCACCACGATGATCGCCATGGCGCGGCCCATGTCGCCGAAGATGAAGCCCGACTTGTAGGCCTCGTACATCAGCACGTTGGTGCTATCGGCCGGCCCGCCCTGGGTGATCATGAAGATGGGCGCGAACAGCAGGAAGTTGATCGAGACGTCGGCGACGAGCACGAACAGCAGCGTCGGCCGGAGCAGCGGGATCGTGATGAAGAACAACCGCTGCCAGGGCTGGGCGCCGTCGATCTTGGCCGCGTCATAGATCTCGGGCGAGATGTTCTGCAGCCCGCCGATGATGAAGATCATCCAGTACGAAATGCCCTTCCATGTCGCGATGGCGATGATCGAGTAGAGCGCGAGGCTCTCCGAGGTCAGCCACGGCTGGCCGGGGATGCCGGCTATGTTGAGCAGGCCGTTGGCCAGCCCATCGGGGCTCAGCATGATCCGCCAGATGATCACCGCCGTAGGCAGCGACACCCCGATCGGGATGAGGAGCAGGATGCGGTAGAAGGTGACGCCCTTGAACTTCTGCACGTAGAGCAGCGCGAGGCCCAGCGCGAGCGCGATCTGGATCGGGTTGATCAGCAGGTTGAACCAGAGGGTGACCTGCAGCGATTTCCAGAACGTCGAGTCGGTGACGAGCGACAGGTAGTTGTCGAGCCCGACGAACACCTGGTTGCCGCGGAAGACGTTGAAGAAGCTGTCCGAGATCGCGAGCGCGATCGGATAGAGCCGGAACACGACGAGGCCGAGCAGCGCGGGGGTGAGGAGCGCCACGACAAAGAACAGGGGGGACTTGGCTCGGGTCGTCAACGGCGGTCGGTTCCTGCGATATTCGATCTCGGTTGGGTCGCCTTCTCCCCTTGGGGGAGAAGGTGCCCGAAGGGCGGATGAGGGGTCTGTCTCCGCGAACTGCATCGCCCGTCGCTCCGCTCCGGTCGCGCTACACTTAGGTGTTGCGGACCCCTCATCCGGCGCTGCGCGCCACCTTCTCCCACAAGGGAGAAGGTAGATCGGTGCGCGTTTCGCCGACTACTGCGCGACGCGCGAGGCGGCGGATTCGAACTTCTGCACGGCGCTCGTCAGAGCATCCTTCACCGGCACGCCGTTGGCGATATCGACGAAAGCGGTGCGGAACGCATCCTGCAGCTGGCCGTAGGCGGCGGTCACCGGACGGACCTTGGCGGTGTTAAGCGAGTCGTAGACACCCATGCGGAACACGTCGTTCGGGAAGGCATCGAAATCGGCCGAGTTGCTGATCTCGTCGAGCAGCGGCTTGTAGGTCGGGAGCTGGTTGAGCGCCTTGAACCAGACGCGCGTGCCCTCATCGGAGGTCGTGATGTATTTGACGAAATCGAACGATTCCGCCTGGTTGGCCGAGGCGGCGTTGACGCCGATATACCAGCTGCCGGTTGGGGTCAGCACCTTGCCGCCCTCAAAATAGGGGTACGGCGCGACACCGTAATCGACGCCGGTTGCGCTGAGGATGGGCAGGTTCCAGGTGCCGCCGGCGAACATGGCGAGCTGGCCATTGCCGAACAGCTGCGCGGCTTCGCCATAACCGAGGCTCTTGGGGCTCACTGCCCACTCATTGTAGAGATTCGACCAGTAGGTCGCGGCCTTGGTCCAGGCTTCACTGTCGAGATAGCCCTTGGCGGTGTAGCCGTCGGGCCCGATCACGTCGGTGCCCAGCGACTCGCCGAACGGCTGCAGCTGGTAGAGCTCACCGAATTGCTCGACGGTGAAGCCCCACTGGGTGGTGCGGCCATTGTCGCGCTTGGTGACCTTCTGGGCAGCATCGGCCACCTGCTCCCAGGTCCAGCGCTTGGTGGAAGCGAGTTCGTCGACCTGGGCCTGCGTCGCGGTGGCGCCAGCGGTCAGCCCCTCGGGCGCGGTGATGCCTGCGTCGGCGAAGAGCTTCTTGTTGTAGTAGAGCACCTGGGCCGAGTTGTTGACCGGCAGCGCATAGAGCGTGCCGTCGTATTTCCCCGCCTCGACCGAACCGGGCACGAGGCTGGCGGTGTCGATCGCCGGATCGATCGGCGACAGGAACCCGCGCGAGGAATAGCTCGCGACCAGCGGCGCATCGACATAGACGATATCGATGCCGGCATCCTTCGAGCGCAGGCGCAGGTCGGCGACCTGGAAGAACTGCGCGAAGGGATAGGGCTGGAGGTTGATCTTGATGTCGGGATGCGCTGCCGAATAGGCATCGACCACCGCTTGCATGGCGGTGGTGTCGCCACCCTCGATGACGATGAGGTTGAGGGTCTTCTGCTGCGCGAACGCGGTGGTGGTGAGCATGCCGGCAACGAGCCCGGCAATGGCTGCGGTCTTCCACATCTTCATGAGTGCACCTTTTCGGGAGTGACGTGCGAGGGAGAGGCATACCGGCTGGCGCCCCAGATGAGGGCCTGGGTCACCAGGTCTACGAAACGAGGAACATCGGCCTTGAGCGCGACGCCGACATTCTTGATGCGCTTGTCGTACGCGGGATCCTGCGGGCGGAAGTCGATCAGTGTCTGGCCATAGCTCTCACTGTTGGCGACGATCACTTCGCCGGGCAGCTGCTCGACTGTGAAGATCGAGGGATCGATCAGGTAGGCGATGGCGCAGGGGTCGTGCAGCGGCGCGCCCGGCTTGTCCTCACCGGCGAACGAATAATAGGTGCCGCAGTAGAACTGCATGATGTCGGCAACCGGATTGGGGCCCGCCTGCGACGCACGGACGGCGGCCACATGGTCGCGCCCGAGCAGCGTCTGATGGGTGACGTTGAGCCCGAACATTACGAGCTTGATGCCCGAGCGGAACACGATGCGCGCCGCCTCGGCGTCGGCCCAGATGTTGAACTCGGCCGCCGGCGTGATGTTGCCCTCGCCGGCCGAGCCGCCCATGAACACGATCTGCCTCAGTTTCTGCGCCATGTCGGGGCGCTTGGCCAGCACCAGCCCGAGATTGGTCATCGGACCGATGACGACTGCGGTGATCTCGCCGGGATTGGCGTCGGCGAGCGCGATGATCGCATCGACGGCGTGGGTAGGCTCGGCCTTGCCCTTCGCCGCGGGCAGGTCCGCACCAGCGCTGTCGAGCCCGCTCGGGCCGTGGAACTTGGTCGGGAACTCGTAGCGGTTGAGCAGCGGCTGCACGGCCCCGGCATAGACCGGCACATCGAGCCCGAACGCTTCGACGATGCGCAGCGCATTGTTGGTGGTGTTGGCGACGGACGCGTTGCCGCATACGCTGGTGATCGCTTCAATCTTGATGTCCGGGTGCCAGGCCGCGAGCAGGATCGCCGCCATGTCGTCATGGCCGGGGTCGCAATCGATGATGATCCGGTGGGTGGGCATAGGCTGGTCACTCGCAGATATTCGTCAAGGAAAACTGCGAGATATCGTCCGGGGACCAAGTGCCTCCCGGACAGCTCGATAAGCCCGCACATTGGGGCATTACGCTAAGATGGACGTTGCGTGACAAACAGCCTAAATTTCAGCTGTTCGATTGACTTTTCCTCAACGGTCCAATGCTGCATCTGCTCAACGCCATCCGTGCCTTCGAGGTCGCCGCCCGGCTGGGCAGCGTCAAGCGGGCGGCCGACGAGCTGCATGTGACGAGCGGTGCGATCAGCCGGCACATCAAGAACCTCGAGGACGAGTTCGGCATCTCCCTGTTCGAACGCGGTAACCGCTCGATGAAGCTGACGCCGGAGGCAGCGGCGTTCGCCGCGACGGTGACCGAGGCTTTCGCCTCGATCACGCGCGGCACCGAGCATTTGCACGCGGCGGCGACCCAATCGACCATCATGCTGACCGCGCCCGACACGTTCCTCCTCCGCTGGCTGGTACCGCGGCTGCAGAGCCTCGAGAGCGCGCTCGGCGGCAAATCAGTGCGGCTCACCACCTGGACGCGCGAAATCAACCCGGCCGATCGCTCGATCGACGTCTATGTCGGGGTCGGGCCGCTGCTCGATATCCACGGGATGACCGTGGTGCCGGTGGCGCCCGAGACGTTCGGTCCGGTGGTGAGCCCGATGCTGGTGCGTGATCGGCAGGTGACGCGCGATTTTCTGTGGAGCCTGCCACGGCTCGATATCCGCTGGCCGCCCGATATGTGGACCAACTGGGCCCGCGAGGCGGGCATCGCCCTGCCCCCGCGCGAGACCATCTGGTACGACGCGCTCTCGTTCAGCGTACAGGCGGCGGAAGCCGGCCTCGGTGTGGCCATTGGCCCCGGCCCCGCGACCTGGGATGCGCTGGCACAGGGCCGCCTGATCGCGCCACTCGGCATGGTCACCCGCCCCGGCCACTGGTTCCTCGCCTGGCGCGACGATCGCTCGAGCCGCACGATGAACGCCATCGCCCGCTGGTTCCAGCAGGAGATGGCAACGGGCATAGAACTGGAACCTGCGCCAGCGGTGGAGATCGCATAGCAAAGGGGGGGGGGGGGGGGGGGGGGGGGGGTGCACGCCGCCGACAAAGTGCGACGTAGTGAGCTCGATCGCGGTGGCGATCATCGCCGGGCTGTAGCTCACATCGACCGGGACGAGCTTGTCGCCCGCCTGGACGCGCTGCAGCATCTGCTGCATGCCGGCGCCGCCGACGATGAACATGTCGTTCTCGCGGCCGGCCTGCTTGATCGCCTCGATGGCGCCGAGCGCGATGTCGTCGTCCTGCGCCCACACCGCTTTGATGTCGGGGAAGCGGGTCAGGAAGTCCTGCATCACCTTGAAGCCGTCATCGCGGTTCCAGTTGGCGAACTCGTCGTCCAGCACCTTGATGTTGGTGCCTTCGATGCCCTTCATGAAGGCGTCGAAGCGCTGCTGGTCGATCGGGATCGGCAGGCCGCGGAGGATGACGATATTGCCGCCCTCGGGCAGCGCCTCTTTGAAGTACGCGGCCGAATTGGCGCCGAGGCCCGGATTGTCACCGGCGACGTAGAGGTTCTCAACGCCGTTGATCGACAGCTGGCGGTCGACCACGGTGACGAACTTGCCGGCGTCCTTGACCTGCTTGATGGCCGAGGTCATCGCGTCCGGATCACCCGGCAGGATGACGAGGGCATCGATATTGCGGGTCGAGACCATGTCCTCGATGTCGGCGATCTGCTTGGGCGCGTCGGGCGCCGAAGCGAAGACGAAATCGACATTGGTGTAGGTCTTCTTCAGCCGCTCGATCGCCTGCTGGGCGAAGTAGTTGACCCCGCCCGTCCAGCCATGGTCGGCCGCCGGCACCGAGACGCCGATGGTCACCTTGTCCTGCGCGAGCGCGACCCCACCCAGGCCGCCGGCGACGACCGCCGCGGCAAGAAGAGATTTCAGCAATTTCATTTAGTCCTCCCAAAAGTGCCCTTGAGCGGGCGAAGTGGATAGCGATTGGCCTAGCTGGTGCGGCGCCCCCGCTGCAGCAGCACGGCGAGAATGATGATGACGCCCTGGAACGCTCCGTTGAGGTACGGGCTGATGAAGCTCTGGAGGTTCAGGATGTTGCCGATGAGCCCGAGGATCACGACGCCAACCACCGTGCCCCAGATCCGGCCGTAGCCGCCCTTGAGCGTGGTGCCGCCGATGATCACCGCGGCGATGGCTTCGAGCTCCCAGAGGACGCCTGTCGTGCTCGAGGCCGAGCCGAGCCGCGGCACATAGAGCAGCACCGCGACGGCGACGAGCACGCCCTGCAGGATGTAGGTCAGCAGCCGGACGTTATCGACATTGATCGAGGAATAGCGCGCGACCTGCTCGCTGGAGCCGATGGCGGCGCAATAGCGGCCGAAGGCGGTGCGGCGCATAACGATCTCGCCGCCGATCGCGACGACCGCGAAGACGATGATCGGCCACGGCACGCCGAAGATGCCGTCGTAGTAGACCGGGCGGTAGACGTCAGCGACCTGGAAGTTGAGCGACAGCGTGCCACCATCGGCAAGGAAGGTAACGAGCGAGCGGAATATGCCCATGGTGCCCAGCGTCACGATAAAGGCCTCGATGCGCCCGCGGGTGATCATCAGCCCGTTGCCGACGCCCGCGCCGCCGCCGAGCAGCAGGCCCGCCCCCATGCCGACGAGGACGACGCCGACGCCAATCCCCATCGAAGGGATCAGCGAGTTCATGACGATGATCATGACGCCGGCGATCACCGCGGCCATCGAGCCCACCGACAGGTCGAGCCCGCCCGAGGTGATGACGAAGGTCGCCCCGATGGCGATGATGCCGATGAAGCTCGAACGCGCGAGAACGTTGGTGAGGTTGTTGTAGGTGAGGAAGTTCTCGTTGAGCGAGATGCCCAGGATCACCAGCAACAACAGCGCCACGAGGGGTCCGACAGTCTTCAAATCGAGGCGGAACCCCCTGGCGGGCTTCGCTGCAATATCAGGCGCTGATGCGCTCATCGTTTCCACTCTGTTTGATGCCGGCGGCGTACCGCATGATTTCTGCTTCGGTGATCTCGGCGCCCTCGAGCAGGCCCGCCATGCGACCCTCGCGCATGACCACGACGCGGTGGCTGAGCCCGATCACCTCCTGCATCTCGGACGAGATGACGATGATGGCTTTGCCCTCGGCGGCGAGCGCCGCGATGATGTGGTAGATCTGCTGCTTGGTGCCGACATCGATGCCGCGCGTCGGCTCGTCCATGATGATGATGTCGGGCTCGGATTCCATGGTCTTGCCCAGCATCAGCTTCTGCTGGTTGCCTCCTGAGAGCCGGCCGACAGCGACCGAGGGGTCACGGGCGCGGATATCGAAGCGACGCACTGCGCGCTCCAGCGCCTTGGCCTCGCTGGCGCTGTCAAGAAAGCCGGCCTTGAGGTGCTTCTTGAGCGTCAGCAGCGTGAGGTTGGGCTGCAGCCCCATGTTGAGGAGGAGGCCTTTGCCCTTGCGGTCCTTGGTCATGTAGGCGAGGCCGGCCGCCACCGACTGGGCGACACGGGTGAAATTGACCGGCTTGCCCTTGACCTCGATCTCGCCGCCCGTCCTGTGCGTGAGGCCGGCGATAGCTTCGGCGACCGCGGTGCGGCCCGAACCGATGAGGCCGGCAAAGCCGAGAATCTCGCCCTTCCTCAAATCGAACGAGATGTCCTTGACGCCCGGCGCCTTGAGCCCGCGCACCGAGAGCAGCAGCGGCGCGTCGATATCGGGTTCGTGCTTAGGCGGATAGAGGTTGGTGAGCTCGCGGCCGACCATCATCTGCGCCGCCGAATCCGGCGTCAGCGCCGTGGTGCTGACCGTGGCAATCAACTGGCCGTCGCGCAGCACGGTGACTCGCTGGGCCAGTTGCATGACCTCGTCGAGCTTGTGCGAGATGAAGATCACCGCGACGCCGCGCGCCGTGAGGCGGCGGATCTGCTCGAACAGCGTCTGCGTCTCGCCCACCGACAGCACGGCGGTCGGCTCGTCCATGATCAGCACGCGAGCATCGCGGCTAATAGCTTTCGCGATCTCGACCATCTGCTTGTCCGCGACCGAGAGCGTGCTGATCCGCGCATCGGGATCGACATGGACGTGCAGCGTTTCGAGTACCGCCCTCGCCTTCTGACGCATCTGGCGTACGTCGAGAAAGCCGAAACGGCGGATCTCGCGGCCAAGAAAGATCGAGTCGGCAACGGTCAGGTGCTCGGCGAGGTTGAGCTCCTGGTGGATGAGCACGATGCCCATTGCCTCGGCCTCGCCATTGGGTGGCAGCACGGCCGGCTTGCCGTCGTAGACCACGGTGCCCGAGGTCGGCTGCTCGATGCCCGAGAGTATCTTGATGAGGGTGGACTTGCCGGCGCCGTTCTCGCCGATGATGGCGTGAACCTCGCCGCGCTTCACATCGAAATCGACGCTGAACAGCACCGGGACGTCGTTGAACGACTTCGAGATCCGGCTGGCCGCAAGGATCGCCGGCGCGCTCGCGCCCACGGCGTTCGACATCTTGATTTGCCTCCCCTGGAAGCGGCCGGGTTATACCTCCGCTCGCTTCCGAGCCATCGATGTAAAGGTTTTCATGTATGATGTAAAGGTTTACATGGACGGGTAACTGTGTAGCCTTTGGTCGGGCCATCTGGCGCATCCCGTGCCTTCTGCTAAGGGAAGAAGGGGGACGCCTGGCCCGTTGGGTGGCGGACGGAGCACCAGGTGCAGCAACAAAAACTGGCGACGATTGAAGACGTTGCGGCGATTGCCGGGGTGTCCATCGCCACGGTCAGCCGGGCCATCAACGAGCCGACCAAGGTGGCCGACGAGACCCGCCGCAAGGTCAACGAGGCCATTGCGCAGACCGGCTACGCCGCCAACGCCATGGCGCGCTCGCTGCGCATGCGGCGCTCCAACATGATCCTGATTCTCGCCCCCGATGTCGGCGACCCGAACTTCTCCAACATCCTCGTCGGGCTCGAAACCGAGGCGAGCAAGCGTGGCTACGGGGTTCTGATCGGTAACACGCGAAACGACCCCGAGCGTGAGACCGACTACCTGCGCTTTATCAGCTCCAACCAGGCCGACGGCCTGATCCTCCTCACCGGGCACCTGCCCTTCGGCCACGGCCAGGAGGGCGCCGAAACCCGCCTGCCCCCGATGGTGGCGGTGAACGAGCCGGTGGCCAATAGCGACGTGCCATTCGTCGGCGTCGACAATTTCGAGGGTGCGAGGCTGGCGGCCGAGCACCTGATCTCGCAGGGCCATCAGCGGATCGCCTTCATCGGCCGTTCGACCAGCCGAGCGGTCAACCAGTTGCGCGAGAAAGGCTATCGCGCTGCGCTGGAGGGCGCCGGAATTACCATCGATCCGCTCATGATCCTTAATGGCGACGGCACGACCGAAAGCGGCAGGCAGGCAACCGAGCACATGTTCGTGCGCGACGTGCTGCCGACGGCGTTCCTGTGCGTCAATGACGCCACCGCGCTCGGCGTCATCATCGCCCTCACCGCACGCCGGTACGACCTACCCCGCCAGTTCTCGGTGATGGGCTTCGACGACATCTCATTCGCCAGCTTCGTTACCCCCTCCCTCACTACTATGAAGCAGCCGCGGCTCAGAATCGGCGAGGCCGCCATGGACGTTCTGCTCGGCCTGCTCGAGGGCAACCGGCCCGATCGCACTGAGCTGCTACTCCGCAGCGAGCTCGTCGTTCGCAATTCAGTGAGTCCCCCGGCCCCATAGCCGAGTACGCCCCACCCCGGAGCGGCCTCGCGGCTGCGCTCCTGTCTTCGTCTCGATCCCACCTCCTAGAGCCGACCATTGACTCTCGCGCCTTCTGGACGTAGATGACATCGGTGTCATGACATCGGTGTCACAACGATGAATGACGCGGGAGGAGCAGATGGCAACCATCTACGACGTGGCGAAAGCCGCGAAGGTGTCGCCCAAGACCGTGAGCCGTGTGCTGAACGGGGACGCGCCCGTCGGCAAGAAGACGCGCGATGCGGTCAATGCCGCGATTGCTGCGCTCGGCTACGTCCCCTCCAGCGCGGCCCGCATGATGCGGTCCAACAAATCCGGCCTGATCGGGCTGATCACCGGCGCCATCTCGGACCAGGTCGAGCCAGCGCAACCAGCCGGTCTGCCGGAACTGCTGCTGGTTCGCGGCATCCAGCAGACCATCGGCCTCACCGGCAAGACGCTGATGATCGCGGATTCCGGGGGCCGCTCCGAGCGGGCACCCGAGCTCATCAAGACCTTCCTCGAGCACCGGGTCGAAGGACTGTTCTACGTGGCCCCCTACCACCAGAACGTCCAACTGCCGCCTGTGCCCGACGATACGCCGATCGTGCTGACCAACTGCTTCGACGATGCCGGTACGCCTGCGGTGATTCCGGACGACCGGCGGGGACAGCATGACCTGGTGGCGCGGCTGATCGCAGCCGGGCACGAGCGGATCGCCTACCTGACGCTGCGCGAGGACATCGTTGCGACAGGGCTGCGCAAGGCGGGCTACCGCGAGGCGCTGGCCGAGGCGCGGCTTGCCTATGACCCGACGCTGGTACAGTGCGTTGAGATCGGCAGCCCCGAGGGCGAGACGCAAGTGCTGTGGGCGGCAATCGACCACATGCTGCGCCTGCCGCAGCCGCCCACCGTGTTCTGCTGCGGTAATGATCGCATGGCGCTCAAGGTCTACGGGATCCTGCGCTCGCGCGGCCTGCAGGTGCCGGACGAGATCTCGGTGGCCGGCTACGACAACTACCGCGTCATCGCCGAGACGCTCTATCCGCCGCTGACCACGGTGGAGCTCCCCTATACCGCCATGGGCGTGCGCGCGGCGCAGCGCCTCCTGGACCTGATCTCCGGCGAAGGCCGGGATGAGACGGGCCCCGATATCGTCGCGGGGCCGGTCTACTGGCGCAGCTCGGTGGCCGAGCGGCGCTCCCCCAATGTCTCACAGCTCAAACTCGTCAGGGAGGACTAAATGACAATGAGCAAATTCGCGATCCTAGCGGGCGTCCTGCTCTCTACGGCGCTTTCATCCGGCGCCGCCTTCGCCCAAACCACGCTCTCGATGTGGTACCACGGCGCCGGCAACGAAGTTGAATCCAAGATCGTCAACCAGATCATCACGGACTTCAACGCCAGCCAGGCCGACTGGAAGGTCGAGCTGCAGAGCTTCCCGCAGGCCGCCTATAACGACAGCGTCGTCGCCGGGGCACTGGCCGGCAACCTGCCGGACATCCTCGACGTCGACGGCCCGGTGATGCCCAACTGGGCCTGGTCCGGCTATATGCAGCCGCTCAAGATCGACGAGAGCAAGATCGCCACGTTCCTGCCCGGCACCAAGGGCGTCTGGAACGGCCAGCTCTATTCGATCGGCCTGTGGGACGCGGCGGTGGCCCTCGTCACCCGCAAGTCGATCCTCGACGAGCTCGGGCTCCGGCAGCCGGCCCTCGACCAGCCCTGGACCAAGGACGAGTTCATGGACGCCCTGGCCAAGGCCAAGGCTTCCGGCAAGTACGAGTTCGCCTTCGACCCCGGCATGGCCTGGACCGGCGAGTGGTACCCCTATGCGTTCTCGCCGTTCCTCCAGAGCTTCGGCGGCGACATCGTCGATCGCTCGACCTACAAGACCGCCGAAGGCGTGCTCAACGGCGAAGCCGCGGTGGCGTTCGGCGAATGGTGGCAGAGCCTGTTCAAGGACGGCTATGCCCAGCCGACGCAAGATCCGGCCGACCGTGACAACGGCTTTGCCGCAGGCAAGTACGCCTTCTCGTGGAACGGCAACTGGGCAGCGTTGAACACGCTCAAGCAGTTCCCGGACACCGTCTTCCTGCCCGCACCTGACTTCGGCAATGGGCCCAAGATCGGCGCGGCGTCCTGGCAGTTCGGCGTCTCGGCCAAGTCGGCCCATCCCGACGGGGCGGCCAAGTTCATCGAGTTCGCCCTGCAGGACAAGTATCTCGCGACCTTCACCGACGGCATCGGCCTGATCCCGGCCACCCCGACGGCGGCCCAGCTGACAGAGCACTACAAGGACGGCGGCGACATGGCCGTGTTCTTCGATCTCTCGGCCAAGCAGGCGCTCGTCCGTCCGGTGACCCCGGGCTACGTCGTCGCCGCCAAGGTGTTCGAAAAGGCCATTGCCGATATCGCCAACGGCGCCGAGGTCAGCGCGACGCTCGATGCCGCGGTCGACGAGATCGACGCCGACATCGCCAAGAACGGCAATTACGGCTTCTAGGGCTCAACTCCCTCTAGCCCTGGGAGGGATCCCGGCTCCGGCCGGGGTCCCACGCCGGTCCCCACGCCGGTCCCCAAGTCCTTGGCAATTCGCGAGATCAACATGGCTTCCAAGTTCACACGGTCAAATCGAGTTGGATGGCTCATGGCGGGGCCGGCGGCGTTCCTCATCGCCGTGTTCGTGGTCCTGCCGTTCATCTTCGCGATTATCCTCAGCTTCACCAACCAGCGGCTGATCTCGCCCAATCCCACCCAGTTCGTCGGCCTTGCCAACTACGAGCAGTTGCTCGGTGTCGGTCTGCTGACGCTCGAGCCCGAGCGCGACGATACGGGCGCCGTGGTGCGCAACGAGGCCGGCGCGCCAAAGTATCCGTCGCTGCGAAGCTTCACCCGCAACAATCCAGACTTCCCGCAATTCGACGGCATGCGCGAATGGTTCAGCTTCCAGCTGGGCGATAACCCCACCTATGTGCTGGCCCGCGACGTCGTGTTCATGAAGGCGATCGTCAACACCTTCATCTTCGTTCTAGTGGTCGCGCCGGTGCAGGCCGGGCTCGCGCTGGTGTTGGCGCTACTGATCAACCAGCGGCTCAAGGGCATCAACCTGTTCCGCGCCATCTATTTCATGCCGGTCGTGGTCTCGATCGTCGTCGTCTCGCTGCTCTGGCGCTTCATCTATGACGGCAGCAGTGGGCTGCTGAACAACCTGCTTGGTGCGCTGAGCTTCGGCGCCTTTCCCAAGGTCGACTGGCTCGGCAACCCCTCGACCGCGCTCGGCGCCATCATCGCCATGTCGATCTGGCAGGCGGTGGGCTTCCACATGGTGATCTGGCTGTCGGGCCTCCAGACCATCAGTCCCTCACTGTACGAGGCCGCGGCTATCGAGGGCTCGAGCAAGTGGCAGGTGTTCCGTTATGTCACCTGGCCCGGCCTCCGCAATACGGCCGTCCTGATCCTGATCGTCATCACCATGCAGGCCTTCGCGCTGTTCTCGCAGATCGACGTGATGACCGGCGGCGGGCCGCTCGACTCCACCCAGACCATCGTCTTCCAGGCGGTCGAACGCGGTTACGGCAAGCAGGACATCTCCGGTGGCTCGACCATCTCGGTGATCCTGTTCGTCATCGTATTCTCGATCTCGCTGATCCAGCGCTACCTCACCCGGGAGAAGAAGTGATGGCCACGATCGCCTCCGACAACCGCGGGCTGCGCCTCGCCGTGCGCTATGCCGTGCTGATCCTGATCGCGGTGATCTTCATCTTCCCGCTGATCTTCATGGTGGTGTCGAGTTTGAAGCCGGACCAGCAACTGCTGGGTGACACAGGCAGCCTCGCCGCGTTCCTGCCGGTGGGCGACATCTCGCTCGATAACTATTCCGACGCGTTCAAGCGGGCGCCGGTGGGGCTGTTCATCTTCAACTCGGTGCTGGTCACCGGCGTGACGGTGATCCTATCGCTGCTCATCTGCTCCGCCGCCGCCTTCGCCTTTGTGTTCGTCGACTGGCGCGGACGCGAACTGGTGCTGACGGCGATCCTCGCGACACTCATCGTACCGTTCGAGACCATCGCCATCCCGCTGCTGCTGATCGCCTCCAAGCTGCCGTGGCTCGGCCTCGACGGCCTGACCTTCGGCTGGCTCAACTCCTACCAGGTGCAGATCGTCCCCTTCATCGCGGACGGCCTCACGATCTTTCTGTTCGTGCAGTACTTCAAGGATTTGCCGGGCGAGCTGATCGAGGCCGCCCGCGTCGAAGGGGCAACCTGGTGGCAGGTCTACCGCAAGGTGGTGATGCCGCTCGCCGGCCCGGTGCTGGCAACGGCGGCGATCCTCAAATTCCTCGTAATGTACAACCAGTACCTGTGGCCGCTGATGGTGGTGCAGCAGGAGGGCTACCGGCCGGTGATGGTCGGGCTGCAGTACTTCTTCCAGCTCAACCGGGCCTGGGGCGAGATCATGGCCTACCTGTCGATGATCACCGTGCCGGTGCTCGCCTTCTACCTCTTCCTGCAACGCGCATTTATCGCCTCGATCGCCTCGACCGGCGTCAAAGGCTGACGGAGTTATTCATGGTCATTGCCCTCGAAAAGAAATGGATCTGGGACAGCTGGTACGTCCATGACGGCAGCCGTTGGCACGGGTTCTTCCTGCAGGCCGACAAGGGCCTTGGCGATCCCGATCTGCGCCATTTCAACGTGTCGCAGGGCCATGCCGTGTCGGACAACCTCATCGACTGGCAGCACCTCGGAACGAGCCTGACCCCCAGTGCCGGCCCGGCCTGGGACGATTACACCACCTGGACCGGCTCGGTGATCCGCGGCGACGATGACCTGTGGCACCTGTTCTACACCGGCACGCGCCGCGCTGAGGACGGACTCTATCAGCGTATCGGCCACGCCACCTCGACGGACCTCCACAACTGGCAGCGCGTCGGCAACGGCTTCTGCCTCGATATCGAAGGGCCGGCCGCAGCCCACTACGAGGCGCAGCACGCCATCGGCCACTGGCACGACCGCGCCATGCGCGATCCGTGGGTGATGCGCGACCCCAATGGCAAGGGCTGGCTGATGTACTTCACCGCCCGCGTTCCCGGCGTTGCCGAACCCAACGCCGGCGGCGCAATTGGCTTTGCTACCTCGGACGACTTGATGACCTGGACTTTGCAGCCACCGGTGTTCTCCGGCGGTTTCGGTCAGCTCGAAGTCCCGCAGGTCTTCCGCCAGGGGGACAAGTGGTACTGCCTGTTCTGCTGTTCGGGCCAGCAATGGTCCGAGGAATACCGGCGGTTCAACCCGCAAAGCCCGGTCACCGGCACGCACTACCTCATCGCGGACGATCCACGCGGGCCTTGGCAGATCGCGCCCGGTCCGTTCCTCGATGGCGCCGAGCCTTGCCGGCGCTACGCGGCGCGTATCGTCGACACGCCAGACGGGCTGCGGATTCTCGGCTTTGCCGACAACGGCAAGGCGCAATTTGGCGGTTACGTCATGGATCCCGAACCGGTGGTCGTCGGCGCAGACGGCCTGCTTTCGGTAGTCCCCATCAGAGACGCAGCGGAGTAGCAACAATGGCACGCGTGTCGCTCAACGGTATCAAGAAGGTCTACGGCTCCACCGAGGTCATCAAGGGTGTCGACATCGACATCGCGGACGGTGAGTTCTGCGTGTTCGTCGGCCCGTCAGGCTGCGGCAAGTCGACCTTGCTCCGGATGATCGCCGGGCTCGAGGACATCTCGGGCGGCACGCTCACCATCGGCGACCGGGTGGTCAATGACCTGCCGCCCAAGGACCGCAGCATCGCCATGGTGTTCCAGAGCTACGCCATCTTCCCGCACATGACGGTGCGCGAGAACCTCGCTTTCGGCCTCACCATCGCCAAGGCCCCGAAGGCCGAAAAGGACGCCAAGGTCGCGGAAGCCGCGCGCATCCTGCAGATGGAGCACCTGCTCGAGCGCCGACCCAGCCAGCTCTCGGGCGGCCAGCGCCAGCGCGTCGCCATCGGCCGCGCTATCGTGCGTCACCCCGGCGTGTTCCTGTTCGACGAGCCGCTATCCAACCTCGATGCAGCGCTGCGCGTCGACATGCGCATGGAGCTCGCCAAGCTTCACGCCGACCTCGGGGCGACGATGATCTACGTTACCCACGACCAGGTCGAAGCCATGACGCTGGCCGACAAGATCGTGGTGCTCGACGCCGGTGTCGTCCAACAGATCGGCTCGCCGCTCGACCTCTACCATCGGCCGGCAAACCTGTTCGTCGCCGGTTTCATCGGCTCGCCGAAGATGAACCTGCTCAAGGCCCGCGTCGATGACGCCGATGCGACCAGCGTCAAGCTGTCGTCGAGTGACATTGGCACGCTGGTCCTTCCCCGCTCGAACGCCGCCGTGAGCAGCGGCGACGAGGTCACCATCGGCCTACGGCCGCATCACCTGGGCACCACCGGCGACCACCAGATTGGCGGCAAAGTGAAGCTCGTCGAGCGGCTCGGCAACGAAACCCTCGCTGCCATGACCCTCGCATCCGGCCAGCAGATCATCGTGGCGCTTCCCGGCGATGTGGACGTAGCCGTCGGCGAGGACCTGAACCTTGCGCCACAGCCCGAGAGGGCAAGTCTGTTCCTGGCCTCGGGGGCAGCGGTGCACTAACGCCAAAGTCTGAGGGAAGGCACTAGGCACAGACTATCAAATGCGCCCGTCTTGAACGTGTTGGAATGCAGAAGCATTCGCTGCAAGTTGAGCACATGGAGGGCGGCATGAAGGCAGAAACCGTCATCGGTCCGGTCGCGATCGTCGAAAAACACGACCGGCCTTATGTGGGGATACGGTTGAAGACCCCGTTTCCCGGAATGTTCGCTCGCGCCACGCGGGCGCTCAAGGACTTGCGGGCGTGGAGCAAGACCAACGGCCTCGAGGAGGAAGGTCCGTACTTCCTCCGCTACTATCATTGCGACATGAAGGACATCATGGATATCGAGGCCGGCTTCCTGACCGGGTCGGTCCCGCCAAACCACCCCCAGATCAAGGCCGGCTTGCTCCCCGGCGGCAAATTCGCCTCCCTTATCTACAGGGGCAACGGCCTGCGCGGCAATCAAGCGCTCATGAAGTGGGCGCGCGATACGGGAACCGCGTTTGAGCCGATCGACCCCACCCAGGCCGAGTCGTACGTGTGCCGCTACGAGGCCTATTTGACCGATCACCGGATCGAGCCAAGAAAGCTGCTCTGGGATGTGGAGTTATCGATCAAGATCGTTAGCTAGCGGCATTATTCCATCCGTACAGGGGCAAGGGCGGGCGCCGCGTGACCGGCAATCCGGCTCCCGTTCCAGCGCTTGCCTTCGCTAGAGCCTGGCGAGGCCCAGCCCCTCTGCCTTAGCTGCAGGCAGTGCCTACTTCGTGACCATCGCGCTCGCAAAATCCGCAGGTCGCGTTCTGCGGCGAGGCCGATCCACATAACAACTCATTGAAATCACTGTATTTCATAGAGTGGCACGTCGCTTGCTGGGTTGTATGCAGAGATTAGGAGCTAGGGTTCCGGCGTCGGCATCTTTCTAAAGAGCCGGCGTGTCTGGTCCGAGAGCACCCACCGGCGCGGGAGACATCCGCCCGGGACACGGCGGGACAAAAGCCCGGGAGACCTCGTAAGCCAAGGGATTGGCAGCGCGGGTCTTTACGCGCCCTCGCCAATCCCCAAGTCGAAACAGGGGATTGCGCATGAAGTTCACCAAACTGGTTTCCGCCCTCGCCCTCGCGGCCCTTGCCGCCAGCACGGCGACACTCGCCTTCGCGGCCGAAAAGACCGGCTTCAAGGTCGCCTGGTCGATCTATGTCGGCTGGATGCCCTGGGGCTACGCCGCTGACAACGGCATCGTCAAGAAGTGGGCCGACAAGTACGGCATCACCATCGAGGTCACCCAGTTCAACGACTACGTCGAGTCGATGAACCAATACACCGCCGGCGCCTATGACGCGGTGACCCTCACCAACATGGACGGCCTGTCGATCCCCGCCGCCGGCGGCGTCGACACCACCGCCGTCATCATCGGCGATTTCTCCGCCGGCAACGACGCGGTGATCCTCAAGGACAAGACCGCCCTCGCCGATATCAAGGGCCAACCGGTCAACCTCGTCGAGTTCTCGGTGAGCCACTACCTGCTCGCCCGCGCCCTCGAAAGCGCCGGGATGACCGAGCGCGACGTCAACGTCGTCAACACCTCCGACCCCGATATGGTCGGCGCCTTCCAGACCCCTGATGTCACCGCCATGGTGACCTGGAACCCGATGGTCTCCGAAATTGCCGCGCTTCCCGACGCCCACAAGGTATTCGACAGCTCGCAGATTCCTGGCGAGATCATCGACATGATGGTCGCTAACTCCGCCACGCTGAAGGACAACCCGAACTTCGGCAAGGCGCTGGCCGGCATCTGGTACGACACCATGGCCGTGATGACCGCCGACACCCCGGAAGGCGCCGCGGCTCGCGCCGCCATGGGCGCCGCCTCGGGCACCGACCAGGCCGGCTTCGAGTCCCAGCTCGCCGCCACCAAGCTGTTCCCGACGCCTGCCGAGGCCGTGGCCTTCACTGACAGCCCGGACCTCAAGGCCACCATGGACAAGGTCCGCACCTTCCTCTTCGACAAGAGCCTGCTCGGCTCCGGCGCCCCCTCAGCCGACGTGATCGGCATCGAGCTGCCGTCCGGCGAGGTCCTCGGCGATGCCAACAACATCAAGCTGCGGTTCTCCGACGCCTACATGAAGGAGGCCGCGGCGGGGTCGCTTTGACCAGACGGCGACGAACGGCGGACCGACCCCATGCGCCTGATCAACCTCAAGCCCACACGCACCAACCAGCTGCTCCTCGCGCTGGCGCCCTTCGTGCTGCTGGTGCTTGCCTATGCGCTGGGCTCGGCCGCCCGCCTCACCGAGAACCCCGCGGACAAGCTGCTACCGGCGCTCGGCTCACTGACCGACGCCATCAACCGCATGGCCTTCGTTGCCGATCCGCGCACCGGCGAATACCTGCTCTGGGGCGACACGCTTGCAAGCCTCGGGCGCCTGTTCACCGCGCTTGGTATCTCCACCGCCATCGCGCTCTGCTTCGGCATGATCATCGGCATGCTGCCCTATGCAAGGGCCCTGCTCGCCCCGTTCTTCGCCGCCGTCTCGATGGTCCCGCCGCTGGCGCTGCTGCCGATCCTGTTCATTGTCATGGGGCTGGGCGAGACCTCCAAGATAACCCTGATTGTCATCGGCGTCGCCCCGATCATGATCCGCGACCTGGCGCTCAAGGTCATGGAATTGCCGCGCGAGCAGACCGTGAAAGCCGAAACCCTGGGCGGCAATTCGTGGCAGATCGCACTCCGCGTCGTCCTCCCGCAGATCCTGCCCCGGCTCATCACTTGCCTCCGCCTGCAGCTCGGGCCGGCCTGGCTGTTCCTCATCGCCGCAGAAGCGATCTCCGCCGATTCCGGGCTCGGCTACCGCATCTTCCTCGTCCGCCGCTACCTGTCGATGGACGTGATCTTCCCCTACGTGATCTGGATCACGCTGCTCGCGGTCCTGACCAACGTCCTCCTCGATTGGCTGCGCATCCGCGTCTTCCCGTGGTCCGAACTGGGGAAGGCGTCATGATCGTCGTCGACAATGTCTGGAAAGAGTATGGCGACCAGATCGTGCTCGAGAAGGTGTCGCTCACCATCGAGGACCGCGCCTTCGTCGCGCTTGTCGGCCCCTCCGGCTGCGGCAAGACCACGTTCCTGAAACTGCTGCTTGGTGAAGAGCGGGCGACGCGGGGCACGATCACACTCGACGGCAAGCCGCTCTCACCCGAGCCCGGACCGAACCGCGGCGTCGTGTTCCAACGCTACTCGGTATTCCCGCACCTGACGGTGCTCGGCAACGTCCTCCTTGGCAAGGAGTTCGAAGCATCCCGCTTCCGCGCCCGCCTCGTCGGCCCCGCCCGCCGTGACGCCATCGAGGAAGCGCGCGGCCTGATCGCCGAAGTCGGGCTCACCGGCAGCGAGGACAAATACCCGGCCCAGCTATCGGGTGGCATGCAGCAGCGCCTCGCCCTGGCGCAGGCCCTGATCATGAAGCCGCGCGTCCTCCTCCTCGACGAGCCGTTCGGCGCGTTGGACCCCGGCATTCGTGCCGAAATCCATGTGCTGATGAAGCGGCTCTGGAACGAGACAAATCTCACCGTGGTGATGGTCACCCACGATATGCGCGAGGCCTTCACCCTCGGCACCCGCGTCATCGCCTTCGAGCGGCCGCGCAACCGTCCCGACGAGCGCGAGCGCTACGGCGCCTCTCTCAGCCAAGACATCGACATCTGGCCGCTGCGCCGCGCCGGCCAGCTTGATCCAGACAGCCCCGATCGGGACGACCCGATCCTCGAGGCGGGCGCCCCCCAGGACGACCTGGTTCCCGTACCTCAAGGAGCCCCGGCATGAGCCGAACGCCCGAACAGATCGCCGCCGATCGCGCGCGCTACGAAGCGCACCAGCAGTCCGGCCTCGCCTTCGCCGCCAAGGCGCTGCCTGAGGCTAGCCCCCTGCCGGCTGCGCCCATTGCAGCTGCCGACATCATCGCCACCGAAACCATTGCCGGCGGCTGGTCCTGGTCGACCCTGCTTCGCAAGGGCGAAGCACTGCGTATCGCGCAGGCCCACGGACCGGCCTCTGTCGCGCTCGTCTGCTGGGGTGCGAGGGATACCAGCGAACGGCTGAACCTGCCCGATACCGTCAAGGTGCAGTGGGACACGCGCGTGCAGAAGGGCCGCGTACTGTTCTCCGACATGGGCCGCGTCATGCTCTCGGTCACCGAGGATTCCTCCGGCGGCGCACATGACCTGCTGGTCGGAGGCTCGAACGCGGCCGCCAATGCCGCGAAGTACCCCGGCGCCATTACCCGCAATACGCGCGACAACCTTGTTCTCGCCGCAGGCAAGCTGGGCCTCGCCCGCCGTGACATCCCCATGGCGTTGACCCTGTTCGCGCCGGTCCGCGTCTCGGACGATGATGGCCATTTCGAGTGGCAGCCGGGGCTGCTTAACGGCGGCGACTATGTCGACCTCCGCGCCGAAATGGACCTGCTCGTTGCGCTGTCCAACTGTCCGCATCCGCTGGACCCGAGCCCGACCTACGCCCCGAACCCGGCGGAGATAACGCGTTATCGGGCCACGGTCGCCGCCGACGATCTCAGCCGCACAGCCACCGCCGAAGCCGTCCGCGGCTTCGAAAACAACGCCCGCGCGGAGGCCTGAGAAATGCGCAGCGAAGCCACCGCCATCCAGTCGCACTTCATCGCCGCCGAAGCCCCGTGGTCGGGCACCGTCAAGGCCGGCCAGACGATCCGCATCATCGACAGCGAAGGCCAGCAGGCAATCGACACGATCTTCTACCGCGCCGATGATTTCGCCGAGCGCTACTCCGCGCAGGACACGCTGCGCACCCAGGGCTCGGCCTATGTGGGCGTCGGCACCAAGGTCGTCTCCAACGAGGGCAACGTCATGCTCACCGTGGTCGCCGACACCTGCGGCCGCCACGACACCATGGCCGGCGCCTGCTCATGCGAGAGCAACACCGTCCGCTTCGGCCACGAGACGCGCTACCTCCACGCCTGCCGCGACAACTTCGTTATCGAGGTGACCAAGCACGGCATGACCAAGCGGGACATCGTCCCCAACATCAACTTCTTCATGAACGTGCCGATCGCGCCCTCAGGCGAGATGACCATCGTCGATGGGTTGAGCAAACCCGGCGACTACGTCGAACTCGTCGCCGAGATGGACGTGCTCTGCGTCATCTCCAACTGCCCGCAGATCAACAACCCCTGCAACGGCTTCAACCCGACGCCCATCAAGGTCCTGATCTGGGACGCAGAGTGATGTTCAGCAAAGTCCTCATTGCCAACCGCGGCGAGATCGCGGTGCGGATCATTCGCACGCTCAAACGCATGGGCATCGCCTCGGTCGCGGTCTATTCCGACGCCGACCGCTTCACCAAGGCGGTGCGGATGGCCGACGAGGCGGTGCGCCTCGGCCCAGCCCCGGCCGCCGAAAGCTACCTCAACGTCGACGCCGTCATCGCGGCGTGCAAAGCAACCGGCGCCGAGGCTGTGCACCCGGGCTATGGCTTTCTCAGCGAGAACACCAAATTCGCCCGCCGCCTCGAAGCCGAAGGCATCACCTTCATTGGCCCGACGCCCGAGAACATCGAGTCCTTCGGCCTCAAGCACACCGCCCGCGAGCTGGCCGAAACCAATGGCGTGCCGCTGCTCCCTGGCACCGGCCTGCTCGCGACGCTCGACGAGGCGCTTACCGCGGCCGAGACTATCGGCTACCCGGTGATGCTGAAATCCACCGCTGGTGGCGGCGGTATCGGCATGTCGCTCTGTGCCGACGCCGCGGCCCTCGCGGCCGCCTTCGAGGGCGTGCAGCGCACGGCTCGCGCCAGCTTTGGCGACGCCCGCGTCTTCCTCGAGCGCTTCGTCTCCGATGCGCGCCATGTCGAGGTGCAACTGTTCGGCGACGGCAAGGGCAAGGTCATCGCGCTCGGCGAACGCGATTGCTCGCTACAGCGCCGCAACCAGAAGGTAGTCGAGGAAACGCCGGCGCCTGGTCTTTCCGCCACAACCCGCTATCGGCTGCACGAGGCCGCCACCAATCTCGGCCGAGCCGTCGGCTATCGTTCCGCCGGCACGGTGGAGTTCATTTACGATCCGGTGCGCGAAGAGTTCTACTTCCTCGAGGTCAACACGCGCCTCCAGGTCGAGCATCCAGTCACCGAGGCGGTGTTCGGCATCGACCTCGTCGAGTGGATGATCCGCCAGGCGGCAGGCGAGGATGTGATCCCCGCAAAACCCCTATCGCCCAAGGGCGCGGCGATAGAGGTCCGGCTCTATGCGGAAATCCCGCATGCCAACTTCCAGCCCAGCGCCGGCCTCCTCACCGAGGTGAAGTTTGGCGAGGCGCGCGTCGACACCTGGGTCGAGACCGGCACCGAGGTCACCAGTTTTTACGATCCGATGCTGGCCAAGATCATCGTCGCTGCCGGCGATCGTCCCGCGGCGATCGAGAAGCTCCGCGCGGCGCTGGCTGAAACCAGCATCTCCGGCATCGAGACCAACCTCCAATATCTCAGCGCCATCGCCGCGTCCGACCTGCTCGCCTCAGGCAAGGTCGCGACGACAGCACTTCGAACCTTCGCCTTCAGCCCCGACGTCATCGAGGTAATCGCACCGGGCGCGCAGTCCTCACTGCAGGAACTGCCCGGCCGGCTCGGGCTCTGGCACGTCGGCGTGCCGCCTTCAGGACCGATGGATGAGCGCAGCTTCCGCCACGCCAACCGGCTCGTGGGCAATGCCGACGAAACCGCGGCGCTCGAGCTCACCGTCTCCGGCCCGACGCTGCGCTTCCATTCGCCCGCCACCGTCGCGCTCGCCGGCGCTCAAATGCCGATGAAGCTCGACGGTGCTCCATTGGCGCACAACGAGCCGATCGTGATTGGTGCCGGTCAGGTCCTCAGCATCGGGACCATCGAAGGTCCCGGCCAACGCGCGTACCTCGCCATCTCGGGAGGGGTCGCAGCCCCGGTCGTACTCGGCTCCCGCGCCACCTTCGCGCTTGGCAAGTTCGGCGGCCATGCCACCGGCACGCTCCGCGCCGGCGAGGTCCTGCACCTCGCCAACGCGCCCCAAGCCACGAAGCCAGCCGACGATCCTGCCCCGCTCACTCGCGAGTGGGAAGTCGGCGTCCTCTACGGCCCGCACGGCGCGCCCGACTTCTTCCTCACCGAAGACATCGAGACGCTGTTCTCGACGGCCTACGAGGTCCACTTCAACTCGGCCCGCACCGGCGTCCGCCTCATCGGGCCGGCGCCGAAATGGGCACGTACCGATGGCGGCGAGGCGGGTCTCCATCCGTCCAACCTCCACGACAACGCCTACGCGGTCGGTGCCATCGACTTCACCGGCGACATGCCCATCATCCTCGGCCCCGACGGTCCGAGCCTCGGCGGCTTCGTCTGCCCGGCGGTGATGGCGCGCGACGAGCTGTGGAAGCTTGGCCAGTTCAAGCCGGGTGACACCATCCGCTTTGTCCCCGTCGCGCGGCCGGATGATAAGGTCGCCGGGCCCGCGATCCATCGGCCGAGCGAGGCCGGTTCGGCCATCGTGGGCCATTCCCACAACGGACCCGTCCCGGTCGTCTACCGGCGGCAGGGCGACGACAATCTGCTGGTCGAATACGGCCCGATGGCGCTCGATCTCGCGCTGCGTTTGCGCGTTCATCTGTTGATGGAATCCGTTCATCAGGAGGGCAAACTCGGGGCAAAGAACGGGATTATCGACCTCACTCCCGGCATCCGTTCGCTCCAGATCCACTACGATTCGACCCGATTGAGCCGCGACCATCTCCTCGGCCTCCTCGCCGAGATCGAGCAGTCCCTACCTCGGCCGGAAGAGGTCACCGTACCCTCCCGCATCGTCCACCTGCCGCTCAGCTGGAACGATCCGGACGCCCAACTGGCCATGAGGAAGTACCAGGAACTGGTCCGCCCGAACGCCCCATGGTGTCCGGACAACATCGAATTCATTCGTCGTATCAACGGCTTGCCTGATATCGACGCGGTCAAGAGGACGATCTTCGACGCCAGCTATCTCGTCCTCGGCCTCGGCGACGTTTATCTAGGCGCCCCCGTCGCAACCCCGATGGACCCGCGCCACCGGCTCGTCACCACCAAGTACAACCCGGCCCGCACCTGGACCCCCGAGAACGCCGTCGGCATCGGCGGCGCCTATATGTGCATCTATGGCATGGAGGGTCCCGGCGGTTACCAGCTCTTCGGTCGTACCATCCAGGTCTGGAACACCTGGCGCCAGACCCCGGAGTTTGCCGCTAACAAGCCGTGGCTGCTCAATTTTTTCGACCAGATCCGGTTCTTCCCGGTCAGCCACGACGAGCTCATGGAAGCCCGTGCCGCCTTCCCGCACGGCGGCTATCCCGTCCGCATCGAAGAGACCAAGCTCTCCTACGCCGACTACGCCGCCAAGCTCGCCCGCAACGCCGGCAGCATCGCCGCCTTCAAGCACACCCAGCAGTCCGCCTTCGAAGCCGAACGGCAGCGCTGGAAGGACGAAGGGCTCGATAGCTTCATCGCCGATGAAAGCGCAAGTGCTTCCGACGCAAGCGAAATCCCGTCCGGCCACTTCGGCGTCGCGACTTCGGTGCCCGGCAATATCTGGAAGATCCTGGTCGAGGACGGCGCCCACGTCGAAGCCGGCCAGCCCGTCGCCATCATCGAATCCATGAAGATGGAAATCACCATCACCGCCCACGAAGCCGGCGCCGTTCGGGACGTCCGAGCCGGGCCAGGGCGCAACGTAAAAACCGGCGACATCATCATCGTACTGGAGGAGATCTAGATGGCCGAAACCGACGCACTCTTGCCAATTGTCGTGGTGGGCGCACACCTGAGCGGCCTGCCTCTCAACCATGAACTCACCGGTCCCGGCGGGCAGTTGATCAAGCGCGGCCGCACGGCCGGCGACTATCGGCTCTACGCGCTGCCCAACACCACCCCGCCCAAGCCGGGCCTGGTGCGCGAGCCTGGCTATGCCGGTCCCGGCCTCGAGGTCGAGGTCTGGGCCCTGCCCGCCGACGCCTTCGGCCGCTTCGTGGCAAAGATCCCGTCGCCGCTCGGCATCGGCAAGGTATCGCTCGACGACGGCAGCTCGGTCTCCGGCTTCCTCTGCGAGGCCCACGCCATTGCCGGTGCCGAGGAGATCACCCGCTTCGGCGGCTGGCGTGCATTCTTGCAGGAGAAGTCGCGATGAGAGGCTCCATCTTCACCACCATTGCCTGGCTTCTGGAGTGCCTGCGCGATGGATTGGCCGCCCGCAAGGGCGTTGCGTGGTCAAGGGGCACCGCGGGCACAGGCAAACGACCGACTCCAGGTACTTGAGAGGCCCGCGAGGCATCGCGAGACCAATGCAAGCACGCCATCGCCGCTGAATTGTTGGCACCGAACGCCAGCCGGAGCGTTGCAGTGTGTGTTGAGTGCTTTCCAGCCGGCCTGGTCAGGAAGCGCTGATCCTCGACAATAGAGGTAGTCGCATGACCTTTATCTTGCACGCCGTCGCGCCACCGCTGCGGGGCTATGTCAACTTCTTCTATGTGGCGCGGGGGTCGATGCCCTACCGACGCGACGGAATTTTCCCAACGGCGTCGACTGATCTCAAGTTCAACTTCGGCGACCCTTGGCGCGTCCGTGAGCGCTCGGAGGGTCCGGTGATTTCCGTCTGCACCGAAAGCTGGTGTCTGGGTATCTGGAACCGGCGCCACCTGGTGGAGTGGCCTGCGCAGACCGAATTTCTAGGTGTAAGTTTCCGGCCCGGCGGGGCCTACGCCTTCTTCGGCGTACCGTTGTCCGAGATGCACAATCGCGTGGTGTCGCTCGACGCCATATGGGGTAGCGCCGCCTCCGAGATCCGCGAACGTCTCTACGAGGCGGCAACCCCCGAACGACGATTTGCGCTGCTCGAAGAAGTGCTGCTGGCGCGGCTCAGTGAACAGCCGGACGCGGCGCGAATCGTGGACCACGTTGCAGGACGTATCGCGCGGCGGCACGGCGGGGCGAGGATCAGCGAACTCTGCGGCGAAGTCGGTGTCAGCCATAAGCACCTTATCACGCTGTTCAATCGCGTGGTGGGCTGCACACCAAGAGAGCTTGCCCGGCTTTGCCGGTTCCAGCACGCACTCGAGAGCATCGACGTGACCGAGCCGGTCCGCTGGACGACCCTCGCTCACGACAGCGACTATTTCGACCAGTCCCACTTCAGCCGAGACTTCACTGCCTTCGCCGAGCTCAATCCCACGGCCTACCTCCAGCAGCGGCGATCGGTTTACGCCGAGCGGCCTGACCACGCGATGGTCCCGTGGATGCTCCCCGCCGGTTAAATTTGTACAAGCGGTGTTCCCCACGGAAATCCTATCGTGGGGTTTGGACGGCCAGCGGTTCGCCGCCGAGGCCAAGCAAACGCGCCAGTTCGCCCGCCGCGATCTCCCCCCGCAGGCTCGGTGCAACTCAGCTGTTAGGAGCCAGACATGGATACGCCAACCCCGCTTGGGACCGCGATCGGTCGCGCGTCGGCACGCTTGTTGAGCAGGCGGCAGTTCATCTGGAACGGTTTAGCGGGCGCCGTCATTTGCACTGCATCAATGGTGCGCCAGGTATCGGCCGAGGAGGCGAGCGTGGACGCAAACACCGTGACGTCGAAAGACGGGACTCGCATCGCCTTCGATCGATCCGGTGACGGGCCGGCGCTTGTCCTCGTCGGCGGCGCCCTCAGCGAGCGCTCGGCGTGGGCGCCGGTGGCCAAGCTCCTCGCGCCACACTTCACGGTTTTCAGCTACGATCGCCGAGGCCGAGGCGATAGTGGGGACACGGCGCCGTACGCGGTTGAGCGGGAGATCGAAGATCTCGAGGCCATCATTGACGAAGCCGGTGGGACGGCCTTTGTCCATGGCCAGTCTTCTGGTGCCGTCCTTGCCCTTAAGACAACAGCGTGGCTTCCCACCAAGGTCCAGAAGCTATCGCTGTACGAGCCACCGTTCATCACTGACGACAGCCGTCCGCCGCCGCCTGAGGACTATGTCACTCACATCAACGAGTTGATCGCAGCCGATCGCCGCGGGGAGGCAGTGGAGTACTGGACGACAGACTTGGTGCTCGCGCCGGCCGAAGTGGTTGCCAAGATGAAGAGCGACCCATCATGGCCGGCGCTCGAGGCCGTGGCGCACACCCTGCTCTACGACATCGCCGTGCTTGGCGACGGCATGGCCGGCAAGCCACTGCAGGCTGAGGAATGGGCGAGCGCCACAGTGCCCACGCTGGTGATGGACGGCGGAGCGAGCCCCCAGTGGATCCGGAACTCGGCTCGCGGGCTGGTGGACGTCCTTCCGGATGCTGAGCACAAGACGCTCGAGGGGCAGATGCACAACGCCGCGCCAGACGTTCTCGCCCCGGCAATCGAGTGGTTCTTCCTCGGTGAGGCTGCCAGCAGCTAAGGCACTCGCCGTTACGTCATCGCCAAATACTCAAGAACGGAGAAAACGCAAATGGCAAAGCTCGAGCACATCAACCCCAAAGGCATGCACAAGAACCCTGCCTTCTCGCAGGGGATCATTATCCCCGCTGGCGCGGCGACACTGATCATCGGCGGGCAGAATGCAGTCGACGAGAAGGGTGAAGTCGTCGGCAAGGGAGACACCGCGGCGCAGACGACCCAGGCGGTCGACAACCTCATCACGGTGCTGGAAGCCGCGGGAGGCAAGCTTGAAAATCTTGTCCGCGTCGGCCTTCTCCTGCGCGACGACGCCGACCTCAAGGCTGGTTTCGGCGCCTGGATGGCACGCGCCGGCAAGCTGAAGAACCCGCCGACCGTGACAACGGCGATTGTCTCGCAACTGGCCAATCCCGACTACCTCATCGAGATCGAAGCGACGGCCGTCTTGTCCTGATCAGGACGCGACGAGAACCCATGCCGCGACCGGCGCAACCCGGTCGCGGCAAGCGAGTCTAGCCGTGCAGAGCTTCGCGTACCGCCTGCACAATGTCGGCATCGTCGGGAAAGTACCCCTTGCGTCGCGCTGTCACCACCTGACCCGCTACCGCGACTTGGAAGACGCCGCCTTTTCCAGGGTTCAGCTCCGCGAGAAGGCCGAGTTCATCGGCTAAACTCTCCGCGGCCCTCTTGGCGCGGCTCTCATAGCCGCACGGCACACAATAGGTGATCGTGACCTGCTCTTGGCGTTCGGCTCTCGCTGTTCCGTTGCCGGCTGCATGCTCAACATCTGCGATCATCCGTTCCTCCATACCAGTTCAATACGGACGACCGTATTAACATCAGAGAACCTTGACTTCAATACGGTCGTACGTATTTTGGATGACATGCCCAAACCATCCGCCAAGAACAAGATTATCGCTGCTGGCCTGACCGTGATGTTCCGCCAGGGCTATCACGGCGCCGGTGTGAGGGATGTCGTGGGCGAGGCCGGGGTTCCCCAGGGCTCGTTCACGAACCACTTCCGATCGAAAGAGGATTTCGCGGCTGAGGTTCTGAACCTCTACTTCGCCTCGATCCGGGAGCGGATCGCCGAGTCCCTCCTCAATGGCGATCTTGCACCACGCGAGCGACTGCGACGGTACCTGGACCTCATCTCGGATCGGCTCGCTGCCGATGGCTATGCGAGGGGATGCTTGATTGGAGACTTCAGCCTGGAAGTCGTCCAGGAGAGCGAAGCGCTGCGACAGCATCTCATCGGGATCTACCAGGAGTGGCTGCAACCCTTTGCCGAATGCATCGCAGAGGCTCAGTCAGCCGGTGAAATTGACAGCAAGTTCGCTCCCCAGGATCTGGCGGAGTTTCTGCTTGCCTCCTGGGAAGGGGCGATCATGCGCATGAAAGTGGAGCGTTCGGACGCGCCGCTGAGGCGGTTCAAGGATATCGCTTTCGCTACGGTTTTCGGTCCGCGGACGTCGTAGTCGCGATCTTGTCGTCTCGGTATTCAGCGAGGAACTGGAAGGTGACACCATGATGCACTCGGACCAGTTGCACATCGATACCGATATCGTTCGCCAGATGGTCTTCGATCAGTTCCCGGAGTATCGCGACGAGCGGATCGAGCAGGTTGGCGCCGTTGGCACGGTCAATGCGACCTTCAGGATTGGATCGAGTGTAGCGGCAAGGTTCCCCCTGCGCGCCACGGATCCGGTCGGATGCGCCGACATGCTGCGCAGCGAAACCGCCGCGATGATGGAATTTGCGGCGCATTCTCCGTTTGCCTGCCCTCGCTCGATCGGGCTTGGTCAGCCCGGCCCGCTCTATCCGTTGCCTTGGGCGATACAGACTTGGATCGAAGGCGATGTCGCCACGCCGGATCGGCTTGCTGCTTCAGCGACCTTCGCGCTCGACATTGCCAACCTGATCGCGTCGCTGCGCGCCGTGAACCCACATGGCCGCCGTTTTGATGGCCAAGGTAGGGGTGGCAGTCTTCCCGACCACGACGACTGGATGTCGACCTGTTTCGAGAACAGCGAGGGTCATATGGACGTGCCTCGGCTCAGTCGCATCTGGGCTCGGCTGCGTCAGTTACCGCCAGCCGGGCCCGACGTCATGAGCCACCGGGATCTTATTCCGGCGAACCTCCTCGTGCGTGGGGACCGCCTTGTGGGCGTCCTCGACACCGGCAGCTTCGGACCGGCCGATCCGGCCTTGGATCTTGTCGCCGCGTGGCATCTCCTTGATCGCAAGCAGCGCGAAATCGTCCGCACTCATCTTGGATCAAGCGACGTCGAGTGGAAGCGCGGAGCGGCATGGGCCTTTCAGCAGGCCATGGGCCTAGTCTGGTACTACCGCAGCACCAACCCAGCAATGAGCGCACTTGGGCGCAGCACGCTCTCTCGCATCCTCGACGATCCGGAGATCTGATGCCAGCGTCGGACGCCGTCGGCGAGGTGGTGGCACTCGGGCCCGAAGTGACGCGTTTCCGCGTCGGCGATCGCGTCTTGGGACAGGTAGTTGCCGATTGGCCCGATGGTGATGCGCCGCCGGTGTTGCACAAGCAGACGCTGGGGTGTCGCTGCCCGGGGTGCTGGCACGCCATGTGGTGTTCGGCGAGGACGCCGCGGTAATGGCACCGGCCTCTCTCAGTGACCACGAAGCCGCGACCTTGCCGATCGCGGCGCTCACCGCCTGGTCCGCATTGGTCGAGTCCGGTCAGTCGCAGCCGGGCACGACTGTGCTTATCGAAGGAACCGGCGGCGTGGCGTTATTTGCGCTGCAATTCGCGCTGGCCTTCGGACAGGTGCCAATCGTGCTGTCCCGCCACGCCGACAAGCTCGAACGCACGCGGGCGCTCGGGGCAAAGCTCGGGGTCGATACCAGCGCGACACCCAACTGGACCGCCGAGGTGCGATCGCTCACCGGCGGGCGCGGCGTCGACCATGTGCTGGAGCTGATCGGCGGCGCCAATCTGCGGCAGTCGATCGAGACGGCAGCGGCCGACGGGCGAGTGTCCCTCATCGGCCAGCTTGCGGGCGCCGAGGTGACGTTGCCAACGCCGACGCTCACGCGCAACCGCATCACGCTCCAAGGGATCGCCACAGGCTCCCAGCGGCAGTTCGAGCGCATGAACACGGCAATCGAGGCGCTGGGCATCAGGCCGGTGATCGATGCCGTCTACCCGTTCGAAGCGGCACGCAAGGCGTTCGAGCACCAGCGGCGCGGACCATTTGGCAAGGTTGTGATCGGCGTCGCCTGAAGGACACGATCGACGAGCGCGGAACCTCCGCTGGCGGGCCGCACCAACTGCGTCAATCCGCTCCCCCGTGCGACACCGTCGCGCAGGGTTTCGGCTTGCCCAACGCCTATCCTGAGGCTCTCCAAGCGAGGACGACGCCATGGCCCAGGACTTTGCTTATCCCACCGACGGCGCGCTGCGCCGCTATTTTGCCGAGGGCGATTTCCTCGATGGGCAGTCGGTGCCGCTGCCGCATCCCGCCCCCGACGCCGCCGATCTGACGATCGCCACGTTCTTTCATATGCCCGGATGGGTCATGGCTTTACTGGGGCTCCGCAACGCACTGGTTGCGCCCCTGGGTCTAAAGACCGGCGGGCCCGAGGATTTGCGTCCTCCGACCCGCGAGGAAATCGTCAGCTGCAGCTATGCCGGCATTTTTGAGGTGCACTCGGCGACGCCGGATGAGGTGGTCCTGGGGGCCAACGACAAGCATCTCGACTTTCGCGTCTCGATCCTGCGGTCGGTGCACGACGACCTCGTCGCCATCAGCACCTGGGTGCGACCGCACAATGGTTTGGGTCGCGCCTACCTTGCGGCGGTCTATCCATTCCACCGCATCATCGTGGCGCGCTGCCTGGCCAACGCGGCACGAGCAGGCATCGTGGCGGCCTGACCTACTCTTCCGGAATCCCGGGGGTGATCGCCGGCATCCTGCTTCTTGTCGCCAACCGAGGGGCGCAGCCCAGTCGGTCACGATCCGACGGGGGCAGCAGCTGACGCCAGAGTCGTCCATGCGCCCATGGCGAGGGTGATGACGGGCTCGAGTTCGGCCCGGCTGGCACCGTCGCGAGCCTGCATCGATAGGCCGTGCATCACAGTGGTGTAGTAGCGGGCGATGGCGTCGAGGCTGTCAGTCGAGACGGCAAGGTCGCCGTCGCCGATGCCTCGGACGAGCCGCTCCCTGATCTCGTTGAACTGCGCCCGGCGAGCCCCCGCCAGAAGTTCCCGCACGGGGTGATTTTCCACGGCGCCCGTCGGTGCCGCGAGGACCAGCATGCAGCCGCGCGGCGCGTCACCGGGCGCGTCATCGTCACGGGCCTGCCCGCCGGCGAGGCATCGCTCAGCAATTGGGACCTCGTCTACAAGCATCAGGTCCAGGTCGTCGGCTTCAACATGGGTATGCTGATCCGGGCCGCTCCGCAGATGTTCGGCGAGGTCATGGGCGAGCTGTTCAGGCTCATCGCAAGTGGCGTGTTATCGCCCGTCCAGCCAACCATCTACGAACTCGCTGAGGGGCCGAAAGCCCTCTCGGAGTTGGCCGGCCGCTCCAGCGTCGGCAAGCTGGGGTTGAAGCTCTGAACTGGCGTCGCCCGTTCGCGCGGCGCAAAGCCTGGCCACCTTGATCACAGGCTGGCTCTCGCCGCCCATTCCGTAGAGCGCCCCTCCGATTACGCCATCTGCATCGCGGCAAAAGCCGGCGCTATTGCCGTTCCGCAGCCCGGTGGTTCGCGAGCGAGGTCGGCATGGTCGTGGGTATCTCCGTCAGACCCTCCCGCCGCTGGAATTTCCACCTGCCGCCGACTTTGACCAGCCTGTCGCGATGCCGCCCGAAGGCAGCGAGCGTCGGGCGGTCGTCCGCATGGCGAACGATCATTGCCCAACTGACATTGGTTTCGGCGCTCTCGCCAGTGAGCGTAACCAGCGGGTTGGAAATGATGTGGAACGTTCGGCCCCGCTCGCTGCTGAGCCCCCCTTCAAGCAGGCTGCGAATTGCACTCGGTCCCGTCGCGCGCCCTAACGGCTCGAGGATCACTTCGCCGTCCTCAGCGAAGAGTGCCGCAAGCTTCGGCCAGTCCCGTTCATCTAGGTAATGTCCGTAGTCGGTGAAGAGGCGGTTGATCGC
The DNA here is from genome assembly GCF_056405135.1 of Devosia sp. P1_H9. Taxonomy (NCBI): domain Bacteria; kingdom Pseudomonadati; phylum Pseudomonadota; class Alphaproteobacteria; order Hyphomicrobiales; family Devosiaceae; genus Devosia; species Devosia sp. P1_H9. The sequence goes on from NZ_JBFUCQ010000001.1 coordinate 558,859, forward strand.
CTGCAAATCCTCGAGCCGTTCGAGGCGAATGGAGACGTCGGAATCGGAACGAATGGCCATAAGGCTCTCCTCAAGGGTGAACTGCCGCCATGGCGTGCGCCAGATGCGGTTCGATTGCGATGTTGGGGGAATGGTCGATCTGAGATCAGCAGGGCCGGCAAGCGGCATCGACCAAGGGCAGGTTGGCTCACGCTACCGCGCCTCGCAAGCGAATTGTGCCTGAGCCATCGCAGCCCGCCTCGTCAGCTCTCTTCCTGGAGCACTTGGACGCCCGCCAGTGGCACCGCGGCAGCCGGCGGCGGCAAGGTTGGGGTAGCAGCGGGTCGAGGCCGCAGCGACAGGCCGAAGAGCGGCCTCAATACGGCGACACGGCGCACGACCTCGTACCCGATGGCACATCCGGCGATCGTGCCCAGCACGATGACTGAGGCCTCCGCCCAGAGTGGCAGGCCCGCAGCCCAGACGCCGAGACAGACAATCAGGGTCTGGTGCAGGATGTAGTAGGGAAAGACCGCCTCGCTCAGGTAGCGCAAAGCCGGGCTAGTCCGATTGAGATGGCGCTGGGCGTATCCGAGCAGGGCTGCGATCGTGGCCCAGCAATAGGCGATCCTCACCAAGCTCTGAACCCCCTCCCAAAGGCCGATCGCCGGAGTTGATAGCGACGCTGCCAGTCGCACCGCGCCGAGTGTCAGCGCGAGTGCGAGGGCCTGGTGCCATGCCCGATCGATGGCCTGCCAGAAGGGCGGGCTCTTGGCTGCGAGATAGCCGAATACCAGCATGGTCAGCGAGTTGGCGTGGTTGAACCAATCGTCCACGATCGCATCGGTCACCGGAAAGGCATCGCTCAGAAGCGCATCGTAGGCGACGAAAGGGACGACCGGCAGCAGCAGAAGGGGCACGCCGGTCCGGCCTGCATAGAGGCGGTCGAATGGGCGGCGCAGCCACTCCAGTACTGGCCTGAGCGGCGCGAGGAGCAGCGTGTAGAGCAGGATATAAACGACGTACCACAGGTGGTTGTATGTCGGGGTGATGATCGAGAACTCGAAGTCGAAATCAAGGTACTGCCACCAGAATGCGAGGTAGTCCGGCCCGATTTCCCCCTTGGCGAGGAGTTCGTAGTACGCCTGCGGTGTCACGAAGACAAAAAAGCCGAAGAGGATCGGGATCCCCAGCCTTGCGAGTCGCTGCGGCAGCAGTCGGCGGGCCGGCAGCTTGTCCATAACGAACTTCAAAGCCACCCCCGAGATGAAGAACAGCAGCGGTAAGCGCCAGGGCGCGACGAGCCGCATGAGCGGCTCCAGGGCGTGCGAAACGAAGGGGCTCTTCGCGTGCCAGTCCCAGGTCACGTAGAACATTCCGATGTGGTAGAAGATGAGAAAGCCGAAGGCGATGATGCGCAGCCAATCGATGTCGTAGCGGCGCATGTCGGGCGAATGGGCGGGGGTCATGCCGGTCTCCTTGTGTGAGCGAGACCGGTAGGGCTAGGTGGGTAAGTCAGACCCGCCAATCGCCGAGGGACGAGTGCCGGCCCGGCGGGACGAGTGGCGGGTACCGGGGACGCGCGGCGGCGATGGGGGAGCAATGACGGAGCTTTCGGCGGAGCGCGCCGACGAACAAGCGATCGACCGCCGGGTAGTGATGCGCGTCTGGGCAATCGCATCGCTTTTCTTCACGGCAGTGGCCGTGATCAACGCGCTGACGCTGATTACCGAAGCCGAGCGGGCCGGCGTCCCATATGACGCGCATGAGCCTTGGATACTCGAGGGCAGCAGTATCATCGTCCTGTTTCTGCTCGTGCCGGCGGTGGCTTGGTTCGAGCGGCGCTTCCCGTTCGCGGCCGACAGCTGGCCGCGTGTGCTGGGTTGGCACCTGCTCGGAAGCATCATGTTTGCCGGGGCGCATATCGGAGGCCTGTGGCTGCTCCGGACGCTGGTCTTCGGCGCTCTTGGCCAGCCCTACACCCTTCTGGGCGAGCCGCTGACCGACATGCTCTACGAGTATCGCAAAGACCTGTTGCCCTACGCGGTCATCATCCTCTTCCTGTCGCTCACCCGCGGGCTAGAACTGGCGAGGCGGGAGACTGCGGTGGCGCGCCGCGATGCCCGTGACACTGGCCAACTGACGCTGAAATCCGGTGGGCGTACGGTTTTCCTGCATGCGACGTCGCTGGATTGGGCCGAGGCGGCAGGCAACTATGTCGAGATTCGTGCCAAGGGCGTCACCCACCTCGTACGCACCAGCCTCGCCGCGCTGGAACAGCAATTGGCCGAAGCGAGGGCGCCGGTGGCACGTGTGCACCGCTCGCGCCTGATCAACCGCGAGAAGGTTCGCGAGGTAGTTCCTACCGGGGACGGCGATGTCATCATCCGCATGCTGGACGGAACGGAGTTACGAGGCTCGCGCCGGTATCGGGACGCGCTGAAATAGCAGCCGCCGGTCACGACCATCGGCTCGCGCGACTAGACACGAGTCTACCTGCTGCGTGGGCAGCAGCTGAGGCTTGTCTCTGACGGTGGACCGCCGGCGCCGCACCGGGGCAGGCTATTCCCACGAATCGAGCATCGTCTTGGACACGAAGTCGAGGTGCTCGTTCATCGCAGCGCGTGCGCCCTTTGAATCGGCTTTGACGATGCAATCCACGATGCGTTCGTGATCGGTGAGGATGTGCTCTCGCACCTCCTCGATATCGGCGAGATGCTGGTGGAAACGGCTGTCGACAGCTTCCGCTCTCATCGACCAGAGCTGATCGAGTACTTCTCGGAGTACGGAGTTTTGAGCGTAGTCCGCGATGGTCATATGCAAGGCGCGGTCCGTTTCCGTCGACCACACGCCTTCGCTCGCTTCGGATCTCATCCGAGCTATGACTGCTTGCAACCGCTCTTTTCCCGCCACATCGATATTCTGGCAGGCGAGCGTCGTTGCCTCGGGCTCCAGCAGCCGTCGTACGGTCATGATCTCGATCGGAGAGCGGCTCTGTTCCGGCAAGCCTTTCTGGGTCTTCTTCAACCTGCGGACGAAGGCGCCAACTCCCACCCGTATTTCGACCAGGCCAGCGACCTCCAACGCGATCAGCGCTTCGCGCACCGTTGGACGCGAGACCCCGAGGTTTGCGGCCAAGTCGCGCTCCGACGGCAGTTGCTCTCCTGGTTTGACCTCGCCAGCCAGAATCTGGTCGCGAATCTGATCAGCGATCTGGATGTACAGTTTGCGATTTGAGACAGCCTCAAGCCTGATCATATCACCCCTACCGCCGTCGCCCCTGGCCTCTGATGCTAGCGAACTCGTCATGCATAGCAACTCATCCCAAGGTGGTCACTGGTCTAGCCACTTGACAGCTAGTCTGCCTTGCCATCTGATACGCCTAACACGGAAACGCGCGGCCTGGGAGGGGACAGTTGCGTACTGAGGAGCAGGCGTCTCGACGCCTCCCCACCTATGACGACCCCTCGGTTCCGCTCGTCGAGATGAGCGGGATCGACAAGTCGTTCCCGGGCGTGCGAGCGTTGTCGGATGCCCAGTTTTCGCTCTTTGCGGGCGAAGTGCACGCCCTGATGGGCGAGAACGGCGCCGGCAAGTCGACGCTGATGAAGATCCTGTCGGGCATTTACCAGCGCGATGCCGGCGAAATCCGCGTCGATGGCAAGCCGGTGGAGATCGCCGGGCCGCGCGAGGCGCAAAAGCTCGGCATCGGCATCATCCATCAGGAACTGGCGCTGATGCGCGACCTGACGGCAGCGCAGAACATTTTCATTGGCCGCGAGCCGCGCAAAGGCCTGTTGCTCGATGAGCAAAAGCTCAACGCCGATGCGGCAGCCATCTTCAAGTCGATGAACCTGGCGCTCGATCCTCGGGTGCCGGTCGAAAGCCTCACCATCGCCAAGCAGCAGATGGTCGAGATCGCCAAGGCGCTCTCCTACCGCTCGCGCGTCCTGATCATGGACGAGCCGACCGCGGCATTGACCGAGAGCGAGATCGCCGAGCTCTTCACCATCATCGCTCGGCTGAAGGCCGACGGCGTCGGCATCATCTACATCTCGCACAAGATGGACGAGATCAAACGCATCTCGGACCGGGTGACGGTGATGCGCGACGGCGAGCATGTGGGCACGGTTCCCGCTGCCGACACGCCGATCGAGACCATCATCTCGATGATGGTGGGCCGCAAGCTGACCGACGAGGCACTGGTCATCCCCGACACCAGCACGGCCGAGATCGCGCTCGAGGTCCGTGGTCTCCGCCGCGGTAAGGAAATCCGCGATGTCGGCTTCTCCGTGCGGAAGGGTGAAATCCTCGGTCTCGCCGGCCTGATGGGCGCCGGCCGCACCGAAGTCGCCCGCGCCATCTTCGGCGCCGACCCGGTCGAGGCGGGCGAAGTCCTTGTGCATGGCAAGAAGGTCGAGATCCGGCGCCCGCAGGACGCGGTGCGGGCCGGCATCGGTTATCTCTCCGAGGACCGCAAGCAGTTCGGCCTCGCCACCGGGCTCGACGTCCGCAACAATATCGCGCTGGCCTCGCTGTCGCGCTTCATCGGCCCCGGCGGCATCGTCCGCGATGGCGAGATGCGGCAGGTAGCCGAGCGCTTCATCAAGCAGCTGTCCATCAAGACCCCTTCGGACACGCAGGAGGCGCGCCTGCTCTCGGGCGGCAACCAGCAGAAGGTGGTCATCGCCAAATGGCTGCTGCGCGACTGCGAAATCCTGATCTTCGACGAGCCGACGCGCGGCATCGACGTCGGCGCCAAGTCCGAGATCTACAAGCTCCTGAATTCGCTCGCCGCACAGGGCCGGGCGATCATCGTTATCTCGTCCGAACTGCCCGAAATCCTGCGTCTCAGCCACCGCATCGCGGTGATGTGCGAGGGCCGGCTCACCGGCGTCCTGCCGGGCGGCGCCAGCCAGGAAGAGATCATGCGGCTCGCCACACAGCGCGAAAGCGCGATGGCGCCGGAACCGAACAGCAAGGTGGCATAATGGCGATGACCGAAACGGCAGCCAAACCCGGACTTCTCGCCAGTATTCGCGGCTCAGGCGCTTATCATAAGCTGCTGGCTTTTTCCGGCCTGCTGGCGCTGCTGGTCGTCTTCTCGCTGGCCTCGCCCAATTTCCTGCAGACGGCCAATATCCTCGCCATCCTGCAGGCGACCTCGGTCAACGGCGTGCTCGCCATCGCCGCGACGCTGGTGATCATCACCGGCGGCATCGACCTGAGCGTCGGCACGCTGATGACCTTCTGCGCGGTCGTCGCCGGCGTCGTCCTCACCTACTGGGGCCTGCCGCTACCGGTGGGCATCCTCGGCGCAATCCTTGCCGGCACCTTCAGCGGCCTCGTTTCTGGCACGGTGATCGCCAAGCTCAAGGTGCCGCCGTTCATCACCACGCTCGGCATGATGCTCATCCTCAAGGGCCTGTCGCTGGTGATCTCGGGCACCAAGCCGATCTATTTCAACGCAACGCCGGGCTTCAACCAGATCTCGCTCGGGTCGATCGTTGGTTCGGTCGTGCCGGTGATGCCCATTCCGAACGGCGTCTTGATCCTGTTTGTCGTGGCGGTCATCGCGAGCTTCGTCCTCACCCGCACCGCGCTCGGCCGCTACACCTTCGCGCTCGGTTCTAACGAAGAGGCAGTGCGCCTCTCGGGCGTCAATGTCGATCGCTGGAAGATCGCCGTCTACGCCTCCGCCGGCGCCGTCTGTGGCATTGCCGGCCTGCTAATCGCCTCGCGCCTCAACTCGGCGCAGCCGGCGCTCGGGCAGGGCTACGAACTCGACGCCATCGCGGCGGTGGTGATCGGCGGCACTTCGCTCTCGGGCGGCCGCGGCACCGTGCTCGGTACGCTGATCGGTGCGCTTATCATTTCGGTTCTCGCCAATGGCCTCCGCATCCTGTCGGTGGCGCAGGAATGGCAGACCGTGGTTACCGGCTCGATCATCATTCTGGCCGTCTATGCCGACATTCTGCGGCGCCGCAAACTTTAGGCGCCGGCTTTGCCTGCACCGACGCCAGGGTCGGTGCCAATAACGGAGACGGCGAACAACGCCGCCACGACAACGAAGTCAAACCGGGAGGACACCCATATGCTTAGACGTACTCTGCTCGGCGCCGTCGGCGCTCTTGCACTTCTCGCCGCCGCTGTTCCGGCGCAGGCGCAGGAATATGACATCGCCCTTATCTCCAAGGGCTTCCAGCATCAGTTCTGGCAGGCCGTGAAGGCCGGTGCCGACAAGGCCGGCGCTGAATTCAACGCCAAGGTGACCTTCGAAGGTCCCGATACCGAAGCCCAGGTCGACAAGCAGATGGACATGCTGTCCGCGGCCATCGCCCGCAAGCCATCGGCCATCGGCTTTGCCGCGCTCGACAGCCAGGCTGCGACCCCGCTACTGCAGCAGGCCAAGGATGCCGGCATCCCGGTCATCGCCTTCGACTCCGGCGTCGATAGCGACATCCCGCTGACCACCGCCACCACCGACAACGTAGCCGCGGCCGCGCTGGCTGCCGACAAGATGGCTGAACTGATCGGCGGCGAAGGCAAGGTTGCCGTGGTTGCCCACGACCAGACCAGCCGCACCGGCATCGACCGCGTCAAGGGCTTCACCGAGCAGATCAAGGCAAAGTACCCCAAGATCGAAGTCGTCTCGGTGCAGTACGGCGCCGGCGACCAGCTGCAGTCGACCGAAATCACCAAGTCGATCCTGCTCGCCAACCCAGACCTCAAGGGCATCTTCGGCGCCAATGAAGGTTCGGCTCTCGGCGTGCTCAACGGCAAGAAGGAGCTCAGCTCCAACATCGTCGTGATCGGCTATGACTCGGGCGCTGCCCAGAAAGCCGCCATCCTCGATGGTTCGATGGCCGGCGCCATCACCCAGAACCCGGTCGGCATCGGCTACGAGACCGTCAAGGCTGCCATCGCGGCCCTGAAGGGCGAGACCCTGCCCAAGGTCATCGACACCGGCTTCTTCTGGTACGACAAGACCAACATGGACGCGCCGGAAATCGCCGCCGTTCTCTACGACTGATCTCCCTCCGCCGGGCAGGCTCGCCTGCCCGGCACCCCATTTCATTTATCACTTTCCGGCTTGCTGCCATGACCAAGATCACCACGCTCAGCACCCACGACCTCCGCTTTCCGACGTCGGCCTCACTCGACGGCTCGGATGCGATGAACCCCGATCCCGATTACTCCGCGGCCTATGTGGTGCTAGGCACCGACGGGCCGCTCGAAGGTCACGGCCTCACCTTCACTATCGGCCGCGGCAACGAGGTGGTGGTGGCAGCGATCGAGGCACTGCGCGAGCGCGTCATCGGCCTCGAACTCGACTGGATCGCGGAGAACCCCGGCCGCTTCTGGCGCCACGTGACCGGCGACAGCCAGCTGCGCTGGATCGGCCCCGACAAGGGCGCGATGCACCTCGCGACCGGCGCCGTGGTCAACGCCGTGTGGGACCTCCTCGCCAAGCGCGCCAACAAACCCGTCTGGCGCTACGTCGCCGAGATGACGCCCGAACAGCTCGTCTCGATCATCGACTTCCGCTATCTGACCGACGCCATCACGCCCGACGAGGCGCTCGCCATCTTCAGGAAGGCCGAGGCTGGCAAGGCTGAGCGCATCGCCGAACTCGAAGCGAACGGCTACCCCTGTTACACCACCTCCGCAGGCTGGCTCGGCTATTCGAACGAGAAGCTGACGCGGCTCGCCACCGAGGCGGTGGAGGCCGGTTTCTCGCACATCAAGATGAAGGTCGGCCGTGATCTGGCCGACGATATCCGCCGGCTCGAAATCGTCCGCTCGATCATGGGCCCTGACCGCTACCTGATGATCGACGCCAACCAGGTGTGGGAGGTCGACCAGGCAATCCATTGGGTCAACGAGCTCAAGCGCTTCAACCCCTATTTCATCGAGGAACCGACCAGCCCCGACGACGTCGAGGGTCACCGCAAGATCCGCGAAGCCATCGCCCCGGTGAAGGTGGCGACCGGCGAGATGTGCCAGAACCGCATCCTGTTCAAGCAGTTCATCACCCGCGGCGCCATCGACATCGTCCAGATCGACGCCTGCCGCATCGGCGGCCTCAACGAGGTGCTGTCGGTCCTCCTGATGGCCGCCAAATACGGCCTCCCGGTCTGGCCCCACGCCGGCGGCGTTGGCCTCTGCGAATACGTGCAGCACCTCTCGATGATCGACTACCTGGCCGTCTCGGGCACCAAGACGGGTCGGGTGATCGAGTATGTCGACCACCTGCACGAGCACTTCATCGATCCCTGCGTGATCGACAAAGCTGCCTACATGCCGCCGAAGCTGCCGGGCTTCTCCATCGAGATGAAACCCGCCTCGATCGCGGAAAACTCATTCTCGAAGTGAACGCGCGCGCATTGGGCGGGCCTTCCGAAGTCAGGCGCTTGTGGCGGATGCTGCGAGCCCCCTGCCCTCTACCAGCGTCAGTTCGGTGCCGACCACTTGCCGCATGCTGTCAGCCGACCGAGCAGCGTCGCCGGCCTCAATTGCATCGACTAGCTCGGCGTGAACGGCGGTAACCGCCGCGCGCGTATCGTCATCGTCAATCGCCGCCGCAAGGGCCACGGTCAGCTCCACGAGGCCCAGGGCCGAACGGAGCAACTGGTTGCCGGACGCTTCGGCGATGATCCGATGGATTTCGAGGTTGGCCAGCGCGTGAGACTCGACGCTGTCGGCGGCGATCTCCATCTGATGCACCCAGTATTTCATGAGACGGACGTGCTCGGCGGTGCGCTTCTGGCAGGCAAGCTCAGCCGCCCTGCTCTCGAGGGCGAGCCTGATGTCGAACAGCCCCTTATGGAACCCAGGGGCCGGCTCCGCCTCGAAGTGCCACGCGAGGACTTGCTGATCGAAGAAATTCCAATGCGTCTGAGGCGTGACGCGAGTGCCCACCTTGGGTCGTGCTTCCACGAGGCCCTTGGCCTCGAGCGTTCGCAGCGCCTCACGCAGCACCGTTCGGGACACACCGTAGCGCTCCATCATCGCAGCGTCGCTCGGTAGGATGGAACCCACCGGAAACCGGCCCGTAACGATGCCCAGACCGATCTCGTTGATGACGAACGTATGGTAGTTCCGCGCAGCCAGCCGCCCACCGATCGAGCGAATGAGGCTGCCTGGTTCGCTCATGCTACGCTTTCTGGGGCGACTTATCTCCCCGTGCCGAGGCGGCGAATACCAGGCGCTGCAGCACGATGAAGAGGAACAGCAGCGCGCCGATGACGATCTTGGTCCACCAGCTCGAAAGGGTGCCGTCGAAGATGATGTAGGTCTGGACCAGGCCCAGCAGCATCACACCTACGAACGTGCCGAGCACGAAGCCATAGCCGCCGGTCAACAGCGTGCCGCCGATAACCACCGCCCCGATCGCATCGAGCTCGACCCCCGCCGCAGCCAGCGGATAACCCGCGGAGGTATATAGCGAGAATACGATTCCCGCCAAACTCGCGAGCACGCTCGACAGCATGTAGATCTGCACCGTCGTGCGGGCGACCGGCACGCCCATCAGCGAGGCTGAGGTGGTGTTGCCGCCGAGCGCGAAGACGTAGGAACCGAACCGGGTGCGGTGCGCGAGGATCGCGCCGATCGCAAAGACAGCGACCATCAGCAGCCCGATGAAACTCAACCGCCCGCCACCCGGCAGCTTGAAATAGAGCGACGAGAGCAGGTCGTAGAACTCGTGGTTGATCGGCACGGAGTCCTGCGTGATCACCGAGGCGCCACCGCGCGCGAGGAACATGCCGGCGAGCGTCACGATGAAGGCCGGGACCTGCAGGTAGTGCACCGCAAGGCCCATCAAGGCCCCGAACGCCGCAGCCACCGCAATGGCGATGGCAAAGGCAACCAGCGGATGCACGCCGAACCAGCTGATCAGCACTGCGACGAGCACGCCGGTGAAGCCGATCACCGCGCCGACCGAGAGGTCGATGCCGCCCGAGAGGATGACGAAGGTCATGCCCACCGCGGTGATGCCGAGGAAGGCATTGTCCGTGAGGAAATTGCCGAGCACGCGGGTCGACAACATGCCCGGGAACTGGGCGACCGCGAGGGCGTAGGCGATGGCGAAGATGATGACGGTCGCAAGTAGCGGTCGGAGGCTGCGGTTCATCGGGCCGATCCCTTGGAAATGCGCTGCCGGTACCAGCCGACGGCGCGCCCGGCCAAGGGCGACTGGATGACGAGGATCAGGCTGATCATCCCGGCCTTCACCACGAGGTTGAACTCTGGCGGGAAGCCCGAAACGAGGATGCCGGTGTTCATCGCCTGGATGATTAGCGCTCCGATCACCGACATGACGAGCGAGAACCGCCCACCGAGCAGCGAAGTGCCGCCGATGACCACGGCAAGGATGGCGTCGAGCTCGAGCCAGAGCCCGGCATTGTTGGCGTCGGCGCCACGGATATCGGCCGCAACGATGATGCCAGCGATGCCAGCGCAGAAGCCGCTGAGCCCATAGACCATCAGCAGCAGCAACCGGCTGCGGATACCGGCGAGAGTCGCCGCCGAACGGTTGACGCCGACCGCCTCGATGAACAGTCCGATGGCAGTCTTGCGCACCGCGAAGGTGACGATAACCAGCAGCGCCAAGGCGATCACGACCGGCATCGGCAGCCCAACAAAGGAACCAGTGCCGACGAAGATCAGCGCCGGATCGGAAAAGGTGACGATCGAGCCTTCGGTGATGAGCTGCGCGAGGCCGCGGCCGGCAACCATCAGCACGAGGGTGGCGATGATCGGCTGGATGTCGAGCAAGGCGACGAGCACGCCGTTCCAGAGCCCGCACAGCAGGCCAACACCAAGTGCGGCGCCGATGGCAATGGGGGCCGGGTAACCATTGACGACGAGCGTCGCGGCCACGGCGCCGGTCATCGCCATCACTGCGCCCACGGACAGGTCGACGCCTTTGGTCGCAATCACCGCCGTCATGCCGATGGCGAGAATGGCAACCGGGGCGCCGCGGTTGAGCACGTCGATCAGGCTGCCGAACAGGCGCCCGTCCTGCCAGTCGATGCGGAAGAAACCGGGGAAGAGCAGCCAGTTGAGGATCAGCACGCCCGCGAGTGCGAGGGTCTGGGCGTTGATGAATCGGCCAAGCGCCAGGCTCTTCATGCTGCGGCCTCGTCGTTGTGCGCCGCGATCGCCTGGACGATGACGCCGGGATTGATGTTCGCGCCACGAAGTTCTGCCACCATTTCCCGGTCCCGCATCACCACGATGCGCGACGAATAGGCCACCACTTCGTCGAGTTCGGACGAGATCACCACCAGCGCCAGCCCGTCGTCGCGCAGCCGGTTGATGGTGCGGACGATCTCGGCGTGGGCGCCCACGTCGATGCCGCGAGTAGGCTCGTCAAGGATCAGGAACGCCGGGTCGGTGGCGAGCCAGCGGGCGAGGATCACCTTCTGCTGGTTGCCACCCGAAAGCAGCTTCACCGCCATTTCGAGCGAGGCGGCACGGATGTCCATGGCTTCGCCGAACTTGCCGGCGAGCTCGAACTGCTCGTCACGGCTGAGGGCGCTGAACCAGCCCAGCTTGCCCTGCAGCGCAATGGCGATATTCTCGCGCACGCTCAAATCGCCGAAAATGCCCTGCGCCTTACGATCCTCGGGGCAGAAGCCGAACCCCTTGGCGATGGCGTCGCTGGGGTTGCGGATATCGACCCGCTTGCCGTTGATCGAGACCGAGCCTTCGTCGGCGGCGTCGATGCCGAACATGGCGCGCGCCATCTCGGTGCGGCCCGATCCGAGCAGCCCAGCAACGCCGATCACTTCGCCCTTGTGGATGGTCAGCGAAAACGGCTGCACGCTGCGCTTCCTGCCGTAGCCCTCATACTGGATGAGGACCTCGGTCGCGGGGCGCTCGGCTTCGATGCTGGTCGAACCGGAGAACGCCACGTCCTTGCCCAGCATCTTGCGAACGACGTCGGTACGGGTCAGCTCGTTGAGCGGGCGCGTCTCGACCAGCCGGCCGTTACGCAGGATCGTCACGCGATCGGCGACGGCAAAGACCTGGTCGAGGAAGTGGGTGATGAAGACGATGGCGAGCCCGTCTTTCTTGAGGCTCGTGATGACTTCGAACAGCCGCTCGACCTCGTTGCGGTCGAGGCTGGCGGTGGGTTCGTCGAGAATGAGGACCTTGCCGGAGAGCTGGACGGCGCGGGCGATGGCGACGATCTGCTGCACCGCCACCGAATGGCTGCCCAGTTCGGTCGCCGGGTCGATATTGAGGTCGTAGCGCTTGAGCAGGCTGCGCGCGTCGCGCAGCATCTTGCGGCGGTCGACAAGCCCGAAGCGGATCGGCTGATGGCCGAGGAAAAGGTTCTCCGCCACCGATCGGTTCGGCAGCAGGTTCACTTCCTGGTACACCGTGCCGATGCCAAAGGATTGGGAATGCAGCGGGCTGTGAAGCGTCACCGGGGCGCCGTCGACCAGTACCTCGCCGCCATCCGGCTTGTGGGCGCCGGTTAGGATCTTGATGAGGGTCGACTTACCGGCGCCGTTCTCGCCCAGGAGCGCATGCACCTCGCCCGGCAAGAGGCCGAAATCGACTGCGTCGAGCGCCGTGTGGTTCCCGAAAATCTTGGAAACCGCGCGCGCCTCCATTCTGAAGGCCGTCTGCTGCACTTCATCCCCCCGGTCGCGTGCCACCCATGCTCCCGACATGGGCGACGCCTCGCCGGCCGCMGCCGGCGAGGCGCGATACTTTGCTTAGTAACCCAAACCCTTGCGGCTGTCATACTCGGCCTGCGGGTTGTCCGCGGGCGTGTAGAGCTTGGACTCGGTGATGATGAACTTCTCCGGCGCCGTGCCTTCGCCCAGATAGGCGGTGAGGGCGTCGAAAGCCGGGCCGGCCATGTTCGGGGTCAGTTCGACCGTAGCGTTGGCCTCACCGGCGACCATCGCCGCGAAGATATCCGGAACCGCGTCGATCGAGACGACGAGGATGTCGGTGCCCGGCTTCAGGCCCGCGTCCTTGATCGCCTGGATGGCGCCAACGGCCATGTCGTCGTTGTGGGCGTAGAGGGCGCAGATGCCCTTGCCGCCATTCTCGGCCTTGAGGAACCCTTCCATGACTTCCTTGCCCTTGGAACGGGTGAAGTCGCCGGTCTGGCTGCGGATGATCGAGATGTTGGCGTGGCCAGCAATGGCTTCCTCGAAGCCCTTCTTGCGGTTGATGGCCGGGGTCGAGCCGACGGTGCCCTGGAGCTCGACGACCTTGCAGTCCTTGTCGGCGACCTTGTCGACCAGCCACTGGCCGGCAACGCGACCTTCCTTCACCTGATCGGACGCAACCGAGGTCAGGTACAGGTCTTCGGGCGCATCAACGCCGCGATCGAGCAGCACGACCGGGATGTTGGCTTCCTTGGCTTCGGCCAGCACTTCGTCCCAGCCGGTGGCGACCACCGGAGCGACGAGGATGGCGTTCACGCCCTGTGCGATGAAGCCGCGGATCGCCTTGATCTGGTTTTCCTGCTTCTGCTGGGCGTCGGCAAACTTCAGGTCGATGCCGCGCTTTTCGGCCTCGAGCTTGGTCACCGAGGTCTCGGCAGCGCGCCAGCCGGATTCCGAGCCGATCTGCGAGAAACCGACCGTCAGGTCGGCCGCCAGGACGCCCGAGGTCAAAGCGGTAGCGATGCTCGCCGCGACGGCGAGCCGGGTAATGAATGTCACGATGTCCTCCCTTTGCGGCGAGGTGCTTTCACCTTCGCGGCAGGAGAGTCGGTACCATTAGTACTATTATATGTAAAGATGCTGTTCGAACCCTCGTTGGCAGGTATGGCAACCTCAGGCTGCCCTAGACTCTCCCACCATTTTGGCCGCTATCGTAGCCACAATCGTGGACGCTACCCGCAGCCGGGTTCTTCGCGTTCCCTCTTCTGGCCTAACGCGGCCCTAACACGGCATCGGCTAGGGAAGCCGATCGGCTTGAGGTGGGGGACCGGGTGCGCGTACTGGTTGTTGAGGACGAACGGCAGCTCGCGGACTCGATTGCCGAGGGGCTGCGGCTCCACGCCATGGCGGTGGATGTCGCCTATGACGGCGAGGCTGGCCTCGAGCGGGCGGAGGTCAACGCGTATGACGTCCTCGTCCTCGACCGCGATATTCCGCTCATTTCGGGCGACGAAGTCTGCGCCGCGCTGGTTCGATTCCAGTCACAGACCCGTATCCTGATGCTCACGGCGGCGACCGCCATTGCGGACCGCGTTGCAGGTCTCGGGCTGGGGGCTGACGACTACCTGACCAAGCCGTTTGCATTTGCCGAGCTTGTCGCGCGCGTCCAGGCGCTCGGGCGGCGGGCGCGCCCCGCCATTCCGCCGGTCCTCGAACGGGCTGGCATCCGCCTCGACACGCACCGCCGCACAGTGCAGCGCGGCGATCGGCCGGTCGACCTGTCGCGCAAGGAATTCGCGGTGCTCGAGGAACTGATGCGGGCCGATGGCGGTGTCGTCTCCGCCGAGCAGCTTTTGGAGAAGGCCTGGGACGAACAGATCGATGCTTTCACCAACGTTGTCCGTTTCACGATGATGAACGTCCGGCGCAAACTCGGCGATCCCGCCGTGATCGAAACCGTCCAGGGCGTAGGATACCGCCTCAAATGAAGATCCTCGGCTTCCCTTGGACCATCCGCACGCGGCTGAGCCTCCTCTACGCCGGCGCGTTCTTGGTTGCGGGCGTGGCGCTCATCGTTGTCATCTACCTGTATCTGGGGCAGGTGCTCGACCGACAGTTCATCGTGCGGCTCAGGGATCTGGGCGCGCCGGGAGAACTGCCGCCGCCCGATATCATGGAAGAAACCAATCGGCTGCGGGTACTGGTCCAGCAGGGGCGGTTCAATACGCTCGATACGATGCTGGTGGTCTCTCTCGGATTGGTGGGCATCATGACGATCGTCGCCGGTATTATCGGCTGGCTGGTGGCGGGACAGGCGCTTCGGCCCCTCCGCGAGATCACCGCCACCGCACGCCGCGTCGCCGACCGGAGCCTCCATGAGCGCATCGCCCTCACCGGCCCCAAGGACGAAATCAAGGATCTCGCCGACACGCTCGACGAGATGCTCGAGCGGCTCGATCGATCCTTCGATGGTCAGCGTCGCTTCGTCGCCAATGCCTCGCACGAACTCCGCACGCCGCTCACCATCACCCGCACGCTGATCGAGGTCGCCTTGCTCGATGCGGACGCCGACGCCAAGGTCAAGCAGCTCGGCACCACCCTCCTCGCCGTGAACCAGCGTCATGAGAAACTGACCGACGGCCTCCTGGCCCTCGCGAGCAGCGAACACCGGGCCGCGGATTTCCATCCGGTCGATCTCGGAGAGATCGCTGAACACACCGTCTCGGAGCTGCGCCCCATCGCTGACAAGGCCAGCGTCGTTCTCCAAACCGACCTTCGGCCGGGGATCATCATGGGCGACGCTTTCCTCCTCGAGCGGCTGATCCAGAACCTCATCGAAAACGGCATCCAGTATAACCTGCCCGCGAACGGCTGGGTCCGCGTCGCGACGGCGACGGCCGGGCACAGCGCCGAACTCGTCATCGAGAATACCGGCCCGATCGTGCCGGCCTACGAAGTCCCAAACCTCTTCGAGCCATTCCGCCGGCTCGCCGCGACCGAGCGGCTAGCCGGGGCTGCCCGTGGCACGATCGTCCGCGGGGCCGGGCTCGGTCTCTCCATTGTGCGCTCGGTCGCCCATACGCATGGCGGCGAAGTACAGGCGACGCCGCGCGAAGGCGGCGGGCTCATCGTCCGCGTGCGCATTACGGCAGCTCGCGAGGCGGCCCTAACGGCCAGCTAATGCGCCGTTTTGTATCTCGTCACTCCCCAAGACGGAGACGTGACGATGATTGCCCCAAGACTCCTTCTCATCCTGCGCGCCGGCCTCACGGTCGCGGCCATCGCAACCTCTGCGGCCACAGCGGCGCAGCAACCGCCGGCTGACCGCGAGGATGTGGTGCTCGCCTATTCCCAATGCATGCGCGACAACGGCTATGCCGAATTTCCCGACCCGACCGCCGACGGAAACATGCGGTTCCTGATCAACCCGGAAAGTGCACCGCGCTTCAAGGCCGCGGCGGCCGCCTGTCGCGATCTCGCTCCCGAAGGTCTTCGCGATCAAGGCATCACACCGGCGGATCTCGACGCTCTGCTGAAACTGTCCCAATGCGTGCGAGAGAACGGCCTGCCGGACTTCCCCGATCCGGACTCCGAAGGGCGGATCGACCCCAAAGGCGTCGGCGCCGGTCCGAACGATCCTCGGCTCAAGGCCGCGATGGAAGCTTGCCGCGACGCTGCCGGCGGCGCCCGGATCATGATCGGGGGATGATGCGCGCCCGTGCCATACTCACCGGCGGCGTGGTGGTTCTCGCCGCCGGTGCCGTCGCGGTCACCGGCCTCTTGTGGACGCAGCAGCCGCCACCATCTGCAGCACCCTCGGCAGTTCCGGCTGCGACGGCTGAAGTAATGCGCGGAACGCTCCTCGACACCAAGACCGTGACCGGCACCCTGGGCTATGGCGATCTAAGCTCGCTGCGGCCCAGTCTCGCCGGTGCCTCCGCCATGGTCACCTGGATCGCGCCCGTCGGCTCGATCATCGAGCGGGGCGAGCCGCTCTACGCGCTCGACGGCCAGCCCGCGATCCTCTTTTACGGCTCAGCGCCCCAGCATCGGACGCTCCGTTTCGACCCGGACACCCCGTCTCCGGTCTGGGTCGAACTTGAAGAGGGCAAGATGGCAGTCGAGGCGGCCGAGCTGACCCTCCGCCTCGAAGAAGCGCGGCTCGCCGACGCCGAGGCTCGTGCGGCAGACGTCGACGCACGGCTTCAAGACGCCCTCTCGTCCACCCCCGCCACGCCCGAGTTCATTCAGCTCGCCGGGGCCGTCAGCGCCGCGGAGGCCAAGCTCGCTCGCATCCGCGAACTTTCCGCCGCGGAGCTTGCACCCACCGCGGAAATCGCGACCGCCGAAGCCGAATTCGCCACCGCCCGCGCCAGCTTCGACGCCGCCATTCGCACGCTTCGCGGGGACCTCGCCACCGCCGGCCTCGATGCGATGACAGCCCGCGTGGCCATCGCCGAAGCCAAAGTGAAGCGCGACGATCTGCAAAGCGAACTTGCGGCGCTCGTCGCCCGTGCATCTGACAATGCCGACGTCGAGCAGCTTGCCGAAAATCTCGCAGCCCTGGGTTACGCGGGAGCGCTCCCCGAGCAGGTTCGCGCGTGGCAGAAGTCGGCCGGTCTTCCTGTCACCGGCATCGTGGACCCCGGCCAACTGGTCGTCGCCGAAGGTCCCGTGCACATCGCCGCGCACACCGCCGGCATCGGCGAGACACTGATCGAGTCCTCAGCGGACCGCGGCTCCCTCGTCACCTATTCCAGCACCGAGAAGCTGGTTGCCGTCCCGCTCGCGGTGGGTGACCAGGCGCTGGCTGCCGTCGGCCGGGCCGTCACCGTAACGTTGCCCGACGACACCGAGGTCGACGGCATTATCTCCGAGGTCGGGTCGGTGGTGACGGACGGTGCCATCGAGGTGACCATCGCGATCGCCGATCAGGCCGCGCTCGGCGGGCTCGAAGTTGCCTCTGTCGACGTCGAGTTCGTGAGCGACAGCCGCAACGATGTGCTCTCGGTGCCGATCGCAGCGCTCCTCGCGCGTCCGGAAGGCGGCTTTGCCATCGAACTGGTGACCGATAGAGCCAGCGCCCTCGTCCCCGTCGATACCGGGCTCTTTGCGGCCGGGAGGGTCGAGGTGACCGGAGAGGGCATCGCCGAAGGCATGCGGGTTGGAGTGCCCGGATGAAGGACCCCATCGTCTCGCTGCGCAATGTCTCGCGGGCATTCGCCGGCGGCGTCTTCGCCCTGCGCGATGTCAGCCTCGTGATCGGCCGCGGCGAGCTTGTCGCCATCGTCGGTCCCTCAGGCTCGGGCAAGTCGACGATGCTCAACATCATCGGCACGCTCGACCGTGCTAGCGCGGGCCAGGTCGAGATCGACGGGCTCGATGTGTCAGAGCACGGAGACGACGACCTGTCTGCATTGCGTGCGCGCCGCATCGGCTTCGTGTTCCAACACTTCCACCTGTCACCCGGCGTTTCGGCGCTCGACAATGTCGCGGACGGCCTCCTCTACACCGGCGTTGGGCTGAGCGAGCGTCGCGAGCGGGCAGAGGCGGCCTTGCGCCAGGTCGGCCTCGGTCATCGGCTCGACCATCGCCCCCACCAGCTGTCCGGAGGGGAAAAGCAGCGGACGGCAATCGCACGCGCGCTGGTGCGCCGCCCGATGCTGCTGCTTGCCGACGAGCCGACGGGCGCGCTCGACAGCGCCTCGGGTGACGGTGTGGTGCAGTTGCTGCTCGATCTGCACCGGGAGGGCACCGCCGTGGTCGTGATCACCCATGACCGCGAACTCGCGGCGCGCTTCGACCGGCAGGCATCGATTCATGACGGGCAATTGGTCGACGACCGAAGGCGGTGTGCGACGTGACCACTGTGGAGCCGGCAAAGCTGCTGGCCCCCGATGTCGTGCGGCTCGCAGTGTACGGGCTGCGGGCTCGACCGCTCCGGGTCGTGCTCTCGGCGCTTGGTATCGCAATCGGCATCGCAGCGATGATCGCGGTGGTCGGAATCTCCACCTCGAGCCGCGCCCAGTTGAACCAGCTGCTTTCGGAGCTTGGCACCAATCTCCTGAGCGCCGGCCCGGGCACCTCGATGTTCGGCGAAGCCGCGACGATGCCATCGGAGTCGATTGCGATGATCGGACGCATCGCTGAGGTCGAGGCCGTGAGCGCCATCGGTCAACTTGCGGATGCAAAGGTCTATCGGAGCGACCGCATCCCCGAGACGCAGTCAGGCGGGATGGCCGTGTTTGCCGCCCGCCTCAACCTGCTCGAGACGGTTGGCGCACGGATCGCCGGTGGTGCGTGGCTCAACGAGGCTACTGCAGAGTACCCGACCGTTGTCCTCGGGGCCCGCGCTGCCACGCGCCTCGGCATCGGCAACAATCTCATCGGCCAGCCGATCTGGCTCGGCGGCCGCTGGTTCACCGTGGTCGGGATCCTCGAGCCGGTGTCGCTCGTGCCGTCACTTGACCTTTGCGCGCTGATCGGCTGGCCGGCCGGTGAGCGTTACCTCGACTTCGAGGGCGACATTACCACCCTGTATGTTCGTACCGACCCTGCAGCAGTCGAGGCGGTACGCGATCTCCTCGCGAGCACCGCCAATCCCGAGCAGCCGAACGAAGTCGACGTGTCTCGCCCCTCCGATGCCCTGGCAGCAGAGGCCGCGGCGGACATCGCTTTCACCGGCCTTCTCCTCGGCCTCGGCGCGGTGGCGCTGCTCGTCGGCGGCATTGGCGTCGCCAATACGATGGTGATCTCCGTGCTCGAGCGGCGCGCCGAGATTGGCCTCCGGCGCTCGCAGGGGGCAACGCGGGGTCACATCCGCATCCAGTTCTTCGGCGAGGCGCTGCTGCTGGCGCTGCTCGGCGGCGGCAGCGGCATCGTGATCGGCTGGCTGGTGACGGTTGGCTATGCGCAGCTACAAGGCTGGCCAGTCGACATCCCCCTCTGGGTCGCCGCCGGCGGCATCGGCGCAACGCTGCTCATCGGCGGCATCGCCGGCCTCTACCCCGCCATCCGAGCCGCCCGCCTTGCCCCGACCGAGGCGCTGAGCGCGGGTTAGCACCAGAGCGGACGTTGAGGCCAAGCCATCGAGCTCTCACGTTCCCGAACTCACCCCATCCATCTCGATTACTCCCTTGATCAGCCCTTGCTTCTGCGTTGCCCAGGTCGGGATGTTGCGGGCTGCGTCTGCGAGCGTCGTCCGATGGGTGATCAACCGCTCGACCGGTATCCGACCGTTCCGAATGGCATGCATGACCCGCTCGAAATCCTCCGACGTGGCGTTGCGGCTGCCCAGGAGAGACATTTCCTTGCGGTGAAAGTCGGGGTCGGCAAACGTGATGGTCTCCCGGACTACGCTGACCAGCACGTAGGTCCCGCCATGGGCGACGAAGTCGAAGCCCTTTTGCATCGAGGCCGCGTTCCCGGTGGCGTCGAAGACAAGGTCGTAGCCTTCCCCGGCGGTCAGCGATGCCGCTGCCTCGAGTGCCCCCTCCCCTCCCTGGAGCGGTGATGCGCCGGCGATCTCCCGTGCTACTGCCAGCCGTGAAGGATCGAGGTCCATGACTGTGACAGCGACACCCGAGATTGCCGCGAACAGGCTGAGACCGAGGCCGATCGGACCAGCCCCAATCACCAATCCACGCTGACCGGCCTTCGCTCCCGAACGACGGACGGCATGTGCGCCGATGGCCAGGAACTCGACCGCCGCACAGGCATCGATGCTCAACCCTTCGGTAGCAATCAGGTTAGCCGCCGGCAGCGATAGCAGCGACGCCATTCCGCCGTCCCGGTGGACGCCAAGCACCGAGATGCGCACGCAGCAATTGGGCTTGCCAGCTCGGCAGGCGACACAGATGCCGCACGAAAGGTATGGATTGACGACGCAGACTTGGCCGGCGCGAAAACCCGACCCCGGCGGCGCCTCCAGCACCTCGACCGCGAGTTCGTGTCCCATGACCCGCGGATACTCCAGAAACGGGTGCTTGCCTTCGTAGATGTGATAGTCCGTGCCGCAAATGCCGACCCTGAGCGGTCGAACCAGCACGTCCCCCTCGCCGCGCGGCGGCGCCGGCCGGCTCTCGAGCTCCAGCACTCCGGGTTCGCGACAGACCAGCGCCTGCATATCAACTGCTTCCGTTTGTAGAAAATCGGCTGGAACAGCGAGGGTCGGAACTGGGGAGAACCAGGTTCCGACCCTCGCCGCGGGTCACTGGAACTGGGCCATGTTGTCCTTGGTTACCAGTGCCGCACCCGAGTCGATGAGGGATGGGACCTCACCGCCGCGGATAGCCTCGACGAGGGCATCGACGCCGAGTTCGGCCATCTTGGTCGGGAACTGCGCGACCGTCGCGTCCTCGATATCCGCCGTCAGGGCTTCCGCCTCTCCGCAGCAGAAATCAAAGCCCACCAGCACGATCGCATCGCTTGCGATGCCGGCGTTCTTGATTGCCTGCGCGGCTCCCGCGGCTGGAGGGCCGCAGGCAGCATAGATCGCCTTCAGATCCGGATTGGCGGTCAGCAGATCCTGGGCGACGTTGATCCCCAGCTCTTCCGTGCAGTTGGTGCCGCCACGCCCGACGATATTGACCTCGACGCCCTTGAGGCCCTCGAGCATGCCGTTGACGCGATCGTCCAGGGCCGGGACGCCGGGAACACCCTCGAGGATACCGAGCGTGTCGCCGTTCTTGAGCACCGTCTTCAGGTATTGGCCGGCGATGACGCCCGCGGCGTAGTTGTCGGTGGTAGCAAGCGACGTGCGGCCCTTCCAGTCCGGGATGTTGTTGTCCATCAGAACAATCTTCACGCCCTGGGCGATGGCCTTGTCGAGCGCCGGTGCCACCGTGGGATCGACTGGGGTCAGGGCGATGCCCTGCACGCCCTGCGTCACCATCGACTCGATCTGGGCGATCTGGCCCTCGATGTCGGTGGCCGATGTTCCTTGGCCGTAGATGATCTCGACGCCTGGATTGGCCTCGGCGTAGGCCTTGGCTGCATTCTCCATGGTGGCGAAGAACGGCACCGGGAACTTGGTGATGAACCCGATCTTCACGTTATCCGCCGCTGCGACCGGTCCGCAGGTCGCGGCAGCGATCGCCAATCCCCCCAGTAGTAGTTTGAGCTTCATTGGTCTTCCTCCCTTCGGACCGCCTCGGTTGAAGCGCTCCCTCCACTCGATCCCCTCGGATCGATCCCCTAGGCCTCGGCTCCGACGATGAGTGAGACCAGTTCGTGCTGATTGGCTTTGCTGGGCTTGAGCTCCCCGACCTTGCGCCCCTGCCGCAGCACGACGGCGCGGTCGGCAAGCTCGATGACATGTTCCATGTTGTGGGTGATGAGGATCACGGCGTTACCCTCGTCGCGGAGTTGCGCGATCAGGTCGAGAACCTTGCGCGCTTCCCTGAGGCCGAGCGCGGCGGTCGGCTCGTCGAGGATCACGACCTTGCGGGCGAACACCGTCGCCCTTGCCACCGCGATCGCTTGGCGCTGGCCACCGGACATGAGCGCTACCGGCGCGTCGAACCTCGGCAGCCGCACCTTGAGCCGGTCGATCACCGACGCCGCCTGGCGATCCATCTCCCGCGTGCTCAGGAGCCTCAGGCCGCGCGGCAGCCAGCTCGGGAACGACAGTTCCCGTCCGCAGTAGAAGTTCTGGGCCGGGGTCAGGTTGTCGAACAGCGCGAGGTCCTGGTAGACGGTCTCGATGCCCGCCCGGCGGGCCGCCGCCGGGTTGCGGATCGCGGTCGGCTCGCCATCGAGCAGGATCGCGCCCCCATCAAGCGCGTGCACACCGCTGATGCATTTCACCAAGGTGGACTTGCCCGCCCCGTTGTCGCCGAGGAGCGCCAGCACTTCGCCGCGGTAGGCCTCGATGCTCACGCTCTTGAGTGCGTGCACGGCGCCGAAGCGTTTCTCGGCATGGTTCACGGAAAGAACCGGCGAGGCGGACGTGGCGGCGCTCATGACGCCCTCCCCGACTGCATGACGCGCACCCGCGCTTCCAGGTGATTGCGCAGCACGTCCGCCTCGACCGCCACCACGATGATCGCCCCGATTGCGATCATCTGGAAGAACACGTCGACATTGAGCAGGTTGAGGGCGTTGCGGATGACGCCGATCATCACCGCGCCGACAAGGGCGTGACCAATATGGCCGCGTCCTCCGAGAAAACTTGCGCCTCCAATGATCACTGCGGCGATGGTGTCGAGCTCGAGCAGGTTGCCGTAAAGCGGCGAGCCCGCCTCGGTACGGCCGGCAAGAACTATGGCGCCGATACCCGCGCATATACCCGAGATGACATAGACAGAGACGAGCACCCATTTGACCGGGATGCCCATCTGCACGGCCGCTTCGGGCTTGCCGCCCACCGCGTAGATCCAGCGCCCCCAGACCATGGCCCGGGCTATGAAGAGTGCGGCAGCAGCGACGCCGAGGACCACAAAGAAGGAATTGGGGATGCCCAGGGTCGAGCCGCCGCCGATCGCCGCGATCGCCGCCGGCATGCCGCGCATGGTGGTGTGGCCGATCGCCAGTTCCAGCGCGAGGCCACGCGCGATGCTCAGCGTCGCCAGGGTAATGATGAAGGGATGGGGCAGCCGGCCGAAGACATAGACGAGCCCATTCACGGCCCCCACGAGCGCCCCGCTCAGAAGCATCGCCGCCATGACCAAGGGCGCAGAGTCGGCAACTCGGAAAGCGAGCCCGCCGATCACCGTTGCCAGCGCGAGGTTGGCGCCCACCGAAAGATCGATACCGCGTGTGAGGACGACGAGATGCTGCCCGATGGCGACGATCGCGATTACGGCGGTCTGGGCAACGATGTTCCCAATGTTCACCGGCTTCAGGAAGTTGGGGGTCGCCAAGCTGATGACAACCACGAGAACCGCAAGAATAAGCACCGGGCCAAAACCCAGCAGCTTCAGCGCGATGGCGAGAGCTGAACCTTCAGCCGCCGACCGGGCACGTACCTCAGCCCTATCTGCGCGCGGTCCCTCTTCCACGAGCACAGTCCCCTCCCGTATGTTCATTATGTACAAAAAACTTCCATTTACAGAAATCGTCAAATTGTTTTTTATAGGTTGCAGAACAACTGCAGGGGACTGAACGTGAAGACCGATACTCTGTTCAAGCGCACGTTCAACGACGCCCTGGTGTTGATGGCCGAGCTGAGGGAAGGCGATCCCGTCCCTTCGGAGCCGGTGCTGGCCGCCAGGCTTGGGGTCAGCCGTACAACGGTGCGCAAGGTCCTCGCCGCGCTGGGCGATCAGGGGATGGTGCGCGGCACTGGACGACTACGCTTCGTCCGCAGGGTGGGACGCCAGGCCTCCCCGTTTCCCGAGGCTGAAACTGTTCCCACCTCCGTCCAGGTCGAAAAGCAGTTCATGGAATGGATGGTACGCGGCGATGCGAGGCCCGGATCGTTGATCAACGAGCTCGAGCTGGCGCGGCAGTTCGGCGTCGCCACCACGGTCATCCGGGAGTTCCTGAACAGCTTTCAGCGCTTCGGCCTGATCGAGCGGCGGCCGAGCGGCGGTTGGGTTCTGCAGGGGTTCACCGGCGGCTTTGCGCTGGAGTTGTTCGAGATACGAGAAATGTTCGAGCTGCGTTCGGCAAAAGCCTTCGCCGGGCTACCGGAGGCCTCGCCGCTTTGGCGCGAGCTGCGGCAGCTGCGTGAGGAGCATGTTGCGCTGCTTGGAGAAATCGACACCCGCTTCCACGACTTCTCCAGTCTCGACAGCCGGTTCCATCGCCTGGTCAACGCGGCCCTTCCCAACCGCTTCATCGATGGGTTCTACGACATCATCACGCTGATCTTTCACTACCACTATCAGTGGAACAAGAAGGACGAGCGCGAGCGCAACGAGGTCGCCATCCGCGAGCACCTCAACTACATTGACGCGCTGCTGAGCCGGTCGCGCGCGACCATTGTCTCCGCCTGCCGCACCCACATGACCTCAGCCAAACAGACCTTGATCCGTTCGACCTCCGACGCGGCGACGGCCTAGTGCTGGCGGCCAGCGGGCTGGAATTGCCCGCTAGACGGAGAAGTCAGCCCTTCACGGCCCCACCGGTCAGGCCCGAGATGACGTAGCGCTGCGCCAGCAGGAAGAAGGCGATTGCCGGCATGATGGACAGCGTGAGGAAAGCGAGGATGCGCGGCCAATCCGAGCCGAATTGGCCCTGGAACTGCATGATGCCGAGCGGCCAGGTGTACTTGTCCTCGGAGTTGAGGACGATCAGCGGCAGAAGGAAGCTGTTCCAGCTGCTCACGAAATTGAAGACGCTCACCGTTGCGATGATCGGCAGGCACAGCGGCAGCGTGACGTACCAGTAGATGCGGATATAGCCGCAATTGTCCATGCGAGCCGCGTCGATCAGCTCCTTGGGCAGTTCCTTGAAGAAGTTATGGAAGAGCAGCACGGCAAAGGAGACGCTGAAAGCCACCTGCACCGTGATGATGCCCCAATGGCTGTCGAGCATCCCCAGGTCGCGCATCTTGATGAACAGCGGCAGGATGCCGGTCGCCGACGGAAAGAGCAGGCCCAGCATCAGATAGCCCATGACGAACTTGCGGCCGAAGAACTTGATGTGGGCCAGCGCGAAGGCTGTCATCGAAGCCACGAGCGTTGAGAGCACCACCGTGCCGGCTGCGATCAGGAACGAGTTCCACAGCGACGAGAAGTAGCGCGGACCACCGAGAATCTCGACGAAGCGCACCGTATCCCAGCTCGCCGGCAGGCCGAACGGGTTTACCCGGAGCTCGCCGATCTCTTTGAAGCCGCCTAGCGCGGTGGTGTAGAACGGCACGATTACGAAGGCCACGACGACCAGCAGCGAGATCCACTGGACCGCGGAGATGACGGGGCGGCGTTTCCGGTTTGCGGCGGCCATCAGTTCTGCTCCACCTTGAAGAGAATGCGACGATAGGCGAGCGCCACGGCCACGCAGGCGATGAAGAGCAGCACGCTCACCGCGCCCCCGAACCCGAGCTTCATGCGCAGGATGCCGAACTGGTAGAGGAACGTCACGATGGTGTGGCTGGAGTGCGATGGGCCGCCGTTCGACAGCGGAATGATCAGGTCGAACAGCTGCAGCGCACCGGTAACGGCGAAGAACACCGAGATGACGATGGCCGAGCGGATCATCGGGATCTTGATGTGCCGCACGATCTGCCAGCGCTTGACGCCGTCCAGCCGCGCCGCCTCGATGACCTCGGACGGAATGGACTGGAGCCCGGCGATATAGATCATCATGTGGAAGCCGAAGTACTTCCAGGTGATCACCAGCATGATGGCCGGGATGACCCAGGTCTTGTCGCCGAGCACGAACGGCATCTCGACGCCAATGGCGTTGCCGATGGCCGGCAGCAGGCCGTAATTGCCGTCGTAAACGAACTTCCAGATGAGCCCCGCGGCGACTTCGGCCAGCATGAAGGGCAGGAAGAACAGCGTGCGCATCACGTTGATGCTGACGGCGCGCTCCGCCAGCGCAATAGCACACCACATGGCGAGCGGCAGTTGGACCAGCAGGGAAACGGCCACGACGATCAGGCTGTTGCGGACCGCGGTGCCGAAGTTCCGGTGCTTGAGCACGTCGACGTAGTTATCGAAACCGACGAAGTCGGTGATCGGGCCGTAGCCGTTCCAGTCGAAGAACGAGAAGGTCGCCGCGTCCACCATCGGCAGCACGACGAACAGCGTGAAGAGGATGAGCGCCGGCGGCAGGAACAATAGCAGCGGCACGAGGCTCTTGCGTTCCATGTAGCGACGGCGACGTTGCACTACGGGCAGGGTCGAGGTCGCCGCGTCGGCTATGCTGGTCACTGGATGATCCTCCCTCGAAGTCCGCCTTGTAGTCCAAGGCGAGGAGACAAAGGCCGGCGGCGCATTCGATCTGAAGCTCGCGCGGGCGAGCCGGAAACCGGCGGGCGGCGTTGGCCGCCCGCCGCAAAGGCCTGCCGCCTAGAGCGACTCGTCCACGGCTTCCTTGATCAGCTCAGCCGCTTCCTGGGCGCTGATCGAGTTGCCGGCGAGCTCGGCCGAGACGTCGTTCACCACACCGCCCACGTTCGGGCCCAGGGCCTGATCGAAGAACAGGGCATGCCAGTGGGCGCTGCCGATGTCTTTGGCGATCTGCACCTTGAACGGGTTGGTCATGCCATCGGCCGCGCCCTTGGCGATCGGGATGTAGTAGGCGGCTTCGGCGTATTTCTTCTGCACTTCGGCAGAGTTGAAGTACTCCACCCACTTCACCGCGGCGTCCGAGGCGTTCTTTGAGAAGAGGATGCCGCCCAGGCCGCCAAGCGTGTCGGTGGGATCACCCTTGCCGCCTTCGATGGTCGGGAAAGGCAGGATGCCGAGCTGGTCGTCCGGAATGCCCTGCTTGTTCGCCGAGTTGTCCTTCATGGCGCCGTAGTCCCAGTCACCCATCAGGTGCATCGCGGCCTTGCCGTCACCAAACAGGCCCGAGGCGTCGCCATAGCTGGCGGCCAGGAACCCCTGCTGCCAGGGGTCGAGCTGGGCCAACTGCAGGAAGTACTCGCCCGCCTTGACGAAATCCTCGCCGGCGAAGCCGTCGCCCTCACCACGGGCAGCTGCCTCGAAGCCGCCTTTGCCGGCCAGCCGCACGACGAGCTTGGACCACCAGAAGTGGGCCGGCCACTTGTCCTTGGCGCCGACGGCAATCGGAGTGATGCCGGCATCCTTGAACTTCTGCACCCCGGCGAGGAAACCCTCCCAGGTCTGCATGCTGGCGGGATCGACGCCGGCCTGCGCGAACAGGGGCTTGTTGTACCAGAGTACGACCTCGCTCACATCGCGCGCGACGCCGTAAATGTGGCCATCGGGCGCGGTGAAAGCGGAAACACCGGCCTGGCCCTGATTGTCCTTGGCCTCCTGGGACAGCACGTCCTCGACCGGGCGCAGGAAGCCGGCCTTGGCCTGCTCGTAGAACACGCCGCCGCCCCACGAGTGGAACACGTCGGGCGCATCGGCCGACTGCAACAGTGTGGTCAGCTTGGCCTTGAACGCTTCGTTCTCGAGGAACGGGAGCTCGACCTTGATGTCCGGATTGGCAGCCATGAAGTCGGCTGCGATCTGGTTCATCAGCTCCACCTCGGCCGGGATGGATGTGATGTGCAAGTGTTTGACGACGGTCTGGGCCTGAGCTGGCAAAATGGCGGCCATAGCCAGCATCGCGGCAAGCGCAATACGCTTCATGGTTTCTCCTCCTGTCCTCGCGGCGGCCCTGCCCTCATCGGTCTTTGCGAGCCGCAGAAGTGAGGCGTTCCCGCCATCACCACTTGCTACTTTCTACGCATCCCTTATTAAAGGCGCAAGAGGAACGTACCTCAGAAATGAGCGGGCGCGGTGAATGCGGCAGCTAACTGATTGAGATAATTTGGAAACACGGCATGTCTGGACGCCTCTCCGCCAGCAAATCGTGCATTTCGCCAGACATTTTGATATGGTATGCGCACTAATTCACTTTCGCCGTTGGAGAGTCACCTGGTCGTCAAAATCGCAGACCCGCTGCTGATGCGTGAGATCAACAAGTACCATGTGCTGGAGACCATCCGGTGCCATGGACAGATTTCGCGCGTCGAGATCTCCGAACGCACGCTGCTTAGCGGCACCACGGTGTCGGCGATCACCGGCGCACTGATCGAAGAAGGCTTGATCGACGCCATCCACACCCAACCGCACAACGAGGCGCAGCGAGGCCGGCCGCGCGTGCTGCTCGGCCTCGTGCCTGATGCTGCCTATGTTCTCGGTATCAAGATTTCGGAGAGCGTCACCACCGTAACGCTGGTCGACTTCCGCGGTGAGCTCGTTGCCTCGTCGCAGCTGCCGATCCGAATGGCCCGCCAGCCGGCGGACGTGATCACTGACATCATCGAGGATGCGCTCACCGACTGCGTCAACAAGTCGGGCATCGATCGCAGCCGCATCAAGGGCATCGGCATCGGCGTGCCGGGACTGGTCGATCCGCGCTCGGGCAAGAGCTACTCGAGTTCGGTTTTCGGCGAGCGTGAAATTCCCATTGGGTCGCTGCTCAGCGAGCGCACCGGATTGCCGGTGAAGCTTGAAAAGCCAGCAAATCTGCTGGCGCTGGCCGAAAGCTGGTTCGGCTATGCGCAAGCCGAACGAACCTTCGCAGTCATCTCGCTCGACCAGACGGCGAGCCTGGGCCTGTGGATCGAATCCGATCTGCACCGCGGCGCCAGCACGCTCGGCCCGACGTTTGGTCATATCAAGGTGGGCGGCGCTGGCCAGCCCTGCGAATGCGGTCAGGTCGACTGCCTGAACGCCTATGTGAGCGATGCCGCCATGCGGCGAGAGGCGGCTGCGCGACTCGGCGAAGGTTTCCTCGATAGACCGCTGGCGCGGACGGACATCATGGGGGCGCTGGCCGAGGCGAGCGATGCCGGCGTCGAGGCGGCACAGGCGGTGATCGACGCACAGGGTGCACGGCTCGGCCTCGGAATTTCCTACGTCGTCAACCTCATTAACCCCGAGAAGATCATCGTCGCGTTCGCGTCCTCGCGTTATGGCGAACTCGTTGCGCCGGCGCTCGAGACAGCCGTCGCGGCCAATAGCTTCCGTGCGCATCTCGCCACGACGCAGCTCATCTTTCACACGCTCGACGACCAGCTTTGGGCGCGCGGCGCTGCCGCCCTCATGCTGCGGGACATCTATAGCGCCCCATGGACATCTGCCTATCAGGAGGAAAGAAAATGACGAAGTCTGCGCTGATCGTGTGGGGAGGATGGGATGGGCACACGCCTGAGCAGAGTTCGCGCCTCGTTGGCTCGATGCTTGAATCACATGGCTTTGCCGTCGACATAGAACCCACCACCGAGGCTTTTGCCGACGAGTCCCTCAGCCAGTACGACCTGATCGTTCCGGCCATCACCATGTCGCGGATCGAGCGCGAGGAACTCACCAACCTCCTCGCTGCGGTACGCAGCGGCACCGGCCTCGCTGGCTTCCATGGCCTCATGTGCGACAGCTTCCGCAACGAGCCCGACTATCAGTTCATGACCGGCGGACAGTGGGTGGCGCACCCGGGCAACATCATCGACTACGTCGTAAACGTTGCGAAGTCAGACGACCCGATCATGACCGGCGTCGGCGATTTCCCCTACCGCTCGGAGCAGTACTACATGCACTTCGACCCGAGCGTCGAAGTGCTCGCCACCACCACGTTCTCCGGCGAGCATTTCGACGAGATCGATGGTGTGGTGATGCCAGTGGTCTGGAAGCGCCGCTACGGCAAAGGCCGCGTCTTCTATTCGTCGCTGGGCCATGTGGCGGACGAATTCCAGGTCCCGCAGATGCGGACGATCTTCGAGCGCGGGGCCCTCTGGGCCGCGCGCTGAACCACGCTAACCATCGCAAGGAGGAGACGATGGCTGAACTTCAGCTGCGGAGCATCAACAAGAGCTTCGGCGCAGTACAGGTGATTCACGATGTCAGTCTCGACATCGGCAACGGCGAGTTCGTCGTCTTCGTCGGCCCATCAGGCTGCGGGAAATCCACGCTGTTGCGCACCATCTCCGGACTCGAGGAACCGACTGCCGGACAGGTCCTGATCGGCGGCGAAGACGTCACCGACTACGATCCTTCCGAGCGCGGCGTCGCCATGGTCTTCCAGTCGTACGCGCTCTACCCGCACATGACGGTCGAGGAGAATCTCGGCTTCGGGTTGCGCATGGGAGGCACGCCCAAGGATCAGGTCTCGACGCGGGTAAATGAAGCCGCCCGCGTCCTTGAACTGACCGAGCTTCTCGAGCGCAAACCGCGCCAGCTCTCGGGCGGCCAGCGCCAGCGCGTCGCCATCGGCCGCGCCATCGTCCGGCAGCCAAAGGCCTTCCTCTTCGACGAGCCGCTCAGCAACCTCGACGCAGAGCTCCGGGTGCAGATGCGCATCGAGATCGCCAAACTGCACCAGCAGCTCGGCGCCACCATGGTCTATGTGACCCACGACCAGGTCGAGGCCATGACCCTGGCGGATCGGATCGTCGTGCTGCGCGCCGGCCGGGTGGAACAGCAGGGCAGCCCGATCGAGCTCTATGACAACCCCGACAACACCTTCGTGGCCGGTTTTATCGGATCGCCGCGTATGAACTTCCTAGATGGGACCATAGCGGCCATCGACGGGCAGGAGCTGACCGTCTCGCTAACCGCGTTCGATGCCCCTGCCCTCAAGGTAAGGCGACGTGGCGGCGGTGGTGCGGTGGGCGACGCGATCAGCGTCGGCATTCGGCCTGAGCATTTCGCCGACGTTAGTCTCGGCGGGCCGACGCTGACGGCCAAGGCTCAGGTGGTCGAGCAGTTGGGCGGCGTCTCCTACGTCTATGCCGCGGGTAAGGACGACCAGACCAAGGTAACGATCCAGCAAAAGGGCCACTCCCGCATCAGCAGCGGTGCCCTGATTGAGGTGGGCATCGAACCCGGCGCGGCAATGGCCTTCGACAAGGCAGGGTTGCGGCTGTAGCCACCTGAATAGTCGCAGGGCCGAGCATCTCGCCCGGCCCTGCATCTTGATCGCTTAGAGACCGCCACCACCGTGCAGCTTTCGGACCTTCTCCGCAGCGTCCTTTGCGGCCGCCTCGACGGTCATGGTGCCGGTGAGAGCATTTTGCATCATGTCCGGAACAATGATGTTCATGATCTCAGGCGCCTCCGGCAGGGCCGGGAACGGGATGCCGTTGGGCAGCATCGATGTGGTGACGTCGAGGAACTTGATGGTGTCGAGGCGTTCCTTCATCCACTGCGTCTTGAAGCCGTTGACGTTGCCGGGGTTTGACCCCGCCCAGGCAAGCTTCAGCGACCATTCGGGACTGGTCCACATGCAGATCAACGCCTTGGCCGCAGGCTCATCGACCTTGCCGCCCTCGACGTATTGGGATTTGACGATGTGGATGTTGGAACCGCCGAACACCACGGCGCGCTTGCCATCGGGGCCGGTGGGGATCAGGCCGTAGCGCATGTTGTCGAGCACGGTCTGGGCCACCGCCACGTCGCTGCCGGTCGCTTTGCCGGCGAGTTCGACCATCTTGGCGTACTCGGACGGGTGCGAGATCATCATCCCGAGCTGGCCGGAGATGAACGGCGCTTGGTTTTCACCCTGGGTGTTGGTGAGCGCCGAAACGGGCACCGACTTGTCCTTGACGTACATGTCATAGGAGGCCTGCAGCGAGCGGATGGAGGCCGGGCTGTCGAGGCGGACTTCGCCGTAGGTCGGGTTGGGGTCGGCTTCGTCGAAGACGCCGCCGCCATAGCCCCAGAGCTGCGGCATGTAGCGATAGGGCGTGTTGCCGGCGTTCTGCTTGGCGACGAGACCGTAGCCGGCGATGCCGAGCTTGTCGTGGATCTGCTTGGAATAGGCGACGACGTCGTCCCACGTGGCGGGCGGGTTCTCCGGATCCAGGCCCGCGCGCTTGAAGATGTCGGCGTTCCAGATGAACGCCATCGTCTCGTTGTTGGTGGGAATGCCGTAGACCTTGCCGTCCCAGGTTACCGCCTTCATCGCGCCGGGCCAGAAGTCTTCTGGCTTGTAGCCCACGTCTTCGGGCTTCAGCTCTTCGAGATAGCCCTTGGACGCAAACTCGGTGCCGCCCAGGATCTGCAGGCGGATCGCCATTGGAGCGGAATTGCCGAGGAGCGCGGTGCGGAACTTGTCGAGCAGCTCGTTATAGGTGATGCCCTGCTCGGTGAGCTCAATGTTGGGGTATGTGGCGCGGAACGCCGCGAAGAAATCGCGGTAGTTGTCGCGCATGATCTGCGGATCGGCTTCGAAGATGCCCTGGTACCAGAAGGTCAGCTTGCCCTTGTAGTCGGTCGGAGTGACCGAGTTGCAGTGACCAACGGTATCGAACGTCTCGGTGCCTGCGATCGATCGCACGTATTCCGGCGACCATTTGCTGATGTCGATGCCCCCGGCGAAGGCCGTCGAGGTAAGGCTTGCCGCCAGGCCAGCCGCTGCCACGCCGTGCGCAAGCGCGCGGCCAATTCCGTGTTCTGACATGAATTTCCTCCTCCACCCGCGGCCTGCGCCCCTCGCGCAGATCGAGAATGACTGTCCGGCAACCTGCCGGCTACGCAATTAACGCCTCGTTTTTGGGACAGGCAACAAGGATTTTGCAAAATTTCATCCATCTCTCTAGAAATTTGGCGAGAAACCGGCAAAGCTGCGCCGCTACCGAACGCACGGATCGACATTGATGAGAGAGTTCAAGGCCCGCCCCCCCGTTGGCATCGACCCGACCGGCGTGTCGGAAGAAGGGGCTCTGGTCTACGGACTGATCCGCGATGACATCATCTCCGGCCGCCTGGAAGCCAACTCGCGGCTGGTGGTGGCGGAGCTGTCGGAACGGCACAAATCACCGGCAAATGCGGTGCGAGAGGCGCTGCAGCTGCTGCGCTCGCAAGGCTTCGTGCTGATCGTCCACAACAAGAGCGCGCGCGTCCGCCCGATCGACCAGGACTTCGTGCGGGACGTCTACGAGATCGGCGTGCTGATCGAGCCCTCGATGGTTCGATGGTTCGTGGATATGGCCACCCCGGCCGATATCGCGGAACTGGAACGCATCCAGCACCTCATCGAGGCCAACAACTTCGCCGACCCGATCCTGCACAGCGAGCTCGATACGCAGTTTCATACGGTCATGTATGAGCGCCACTACAACCACCTCGCGGCCGAGCTTTGGTGGAAGCACCGCGAGGTACTGCGCGCCTTGGGACGGCGCTACAGCTTCACCCTTTCCCGCCGCGCCCAGGTGATCCGCGATCACCGCGAACTCATCAGGCTGGTCAAGGAAGGCGACGCCGCGAGAGCTGCGGACTTGATCGCCCTGCATGTGGATGGCGCGGGCCGACATGTTCTCGAGCAGATGCGGGCGGCCACCTCGGCGCGCGCCGGCTGAAGCCAATTCTTCGCATGCGAGGGGCATGCACAAGGTTTTTGAGGGAACGATAATGAAGATCACGGGCGTCCAGCCCTGGCTGGTCAAGGCCACCACCTCGTATTGGGGCGAGTACCTGTTCGTCGAAGTCACGACCGATGAGGGCATTTCCGGCTGGGGCGAGATCACCTCGACCACCAAGATCGCCAACCGGGCACTCTGCGCCATCCTCCGGCAGATCGGTGGCCAGATCGCCGGCGAGGACCCCAGCAAGATCGAGCGGCTGTGGCACAAGCTGTTCCGCAGCTTCACCTACATGGGCAGCCGCGGCGCCGCCTGCGAATGCGTGAGCGCCATCGACATCGCGCTCTGGGACATCCGGGGCAAGGTGCTCGGACTGCCGGTCTACGAACTGCTGGGCGGCGCGGTGCGCGACGAGATCTCGCTCTACACCCACCCCGACCAGAGCAAGTTCACCTCCGACGAAGCCGTAGTGGCCGAGATCACTGACATCGTGAAGTCGGGCCACAAAGCGTTGAAGTTCGACCCATACCCTCACCAGCGTGGGGGCAACGAGCAGCGCGACGGCTATCTCGACGGCATGATGACCCGCGCCGACGAGCGCAAGGCCGCCGACCTCACCGCGCTGATCCGCAAGACCGCCGGGCCCGAGATCGAGATCCTGATCGATGCGCATGGCCGCTTCGACGTGCCGACCGCGATCCGGCTCTGCCGCTCGCTCGAGGAAGCCGGCCAGATCGACTGGTTCGAGGAGCCGGTGCCACCTGAGAGCTATGGGGCGCTGCAGCAGGTGCGCGAGAAGGTGAACGCGGCGATCTCGGTGGGCGAGCGGGCCCATACCAAGTGGGACTTCGTAGCGATCCTCGAAAACAAGCTCGCCGACTACATCATGCCCGACGTCACCTGGACCGGTGGCATCACCGAGATGAAGAAGATCGCGACGCTGGCGGAGGCCTTCTACGTCCCGATCTCGCCGCACGACGCCGGTGGCCCGATCAATGTGCTGGCCGGCGCGCACGTGATGATGACGGTCCCGAACTTCTACCGGCTCGAGACCTCGCGCTGGGATCTGTCCGGATACAACGAGCTCATGCACACCCGGCTCGATAACTCGAACGGCGCCCTCAAGCTGCCGCGCGTGCCCGGGCTCGGTATCGAACTCGACCGGGACTATCTCGAAGCGAACAAGATCGAGCTGGCCTGACAGCCGGACCAACAAGCTTCGCACGGCACTTCGGTGTGAGGCGAGCCAAGCAAGCATCGACCGGGATCGATGCAGCGTCCTGGGGAGGGACCGATATGAAGATCACCGGCATCGAGACCGTCGTCGTCAACGCCGTGCACCGCAACTGGATCTTCGTCAAAGTGCTGACCGACCAGCCGGGCCTCTGGGGCTGGGGCGAAGCGACCCTGGAGTGGAAGACCCGGGCGGTGAAAGGCACGATCGAAGACCTGTCACCGTTTCTCATCGGCCAGGATCCGATGCGGATAGAGCATCTGGTCAACACCATGACGCGCTTCAGCTTCTGGCCGCTGGGCTCGATCGGCCTCACCGCCGTCTCGGGCATCGAGCACGCGCTGTGGGACATCAAGGGCAAGGCGCTGGGTGTGCCCGTGTGGCAGTTGCTCGGCGGCAGGGTGCGGGACAGCGTCCGCGTCTATACCCACCTCAAGCGCGGCGACTCCACGGCGCGCGTCCCGAACACCGATATCAGCCGCTTCTGCGACGCGGTGCAGGAGACGGTGGAGATGGGCTACAACGCCATCAAGCTCGGCTTCGTCCCCTACACCGGCTATGACGCCCCCCTCCCCGCTGTCAGGCATGTCGAAAAGCTCGCCGCCGCGGTACGTGAACGGGTTGGCGACGGCGTTGAAATCATGACCGACTTCCATGGCCGGCCGGACTCGCTGGATGCGGCGATCGCCTACATCAAGGCGATCGAGCCGATCAAGCCGCTGTTCTGCGAGGAAGTGATCCAGCCGGACGACACCGCCGGGATGGCCGACATCGCGCGCCGCGTCGACTGCCCACTGGCGACCGGCGAACGGCTATTCACGCCACGGGAGTTCGCCGAGGTCGCCCAGACCCGCGCGGTCGCCTACATTCAGCCGGACCTCGCGCACTGTATGGGTTTCACCGGCGGCCGCAAGGTCGCGGCCATTGCCGAGGCAGCGCATATGGGCGTCTGCCCGCACAACCCGATGGGCCCGGTGGCCGGCGCCGTAGCCCTGCAGTTCGACGCCGCTACGACCAATTTCGTCATCCAGGAGGAGGCGGTCGGCATCGTGCCGTGGTTCGAGGAAATCTGCTCGACCTACCCGCTGAACCTCGTCGATGGCGCATGGGCCATACCGGAAGGACCGGGCCTCGGCATCGAAATCGACGAGAAGGCCGCCGCGCGCCACCCGTTTGCGCAGGAGATCATACCCGCTGCCGAATCCGTCCTCGCGGATGGCCGCATCGCCAATTGGTGAGTTGGCGCTGACAGGCATGCAAGGACTGGGCACCGCCACTCCCTGCATACCTGCGCTCCACATTGCCGGCCAGAAGCCCCCACCCGGGCTAACGGTACCTCACCTGGTTCCAGCGATGACCGAGTAGCGAGAGGATGATGATCAGCCCGTAGAAGAACTGCACGTAGAAGCCCGACAATCCGGCGCCGACCACTCCTGACTGGATGAACGACACCGTGAAACTGCCGATGGCGCTGCCGATGATCGTGCCGATGCCACCCCATGGCGCCGTGCCGCCGACGAACACCGAGGCCAGTGCAGGGAGCAGATACCCGTCGCCGGAAGTCGGCCACCAGGTGTAGTTGATCATCACGGCGGCGACGCCAGCCAAGGCCGCGCCAAGGCCGACGAACGCGAAGGTCTTCAGCCGCACCAGCTTGATGTTGATGCCCATCTGCTGCGCCGCGTCAGGGTTGTCGCCAACCATGTGCACATGCACGCCGAAGCGGTGCCTGTTGTAGATGAGCGAGCAGATCCCCACGAACAGCAGGGCCCAGAGCACCTGCACGGGAGTGCCGAAGAACTGGCCGCCGAAGATCTGGAAGGTCAGCGTCTTGGGCAGGCCCACCAGGGCGATCGACTTGCCCTCTGTGTTGATCTGGATCAGCCCCCGCAGCATGAAATTCATGCCCAGTGTGGCGATGAGCGACGAGAGGTTGCAATAGACGACGAGCCAGCCAACGCAGAGCCCAAGCACGAGGCCCGTCAGCACGGCGGCAATGATACCGAGAAACGGATCGTACCCCGCCTGCACCACGAGCGCAAAAACCCAACCGGCCATGCCGATGGTCGCCGGAAACGAGAGGTCGATTTCGCCCACGGTCACCACGTAGACCAGTGGCACGACGACGAAGAGGACGACGGGCAGGCCGATGAGAACGGCGCGGTACATGTTCCACTGCGAGAACACTTCCGGATTGCCCACGAAGAAGCAGGCAAGCATGACCACCAGCACGACGAACGAACCGATGGCTGGCCGGTGGTCGATCAGGAAGCGGCGAACTCTGGAGCGGTCGGCGTGCTTGCCCTCGGCAACGCGACGGACCTTGTCCGCATCGAGGGCTTTGGCCAGCGAATGACCGTCACGGTTGGCTGTATCAGTCATACTGTCCCTCCTGTGGACTCAACGCCGGCGCCACCCGGATGGGCAAGCTCTTCCATGAAGCGGACAAGGGCTTCCGCCGAGCCGAGTTCGGCCTTGGTGGCCTGCAGCGCCACGCGTCCACGATCGAGCACGACGAAGCGATCGGAAATGTCGAACACGTGGTGGATGTTGTGGCCGATGAACAGGATCGAGCGGCCCGCTGCCCGGGCCTGCCGGACGAAATGGAAAACCTTGGCCGTCTCGGTGAGCGAGAGCGCCGTCGTCGGCTCGTCCAGGATGATCAGGTCGCTTTGGTTGTACATTGCCCGGGCGATGGCCACGCCCTGGCGCTCGCCACCGGACAACTGGCCGACAATGGAACTCGGGCCGAAGACCTTCGAGGTGAAGCCGATCTCGCGCATCAGGCGCTCGGCCTCTTCGCGCTGCTTGCGGACCTTGAGAAAGCCAAGCGGGCCCACCAGTTCGCGGCCCATGAAGACGTTCCAGATGATGGTCTGCTGCACGGCCAGCGCGCGGTCCTGGAACACCGTCTCGATGCCCGCCTCGCGCGAGCGTGCCGCGTTCCAGTTCGAAACCGGCTCGCCGCGCACGAGGATCTCGCCCGTCGTCGGTCGAACCGCGCCTGCAAGGATCTTGATGAGAGTGGACTTGCCCGCGCCATTGTCGCCGACGAGGCCGACGACCTCGCCCTGGTCCACGTGAAGGTCAACTCCGCCAAGGGCGTAGACCTGCCCATAGGACTTCTTGATGTCCTTGAGCTCGATAATGCGATTTTGCACGATGCCCTCGCTGCAAATGATGGGCCGGGGCCCGGCCGGAACCGGACCCCGCCGCCGGGAGCCCTTAGCGAAGACCTTCCTTGGCCAGGTCCGCAACAGCTCCGTAATTGTCGGGGGTCACGAAGCCGGCACCGGTATCCACATTGATCGAGCCGAGGCCGTAGACGACCTGCTGGCAGAGCGACAGGATCGGCATGTAGCCCTGCAGGAAGGGCTGCTGGTCCGAGGTCAACTGCACCCAGCCGTCCTTGAACGCCTCGACGATCTGCGGGCTGGTGTCGAAGCCGATGTTGATGACGTCGCCGGCATTCTTGCCTGCCGCCTGCATGTAGGTGGCGGCGTTACCGAGCGGCTGGCCACCCGGATAGGCGATGATCTTCACATCGGGGTTGGCCGTGACAGCCGCCGTGATTACTGGAATGCCCACGTTTGGATCTGTGCCCAGGCCTTCCGGACTTTGCAGCTTCACGACCTTCAACCCAGCGGCCTCGAATGCCTCGAGTGTTCCGAGTTCGCGTTCGGCGCGTTCGATCTGCGACCAGTCGCTCATCACGATAGCAACATCGCCGGCCTTGAGACCGAAACGGCGGATGGCTTCCTCGCCCAGGGCCTTGCCCTGTGGCTTCTGCTGGGCCCCGACATAGCCGCCGCCGAACTTTGCAGTGACCTCGTCGACCGGCACGTTCTGGTACATCATCTTGATCCCCGCGGCGGAGGCTTCTTCGGCCAGCGGCATGATCGCGGCATTGCCCGGGTGGCCCATCATGGCGATGCCGTTCGGGGCAGCGCCGATGGCCTCACGAAGCTGCTGGATCATCTTCTCCGAGCTCCAGCCCGAGAACACGTAGTCGACCTGAGCGCCTGTATCCTTAGCCGCCTGGACGGCGCCGTTGTAGACGATCGATGCAAACGCATCGCCCTCGGCACCACCCGCAAAGAACCGGATCTTGACGTCGCTGCACCAGTTGTCGCGCAGCGTTTCCGCCATGGCGACACTCGTCAGGCTGGCGATGGTGACCGTTGCAAAGGCTGCTGCGGTCAGTGTCTTCAGAACAATCCTAGTCATAGTCACGTCCTCCCTTTCGTGCTGTGCACGGTTTTGCGTGCCGGCTCCCCCGCCGGCACCACTCATCAGCTGGCGCGTCGTAGCGAGGGGTCTCCACCCTCGTAGTTCGCCGCCAGATTCACGTAGTCGCCGCCGCGGCTATGCTTGAGATAGTTGAGCGCCCGGACCTGTCCGGTCATTTCAAGCGCGTCGCGATAGACCGGGTCGTGCCAGCCTTCGATGTCGATCGAGCCGGTCCATCCGGCGAGCCGCAGCTCGGAGATGATGTCGGTCCA